>DAINQU010000007.1:130194-153067 GCA_036742455.1 Steroidobacteraceae bacterium | reverse complement strand
TGCTCGGTCAGGTGTTGATGGCGTCCTTGTGGGCGATCTTCCACATCCTGATCATTCTGTTGCAGGGCTTCATTTTCATGGTCCTGACCGTCGTGTATATCTCGATGGGACAGGAAGGCCACTAACCACGGTATTGGCGACCTCCCGTCATACGGACGGTGGCGCTGTTGACGACTTGAGACTGACCATCCATTGGAGACGAACATGGAAAACATCGCTCACATCCAGGCCTTCACCGCCCTCGGTATCGGCATCATCATCGGCCTCGGCGCGATCGGTGCTTGCATCGGCATCGGCATCATGGGCTCGAAGTTCCTTGAGTCGGCTGCGCGTCAGCCGGAGCTGATGCCCCGCCTGCAGGGCAGCATGTTCCTGCTCGCCGGTCTGATCGACGCGGCCTTCCTCATCGGCGTTGCGATCGCGATGTTCTTCGCGTTTGCCAACCCGCTGCTGTCGAGCGTCAAGGTCGGCTAATCGAACCCCCCTCGGGCACACCTCGGAACGCGAGAACCGCTATGCAGATCAATGCGACTCTGATCGGTCAGGCCATTGCCTTCCTGATCCTGATCGCCTTCACCTGGAAGTTCGTTTGGCCGCCGCTCTTGGGCGCCATCGAGACTCGTCAGAAGAAGATCGCCGAAGGGCTCGCGGCGGCTGACCGTGGCCAGCAGGACCTCGAAAACGCCAAGAATGAGGCGCTTTCGATCGTCCGTGAGGCGCACGGCAAGGCCACCCAGATCGTCGACCAGGCGTCCCGCCGGGCCGGTGAGATGGTCGAGGAAGCTCGTGGCACTGCCGCCGCCGAAGGCGAACGGATCGTGACGGCCGCTCGTAACGAAGTGGCAACCGAATCCGCTCGCGTTCGCGGCGAGTTGCGCGCCGAAGTGGCGAAGCTCGCCGTGGCCGGTGCCACGCAAGTGCTCAAGCGCGAAGTCGATGCCAGCGCCCACGCGGCGTTGCTCGACGAGCTTGCTGAGCGCATTGCCGCCCGCTGATCCGGAGACGTCATGGCCGAAACCGCAACCATCGCCCGTCCGTACGCTCGCGCTGCCTTCCGCCATGCGGTTGAGCACAACGCGTTAGCGCCTTGGTCGGCGCTGCTCGCGGCCGGCGCCGAAGTCGCTGCTGATGAGCGTGCTGCCGACTTGTTCGGCAACCCGCGCGTCACGGCCAACGAGCTCGTTGAGCTCGTGGCAAGCATCGCGGCGGCCGCTGGCGCGTCGGTCGACCCCGATGCTCGCAACTTCATTGCGCTGCTCGCAGAGAACCACCGCCTCGAACTCCTTCCGGAGATCGCGGCTCAGTTCGAGGCGCTGAAAGCCGAAGTGGAGCACTCGATCGACGTCGAGGTCACGACAGCGATGGCGCTCACCGACGCGCAGCGAGCGAAGCTCTCGGATGCGTTGGCGCAGCGCTTTGGTCGTACGGTTCGTCTTCACGAGACGATCGATGCCGACCTGCTGGGCGGTGCCATCGTCCGAGCCGGCGATCTCGTGCTCGACGGCTCTCTCACGGGGCGCCTTGCGCGTCTCGAGCAACAGTTGTCCCAGCCGTAAGTGCCTTAGGGCGCACGGCCGTACTGGTTAGGTAAGGAAAGCAGCATGTCCATCAAGGCTTCCGAGATCAGCGATCTCATCAAGGCCCGGATTTCGCAGTTCGATGCGGCCGCTGAGGCCAATAACGTCGGCACGGTGGTCAGCGTCACCGACGGCATCGTGCGCATCCACGGCCTCGCCGACGTCCGTTACGGTGAAATGATCGAGTTCCCGGAGAACACCTTCGGGCTCGCACTGAACCTCGAGCGCGACTCGGTCGGCGCCGTCGTTCTCGGTGACTATCAGCACATCACCGAAGGCAACCAGGTCAAGACGACCGGTCGCATCCTCGAAGTGCCGGTCGGTCCGGAAATGCTGGGCCGCGTCGTTGACGCTCTCGGCAACCCGATCGATGGCAAGGGTCCGATCGCGACCAGCCAGCGTGCTCCGATTGAGCGCGTTGCCCCGGGCGTCATCTACCGCCAGAGCGTCTCGCAGCCGGTGCAGACCGGCCTCAAGGCGATCGACGCCATGGTCCCCGTTGGTCGTGGCCAGCGTGAGTTGATCATCGGCGACCGCCAGACCGGCAAGACGGCGGTGGCGATCGACACGATCATCAATCAGAAGGGCACGGGCGTTAAGTGCATCTACGTCGCCATCGGCCAGAAGCAGAGCTCGATTGCGAACGTCGTGCGTAAGCTCGAAGAGCACGGCGCGATGGATCACACGATCATCGTCGCGGCGTCCGCCTCGACCCCGGCGGCCATGCAGTACCTCGCCCCCTACTCGGGCTGCGCGATGGGCGAATACTTCATGGACAACGGCGAAGACGCCCTGATCATTTATGACGATTTGACCAAGCAGGCCTGGGCTTACCGCCAGATCTCCTTGCTGTTGCGTCGTCCGCCGGGCCGCGAAGCGTACCCGGGCGACGTCTTCTACCTGCACTCGCGCCTGCTCGAGCGTTCGGCTCGCGTGAACGCGGAGTACGTTGAGAAGGCGACGGGCGGTCGCGTCAAGGGCAAGACCGGTTCGCTGACGGGTCTGCCGATTATCGAAACGCAAGCGGGTGACGTGACGGCGTTCGTTCCGACGAACGTGATCTCGATCACCGACGGCCAGATCTTCTTGGAAACCGACCTGTTCAACTCGGGTATCCGCCCTGCGATCAACGCCGGTATTTCGGTGTCGCGCGTCGGTGGCGCCGCTCAGACCGGCATCATCAAGAAGCTCGGTGGCGGTGTCCGCCTCGCGCTGGCGCAGTACCGCGAATTGGCGGCGTTCTCGCAGTTCGCGTCGGACCTCGATGAGGCCACCCGCCGCCAGCTCGACCGTGGTGTGCGCGTCGTTGAGCTCATGAAGCAGAAGCAGTACTCACCCATGTCGGTGGCGGAAATGGCGCTCTCGCTGTACGCCGTCAACAACGGGTTCTTCGATAAGGTTCCGCGTGAGAAGGTGGTATCGGCTGAAGGTCAGCTGCAGGCGTTTGCGAAAACGAATGCGGCGGAACTGGTCAAGTCGATCAACGACAAGCCGGAACTTTCCAAGGAAGTCGACGCGGGCTTGAAGAAGCTCTGTGAAGACTTCTTCTCCGCGGCGAGCTTCTAAGACAGCAGGCAACCATGGCCGGCGCAAAAGAAATCCGCACGAAGATTGCGAGCATCAAGAGCACGCAAAAGATCACCAAGGCCATGGAAATGGTCGCGGCGAGCAAGATGCGTCGTGCTCAGGAGCGCCGTCGTGCGGCCGCTCCTTATGCACAGAAGATCCGCAATGTCATCGGTCATCTGCGACACGCGAACCCGGATTATCGCCACCCGTATCTGACGGACCGCGCGGTAAAGGCCGTGGGGCTTGTCGTGGTGAGCACCGATCGCGGACTCTGCGGCGGCTTGAACGTCAACGTCTTCAAGCAAGTCCTAGCGGAAATTCGCCAGTACGAAGAACAAGGCGTGGCCGTTGAGCTCTGCCTCATCGGCGCCAAGGCGCAGCAGTTCTTCCGCCGCATGAAGTACCCCATCGCGGCAACGATCTCGCACCTCGGTGACAAGCCACACGCCGCCACGCTGATCGGCGCGGTGAAAGTGATGTTGGATGCGTACACCGAGGGGCGTATTGACCGTCTCTCCATCGTGCATGCTGAGTTCATCAATACGATGAGCCAGAAGCCGATTACCCGGCAGCTCCTGCCGGCCGAGCCTGTGAAGAGCTCGGAACTGCAGGATATGTGGGATTACATCTACGAACCGTCGGCCGCCGAGCTCCTTGAGGGCTTCATGGCGCGATACATCGAGTCGCAGGTCTACTTGGGCGCCGTCGAAAACGTCGCCTGTGAGATGGCCGCTCGAATGGTCGCCATGAAGAGCGCGACCGACAACGCAGGTAAGCTGATCGACGAACTGCAGCTGATCTATAACAAGGCGCGGCAGGCGGCGATTACCAAGGAAATTTCCGAGATCGTCGGCGGCGCTGCCGCCGTTTGAGTAAGGGTTTCAAACAATGACCACCGCAACCGCTTCTGCCACCGGCAAGATCGTCCAGATCATCGGCGCCGTTATCGACGTCGAGTTCCCACGCGACGCCGTCCCCCATGTCTACGACGCGCTGAAGCTCGAAGACAGCGGCCGCGAGATCACCCTCGAGGTGCAGCAGCAGCTCGGCGACGGCGTCGTCCGCTGCATCGCCATGGGCGTCTCTGAAGGCCTCAAGCGTGGCATCACCGTGCACGCCACCGGCCGCGGCATTTCGGTGCCCGTCGGAACCGGCACGTTGGGCCGTATCATGGACGTGCTCGGCGATCCGCAAGACGAGCGTGGCCCCGTCAACACCCCGGATCGCTGGGAAATCCATCGCGCCGCCCCGTCGTACGACGAGCAGGCCGGCGGTCAGGATCTCCTCGAGACCGGCATTAAGGTGATCGACTTGCTCGTGCCGTTCGCCAAGGGCGGCAAGATCGGCTTGTTCGGTGGTGCCGGCGTCGGCAAGACCGTCAACATGCTCGAGCTGATCAACAACATCGCCAAGGCCCACTCGGGTCTGTCGGTGTTCGCCGGCGTCGGTGAACGTACCCGCGAAGGTAACGACTTCTACCACGAGATGTGCGACTCGGGCGTTATCGACAAGGAAAACCTCGAGAACTCGAAGGTTGCCATGGTGTACGGTCAGATGAACGAGCCGCCGGGCAACCGCCTGCGCGTCGCGCTGACCGGCCTGACCATGGCCGAGTACTTCCGCGATGAGAAGCAGGCGTCGGGCAAGGGCCGTGACGTGCTGCTGTTCGTCGATAACATCTACCGCTACACGCTGGCGGGTACCGAAGTGTCGGCGCTCTTGGGCCGTATGCCGTCCGCCGTCGGTTACCAGCCGACCCTCGCCGAGGAAATGGGCGTTCTTCAGGAGCGCATCACCTCGACGAAGACCGGTTCGATCACCTCGATCCAGGCCGTCTACGTGCCGGCCGACGACTTGACCGACCCGTCGCCCGCGACGACCTTCGCTCACTTGGATGCGACCGTCGTGTTGTCGCGTCAGATCGCGGCACTCGGCATCTACCCGGCCGTCGACCCGCTCGACTCGACCTCGCGTCAGTTGGACCCGCTGGTCATCGGCGAAGATCACTACAACACCGCCCGCGGTGTGCAGGCGATTCTGCAGCGCTACAAGGAGCTGCAGGACATCATCGCGATTCTCGGTATGGACGAATTGTCGGCCGAAGACAAGTTGACCGTGTCGCGCGCCCGCAAGATCCAGCGTTTCCTCTCGCAGCCGTTCCACGTCGCCGAAGTCTTCACGGGCTCGAAGGGCAAGTACGTGCCGCTGAAGGAAACGATTCGTGGCTTCAAGGCGATTATTGCTGGCGAGTACGATCACCTGCCTGAGCAGGCGTTCTACATGGTCGGCACGATCGAAGAAGCCGCCGAGAAGGCGAAGACGCTGACCTGAGGACTGAACCATGGCCTCGACCATCAACGTCGACATCGTGAGCGCCGAGGGTGAGATTCACTCTGGCGTGGCCACGATGGTTTTCGTGCCCGCTATACAGGGTGAGTTGGGCATTGCGCCTCGCCACGCCCCGCTGCTCACCATGCTGAAGCCCGGTGAAATCCGCGTCCAGACTGTCGAAGGCGAGGAGTTGAGCTTCTACGTCGGCGGCGGCGCTTTGGAGATCCAACCGCAGCGCGTGACGGTGCTGGCGGATACGGCGATCCGTGCGCACGACCTGGATGAGGCGCAAGCCATGGCGGCGAAGCAGCGTGCCGAAGAAGCGATGAAGGGCACGATCGACGAAATGAGCCTCGCCGAAGCCCAAGCCGAGTTGCTGCGTGCTGCGGCCCAGCTCAAGATGCTTGAGAAGGTTCGTAAGCTCCGCAAGTGAGCGTTCGGTAGTCGTCAGGATCGAAACAGACAAAGCCCCGCTCCGAGCGGGGCTTTGTTTTTGAGGCCGCGGTGGCGGCTTCCGAGTCGCCTTTTCCGGCAGGACTGGCGATACGTTCCCGCATGACCTGGTTCATCTTGCCCGCGCGACGGTCGCGTCGGGTCGGCGCGACCGTCTCCCCAGCGGAATGCGATGCCGCGTTACGGCGGCGTCGTCCCATCCCCCAAATAGCGCGCCAACCACGTCGCCACTTCGTCGTACCACAGCCGACTGTCTTCGCCTTTCGTGATCCAATGATTCGCATCGGGGAAAACGAGCAGTCGGCTCGGCACCTCGAGGCGCTTGAGCGCCGTCCACATCTCCAACGTGTTGTTCAGCGGTACCCGAAAATCGTGTTCGCCCACCGACAACAGGATCGGTGTCGCGAAATCGGCGGCGTGCGCTATCGGGCTTTGAGCGCGCCAAGCCGGGTCGCCCGCCCAGGGCGGCGAACCCATCATGACCTCGCGGTGGTACGCGCCGTCGCTCGTTCCCCATTGCATTTCGAGTTCCGCCAATCCCGCGTGGCTGACGAGGCAGCGATAGCGCCGCGTCGAGCCTTCGAGCCAGTTCGCCAAGTGACCGCCGTAACTGGCGCCCGCCGCACACTGGCGCGACGCATCAATAAAGGGATACCGCCGAATCGCCTCATCGGCCGCTTCATTGACCTCGTCGGCGGGGCCGGCCAGCGGATCCCGCTCGATGGCCTGCGCAAAATGCTCGCCATACCCGGTCGAGCCGGAGTAGTCGGTCAGCAGTACAACGTAACCGCCTGCGGCCAACAGATGGTAATTCCAGCGCAAGCCAAAACTATCGCGCCATGCGCTGTGTGGCCCACCGTGCAGCAAGACGAGGAGCGGATAGTGGCGTGCAGGATCAAACCCCGGCGGTTTGACGAGCAAACTGTGGATGGCGCGACCGTTATGGGCCGTGAACGTGAACTCATCGACGGGCTGCCAGTCGATCGCGTCGGTGCGCCCCGCGTTGAATTGGCTGAGCGCCACGGCGCCCTTGGACGGTTCCAGTCGAACGATCTCCCCCGGCGCAACCGCACTTTCGTGCCGTGCCACCAAGACCGTCTGTCCGCCACGCGCGGCGACGGACAGGTTTGTGTATACGCCCGAGGGGGATGCCAGCGCGAGACGGGCCGGGCCCTTTGGCGGCGCGACGTACAGGTGCTCATGTCCCGCGTCCTCTGCGAGAAAATAGACCGAGCCGTCCGCGCCAACACCCCAACTCGACACACTGCGATCGACGGCCTCGGTCAGTTCTTCCGGTGCTCCCACGGTGCCGTCGCGGTAGGTGAAGCGGCTTACCCCGGTTCCCTCGTACACGTGACCGCTCGCGCGGGTGTGCTCGGCGTAGAGTCGATCGCCGGCGGGTCCGAATTGGGGATGTTGATACGAGTCCGGCGCTCGCGTGAGCGCGCGCGGCTCCCCGCCGCCGGCCGGTACCGACCAGAGCTGCAAACTCGTGAATGCACGCGCAGACTGCTGGCGGTCTGTGCCGGCCACGAAGACCAGGGACTGACCGTCGGGCGCCCAAGCGGGATCGAGCGACACGCCGTCGTCTTCCGAGCGTCCTGTAAAGCCCGGGGCGGCCGCGAGCGCGGTGCCGGCGAGCAGGTCGTGGGACGGCGCGCCGGCGTGGGCGGCTTGCACGTACAGGTGCGCGCGCCGCTCATCCAGCCAGTGATCCCAACTGCGGATCGGGAAGCTGTCGTAGGCGCGCACGTTGGACTTGCGCTCCTCATGCTCGCGGTTCAGTCGGCGGTTGTCCGCGTCGTCACGGGCGCCGGGCCAAACATCCGCAACATAGGCAATTTGGCTGCCATCCGGCGAAAACTTCGCCGAACGAGCGCCTAACGGCGCGTCGGTGAGGCGCTCGGACTCGCCGCCTTGTGCGAGGTCAAGCAGATAAATCTGCTCCACGCTGTCGCCGTCACGCTTCGCGCTGAAAACGATCCGATGGCTGTCGGGACTAAAACTCACACCCGATTCCGCGCCTTTCGTGTGGGTGATCCGCCGCGGACCCACGGAGCCGTCAACGGCGATCAGCCACAGGTCCGACACCTGTTCCTTCGCGTCGTATGCCGGTTCCGTCACCGAAACCACGGCGAGCCGCCCGTCGGGGGAGAGCACCGGCGCGCCGACGCGCCGCATGAGCCACACGTCCTCGTGGGTAATGGGGTGGCGCGCGGGTGTCGGTGCCACCGGCGTGGCGGCACTGACGGCGGCGCTCAAAAGCGCAATGGAAGCGGCGGTCCAGGTCAACATCGGGCGAGCCCTCTTATTTCGTAAAGACGACGATACCCGATCCGTAGAGGGGATCGGCTGTGCGAAAATAACAGCATCTTCGCGCAGAGGTTTTCATGCCGCTGAGTCTCGTGGTTCTGGCTGCCGGTCAAGGCAAGCGTATGCACAGTGACCTTCCCAAGGTGTTGCAACCCTTGGCGGGCCGTCCGTTGTTAGGACATGTCCTCGCGGCGGCCCGAGCCCTCCAACCGGACGGCATCCACGTCGTCTACGGGCACGGCGGCGAGCAGGTGCGTGCCGCGTTCCCCGACGCTGACCTACAGTGGGCTTTGCAGGCCGAGCAGTGCGGCACGGGTCATGCCGTCGCGCAAGCGATGCCGGCGATTCCGGATGATCACCAGGTGCTGGTCTTGTACGGCGACGTGCCCCTGATCAATACCGACACCCTGCGGCAACTCATCGATGTGGCAGGGCCCGAGGGGTTCGCGCTGCTCTCCGTGCAACTCGACGATGCCACCGGATACGGGCGCGTGTTGCGCGACAACGCCGGCAACGTGTATCGCATCGTCGAGGAGAAGGACGCGAATCGAAAGGAAAAGACCGTCCGTGAGGCAAATACCGGCGTGCTGGTGACCCAGGCAGCGCGCTTGAAAGCGTGGCTGTCGAATCTCAAGAACGACAACGCGCAGGGCGAGTACTACCTCACCGACGTCATCACGTCAGCGGTCCGTGACGGCATCAAAGTGCAAGCGATCCCGGCACCCACCGTGCCGGAGGTGTTGGGCGTCAACGATCGCGTCCAGTTGGCCGAGTTGGAGGCTGCCTATCGCGCCATGGCGGCCCGTCGGTTGCTGCTGGCCGGCGTCACGCTCGCGGATCCGTTACGCATCGACGTGCGCGGCGAGGTGACCGCGGGCCGTGACGTGCGCCTCGACGTCAACGTTGTGCTCGAAGGCTCTGTCGTGCTCGGTGACCGGGTTACGGTCGGCGCGGGCGCGGTGCTGCGCAATGTCGTGATTGGTTCGGACACCCTCATCCATCCCTACAGCGTTCTCGACGGCGCGACCGTGGAAGCCGGCTGCGTGATCGGGCCGTATGCCCGGTTGCGACCCGGCAGTCGTCTGCTCGCGGGCGCCCACGTCGGTAACTTCGTGGAACTGAAGAGCGCCACACTCGGCCGCGGCAGCAAAGCGAATCACCTGACCTACCTCGGCGATGCCGAGATCGGCGATCGCGTGAACGTCGGCGCAGGGACCATCACCTGTAACTACGATGGCCAAAACAAATGGCCGACGACGATCGAAGACGACGCATTTATCGGCTCGGGCTCCATGCTCGTGGCACCGGTCACCGTCGGCGCCGGTGCGACGATCGGTGCAGGCTCGACCATCACCAAGTCGGTGGCAGCCGGTGGGCTCACCTTGGAGCGCGGACGCCAGCAGACGTACCTCGCCTGGCGACGCCCCTCCAAAGCCACGCCGACCGAACGGGCGCAGACGATCGCCCGCACCCAACTCAAGGACGAGACGCCCACGGCCGACTAACGCGTTGGCCGCGGCTCTAAGGAGAACGTTATGTGTGGAATCGTAGGTGCGATCGCCGATAAGGACATCCTGCCCGTACTGATCGAAGGGTTATCGCGGCTGGAATACCGAGGCTACGATTCCGCGGGTGTCGCGGTGATCGAAGCCGGTGGGCATCTGCGCCGATTGCGCGCCGTCGGCAAGGTGGCCCGCCTGCGCGAATCGTTAGAGAGCGAGCCCACCTCCGGCTGCATCGGGGTTGCCCACACGCGCTGGGCGACGCACGGCGTCCCGAGCGAGCGCAATGCGCATCCGCACATCTCCCGTGACGGCATCGCGCTGGTTCACAACGGCATCATCGAGAATCACGAAGCGCTGCGCGCCGAGTTAATGGCCGCAGGCTATGTGTTTGAATCGGAAACAGACACCGAAGTGGTGGCGCACCGGATTCATTTTCATGTCGATCAAGGCGCGACGTTAGAGTCGGCCGTGGCGCTGACCGTCCGCGAGCTGCACGGTGCGTACGCACTGGTCGTGTTGGGTGAACAGGATCCCGGCACACTGCACGTCGCGCGCGCCGGCTGCCCGGTCGTTATTGGGCGCGGCACCGACGGCAACTACGTCGCCTCCGACGTGTCCGCATTGCTGCCCGTCACGCGCCAATTTCAGTTTCTCGAGGAAGGCGATGTCGCCACGTTACGCCGTGACACCGTCATCATCCGTGACGCGGCAGGAGACGTCGTCGACCGTCCGATAAAGGCGTCGGAACTCTCTGCAGACGCTGTTGAAAAGGGCGACTACGCGCACTACATGCTCAAGGAGATTCACGAGCAGCCGCGCGCGATTGCGCAGACATTGGAAGAGCGTATCGCCGGCGGGCGATTGCTCGAGGCGGCATTCGGGCCAAAGGCCACCGAGGTCTTGCGACAGGCGCAAGCGGTCCAGATCGTTGCCTGCGGTACCAGTTGGCACGCCGGCAGCGTCGCGCGATACCTGATCGAACAGATCTGCCGTCTTCCCTGTTGGGTCGACATCGCGAGCGAGTTTCGCTATCGAAACCCTGTCGTACCGGCCAACACGCTCTTCGTGTCGATTTCGCAGTCCGGTGAGACCGCCGATACGTTGGCTGCGCTTCGTCAGGCGAAGACCTCGGGCTACTTGTCGACGCTCGCGATCTGTAACGTCCCTGAGTCCTCGTTGGTGCGTGAGTCCGAACTCGTCATGCTCACGCGCGCGGGGCCTGAGATCGGCGTGGCATCGACCAAAGCGTTTACCACGCAGCTGGCGGCACTCGGAATGCTGGTGATCGCACTGGGCAAATTGCACGGGCTCTCGCGTGAACGGGAGCACGATCTCGTAACGCAGCTTCTTGAAACGCCGCGGCTGGTGGAGGAAACCCTGGCACTCGACAGCCAAGTGAAGCAACTGGCTGCGAAATTCGTGCAAAAACATCATGCCCTCTTCTTAGGGCGAGGCGCCCTGTCACCGGTGGCGATGGAAGGCGCACTTAAGCTCAAGGAAATTTCGTATATCCACGCGGAGGCCTATGCCGCCGGCGAATTGAAGCACGGACCGTTGGCGCTGATTGATGCGGATATGCCGGTGATTGCCGTTGCACCCAACAACGATTTGCTCGAAAAATTAAAATCGAATTTGCAGGAAGTGCGAGCGCGCGGCGGTGAGTTGTATGTGTTCGCGGACCCGGATGCCGGCCTGATCGAAAGCGACGGCGTGCACGTCATGACGATGCCGAAGCACGTCGCGGAATTTCAGGCGCCGATGATTTACACGATACCGCTGCAACTCTTGGCGTATCACGTGGCGACCATGCGTGGGACCGATGTCGATCAGCCGCGCAATTTGGCGAAATCGGTGACTGTCGAATAACGGAGCGGAAGGCCCGGATAGCCGGTCACAGCGGTGTTGAACCGGTCATTCGCGGCCCCTTCGCTCACATCGCCGTCGGTGCCGGCGGCTCGGATGAGTCCAGTGCATCGACGACGCTGCCGAAAAACGCTTCGTCGGGGATGACATGGGAGTCTGAGGGCTTGGATCGCGCGGCGAGGACGACGATGGCGATCCTTCGGCTTGGGTGCAGATAGAGTCTCTGCCCGAAGATACCCATCCCCATAAATGCGCCGGCATGGCGCGGATCGTCAGCGGAGGGCAACCACCACTGATAGCCATAGCGTGTACCGTCGTGTGCCGGTCGGGTGGCTTCGCGGAACCAGTCCGGGGGTACGAGGAGCGCTCCGTTCAACCGGCCACCGTCGACCACGAACTGGGCAAATCGCCCGTAATCACGCAGCGTGGCCGCGAGTCCGCTGCCTCCCATGCCCATGCCGCCGTCGGATTCCAGCCACCACGTGGCATCCGATTCCATCCCGAGCGGCGCCCAGAGCCGTTCGGTGAGGTATTCCGCGAGCGGTTTACCGGTCAGCGCTTCAAGCACGGCGCCGACCAGAAACGTTTCTCCCGTACTGTAGTTGAAGGTCGCATCGATGGCGCTGCGGCGCGGCAATTGCGCCATCAGCGCGAGCAGCGCACCGCGCTCGCCTGCCAGTTGTGCGTCCAGAAAGCGGCGACGGTCAGAGAGCGGGTTCGTGTAGGTTTCGTCCCACGCCACACCGGTGCGCATCGCCAGCAGTGAACGCAGCGGCACGGTCGCGTACGCGCTGTGCGCGAGCGCCGGGAGGATCTGTCCGAGTTGCTCGTCCAGAGATCGCAGAGAACCGTCCACGAGCGCGCAGCCCACCAACGTGGAACAGACAGATTTCGCAAGCGAAAACGACGCATGACGTAGCGACGGCGTGAGACCGAGTTCGTAGTCTTCGCGCACGATCTGCCCGCGATGGAGAATCAGAAGACCGCTGACTCGGTTGACGGCAAGGTAGTCGACGAGGTCGTACGTCCGTCCGCCGTGCTCAATGCTGACGTTGCGCAGCGGTGCACCCGGCGGCAAAGGCTGGGTTGCAGCCCCTCGGCGAACGGTAGCGGTCGGAAACCACGTCTCTGATGTCAGCATGGCCGATGCCACAGCGCCGGGTGTCAGTAGGCCGCCGTAGAGCGCGCGTACCAGAGCGGAGGATGGGGGCGTTATCATGACGGCGAATGCTAGCGCACGGAGACCTTGGTCGCTGTGGCATGGCGTCGACTGCCAAGGATGAGTTATGACCGATCCTCATGATCGATTCGATGCGGCCTTCTTCAAGCGGTACTACGGTGACCCCGAGACACGGGTCGCGGATGAGGGGGATGCGGAGCGTTTGGCCGGTCTCATTGGCGGCATCGTCAACTACCTTGAACTGCCGGTGCGACGCATTTTGGATGCCGGCTGCGGAATAGGATTGCTGCGCGAGCCGTTGTTGCGGCACTTTCCGAAGGCGCGCTACGAGGGTCTCGAGGTCAGTGAGTATCTCTGTGAGCGATTTGGGTGGACGCGCGGTTCCGTGGCCGACCACGCAGCGCAAACCCCGTATGACCTCGTGGTATGTCACGACGTGCTCCAGTATCTCGACGATCGATCCGCGGGGCGCGCCATCGCGAATTTGAGCCGGTTGAGTCGAGGCGCTATCTATTTGAGCGTTTTGACGCAAGCCGATTGGCGTCATGCCGCGGATCAGTCGCGGACCGATGATTCGGTACACCAGCGTTCGGGTGAGTGGTATCGACGGCGACTGAAGCGGGTATTTCGGCACGTCGGGTCCGGCCTGCATTTCCGGCGGGACCTGAACCCCATCCTCTGGGAGCTTGAAACTCCCTGGGCGTAAACCTCCGGATTGCTTTTGACGCCTCGGCTCAGGCTACAATCAGGCGGTGCCCATAATGCACTTTTTCATCCCAGTTACAGAGTTCCCAGGGGGATATCCATGCTTCTGACGACCAGCCGTAAGGCGCGCCTCTTTGTTCTGACTGCTGCTGCGGTTGCCGTAGGCAGCTTGGCCGGTTGCGGCGGTAGCGACGATGCTTCCCAGCTGATGCACACAACCGTTAAGGTGGACTCGATCACGCAGCAAGGTTCCTGCGAGGACGTGAACGTCAAGGTCAGCCCGGTACAGATCCTGCCGGATGCGCCGAAGATGTCGAATTCGAAGGAATTCATCACGCCGGTCACGCTCACCAAGGGTGCCGATGGCGTGTCGTGCTCGGGCACCGCGGCGTCGATTCCGATGGCGCCGGGTAAGTGGAAGTTCACGGCGATGCTGCCGTCGGGCGTGGCGACGTGCGAACACGACGTCCCGGCGACCGGCGAGTCGAAGCTGAGCTTCAAGGACGGCGAGAGCGCCTGCCAGTAAGTTCAGGAACCGGCGTCGATCGGTCAGACTCTGCGCAGTCTGACCGATCGTGCTAATTTAGGCGTCATGTCTAAAGGCGCCCGTACTCGAGCCTCGATTCTGCAGTCCGCCGTGGAAATGGCGTGCCTGCAGGGTCTCGGCGGCCTCAATCTCCAGCCTCTCGCCGACCGCGTCGGCATGACGAAGAGCGGGCTGTACGCCCATTTCGGCTCCAAAGAAGCGCTGCAGCTCGCCACCTTGGAGTCTGCCAGCGATCGCTTTCTCGAAACCGTGGTGGCGCCTTCGAAGACGGCTCCGCCCGGCCTGCCGCGCCTGGAAGATTTGTACGAGCGCTGGTTGGCATGGCCGGCTAACGCGGGGCTGCCAGGCCAATGCCCGTTCTTTGCGGCCGCCGACGAATTCGACGACAGCGAGGGCCCGGTCCGCGATCGTCTGGAACGCACGTTCCGCGAGTTCCGTCAGGTCTGTGAACAGCTCATCGCCTCGGCAATGCGCCATGGACATCTCCCGGCCGGGACGGACCCGGTACAATGGTTCTACGAGTTGATGGCATTGCGACAGGCCCATCATTGGGCAACGGGGTTCATGCGCGATCCCCGAGCGCTTGAGCGTTCCCGAACGGGCTTTGACCGGCTTGTGGGGCGCAGTCGCAGTACGACGCTCCCGAGCCCTCGCTCCTAAATCATTGTCAGAGTGCAGAGAGTGCCGTGACCCGTTGCCGATGGATTCTACTGTGGTGTTGTCTTGGCAGTC
The DNA here is from genome assembly GCA_036742455.1 of Steroidobacteraceae bacterium. Taxonomy (GTDB): domain Bacteria; phylum Pseudomonadota; class Gammaproteobacteria; order Steroidobacterales; family Steroidobacteraceae; genus CAIKZZ01. Next base: position 138,292 of record DAINQU010000007.1, on the reverse strand, counting down.
TGATCGCGGCATGCGGTGATCGAGGCTCGTCGCGACCGCACACACCGTCGACGGACTGGAATCGACCGGGGCCGGTATCCTTGCCGTTGCGCATTGGGCCGGATTTGGTCGTCAAGCGGGTTCGCTTCGGCATTTTGAAAACCACACCGTCGGGCGATGACCATTTCATCCCGGCGGATGTGCTGCCGGCGGAAGACGGGGTCAATTACGGTTGGATAGCCGAGATTGAGACGTCACGCTCTTCCGTGCGCTGGCAGGAACGGTTGACGCTACCGGAGCCGGCAGACGACTGGGGCGATGTCGAAGACGACGACGGCGTCCGGATATCCAAGGACGGTCGCACGGCGCTGTCGACGGGCGACGAGTTGGTCGAAAAAGGCGAAATGCGCCATGTGAACTGGTTGCTCGGCACCGGCGATCCGCCGGGCCGGTACATCATGGACGTTGCGATCGAAGGCCATCCCGTGGCGCATTTTGAATTTCGACTCGACCATCCTGTTCACGAAAAACCCATGCTCGTGCGTTATCCTCGGCGCATGGGTGCGATGCCGGCCCTGCGTGTGGCACGAACCGACGAGGGGACGATATGGAGATGAAACGGGTGAGCGCGGGAGAATTGCGCGCCATCGGCTACGACGAAGCGAACCGGTTGCTGCGCGTCGAGGTCGGATCACGCCTGATTGAATACACCGGGGTGTCCTTCGAAGTGTGGCGTCGGCTGTCATCGGCCGGGTCGATGTGGAGTTACTACCGCGACAACATCGAGGAAAACTATCCCGAGCGGATCGTGCGTTGAGCGCCTTGAAGAAGAAGACGTTCACCGTGCGGCGGTTATTGCCCGTCGTACTGTCCGCATTCATTGTGGCGCTGGCGCTGCGGTTCCTCCAGCACGGGGGCATGCGGCAGCTCAATGTGTCCGATGTGTTGCGCGCGTTGCAGGATATACCGCTCAGCGGCGCGATCGCCGGCGCGTTCTTGGTGCTTGTCCTGTACGGCTCCCTCGCGCTGTGTGAAGCGATTATTGCCGGCGTTGTGGCGGGTCCTGTAAGTCCGCGCCGCGCCGCAATGGGCGGCTTTCTGGCGTCGTCCATCGGCCACGTGTTGGGTTTGGGTGCGGTATCCGGCGGCGCGATCCGCTACCGGATCTATTCCGCCGTGGGCATGCGGCCGCTGGATATCGGCAAGATGATTCTGCTGGCGGCGATCCCGTATCCGGCGGGGTTGGGGATTTTGCTGTCGCTCTCGTTGTTGGTACAGGCTGACGCCGCCGCACCGCTGCTCCACACGAGTGCGGCGCTAGCGCGGGGTATCGGCTTCGCCCTCGTCGCATTGCATCTCGGCTACCTGACCTTGGTCTTGCGCCACCGCGGGCCTTTGCACCTCGGCAAGTATCAGGTGCCGCTGCCACCGCCGCGGCTGACGGCGGTGCAATACATCGTCGGCGTCGTCGAGGTGACGTGCGGTGCCAGCATTCTCTATTTTCTGCTACCGGCCGGCGCCAATTTGCCGTTCACGGTCTACATGGGCGTGTACGTCATCAGCATACTCGCCGGCCTTGCATCGGGTTTGCCTGCCGGTCTCGGCGTCTTCGATGTCGCAATGGTGGCGCTGCTGCCGAATCTGCACCCCGCCCAAGTAGCCGCCGTCGTGATCGTCTATCGCGGATTATTGGAGGCGGGACCTTTCTTGTTCGCGCTGGTCTTGTTCTCCGCCTACGAGATCTGGTGGCGTTTACCGACGCAACGGGCCCGTGCGGCCGCCGTGGAGGCCGAAGAGGCCGAGCTCGACTGAGTTACTCGCGAGGCGCCGGACTGATGTGGATGCGGATCGGCCCGGTGGCCGAGGCGCCAGCCAGGGCCGCCGTGGCGGGATCACGCGGCGTGTAGACGATCAGGTAACGCTCCGGCCCGCCGTCTTCTATCTCCAGCGTTAAGCGATAAGCCGGTACGGTCGTGAGGCCATAGTCCGGTAAATCAAAGTGCCAAGCGGCGCCGTCCGAGGCGCGCACGACGATAAATTTATCCGAGAGCAACGCCACGGCGGGGTAAAAGACCCGCGACCGCGCCGGATCGGTGGGCGGTTCCAAGGGAGCGATGACGTCGACGAGGTAGGCGCCGTGGGTATCCGGCAGTCGAAACGCCGCATACGCGCTATCGCCACTGCGGAACACAAAGTGCGGGCTGGTGGAGTCGACCCGAACGCTGACCGTGCCCTCGGCGGGCAAGGGACGGTAATCAAACAACTCGGGGTCCGTCATCAAGGGTCCTGCGTACGTCGCCGGACTCAGCCACGCCAACGCGACAGTACTGAGGGCCCACAGTCGGTGAATGCTGATCATCTCATCAGGCTACCATGATCGAATGAACGATCAGACGACCGCCGAGCGCCCGAATCACCCGACGCCTCGCTATCTCCCGCCCCAGACCCCGGAATGCCCGACACGGGTCAGCTCTGCGCACGGTGATCGCCTCGATCCGTGGTACTGGTTGCGTGACGATAGTCGCTCAGACCCGGTGGTTTTGGCGCATCTGGCGCGCGAAAACGCGGCGTGCGAGCGGTGGTTCGCGCCGCTTGCGCCGCTCGTGGCGCAACTCAAAATCGAGCTGGCACGTCGCGTACCGCCCGAGCAGTCGGGGCTACCGGTCTTTGAGCACGGGTGGTGGTATCAGGCCCGCTATCGTGAGGGTGCCGAACATCCGCTTCACGTGCGATGGCGCGACGGAGGCCCTGAGGAGGTCTTGCTCGACGCGGCGCAGGCGGCCGAGGGCAGTGCGGCGTACACGCTCGGCTCTCTGGAAGTCTCGCCCGATGGGCGGTGGCTCGCGCTGACCGAGGATCCGCTCGGACGCCATCAATACGCGCTGCGCATCGTCGATCGGACGACGGGCCAGTCGATGCCGGAAGAACGACTCGGTTTGGATGCGGATCTCGCCTTCTTGAACGACGGTTCGGTGCTCTATATCCGTCAGGACCCGGTCACGCTACTCGGCCATCAGGTATGGCGTCACGTGCCCGGAACGCACTCCTCGACCGATCAGCGCCTGTATACCGAAAGCGACGATGCCTACACCCTCTCCTTGAGCCGTAGCCGCAGCGGCGCCTACATTTACTTGCACCTCGACAGCACCTCCACCAGCGAAGTGCTCTATGTGCGCACCGACAGTATCGAACCGGTCTTTCAGGTGGCGATACCGCGGCGGCAAGGGCACGAGTACGACATTGAGGATATGGGCGACCAGTGGTTGCTCAGGACCAATGAGGGCGCCGCTGACTTCCGGATCGTCCAAGCGCCTCGGACGGCCCTCGCCGACCGATCGCGCTGGGAGACGGTCGTGCCGGCGGTGGACGGCGTCGTGCTGACGGACATGATGGTGTTCGAATCGCATCTCGCGGTGGCTGAGCGGGTCGCCGGTATCGGTCGTGTTCGTCTGCTGGATCGCAACGGTGGAACGGATCGACTGCTCACGGCGCCGCATCCGGCAGCGACACTCTGGCTCGACGTCAATCGGGATTCGACGGCACCCTTCCTGCGGGTTGCCTGGGGGTCGTTAGCGCATCCGACGACGCGCATGGCACTGGACTGGGCGAGCGGCGAGACGCGGGTGCTGCGGGTGGATCCGGTGGAAGGCGGATATCAGTCGGATCGTTACCGCGTGCAGCGCCGTTGGATAACGGCGCGCGATGGGGTTCAAGTGCCGGTGTCGCTGCTCGCGCGGGCGGATACCCTCAGCGATGGCACCGCACCGCTGCTTTTGACGGGCTACGGTGCCTACGGTTATGCGATGCCGGCCGTCTTTGATGCGACTCTTTTACCCCTGATCGATCGCGGTTTTGTCTATGCGATCGCGCACGTGCGTGGCGGCGATGAGTTGGGGCGTGCTTGGTACGATGCAGGTCGGTTGGCAGACAAGCACCACACCTTCGACGATTTTGTCGATGTGCGCCGCGCGCTGGTCGCCGCCGGCGACGTGTCGCCGACGCGCTGCTGTGCGACGGGAGCCAGTGCCGGCGGGTTGCTCATCGGTGCGGTGGCGAATCAGGTACCGAACGAATTTTGCGCCCTCGTCGCTCACGTGCCGTTTGTGGATGTGCTGACGTCGATGCTCGACGACGAATTGCCGTTGACCACGCTCGAATACGAAGAGTGGGGTGATCCTGCCAATGCCGAGGATTATCGGACGATGGCGGCGTATTCACCGATCGACAATATTCGCGCACAGACATACCCCGCCATGTTTGTGACGGGCGGACTGCACGATGCGCAAGTGCAATATTGGGAGAGCGCCAAGTGGGTCGCCAAGTTGCGTAAGTATCAACAAGGCACGGCGCCGATCGTGCTGCGCATGAATCTGGACGCGGGTCATGGCGGTGCGACAGGCCGTTATGCGGCACACCACGAGATTGCACTGGAGCAGGCGTTTCTGCTCCAGTGCGCGGGCTGCGTGGACGAAGGCTAAGGCGTGCCGTTCAGGCTAGGCGCACGTTCGGCGTGAGTTTCGCGGACCAGGGTGTTCTCCAAGATCCGTCGCGCGAGCGATCCGTAGTCGGCGGGCCGCAGCGACCATAGCGAGTACGGCTCGGCGAGGTCCAACGGATCGATGTACGAGCCGTCGTGGCGAATTTCGAAGTGCAGATGGGGGCCGCTGGCGAGACCCGTGGCGCCCACTTTGCCGAGTACCTGTCCTCGCTCGACGTGGCCGCCGACGGTCAGACCGGGCGCATAGGCGGACAGATGGCCGTAGTGCGTCGTGTAGCCGCCGCCGTGCTGAAGAATGACGAAATTGCCGTAGCCGCTAAACAGCCCCGCAAACAGCACCGTTCCATCGGCGACCGCGACGATGGGCGTCCCCTCTGGCGCGACGTAGTCAACGCCGATGTGTAGCGCGTCGTGCCGCAACCGCTGCGCCAACTGCTTTTTCCGAGACTTCGGTTTTTTCCCACCGGTCGGCACCGACGCGGCACGCGCGGCCGCCGCGCCCGTGGCGTGTATACCCCGGGACACATAGGTGAAGTTCACCGGACTGACCCAGAACAGCGGCTCGTAGGATTCGCCGTTCGCGGCGTAATAGCCGCCGGGCAAATCCGGTCGATCAACCCACAGTGCCTGACCGAGCGAACGACCACTGGCTCGATCCGCCAGTTCGACGCTGACCAAGTGCGGCTCAGGGTTGTCGCTGTCAGTCTCGGTGATCACCTTAATCTCCGCAGCGGCGACCACCGCCGCCTCGAGCGGCTGGACCAACGCACGCGTCAGCGACACCAAGGAGTACGTGAGATCAGCGGGAACATACTTTTCGGCATCCCCGGTGTTCCACATCGCATCGTCCGGATCGAGGGACACGAATTGGTAGTGGGCGGCCGGAGGCCAGACATCCACGCGGCCGGTGAGCGGGCCGTGATGATGCTCGCGAGAGTAGATGTGCAAGCGCGGGGTCTGCGAAGCGCTGTCACGGGCCACCAAGGCGATCGCGAGCAGTCCCGATTCTTCGCTGGTCAGCAATGCGTACGGGACGCAACCCGTGCCCGGGTCGTTTTCCACCCCATCGCCCACCAACACGGCGCGCAACGCGTCATCCGCGATACCGATGGAGGCGAGCAGCGACGAGGCGCTGCCGGACGCGAACGCGCAGCCCCAGCGCGCGTTCCAGGGTGGTGGATCGGCGTCGGTGTACTCCTCGTCACTGGCGTGTGCACGGGTGCCCGTCGACGGACGGATCGACCAGGTGGGGGGAGGACCCTTCGAGTGATTGGCCGCCTCCGGGTCCGCTTTGCGCGACGCATGTTTGCCCGACTTGGTCGCGCTGTTGGGCTTACCGCCGCGGCTCGCGCCCGCGCCGTGAGGCGCCGCGTGGGTGCTGCTGTGCGGAGTGTTCGCATGGGCCGGAGGAGACGCCGCCGGATGCGGCGGTGTCTTTGGCGTGGCCCACGAGGCCGCGGCCAAACCGAGCCCGGCAAGAATGCTCAATCGGCGTAGCCAGCGGATGCGGGACACGGGAACCTCCATCGACCATCGCCGCGGTCGGCGAGGCCGGGCATGGTAGCAGGGTAGCCCTCACGACGGCGCCTTCGGCAGGCGTTGCGCGAGGAATACAGCGGTCGGCGCGCGCGGCCCCGTCGGGATCGCCTAAAAAAACCAATAGAATCCGTGCGTTGACTCGATCAAGGCCAGCGCCTTGTGGCCGGGGTGTGGCGCACGAGCATCAATTAACTCATTGATTCATAAACCTTTTTTGCAAAGATGCCGGGAAAAAATCATGGACAAGCCCCGCGGCTCGGCGCAGGATGGTCGCGGGAAGGGCCGCGACCCATGGGATCGCGGGGTTTGACATAACGATTACTTGATCGATGGGCGGAGGTCGGACCATGACCTACAACATTCTCTGCAAGACGCGCGTGCCGACCTGGATGCGTGGCCAAGTGGAATCCTTGCTGTATTTCAACGGCGGTCAGTTTCGAGTTCGGGAAGCCATCGCGGCCTCCATCGAGCGGTACGGCGTACCGGAGATCGTTGAGGATGGCGATGGTCTGCGGGTAGAGGTCGCCGGGGTCACGGCGGCACAGACTCTGTGGGCGGTCCATGAGGAAGGCGCCTTGTCGCGCACGGTCGGTGTGCTCGTCTACGCGCAGGATGCCGATGATGCTCTGACGGTTCTGCACGTGGGTGTTGCGGACGATTACGCGCACGACGGACCCTACGCATCGGAGCATGTGTTGGCCCAGTTGATGCATCGGGCGCGGCGCATTGCACGCGAGACCGCGGGTGTACGCCATCTGGGGGTCGCCTATCACCGTTCCCGACTGCGCTTATCGACAGCGCTGTCAGCCTGAGTTACCCGCCGCTCATTCGGAGATTGTTGATGCGTTTCAGTCTTTTGCGCCGCTGGGTGCTGGTTTTTTTATTGCTGACGCCGCTGTGGGCGACGGCGCATAACCGCGACGAACTCGATGCGAGGGTCCGCGAAGCCATCCACGAATTGAACCAGACCTCGTCGACCGCACGCGAACTCAGCGCCAAGGCGCGCGCCATGCTCGTCTTTCCGCGTGTTTTCAAGGCCGGTTACGGGATTGGCGGCGAATTCGGTGAAGGCGTGTTGCTGACGGATGGCAAGATCACCGACTACTACAACATCGCGTCAGCGTCGGTGGGTCTGCAGCTCGGTATACAGCGCAAGAGCGTGGTCATCCTCTTCATGACGGACGATGCGTTACGCCGCTTCCGCGAGAGCGAGGGTTGGAAAGTCGGCGTGGATACATCCATTGCCATCGTAACGGTCGGCATCGGCGGCGAAATCGACACGAGCACGCTACAGAAACCCGTCATCGGATTCCTGTTTTCCAACAAGGGCTTGATGTACAACCTGACCCTTGAAGGCTCGAAAATCAGCCGGGTCAACCGCTGATCGAAGTCCCGCGCGGAGAGTGGGTTCCCGTCCCGGTCGACGCCATACCGCCGGTAATCGCGAGTCGCATAGCGGCTTCCACGGGCATATCGACGTGCTCGAGTGACTGTTTGGGTAAGAACAGCGTGACGCCGCCCATCATGTAGCTGAGCGGGAAATAAACGGCGACCAGATCAATCCCGCCGGCCTGTCGCTCCAATTCCGGCAAGTCGTCACGCGTGATGAAGCCAAGCATGCGGGCATCGCCGACCTTATAGACCACAACGCTCTGCAAATCCCGCTGTCCCTCGCCGGAGGGTAATAGCCGCATGATGTCGCGGAAGGCGCTGTACACGGTCTTGACCACGGGGATTCGCGACAGCAAGTCGTCCCACACGGATAAGGCGCGACGCACGATGTACGCGTTGAGCAGAGTGCCGACGATGAGCAAGACCGCCAAGCCGGCTAAGATACCCATGCCCGGACGGTATTCGACGTGCGGCGCTAACAAGTGGATCAACGCGTGCATGACCGACTCAGCGCTCGAGATCAGCCACCAGATCGCATAAGCGGTCAGGCCGATGGGAAGAACCGTCGCTAGGCCCTTCATGAGAATATTGGTCAAGAACTTCACGGGGCTGCACCTGCCGCGACGGGAGGTCGCGAGCCTACAGTCTACACGCACCGGTTCGTCGACGGATCAGCGGACCGATCAGCGG
>DAINQU010000007.1:107321-130094 GCA_036742455.1 Steroidobacteraceae bacterium | reverse complement strand
GTCTGCCTTCGGTGCACAGCGACCGGTCGGTGGACTGCCGATGCTGCGCAGTCGACCGGTGTCGGGATCCCAAACGAAATACGCCTCTCCCGGATCCCCCTCGGGGTCATTGTAGGCCACCCGTAACAGGCGACTGTCGCGACGGTAGGCGAGGTGTTCTGTGCAGGCGGCGGTGTTGGCGTGGTCCACGTTCGTCGGGATTGCGGTCACCCGCCCGGTTTCCAGGTCGACGATCCGGGCAGCCCAGCAACCCGGGCCGCAGGGTATTTGAACAATACTGGCCCGGCCGGCGAAGTTGATATGCGCTGCCTGCAAAGCGGCTTCAAGGCGTTGACGCTCGTCGGGCCGACCCTCGCCGCCGGCGAGTTGGAGTGCCCGTGCGCGCCGCAACGGCGCAGCGGGATACTCGAAGAAACGCGGTGCCCCCGCCGACGGATCGTCGTCACCGGCCCCTTCCGGACGATGCAGCGCGCGATCCAATTGCGCGGCCTGCGCATCATCGATCCGCCAATCGTTCACGTCCGCATGGACGGGACTATCGCCGGCCACTTGAACCCATGCCAATTCGTGCGCAGAACACGCCGCACTCGCCCCTTCTGCGCTGCATCCGGTGTGACCCGCATAGACCAGCGGCACGCCCGGATCGGCGGGCGTGGCGAAGAGGCGGTAGGGTCCGGGGGGGAGATTGAAATGAAAAACGGATTGCCCCGGCGAAGTCGCTGTTGCAACGAGTCGCCCACTCGCGGACCACGCGTACACTCGCAGTGCGGGTAAGCTGCCGGCCGGTGAGGACAGTTGGCCGACAACCGGAGTGGCGGCCGCACTCAGTGACACGAATAGGTTAACGAGGATCGACGTTTTCACGACTGCAGTTCATCCGTACGACGCTGGGCACTATGGCACTCATGCGGCGCACGTCAAGGCTGCCAAATCGTGCAAATGGCGACACTGCATCCCAAGGGAGGGACTGCACATGTTTCGTCTCAACAGACTCTGTTTCGGCTTGCTGTGGGCCGTGCTGTGCGCATCACCGGTGCACGCCGATGGCGTGGCCGACATGCCCCAGCGCGAGCTGGTGACACGCCTCGCTTCGGCATCGGCACCCCTCATTCTCGACGTGCGATCCGCGGAAGAATACGCGGCAGGGCACGTACCCGGCGCCATCAACATTCCCCACACGGAAGTGGCCGCCGCACTGCCGCGCTTAGCCACGGATCGCGATCGCGACATCGTCGTGTACTGCGTGTCGGGGCGACGCGCGGGCATTGCCCTGAGCGTGTTGCAGGCAGACGGCTTCCACCACCTGTGGCATTTGGCGGGGGATTACCCGGGTTGGGCCCAGAGTGGACAGCCGATTGAGCCGCCAGCGGTGTCGACGTCACCCTAAACGGCGGCTTGCCTCTGCCGACACGAGAGATCTGTCCTCCGACCGCGCACCGACGCGTCCTTAATCAGCGATGTGCAGCATCACTTTGCCGATGTGTGCGCTGGACTCGAGTAAGCGATGGGCGGCGACGACCTCGTCGAGGGGAAACGTGGCGTGGATGACAGGCAGGCAACGACCGGCGTCGAGCAGCGGCCAAACGCGCGCATAGAGTGCGTCCGCGATAGCCCCTTTTTCGGCCGTGGTGCGTGGGCGCATGGTGGAGCCGGTAATCACCAGCCGCTTTTGCATCACCGTCAGCAGATTGAAGTCTTGAACCACCGCGCCCGATTGCGTGGCCAATACGACGAGGCGCCCATCTTTGCGCAGGCATTGCACGTTCTGCGCAAAGTACTCGGCGCCGATCATATCGATCACGACATCGACCCCGGCGCCAGCCGTTGCCGCTAGGAGCGCGTCTGCAAACGGCTCGGTGCGGTAGTTGAACGCGTCACGCGCGCCCAGTTCGCGACAGTGGGCGCATTTGAGATCGCTGCCGGCGGTGGCGTAGACGGTGGCGCCAAAGGCCTCCGCCAATTGGATGGTGGTGACGCCAATGCCGCTCGTGCCCCCGTGTACCAGAACGGACTCGCCGGCGCTGAGGCGCCCGTGGATCATTAAATTCGCCCAGACGGTGTAGTAGTTCTCGGGGATGGCTGCTGCACGTACGGCGTCGAATCCCGCCGGCCACGGCAGGCACTGCGCTGCGGGCGCCGCGGCATATTCGGCATAGCCACCGCCGTTCGTCAGGGCCGTGACCCGATCGCCGGGTTGGTACCGGGTCACGGCGTCGCCACACGCCACCACGGTTCCGGCAACTTCCAGTCCGAGGAGAGGGCTGGCATTTGCCGGCGCCGGATACCGGCCTTCGCGCTGCATGATGTCCGGTCGATTGACGCCCGCAGCCTGGACCCGGATCAGCACCTCGTCGGCCCGCAGCGATGGGAGCGGGCCGTCGGTCACGATCATCACCTCGGCAGCGCCTGGCTGACGAAACGCGACGTGACGCATCGAGGCGGGAAGGGTGACGGAGGTATTCATAGCGCAGTCCTCAACGGTGGGCGTGGTTTAGCGAATCATCACCCAAGACAGTGCCAATGGCCTGATGCCAGATCGCGCCTTTCGCGGCGATCGACAACGCCGCATGCGCTGGACTTGTCGACGGCAAGACGTGCTCCGGCAGCGCGGCAAGTGCGTTGGGCAGCGACGGGCGTACGTGGCGAGTATAAAGAAGAGCGGCGGTCTGACCATTGAATACGATGGCCCGAATCGAGGGGTGCTCGGCGAGCCACGGGCCAAGGGGGTTGGCGAGTACCGAATGCCGCTGTATCTGTGCATCTAAGCTGCCGGTGCGCTCAGCGCTGGCACAGACGTCCCACAGCGCAATGCCGATACCGGTCAAGGCCGCACAGCGGTCTGCGTAGGGGGCGTCGCTGTCCAGGCCGGTCCAGGCCTTCATCACGGTCCAAAAAGCATTCCGAGGCATCGCGTAATACTGTTGTGCACGCAGCGACGCACGACCCGGCAGCGAGCCGAGAATCAGAAGCCGAGGGCACGGGCCCGCCAGCGGTGGAAAACCTACGGATCGTGAGGGGTGCATCCGTCACTCACGGGGAAGTGGGTCGCGTGGCACCTGTGTCGCGGTGGGCGGTACGCCGCTGGGCGGATGCCTCGATCACTCAATGACATGGAAGCCGACGGCCAAGAAACCGGGACCTCCGTGGGCACCGAGCGCCGCCCCAGACGGCACCGTATGGATCTCGTCCGCGTGACCGTGGTGCGCCCGTAACGCGGCGACGAAACGCTCGGCCGATGCGGGGGCGTCGCCGTGCGCCACGATGATCCGGTATGTTTTCTCGGGCTGCAGTCGACGGGCGATGAATCGCGCGAATTTTTCGAGCGGACGGCGTCGACCGAAGAGCGCACCGCCAAGTCCGAGGCGACCATCCGGACGGGTCGCGAGCAAGGGAAGGATGTGAAGGACGCGGGCAATGGACCGCGCGATGGACGGCACTCGACCCCCTCTGACCGCATAGTCGAGCGTGGGCAGATACGCATAAGTGTGCGTCTTGGAACGCAGCGACTCCACGGACGCAGCCACGGCGGCGCCGTCCAGGCCCCGATCGGCGCACTCGGCCGCATGGATAGCCAGTAATCCCTGTCCTGCCGACGCGCTGTAGGAATCGATCACGCGGACGCGACTGCTCTCGGCAAGACGCGAGGCCGCCGATTCGGCGGATTGCCACGTGCCGCTGACGCGGCCGGAGACGTGGATCGACACCACGGTGTCGTGGTGAGAGCACAAGTAGCCGTACAACCGACGAAAATCCCCCGGAGCGGGTTGGGACGTTTTCGGATGGTGCGGATTCTCGACCAACATTTGGTAGAACTGCGTGGGCGTCAGGGACACTTTGTCCAGAAACCCTTGCGGACCGAAGCCAAGACGCACGGGAACGACGTGGATATCGAGGGCTTCCAGCAATTCGTCCGGTAGATCGCCGGCCGAATCCGTCACGATTGCGACTCGTCGGCGATGGGCGTGCGCGGTCGACTCCTGTTGCCGCTGCATATCGTCGGCTTTCTCGGAACTGACCGAGCCGAATTCCGACGCAATCCGAAAGACTACGGCCGGATCGGCGACGTGAATGTGCACCCTTGCCTTGCTGCCGGTGCCAGCGACGACGAGGCTTGAGCCCAACACACTCAAGCGCTCGCGCAGCGCTTTGCGGTCGACGTCGCCGGAGACCATGCATTCGGTACACCAGCGATGTTCCAGTGACGTTTCCCCACCGGCCGCTTCGCGCTCAAAGACGGGCAGTTGCGATCCATCGGGTAGCGCATCAACCTGACCGGTTTGCACAAAATCATTAAAGCCTTCGAGGAAGGCGACGAAACCGGCAGCGCCGGCATCGACCACCCCCGCTTTTTCCAAGACGTCGAGGCGGTGGCGCGTCGACGCCAAGGTCTCGTGCGCCTCGCCCACCGCACGCGCGCACAGCGCCGGAAAGCTCAGCACATCGGCCTGTGCTGCCACGACGGCAGCGACCTCTGTGAGCACGGACAGTATCGTGCCTTCGCGCGGGTCGCTCAGGGCTTCCCGCGCGTAGATGGCGCCGCCGTTCAAGGCATCCGCGAACCCGCGCCGATTCAGTGACGCCGCCGATGCCGCGCGATCGGACACGCCCAACAGCCACTGCGCCAGAATCGCGCCCGAATTGCCGCGCGCGCTATCCAGCGCAGCATCCGCCGCCGCTGCCAGCAGCCGACCCACATGATTGGGGGCGTCGGTCAGGACCGGCAGTATCGCGCTCGCGGTCGCCGCGAGGTTGGTGCCGGTGTCGCCATCCGGAACTGGGAATACATTGATCCGATCCAGGTGCTCTTGCGCGCCCAGCAGTCGGTGTACCCCCGCGCGTAATGCCAGCGCGAGATCGCCCGGGCCGATAACGTCGGCAGTCAGTTCCACAGCGTCATTCCCCCTCTCACTCGTCGCGGCAACCGCTCACTTTACTCGCGTGTGAGCAAAAAGCGCGTGCCGCGGAAGACTGCGATCGCGCCATCGGGAACGATTCTCTCGATGACGATCCCGCCGGCAACCGTGCCCCCTTCTTGCGCACGTTGGCCCGAAATCACCATAAAACGCTGCGCAGGGTCGGCGCTGTAGACGTGCAGATCCACCGTGAGGGGCGGCAAAGCCGACATCACTGCGGGAGGTAGTTGCCGCCGTGTCGGTAATCCGGCGACGGAGGTGTCCGTCGGCGTGACGGACCGCGGCGCGGACGGTGCCGGTGCCTCATGATGCGGTGCAACCGGGTGTGCACTGACGGGGGGGACGTCGGTGTAGGGCGCCGTCCGGCCTGCCGCCAAGGCCTCCTCCGCCAAGGACCGAACAGGTCCATGGGGAGTCTCCGAGCCCGTTCCGGCCTGTGGAGGCGGTGTCGCCGCCACCGCCTGCGGCGTCGCGGCGGTGACCGTCGTCTGCGCAGGCGCGGCGACGGGTGTCGTACGCAGCAGGAAATAGAGCAGCGCGGCCGTATTCATGACGAACACGGCGGCTATCAGCCCCAAGATCCACCGCAGTGTGGGGTTGGACCGTTGCGCGCGGGGTGCCTCAACGATGCCCGGAAGTATGCGCCGCTCGCGCTCGTGTTCGGACTTGCGCAGGGCATCCAATATGAACGACATCAGAGTACTCCTCCGTGCAGATGCGGCCCCTCGGCCTGACGGTAGGCGCCGTCCAGTACGCGCTGCGTCCTCGTGCCTGCGAGGCCGTCACTCGCGAGATGATGGTCGCGCTGAAAAGTGGAAAGCGCGCGGCTGAGGGCCGCGTCGTACGCATCGTCGGCCCGTCCAGCGCCCGTCTCGTCCCCCAAGCGCTGTTTCAGCCACGTCACTTCGGGGCCGCGCGTCCCCGGCCGTATCAGCCCCGACGGGCTGACCGGGGGTTTCCACAGAATGAGGTAATCGCCGAACCAAAGGGGCTCGAGTTCGCTCAGATCGACCCTAAAGGTCGCACTGCCCGCCCGCAGCAGAGCGCTCTGATCCTCCAACGCGGCGAGCACGACTTGTCGTGTCGCGCCATCCGGCAGCGCCAGCGTCAGGATGGCCGGGCGGTTATAGAGGCGCAGTTCGGCGAAACTGCCTTTGTCGGCGTGACACTCCAGGCCGGCGACCGCCGCCTGCTCGCACGCCGGCGCCGCCGCGGCGTTGGTATCCAGCGCGGTCTGCCACAGTCCGAACAATCCCTGAAAAGCTGCGGAGTTATCGGTGTCCGCGGCGTGCGCCGCGAGAAAGTCGTTCAGACTGGGAGGAGGTGATGCCGCGGCCGTGGGCGCGGGTGTCGGCAGAGGGGCGGCCGTGCCCACCTTAGGGGTTGTCAACGCGGGTGAATGCCGGATCACGAGCGCAGTGCCGATCGCAACGCACGCGATCAAGGCGACGACGGCCCCGAGACGACGCACGCGGCGCCAGCCCATACGACCGGGGCCGCCGATCTCCCGCGCGGCCGCCCGAACGAGATCCGGCGTGACCATCCGCGATTCGCGCGTGTACGCACCTAAGAGCGCGCGATCGGCAACCACGTTGAGCAGGCGCGGCACGCCGCCGGTGCGTTGGTGGGCCGTGCGCAGCGCGCTCGGCGTGAAAATATCGCCGGTGGCGCCCGCCACTCGCAAACGATGGCGAATATAGGCGGCCGATTCGTCTTCACTGAGCGGGTCCAAGTGATAGCGACCGGTGATCCGCTGTGCCAATTGGCGCAGATCGTTGCGCTCCAGCAGGTCTCGCAACTCGGGCTGACCCACCAAAATAATTTGCAACAGCTTCGTCGTCGCCGTTTCCAAATTGGTTAACAGGCGCACTTGCTCTAAGACGTCTGCAGACAGCTGTTGCGCTTCGTCAACGATCACGACGACCCGTCGGCCGCTACCGTGCGCAGCAAGTAAAAACACGTTCAGACGGTCGACAATTTCTTTGATGCTCTGCCGTGCCGAGACGGGCAGTTCGACGTGCAATTCGTCGCAGATCGTTGCCAAAAACTCCACCGGACTGAGCCGCGGGTTGAGTATTAAGGCGATATCGGCGTGCTCGGGTAGTTCTGCTAAGAGGCCCCGTACGGTCGTGGTTTTGCCGGTGCCGACCTCGCCGGTCAATTGCACGAAGCCGCCCGCCTCATCAATGCCATACAGCAAATGCGCTAACGCTTCCGCGTGACGCTCGCTCAGATAGAGGTAGCGCGGATCCGGGGTGATGGCGAAGGGCTTTTCAGTCAGCCCAAAAAAGCGGGTGTACATGCGTCACTATCATAGCGGTTCACGGTGACCAGCCATATCTAACGGCGACGGACGTCGGTAAAACCGTCGTTCTTTTCCGGCCGATGCAGGCTACTCGCACGTCGAACGGCGCTTTCGCCAAAACGAGCCCGGATTTCATCCAACGTCGGATCGATGCGGGCGGCGACACGCGACGGATCCACGGTCGTCAGCGTGGAGACCGGTGCCGAGGGACTCGCAAACAAGTCCAGTTGATTCGCTGGCACGAGCCCACCCGCGCCGACCCCTAAAAGACGCACTGCCGCCCCCGGGTGTTCGGCGCGCCAGCGCTCCAGTAATTCGTGGGCGATGACCAGTATCGCGCCACTATCGGCCGTCGGTGGCTCGAACGTTCGGCTGCGCGTGTAGGTGCTGAAGTCACTCCGCCGCACCTTGAGCGTCACCGTGCCTGCCTCGACGGCCTTGCGCCGCAGTCGGCTGGCGACCCGATCGGTGAGGCGCGCGATTTCTGCGCGCTGCCGCTCTAAGGTGTCCAGGTCGACATCGTAGGTTTCCTCCGCACTCACTTGTTGCTCGGCAACGTCGACCGCCACCGGCCGGTCGTCGCGCCCTTCAGCGCGTTCGCGGATCCGCGCGGTATGGCGACCGAACACCGGCAAAAGGAGCGCTTCAGCGGCGAGGCGCAAATCCGCGAACGTGCGTATCCCAAGCGCGTGGAGTTTCTCGCCAGTTTTGGGCCCAATGCCCGGCAGACGACTCACGGGTAACGGATCGAGTGTAGTGCGAACGGAGTCGACGGAAATTTCACGCAAGCCGTCTGGCTTGTTGAGATCGGATGCGATTTTCGCAAGCAATTTGTTGTGCGATATACCGACCGACGCCGAGAGCCCCGTGCGCTCCCGAATGGCGGCTTTGATGGCCTCGGCCATCGTCCGTGGCGAACCGAAGAGCGACTGACTACCGGTGACGTCGAGGAATGCCTCGTCCAATGAAAGGCCTTCAATTATCGGCGTGTATTCCCTGAAAATGCCAAAGACACACTGGGATACCTCACGGTAGCGATGCATGCGCGGCGCCACGACGACCGCTTCCGGGCAACGCTGCAGCGCGACTCGTGTGGGCATGGCCGAGCGCACGCCAAAACGGCGTACTTCGTAACTCGCAGCGGCCACGACGCCGCGCGCCGATGCGCCACCCACGATCACCGGACGACCGCGTAACTCCGGATGATCGTGCTGCTCTACGGACGCGTAAAACGCGTCCATATCAACATGCAATATGGCGCGCACTGCGTCAGGCCAAAATAACGCTGAGCAGGAACGTCAGCGCAAACGTGACGATCAGAAAAAGCAGATAGGAAAATCCCAAGGGTATCAACCGACGCAGAGTGGCGCCTCGCGGTAGACCGTAGAAATTTCGAAGCGCCCGATACACGTACCACGGTGCGTAGACGAAGAGCGTGGTAAAGCTGAGAAGATCGCTCACGCCGTCCAGCGCGCGATGCCAGATGCTCAAGTCCAAATAGAGCGCGGTGTACGTCAGCAGATGGATCACCGACAACAATCCCATGGCAGCGAAGATCGCGGCATGGTTGTGCAGCACAAACACCAAATGCTCTACGTAGTAGCGTTTCGGGCGGCGATACAACAGTGCGAGCACCCCCGCGACCAATGGGAGGAACACGAACATCGATTTGGGGACGTAACTGCGGAATGTGTGGGCAATGGATGCTCCATCGTCAACGACCATTCGCTCACAGGCTCGCTTGAAAAAGCGCTCGAGCGACGCGGGCGATGCGTGGACGTCCGTGCACGTTCGATTACCTGACTCGCTATGCATTTGCACGGAATGCGAGTGCTGGGGATCGAGACGATCGGCGAACGACGACAGCCCGAAGAATACGACGCTGAGCACGAGGTACATGCGAAAAGGCGGCGCATAGCGAGCGCGCTGACCGGCAAAATAGTCCAGCGTCAGACGGCCGGGTTGGCACATGAGACGCCATAGCGTGGCCCAGAGTCGACCCTCAATATGCGTCAGGTCATGCCAGGCATCGTGGAGGAGTGCAGGCAATGACCGTGCGCTCGCATGCGCGTGCTGCCCGCATTGCGCGCAATACGGCCCCACGAGTCGATTGCCACAGTTTTCGCATTGACCGGTCGACATTGTTCCTCCACTCATGGCACAAAGGTGCCAGATTGTGTGCGGTAAGGGGAGACCTTGCGTCTACCCCTGTCACCGGAGCCCGTTACGGGCAAAATGACTGTAAGAAGGTTTGAGGTTCGCCGTCGTGTCACCGACCCGTAATATGGCTGTGTTGTCCATCGCGACGTCTGTCGCGACGCTCGCCTTAAAGTTCGGGGCGTGGTGGGTCACCGGATCCATGGGCTTGTTTTCGGACGCACTGGAGACATTGGTCAATGTCGCGGCGGCACTCGTCGCGCTGTTAGTGCTCTCAATCGCCGAACAGCCAGCGGACGAAGAGCACGCCTACGGCCATGAAAAAGCAGAGTATTTTTCGAGTGCGGTCGAGGGTCTGCTGATTTTGGCCGCGGCATTTGGGATTGCGGTGGCCGCAATTCTGCGATTGACCCATCCGGTGCCATTGGACGCCCTCGGCCCGGGTATCGTAGTGGCACTCCTGGCCACCGCCCTGAACTTTTGGACGGCGCGACTCATGCTGCGGGTCGCGCGAGAGCACGACAGCATTGCGGTGGAAGCCGATGCTAAGCACTTGCTCGCGGACGTCGTGACGTCTCTCGGGGTCTGCACCGGTCTCGTCTTGGTCATGGTATTTCCGCGTGCCGCCATGCTGGACCCGTTGATTGCGTTGCTCGTTGCGGGACACATCGCGTTGACGGGCTGGGAACTCGTCGGCCGGTCCATTGACGGCCTGATGGACCGTGCGCTACCGGCGGACGAATTGAACACAGTGCGTTCGGTCATCGCCGGAACGCTGCTGGCGGGCCATACGGTGGCGGACTTGAAGACACGCCGCGCTGGGCCGCGGCGCTTCGCCGAATTTAAGCTGCGTGTTCCGTCAGGATTGACGGTGCGCGATGCACACGGCGAATGCGATCGACTGGAAGAGGCTCTCAGTCGCGCATTCCGCGGCATCAATGTCATGATTCATGTCGAGCCACAAGACGATTGAGTGGTCGCTTCAGCGCTATTGTCGATACTGAAGGTCGGTTCGAGTCGCAGCGCGCAGCGCACGGATCGAGCGATAAAGCACTCAGCGTGCGCTCGCTCGTGTAAGCGCCGATAGGTCGACGCGTCGGGCGCGTGCGCCGGATCAAAGCGGACATGGGGCTTCAAGGTCACGACGGTCATTGCCAATGTACCGTCCTCGGTTTTGCCCAATTCGCCCTCCGCGCGATCCTGATAGTCATCGACACGGAAGCCGGCCGCTTGCGCAATCGATAAGAACCACAGCATGTGGCAGCCGGACAGTGAGGCAACAAATGTCGCCTCTGGGTCCAGCGCGTTGGGCTCGCAGTATTCGGCCGGTACGACGTGCGCGGACGCGCTGCCGATGACGCGACCCGAGGCGGCGAACCGTAGTTCGTGTCCTCGCGAGTACCGACCGTCGAGAAACGGCTGATTGTTTCGAGTCCAATGCAATTCAGCGTGGTGTATCGACACGAGAGATCCTCCGGGCGTTCGCCTATTTTGTCAGATACACCGGCGTGGGATTGCGCGACCGATCGAACGAGGCACAATGGGTGATATCAGTTCAGACGAGGATGGGGCGCTCAATGGATGTGCGGGTTTATGGCACGGTTGAGGAGACCGCGATCGCGGCGGCGGACTGGTTGCTCGGCGCGCTCAACGACGCCGTTTCGGCACGCGGTCGGGCCACGCTGGCGCTCTCGGGTGGACGGACGCCGTGGCGAATGCTGGAGGCGCTCAATCCTGCGGCGATGCCCTGGTCCGATATGACCGTCTATCAGATCGATGAGCGCGCCGTGCCGCTTGATGACGAGCGCCGTAATGGCCAGCGCATCGCCGGCTTATTGGTCGGTCCTGGTCGATTGTCCGCAGACCGCTTCAAACCGATGCCAGCGGAGCAGCAACCGCTCGAGGTCGCTGCCGCGGCCTACGCCGCGACGCTGGAAGCGGAGCTGGGATCAATCCCCGTGCTCGATGTCGTCCAGTTGGGGCTCGGCGCCGATGCGCACACGGCGTCATTGATACCGGGCGACCCATTGCTTGAGGTGAACGATCGTTGGGTCGGGACGTCGGGGGTGTACCAAGGCACTCAACGTCTTTCGCTCACGTTACCGGCGCTGAATGCTGCGCGTTTTCGGCTGTGGTTAGTGACCGGTGCCGACAAGGTCGATGCGTTACGCGCGCTGGTCGCCGGGGATACCACACTTCCGTGTGGCCGAGTCCGAGGCGACGCGTCGGTCGTCTTCGCCGACGCCGCGGCGGCATCCGGTATAGGTGGGGTGGGGGCTATTCGCCCAGCACTTCCGTGACAACCTTGCAAACGGCGTCAATGGCGGCCAAGCGCGTCGAGCTTTTCCGCCACACGGCGCCAATGACCCGGTAAGGCGCGGGCTTCGTGAACGGACGGATGACGGGGTTCTTGGCGGCGGCAAAGGGTCCTCGGGTCGCCAGTTCGGGCAGCAACGTTATGCCGTGACCGGCCGCCACCATCTGGCGCAGGGTTTCAAGGCTCGTCGCGCGAAAATCCCCCGCTTCGTGCACACGTATACGACGGCAGGCTTCGAGCGCGTGTGATCGAAGGCAATGACCGTCCTCGAGCAGCAACAGCGTCGCGTCGTCCAAATCCTCCATGCGCAATGCGGGTTTCTTGGACAACGCATGGTTCGCCGGTAGCGCGACGGTAAACGACTCGTGCGCTAATTCCCGGCTTTCGAGCCCGTCTATGTCGACGCCGAGCGCCAGAATCCCCACGTCCAAATCGCCTGCTTTCAATTGTTCGACCAAAACGGAGGTTTGGTATTCGTAGAGCATTAACTGCAATTTGGGCAGTCGCTTGCGTAGCTTGGGGGCGAGCAGAGGTAACAGGTACGGGCCGAGCGTAGGGATCATCGCTACTCGCAGCGTGCCCGACAGCGGGTCGCGGGAGGCCCGCGCGATTTCGATGATGTCATCAGAATCTTGGAGTACCCGTCGCGCCCGGGTCACAATTTGCTCCCCGATCGGTGTGAGACTGACGTTGCGCGGTTGTCGCTCAATAAGAGCAACCCCAAGATAATCCTCGAGTTTTTTGAGCTGAGCCGACAGGGTGGGTTGGCTCACGGCGCAGCGGTCGGCGGCGCGTCCGAAATGCTTCAAGTCCGCTAGCGCTACGAGATAACGTAGGTCGCGTAGGTTCATCTTTGCCTCCCGTCTATGTTCCGATTCTATCTTAAAACACACATCAATTGACGCTTCCTATAGCGGGACACACAGTCCGTGACGGATGGTTATACTGCCGGCCATGCGTAGCCGAGTACTCAAGCATGCCGCCGGTGTGGTCCTCTTCCGGCAAAGCCCGGCTGGGCCCCGCGTGTTGCTATTGCGCGCCTACCGCAACTGGGATCTACCCAAAGGGCGCCTGGAACCGGGCGAAACGTCGTTTGAGGCCGCTGTACGCGAGGTTCGAGAGGAAACCGGTCTCTCGAGCCTGGATTTTTGCTGGGGCGAGGACTCCATTGAGACGGAACCGTACGCTGGCGGAAAAGTTGTGCGGTTCTACGTTGCTCGGTCGGACGCCGGGGATGTCAGCCTGCCGATTAATCCAGCCCTCGGTCGTGCCGAGCACCATGAGTTCCGCTGGGTAAGCCCCGCCGAGGCGTTGGCGCTGACGGTGCCGCGCCTTCAAAGGGTGCTCCGATGGGCGTATGAGCAGGCGGGCATCGTTCCGACCGCGATATGACCGCCACCTCAGGCCGTTCACGAACGGCCGGCATGGGCGCGGCTCTCTTTGCCGTGACCGTTTGGGCAGGATGGATCCCCGTAACGCGCTTAGGTGTTGTAACGCACCTGCAACCGTCGGACGTCGCGGCGTTGCGGTATGGCACCGCAGGACTCTTGCTCTTGCCCTTTTTGTGGATGCACCGCCATCAGGTGCCGTGGCGCCGGCCCGGTTTGCTTGCGATTCTCGCCGTCGGGGCGGGGGTGCCGTACTTCGCCGCATTTGGGATGGGACTGCGCTTAGCCAATTCGGGGCAAGCGGCCGTATTCGGGCCCGGCGCGTCCAGTTTATTCACCGTGTTGATCGCGCGCGCCTGGTTGGGAGAGGCGCTCGGGGTTAACCGTTGGGTCGGAATGCTGTGCACCGTGGCGGGATTTGCCGTGGTCGTGGGTCACGACTGGGCGGGTGGCGGGGCTCGTCTGACGGGGTTTGGGCTCATCCTGCTCGCCTCGCTGGCCTGGTCGGTGTTTACGGTCGCCAGTCGCCGCTTAGCGCTCCCGCCCTTAGTCACCGCGGCATGGGTGGGCGTTTCCAATGCGCTGATTTATATGCCTTTTTATATGATGGGCTCGGGACCAGCCCGCATTGCGGCGGCGCCTCTGATGGCGGTCGGTTTGCAGGCGGGCTATCAGGGGGTATTGACCGGCACGGTCGCGATGGCGGCATTTACCTTTGCCGTGGCCCGATTGGGCGCCAGCGGTGCCGCGGGCTTCACGCCACTGTCACCGGTCTTGGCTGGCGTTATCGGGTGGTGGCTGTTAGGCGATCCCGTCGATTGGGCCACGGCGGGCGGTCTTGCCGCCGTGGCTATCGGGGTGGTCGTCAGCAGCGGCGCTCTACAAAGACTCAGCGCGCGACGATGACGCCGCAAGCGATCCTCGGGCCGGCGTTACCGGCCGGTTGGCTGACGTAGTCATCGCGATCCCGGTGTACGACGATGCTCCGTCCAACGATCCCGTGAGGTCCCGGCGTGAGGGTCAGATCGTGGAGGTCCAAGTCCTCGCTGACCCGCCCCTGGCTGTCCGCCACCACGGCGCCGAGGTCGCCGGCGTGATGCGCGCCGAGTCCCGCGTGGCCGTGTACGGCACCGTCCGGATTGAAATGGCCGCCTGCGCTCTGCGCGTCCGGCGCGCTGCAGTCCCCTTTCTCATGAATATGCAGGCCGTGCTCGGAGCCCGGCGACAAACCGGATAGCTCGAGATGCAGGATCAGACTGTCCCGGCGCTGCGTGAACGTGGCTTGGCCGGTCACCGTGCTGCCGGAGCGCGATTCAATCTGCGCGGACGCTCCGGGCTTGGTCGGCGCGAGCACTGCGCATCCGGCGAAGCCGAGGGCGAGTACACCAATCGACAGAGAGCGTAGATCCGTTCGCATAAAAGATGCTCCTAATGAGGGTCAGCGGCGCGCCGGGCGACGCATGCGCCAAATGAGGTAAACCAAGATTAGAACGTTAACCGCGATCACCGCGACGGTATTCCATCGTGGCGACCGGACGAGCTCGTACAGCTCAATGGGGATCAATGAGCTGGTGGCGACGACCGTCAGCCACTCCGCCCAATGCCGGCCTTTCCACAGTCCAACACCTTCCACACAGAACAGTGCGGCATACAGAAACGAGGCGACCGCAAACAGATGGAGGCGCCCGGCCGGCATACCGACCAACAAAGCCAGCAGATTGCGCAGCAGACGCTGTTCCAAGCCATCCGAGAGGGACTCCGTAAATCGCTGCATCGACTGAATGAATCCCGGATTCGCTAACGAGAGCAATCCGAAACCCGTGGCGACGACGATGGCAGCCTTGAAGAACTTGAAGACCGCGATCAGACGGAGGACGAAGAGCGAGCGGAGGACATTAGCCAGGCGCATGACGTGTCAGACTACACGCCCGCGGCGCCCGCCTGCCAGAAAGTCACGCACATTCGCCGACAATTCATCAATCGCGCGTTGACGTGACTCTTGCGCTGCCCAGGCGGTGTGCGGCGTCACAATGAGATTGTGCAAGTCTGCGGCGAGGAGTGGGTTGCCATCCACCGGCGGCTCTTGCGTGAGCACATCAATGGCAGCGCCACCGATTTGACCGTGACGCAGGGCGAACGCCAATGCCTCCGCGTCCACGAGGCCGCCGCGAGCGGTGTTGATCAGCACCGCATCGCGTCGCATCAAGGCTAATTCGCGCGCTCCGATGAGCCCACGCGTAGCGTCAGTCATGGGGCAGTGCAAGGTGAGGACATCGACGAGGGGTAATAGCGCGTCCAATGACATGCGTCCGTCCGCGCTATCACTGCCAGGCCGACGCGCGACGAGTACCTGCATACCAAAAGCCTCACCAATCCGCGCGACCGCTTGTCCCAAGACACCGTAGCCGACGATACCGAGCGTGCGACCTGCCAGTTCGCGTATGGGATAGTTGAGCAGCGTGAATTGTTCGCCTTTCTGCCAGGCGCCGGCTTTTAGCGCCTGATCATATTCTCGAATCGAATGGGTCAGTGCTAGCAGTGTCGCGAACACATGCTGGGCGACGGACGCTGTGCAGTAATCGCGAATGTTGCAAACAGCAACACCCCGTTCGCGCGCCGCTTCCACGTCGACGTTATTGACGCCGGTCGCGGTTAGCGCGATCAATTTCAGTTGTGGATTGGCCTCAATGCGTTGGCGAGTGATTTCAGCTTTATTAAGAAGCACGATCTCCTGACCGGCGATCCTCTCATCCACCAGTTCGTCGGGCGTGACGTCGTATACGCGAAGGTCTGCAAGGGCGGAATGAAGCGGTGTGAGGTCGAGATCTCCCCCAGTGCTGACGCTACCGAAATCGAGAAACACGGCCTGCATGGAAGAACCTCAACCTAGACGGCGACCCTGCTCAGTATACCGACCTGCCTACGGCGCGACGCGAGCGCGCATATAAACGGTCCAACTGTCCGGAGCCACGCCGTAACGAGTCACCAACGGATTGGGAATCGCAAAGCGACTTCCGACCACCCCGAGCGAAAACCGCAAGACCCCCCAACGGGCGATATCGGCTTGGTACCCGAGGCTCCGTTTAACGATCACGGGCGACTGGGTCAGCTCTGGAACCCCCGGCAATTCGTCGTACCCCACCCGCTCCACGCGTCCGTACAGTACCTGACCATCACCCCAGCGCAGCGCTTCGTCCGCGAGCCACGCATCCGTGCGCCAACCGGCCGTCGGGCTGTTGCGTCCAAACGCCAACGTCGTTGACGCCTGCCACGACCCGATAGAAGCCTCGTGCAGTACGGACGCCGTAGAGCGCTTGACGGCGATCTCTGGATGCAGGCTTTCCGGACTTTGCAGTCGTGACGTGCTGATCTGTAGCGCCAGGCTAGGGACGGGATTGAACGACAGCCGCGTCGACCACGAGTCGAGAGGGCGCCATTCGAACGCCGAACGATGCTGGTCCGGTTCTCGACCGTTGAAGGTCGAGGCCTCGATCTTCCAGCGGCCGGCCACGAGCCCCGCGGTCACCACCCCGAATGAGACGTGCGTGGCATCCAGATGGTGGTGTGACAGAGGTGCTTCCGGGTCCGCATCCGATGAACGCCGGTGCATAAACACCGGCGGCCCTAAGGCGGGTTCCCCGACCGGGGCCGCATACACAAACCAAGATGCGAGACGGGTCAGGGACTTCGAATAGGTGAGCGCCAATTCCATGACCAAATTATGCGGGTGTTGACGATCCACCAATGGATCGCGTCCGTTCGCGGTTTCGCCGGTCTGAAGCAGTAAGGGGTAACCTGCCGCCCCATTGATTGGGTCTGCAGACATCATGGCCCGTGCGGTGAAAGCCGAATCGCCGATGTCTCGGCGGGCGGAGCCCATGATCATGCTCTCGCTAAACGTGGCGGCTGCACCCCGGGGTCCACTCTGCTGAGTGTCTGCAAGAACCAAGCTGCCGTGCAGCATGGTCATCCAATCGCCGTAAGCGCCGTGCAGTGCCTCCATCGGTGAGGTGTCCGGCAACCAACTGGTCCCGGAGCCATCCCGGGCCATCGCGTATGAGCCCAATGCGCCCGGCATTCCGACGGACTCGGCCGATGCGATGGCCGAAAATACGCCGGCACCCAGCAGCGCCGTGACAGCAGCGAATGATTGGAAAGAACGATCCACAGTCTGTCTACAGACCGCAGGCGAGGTGCCGAGTTCCCACGAGTCGGTTACGGGGGCGTGACGGCCACATGCCCACGCGCCATTACGAAGAGCGGATGTTCTGTTGAGGCAATGTGCTCCAGCACGTTACCGGGCACGGCGACGAGATCGGCGCTACGCCCGATCGTAATGGCCCCGGTCTCTTGATCAACACCCAGTAGGCGCGATGCGTCCCGGGTGGCCGAGAGCAGCGCCGCACTCGGCGACATTCCCGCGTCCACCATCAAACTGAATTCGTGGGCATTTTGTCCGTGCGGGCTCACGCCGGAGTCGGTACCGAAGGCGATCGGAACGCCGATGCGCACGGCTTCTTTGAACATGGCGAGATGAGCCTCGCCAATGGCCCGGGCCTTCTTCGCAATTGCGGGTGGGTATCCGTCGGCGTGCGAACTCGACCACCATGCGGCCATGCGAGTGGGTACTAAGTAAACACCCTTTTGTTTCATCAGCCGCATCGTCTCTGGGCTGAGAAAGGTGCCGTGCTCAATGGAGTCAATGCCTGCGTCGACCGCGAGACGTGCGGCCTCATCGCCATGGGCATGCGCAGCCACCTTTCGACCCCAGCGGTGAGCCTCTCCAATAATAGCGTCCAGTTCCGCCGCAGTGAGTTGCGGCACTTTGAGTGGATCGGACTCCGAGAACACCCCGCCGGATGCACAGATCTTGATGACATCGGCGCCCCATTTCATCTGCGCTCGGACGGCTGATCGGCAGGATTCGGGACCTGAGCAAATACCGTCAACCTCACTGAGTGGCTTGACGCGATCGGGCGGGAATGGCGGTGCATCGCAATGACCCCCAGGCGTTCCGATGGCGTGCGCCGCTGCGACGATACGGGGCCCCACGACGAGCCCACCATCGATGGCATTGCGCAGCGCTAAATCCACCCAATCGCTGGTCCCCAGAACGCGAACGGTCGTGAAGCCAGCTTCTAATGTGACGCGCCCGTTCCTCTCAGCGTAAAAAGACTCCTCGGCCGGCAAGCGGAGCATGCCGTCATAAAAGTCCTTGTAGGAATTGCCTGAGTCTTCATCGCCGAGATGAACATGCGAGTCAATGAATCCCGGTGTCAGCGTGGCATCGCCGAGTTCGATACGGACGGCATGCTCCGGAATATGCGCCGACGCTCCAATGCCCGTAATGCGCCCTTTTTCGACCACAACCGTCGCGTCATCCGAAAGTTGCCCGCTCACGCCATCGAAAAGATATCGGGCGTGCACGACGTAGGCCGTATTAGCATCCTTCGGATGATCTGCAGCCATCGCAATTCCACTCAGGCAGAGTGAGGCCAAAAAAATAGCGGCGAATCTAATTTGAGTCATGGAGCCTCCCGTAATTTCTGTCGTGAGCACGTCGCGTCGACGCGGTTCATTCAACCGGGGCGTGCCGTGCGTGCGTTCTGCTGCGGTTTGCGCTGCGCAGTGCCTGAGCGCGGCAGTCGCCGAATCCCAACATCATCCGCGCCGTCGTCTACAACGGAGAAGGACTTGAACTGCTGCAGCGCTTTTGCCGAGGCGGCGCTCTCCACCGCGCGAAAAGCGTCAATCAGAGCCCGCCCATGGTCCGTCAACGTGGCGCCGCCTCCCCCCGCCCCGCCCTTGATCGACGTGACGACGGGAGACCCTGTCAATTCGTTCACTGACTTCAGCAACAGCCAGGCGCGCCGATAACTCATATCCAATTCACGGGCCGCCTGTGCCAGCGATCCGGTCCGGTCCAGCGGCTCCAGCAGGTCGATTTTACCGGGACCGATCGATCGTCCCGGACCCAGGTCGATCCGCAACCGAATGTGAAGGTCTAGCATCGAATGCCCTGCCGCTCACTGTTGTTATGACCGTCGTGCGGCGACCCGTTGGGCTCAAGCCCCTGGCTAGTCATCGCTGTCCCGCCCGTCACCATGGCGCGGACCGATAATCTTTTAGAAACTGCCCCCAGACATGATGCCCGGTGTTCGCACCGTCAAAAATAGGATCAATGATGCGAGCCGCCCCATCAATGATATCGAGCGGCGGCGCAAATCCTTCCTCGGCCTTACGCGCCGCATGGACGGCAGGATCCTCGTCGGTCACCCAACCGGTATCCACGGCATTCATGTGAATGCCATCCTTGAGATAGTCCGGAGCGCTGGTGCGGGTCATCATGTTGAGCGCCGCTTTCGCCATGTTGGTATGGGGATGCTTGTCGGTTTTCGTGGGGCGATAAAATTGCCCCTCCATCGCGCTGACATTCACGATGTGCTTGTGATTGCCGACGGTCGATGCCATCAGCGGTCGCAATCGCGCGTTCAGGATGTAAGGCGCGATCGCGTTGACGAGTTGTACCTCGAGCAATTCGGGTGTTTCGACCTCGTGCAAACGGAGCCGCCAACTGTTGACCGCGCGCAAGTCAACTTGCTGTCGATCCTCGTCCAATTTACCGCGTGGAAACACAGCCTCGCCGTCTAAATAATCCTCGTCCAGATAACGTCGTTGCGACAGTCGTGCGCTTTGTAAGATGCCTTCACCGGGACTACTCTGGCCGGCGCCGATAAGCGCACGGCCATGAGACGCCGTCGTATCGGCCAGTCGGTTGACGAGGAGTTGGTGGCTCTGCAGCGTCGATCGCCACGTGCTGGGCAGCGATTCCATGGGCGCCGACTCCACCTCGAGCAAGTGAGCAAAGAACCCGGCGGGGCGACGTACCGTTTGACAGGCGTTGTTTACGATGTGGTCCAGTCGGGGAAGGCGCTCTGCCAGAAATCGGGCGAAAAGTTCGACACTCGGTGTGTGCCGCAAATCGACGCCGTGTATATGAAGGCGGGACCGAAACGATTCAAAATCCGCTTCGCGCGCATACCGCTGTGCGGCATCTACCGGAAAGCGAGTCACTACCACCACGTGAGCGCCGGCACGCAAGAGCAAGAGGGCGGCCTGATACCCGATCTTCACGCGTGCACCCGTTACGAGAGCGTATTGGCCGGTGAGATCCGCGGTTTGACTCCGCTTCGCATAATTAAAATCGCCGCACTGTGTGCACATCGAGTCGTAATAGCGATGCACCACCGTGAACGGCGTCTTGCAGACGTAACATCCACGCGCCGATCCCAATTCTGGCCGGGCCGATTCAAGGTCGTCGGCTTTAGGCGGCTCCAACCACAGCGGGGTGTAAACCTCCGCGCGGCGCTGAACTCGAAGACCGGCCTGTTCGATCGCTTCACGATCTCGCCGCCTTGCCTCCTGACGATCCGCCCTCCTGAGCGCCTTGGCCATTTTGACGAGATCATGTCGCTCGGGCTTCGAAACGAGTCCCGCCACCGTCAGCAGGTCGCGGCGTTCTGCCTGCGAGAGTTGCGAGAGCAGCCCTCGGTCGCGTTCCACCGCACGCAGTACGCGCAGGCATGCGTCCAGATCCGGACGGATATCCGTAGGTTGTCGTGTCTCATCGCTCATGGCGCTATTCTACGACCGGTAGACTGCCGTGGTGTCGGGAATACGGCGCCGGAGTAAACGCGTGGCCCAATTCATGCAATCCATACTGCTGCTGCGCAACGCACCGGCGGTAATCCTGAGCACGATCGGTGCCGTTCTCTCGGTTTGCCTGAGTGCGGGCGCCGCCACCGGTGGCGCCGATCCGGCGCTCTACAACGAACCGTTTCGACCGCAGATTCATTATTCACCTCCCGAGCATTGGATGAACGACCCAAATGGGTTGGTTCAGGTCGGTGGGCGATATCAGTTGTACTACCAATACCATCCGTATTCCTTGGTCTGGGGCCCGATGCATTGGGGCCATGCCGATAGCGAAGACTTACTGCACTGGGCGACCTATCCGTGGGTGCTCGGACCGGACGATCACGGCGCCATATTCTCTGGCAGCGCGGTCGTCGATATCCACAATACGGCCGGTTTAGCCCCAGCTGGCGAGTCATCAGTGATCGCCATATTCACCTATCATGATCATCGGATAGAGGCGCAGCATGGGACTGCAGTGGAGTCCCAAGGGCTCGCGTACAGTCTTGACCACGGTAAGACATTTACGAAGTACCCGGACGTCGTGCTCGAAAATCGCGGGAACCGGAATTTCCGCGACCCTCACGTCCAGTGGTTTGAGCCGACACAGCGTTGGATCATGACGCTCGTGGCCACCGATCACGTCGAGTTTTACTCGTCCTCGAACCTGAAAGACTGGAACTATGAAAGTGACTTCGGCGTTGGCACGGGGGCGCACGGCGGCGTATGGGAATGCCCTGACCTGTTGAGGATGGCGCTGGAACCGACCGGCGATGAGCGGGACGTGCTGCTCGTGAGCACGAACCCCGGTGGTCCGGCCGGAGGAGGGGGCACCCAATATTTTGTAGGGCACTTCGACGGACATCGGTTTATCGAAGAAGCCGGAGACGCCAAAGCGCAATGGCTCGACTACGGTCCGGATTACTACGCTGCCGTCACTTGGAGCCGCGACGGTCATGCCAACTCGGAGCCACCCGTCCTGCTCGGTTGGATGAACGACTGGCGTTACGCAGTGAAAGTACCGACGTCGCCATGGCGCGGCGTCATGGCGATTCCCCGGGAGTTGCATCTGCGCAGCAACCGAGGTCATTACCAAATGACGGCTACCCCTATTCCAGCGGTGGAATCCTTAGGATTTCGCTCGGTAGAAGCCGCGCATGTGCGCACACTCATCGCTCCCGAATTGCTCCATCTGGATCCGGTGACGATACCGGCGTTGGAATTTAATCTCGTCGTCAGCGGATTAGGCCGCGAGCCCATTGAATTGCGACTTCAGAATCAGCGTGGACAATCGGTGGTTCTGAGGATGGACCCGATGGCGAAGCAAATGGAGTTTGATCGCAGCCGATCGGGCGTCGTCGATTTTGATCCGGCGTTTACAACCCGGAACATCGCGCCGTTTTCAATGCCCGAAATGGGATCGTTTACGGCACGCATCCTCGTGGATCGTTCGTCGGTCGAGATTTTTCTGGATGATGGCGCAACCGATCTCACGGCTCTGGTGTTCCCGAACGAACTGTTTGATCGCATCGACATCACCGGAACGGACGCAGTGGCTTTCGAGGCCGCCCGAGTCACTGCGTTACGGTCGGTGTGGGGTGGTTCGGCTGATGAGGCGCAACCGCCTCCGTGATCAGACCGTCCGCGAGACGGAGTGACCGCGCATCGGGAACCCCACAGAACACACAACGAAACGGTACAGCCAGCGCTAGCGGATAGGCGTTGTCGCGCGGTGGATCCGCGTCTTGTCAGCGTAGCGTGGCACCGAGCCCGACCCCGCCAATGCCGTACCGATCTTCCCAACCCGTTAAGGCTGAATCGGACGTGGCCTAGGCTCGTCGCCGACGCCTTCTATAAGTCGACACACTCGGATGTTGTCGATTTCCCCGACCCATGCGTTTGCTTGACCGTGCAACTTCGAGGTGAAGTTGCCGACGACGGTCATGTACCCTTGCGTAACCGCGCCGCCTGCTCGATTTGCACAGTGAGGCATGTGTA
>DAINQU010000007.1:105225-107221 GCA_036742455.1 Steroidobacteraceae bacterium | reverse complement strand
TGGCACCGACACGGTTCAAGAGGGTTTTTTTCCGGCTCATAGTCGAGGGCTCCGCGACGGGATGACGAAACCCGCCTCGTGCAGTGATCACTTCCGACGTCGAGCGAATTCTAAACCGAATACAGCGCCCAGGTATTGCGGGGCAGGCTTATCCATCGCGAGGGGCCAAATGGGGCGGCGCGTCGTGCGCCGCCCCGATACCCCGACACTGCTAGAACAGCACCAATGCCTTTTGCAGCGTCACCCAGATGCCGTACGCGATGGGCAATCCAACCGCCGCCCAGGCAATAGCCAACTGTGTGGGCGACCCGTGGCTCGAGTCTGTTGCATGGGCGTGGGCGTGATGCTCCTGCGCGGCACGGTGATCCTCTTCAATGACGCGCGGGTCCATGTGGAACTTCGCATCTACCGGACGCACAAGGAGTGCCGCCAACAAACCGATTGCGAGTAGACACGCGAGAACCCAGAAGATCGATCCATAGATCATATCGTGCGGAACCGACCCCGACTCCTCACGCAAATCGTGTAAATAATTGACGACAACTGGGCCAAGCACGCCGGCTGTCGACCAAGCAGTCAACAGCCGACCATGAATCGCCCCGACGTAATGAGTACCGAAAAGGTCGGCCAGAAACGCTGGAATCGTCGCGAATCCACCACCATACATGGACGAAATAAGGCAAAAGGCACCGACAAACACAGCCAATGACTTCGTGCCGGCCACGTGTGCCGCGAGCAAGTACATAGCAATGCCGAGGACGAAGAAGACCATGTATGTCCGGCGTCGACCGAAATGATCGGACGCAGATGCCCAGACGAAACGACCGGCGATGTTGAAGAGTGACAGTAAGCCGACGAATCCAGCGGCGACCGACGCGGCCTTCTTGAGTAGATCGGGGTTTTGCTTGAGTGCTTCAAAGGCAAGCTCTGGATGGCCTACCAGTGCGCCGCCGAAGGTCTCCTGCAGCATGGGTGACGCAGCGCCGATGATGCCTATGCCGGCAGACACGTTCATGCAAAGAACGAGCCACACGAGCCAGAACTGCGGCGTCTTGTGCGCGGACTCAACATGGACGTGATTCTGGGTAATGCCGGAGACCTCGTCCTCCGGGGGCTCGTACCCCACGGGCTCCCAATCAGCAGCCGGCAACCGATAGGTCAGACTACCCCACGTCATGAATACGGCGTAAATGGCCGCCAGGCAGAAAAAGGTAGCGGCGACACCCGGATCCCCCGGATGCGCGAAGTGGCCCATCAAATTGGTCGCGAGCGGTGAGCCAATCATGGCCCCTCCGCCGAAGCCCGCAATAGCGAGACCCGCTGCCATGCCGCGCCGGTCCGGAAACCACTTCATCAGTGTCGAAACAGGCGAAATATAGCCGAGACCCAATCCAATGCCGCCGATGAGACCGGAGCCTAGCCACATCAGCCACAACCAGTGATGCTGAATCCCGATACCCCCGAGCACGAGGCCACCGCACCAACACACCATCGCCGTTAGGCCGGTGCGACGAGGTCCCACCCGCTCGAGCCAACCACCGAACACCGCGGCAGCCACGCCCAGCACGAGGAAAAATAATGTGTACATCCAACCGAGATCGAACTGGGTCCAATTGCAATCGGTGGCGGTCAGCGCGCGTACGGTGCCCGACCACTTATCCGCAAACGTGGCCGCCCCCGCGGCGCAGCTGGCCAGCGGCTTTCCATCGGCGCCGAGGAGCGCCGACTGTAACGGCTTCCAGAACACCGAAAAGCCGTATGCCATGCCAATGCACAAGTGCACGGCGAGTGCAGCCGGTGGAACCAGCCATCGATTGAAGTTCGGCCCGGCAATAATCCGGCGTTTTGACAAAAACGGAGCCACGGTAGACGTCATCAAAGAGCCCCCTCTAAGGACGAGTAATCAACGCTCACACACGAAGGAGTGAGTGTATGCGTAGGGCTGCAGTCATTACATGGGGTGCCCGAATATTTTCTGCTTCTTCTTCGTGCGGCA
>DAINQU010000007.1:103031-105125 GCA_036742455.1 Steroidobacteraceae bacterium | reverse complement strand
ACATTGCTGTCACAGGCGTGGTTCAAGCACGGAAGCCCAAACCCAGCCTCGATCGACTTCAGCAACGAGAAGTACGTGTAGAAGCGATTGCTCACGACGCCGCTCGAACCGCCGTCGTTCGTCTGCACCACCAAGGTGACTTGG
The DNA here is from genome assembly GCA_036742455.1 of Steroidobacteraceae bacterium. Taxonomy (GTDB): domain Bacteria; phylum Pseudomonadota; class Gammaproteobacteria; order Steroidobacterales; family Steroidobacteraceae; genus CAIKZZ01. The sequence continues at coordinate 104,981 of DAINQU010000007.1, read as the reverse complement.
TTCGTAATCGGCGCGTTCGCGTAATCGCTCTCGTCCCAAACGATGACGATGGCGTTACGACCGCTCTTCCAGGCCGGCGAGGCCTTGATCCCGGTAACGATCCGCTCGATCGCTGGGTCGCCCGCGAACACCAACGCCGGGTTGAGGCCCGTCAAGGTACCGGTGTTGTTCGGGTCGTAATCGCACGCCGGACCTGCACCGCTGCGACCGTGCTGGTCGTTGCACTGATTCGACACGATGTAGGAGTAGCTCGGCACGTTGCCCGAAGCGAGATCCGCAAACAAACCGGTCGGGCTGTCAAAATCAACGATTCGATTCAGGCTGAGATGCGGGTTCCCACCGGACTGAATGTCCACGAAGTACGCGAACGGGTTGTGCCTGCCCGCATAAAGCCCGAGCACCCCGTCCGTGATGCCCGCCGAGCTCGGCGGATTCAAGTTCGACCAGTAGCCATCCGCCGAATTGACGCCATCGGCGCCGGTCGGCGGCAGATTCTCTTCGTAGGCCTTCGGAGTCCGCCCGGTCGCAACCAATTGGTGCGCGATGGTCTTGCCAACCGTCGAAGCAGCGGCGAGCGAGACAGAACCGTCAACGTTGACGCAGGGACCGGCATCGTTGCACTCGAAATTGCTCAGGTCGACGGCCGGCGTCGCGGCGTCCGTACCGCTGCCCGCAATCGGGCAAATATTCGGGTACGCACCGGTGTCGAGCGACGGTTGACCCGTCGAAAGATTGGTTTGGCACGCGCCATTATGCCAATCCGGCGAGTGGTCATTCAGCACGCCGAAATTAGAACCACCCACCACCTCGAGATAGTTTGTCAGGCTGGGGTGAGCGACCGCGTAGTAGTTAGACGCCGAAGCCGACTTCTTGGCGAAGGCGTTGAGGAAAGGCATGTTGGGATTGCCGGTGACCTCAGCGTACCCGTGATTCTCCATCATGATGATGACGACGTGATCAAGTGGAGCGATGCCGTGTGGCACCTTGCCTTCGGCGGCCTAGGAAGACAGTGCTGGCAGCATCGCGAGCGTTGCCGCGAGCAGTTTGATTCCCGTTTTCATTTGATTCCTCTGGCGATGAAGAGAGACCTCCGAAATAGAGATCCCACACACCAGAGGAATCTAGACACGCTTCCCGACAAAAAAGTGAAGCGCTAATGAACGACCGAAGACAGCGCGAAGCGAATTAATAAACATTCCAAGGGCAGCAATGAAAACGTTCTAATCCCTAAAGTTGTTGAACTGCAGGGCAACTTCAACCTTCGTTTGCCGCAAGAGTGCGATGACCGCCTGCAGATCGTCGCGGCTTTTTCCAGTGACCCGCACCTTTCCTCCCTGAACGGAGGACTGAACTTTAATCTTCGAGTCCTTAATGGCTTTTTGGATCACCCGTGCCGCATCGGCATCAATCCCTTCCTTCAAAAGGATCTTCTGACGGGTTTTTGACAGATCCACTTCGGCATCTTTGACATCCAAGCAGACGAGATCGATGCCGCGTTTTGCGATCTTGAGACGGACGATATCGAGCATCTGACGAACCTGAAACTCGGAAGTCGACTCAAGCGTCACTTCGTTCTTCTCCTGAAGAACTTTCGCCGGTACGCCCCGAAAATCAAAGCGCGATTCAATCTCGCGACGGGTCTGATCCAGCGCATTCGCAATTTCGTGCTGGTCCAGTTCGGAGACGACATCAAACGACGGCATAAGGGGTGGCTCCAGGGTGCTCAGAGAATACACACGCAGTCCGTCGAGAATACACCCGCGCTGGGACCGGGAAAACCCGGGCGGACTTCAACTATCATGGGCTGGAGTGCTATACAGTCTCAACGGCCTGAAACACAGGCCGGAGCCTGCCAAACGTTGCGTGCCGAAGGAGACATGACGTGATCCAGATTTCCTACGTCAGCCGAGCGACGTCACCGATGACGGCCCAAGACCTCTTGGATCTGCT
>DAINQU010000007.1:0-102931 GCA_036742455.1 Steroidobacteraceae bacterium | reverse complement strand
GTCGAGCAGCTCTTCAAGGAACATGTCGACCCAACGGTACGAGACATCGGCTTGTCCGATGATCCCCGCGACCAGCTGGTCCAATTCTTCAAATCCGAAAACACCCGGATGCGTGGACGCGTCGAACTGGCTCTGCTGATGCTCGAGAGTATTACCGATGCGGCGCGGAGCGGCATTCTCTCCGAGCAGCATCTGGCGCTCTGCGCGGATGCAGCGCGTGCTCTGCGTGAAATCTAACGATATCGCGTCGCGATAAATAGCCGATCTACAGTGCGAGATTAATAGCGACGCCGGAATACCGCGTATCCATTTCGGACTTGTAGATTCTCGGACACCAACTCGTAGCCCACATGACTGCGTAGTATTCGGTAACAGTTGAAGCACTTGTGTGCGTTCACGTCATCCAGCGCAATGACCTTGGCGCCCATCACGTGGTACAGCTCTCGCTCGCCGGTAAATTCAGAGCCGTCAATTAGAACGCAATCAAAGACGTCGATGCCGTTGTCCTGCTTAATGAACTCTATGCCGTTCACGCTCGGCTTATGGTTTTCAAGGTAAGCAATGTCTTGGCGTAACCAATCGAGAACGACCTCCAGAGGATATGCATTGAGGTTTGTTCGCGTATTGGCATAGAAAAAAGCCACCTCCTCGGCGGAGGGAAACTCGGAAAGCAGAGCCGACGACAAGTTGTAGCACCGCACAAACGGGTCGTTACGATAGCGTGCGGCCAATGCGGCGTATCGCTCGCTACTCATCTCCATGCAGAAGAGCCGTGCGGCCGCGGGATCCGGCCGGGACTGAATCCCCGTGACGAATGCTTGTGTGCTGCCTTCGCCGCTGGATGATCCAATCTCCAGATACGTGTGCAGCGAGGTGTCCGCAGCGAGTGCCTTCAGTGAATGATAGAACGGGTCGTTGAGAATCTCGGGGGGAATGATTTGGTTGAGCATGGCGCTGATACCCGTCGGAATGCGAAAGTGGGCGGAGAAGGCGCAAGCGGTTGTCTAGACGCTTCCACGCGTGATGAACGAATGAAAATCAGTGTGGGAAAGCCTAAGAGACGTATCCCGCATATCCCCGCGGAAACGGCGAGTCCAGGTGTCTCGCAGTAATGTCGAGAAATCAAAGGTACGGTTCGCGAAGTCCGCCAAGAAATGCTCCATGCGGTCTCGGCGCACCTCGGACCAGTCGTCGACAATCATGACTGGCAGATCGACCAGCAATCGACAGATGGGGTTACGTTTGACAATCGGAATACAACCGAGCGCCAACGCTTCCCAGGTTCGATGGCAGTCCATACCGGCGCCTTCGGGGCTAACGACAAACAAGAACTCCGCCTGTCGGGCCCACGAGCTTGCCCGCGGCACATTGGGAGTCTCAATAAAACAAACGGATGGGTCGATCTTCTCGGCACACTGTCGTCGATCGCCGCGCTCAAGGGCATGCGTCCAATTGCAGTACGCCGCCAGATAACGCTGATGAAACGGCTTTGCCCGCGCCCAAATTTCGACTAATTGATGTTCCTGTGCGATGGGTGACGACTGGCGCAAACCCCAGAGACCCGGTCGCTCGAAGACAGTGTGGTAATCAAGGCCGATCGGGAGCGGAAACAACTTGTCGGCTTCCGCCGCACAATTTTGGGCGTACCAACGCAGCAGAAGCGGCGACTGAAGTAAACGCTGAAACGTCGCCTCACCGAGCGACGAAGGGCTGATGGGCAGGTCGCTATCGCCACTGACGAGAACGAAGGGCGATTGGAGATGCGGCAGTACGGTCTGCGCAAAGCGAGCTAACGCATCGGAGCAGACATAGATGGAACGCCCTGGCTGATGGCCTTCAATGAGGCCCACATCGATATCGCCGCTGCTGGATTGCGGGCGCACGTTATGGTGATCACAGGACTTCAAGAACCCGCGACTGGATGCAAATAGGGTGGTGTGTTCCATAGCCGTACACGCCGTAGAGGGTCGCTATGTTTAAGGAAACCCACGCACGAAACAATGCCCAGCGGCATCGGATCAAAGGACACATAAGCGTCACATTGGATTGGTAACCTGAAAAGTCTTTCTGGCGTTTAACGCTCCTTTGAGCGCGTAGACGTCGATGCTTTACGAGTGGTGTGCGTGATGAGCCATATACCCAATGCCAGTGCCGGCTATCAGTTCACCAACTCTTGGTTTGCGAGCACAGCGCAGCCCGTCTGGGATCAGTTGCTGCCGCAGGTGAATCCCACGCGTGTGTTGGAGATCGGCTCTTACGAGGGCGCGAGTACGTGCTATCTCGTTGAACGTTTCGGTGGGACACGCGCGCTTGAGGTGCATTGTGTCGATACGTGGGAAGGTGGAGTGGAACATTCGACGACCGATATGTCTGCCGTCGAAACTCGATTCGATCAAAACGTGGCGCACGCAGCTCAACGAGCATTGGTGGCGCCGTCCATTACAAAGCACAAGGGATACTCGGACGTGCAGCTCGCGAAGCTCCTCGCCGGGGGCTTAACGGGCTATTTCGATTTCGTGTACGTTGATGGTTCTCATCAGGCGCCGGACGTTCTCGCGGACGCGATCTTGGGGTTTCGTCTGTTGCGTATCGGCGGGGTCATGGCGTTCGATGATTACCTGTGGTCGGAAACGCTGCCGACGGGCGTTGACCCTATTCGTTGCCCCAAGCCTGCGATTGATGCCTTCACCAATCTGTACTGTCGGAAGTTACAGGTTATCCAGGCGCCGCTGTACCAGTTGTACATCGTCAAGACTCAGGACTAACACAGCTTTACGAGCGCAGTAGCGCTAGTACGGGTTGAGTCGCCGGCCGGACGCCACGCCACAGAAAAAACGCCTCCGCGGCCTGTTCAACCAACATGCCGTAGCCGAGCCAAGTCGCCCTTGCGCCCTGTTCGTCCAGTTGGCGAGTAAACGCCGTTCCACCGGGTCGATACATCATGTCGTAGCCGACGGTTGTCGGACTGACGCATTCGGTCGGCAGGGGTACTGTGTCGTCCGTGAGGCCGGCGGAGGTGGCATTGATAATCACGTCGAATGCGCCGAGTCCCGTGAGGCAGTCGTAACCGCCCCCGTGTATCGGGCCCCGGTCCTGGAAGCGCGAGACAAGCGCGTCTGCACGTTGCGGTGTTCGATTAGCCACCCACAATGCAGCGGGCCCACGTGCGAGTAGGGGGCCCAATACTCCGCGCGTCGCTCCACCGGCGCCCAGTATCAGTATTCGCTTGCCGTGCACGGTAACGCCGAGGTTTTGCTCGAGATCAGTGACGAGACCGATCCCGTCGGTGTTGTCGCCGCGCAAGCGGCCCTCCCCGATGGGAATCAGCGTATTCACAGCGCCGGCAAGACGAGCGCGGTCCGTCAGCTCGTCGGCGAGTGCTGCCGCCGCTTCTTTGTGCGGCACGGTTACATTGAGGCCACAGCCTCCCTCCGCAAAAAAAGCCCTCACGATGTCCACGAACGAGTCCGGCTCCGCATCAATACGGTCGTACTCGATATTTTGTCCGGTCGCTGCCGCAAATTTCGAATGAATGAATGGCGATCGGCTGTGGGCGACCGGATGGCCGATGACGGCGTAGCGATCGGGGCGCGTCACTTGCCCGTACCGTCCGCCAGCCAACGAGCGGCCTCCTTCGCGAAGTAGGTGAGGATGCCGTCCGCTCCTGCCCGCTTAAACGCGACCAATGACTCTAGAACGACGGAACGTTCGTTGAGCCAGCCGTTCTGGGCCGCGGCCTTTAACATCGCGTACTCGCCACTCACTTGGTACACAAAGGTGGGGGCACCGAACTCGTCTTTGACGCGACGAACAATGTCCAAATAGGGCATTCCCGGTTTGATCATGACCATATCGGCGCCTTCTTCGAGATCTAATGCCACCTCGTAGAGTGCTTCGTCACTGTTGCCAGGATCCATCTGATAGGTGTGCTTGTCGGCCTTGCCGAGGTTCCCAGCGGAGCCGACAGCATCCCGGAACGGTCCATAGAAACTGGATGCATACTTGGCCGAGTAAGCAAGAATCTTGGTGTGAATGAACCCGGCAGTCTCGAGCGCGTCGCGAATACGCCCAATACGACCGTCCATCATGTCGGAAGGCGCCACAATGTCCGCGCCCGCTTCGGCGTGCGAGAGCGCTTGCTGAACTAACGCATCGGTCGTGACGTCATTGATCACGTACCCATGCTCATCAATCACGCCATCCTGTCCATGGGTGGTGTACGGATCCAACGCGACGTCGGTAATCACGCCCAGACTCGGTGCTGCCGCTTTGAGCGCGCGGACGGCGCGCTGTACCAAGCCGTGAGGATTCCATGCTTCGCGGCCGTCCAGAGACTTGGTGCTGGCGTCCGGTACAGGGAACAAGGCAATAGCCGGAATACCGAGCGACACGAGCTCGCGAGCTTCCGTGATCAAAACGTCAATGCTGACGCGATACACGCCGGGCATCGAGGGAATCGCCACGCGTTGATCCGAACCCTCGACGACGAACATCGGATAGATCAAATCATCCGTTGTCAGATGGGACTCGCGCATCAGTCGCCGCGAGAACGCGTCCCGTCGCATGCGACGCATGCGTACACGTGGAAAGGAACCGGTAATGGGTCGCATGGTGTCAGACTCCAACAACAACGTAGGTGGATCAGAACACGGCGGGATGTCCGCCGCTATGCCTTGGATCACTACTCGGGAACGAGCCACGAGATCCGGAAGCGTCCTCGACCGGGCTGCGCCAGATGCGCATGCAACCACGGTAGCGATCCTTCCAGGGTCGCTTCCAGTTGGTAGGGTGGGTTGATAATGAGCAGCCCCGAACCGTTCAGACCACCCGGCAGGTCATCGCGCTCGTAGGTAAGGTCAATGACCAACTGACGACGGATACCGGTTGCAGCCATTCGGTTCAGAAAGCGTTGCGCGGCGTCCCCGTGCTTAATCGGATACCACACGGCATAGGTTCCGGTGGGCCATCGGGCATACGCCGCAGTCAGTGTTTGCTCCAGTCGCTCGTACTCGTTGGGCTGCTCATAGGGCGGATCAATGAGGACCAGCCCGCGCTTCTCGCGAGGCGGAATGAGCGCTAAGAGTGCCTCGTGACCATCGCGCTCATGCACCTGAGCACGGCGATCCCGTGAAACGGCGGCCTTGAGAGCGCCCGCTTCGGAATGCTGGAGTTCGGCGAGGATCGCACGATCCTGCGCCCTTAGAACGGCGAGAGCGAGTGCGGGCGACCCGGGGTAACGTACCAACACGTCACCTTCAACGCCGAGCGCTCTGATCAGGTCCAGATATCGAGCGACAGCCGGCGGCGGAGACTCGGCGGTCAGTAGTTTGGAAATACCGTCGCGATACTCCCCTGCGCGTTGCGTTTCCGCCGCGCCGAGGGGGTATACGCCGCGGCCGGCATGGGTATCCAGATAACAGTACGCCGATTCCTTACGGGACAAGTGATCCAACAGTGCCAAGAGCACGACATGCTTTAGCACGTCGGCGCCGTTGCCGGCATGGTAGGCGTGCCGATAATTCATGCGACATCACCCGTCGAGGCGAGCCCGAGCCAATCCCGCGGCCGCAGGTAGTCGCGGTACAGCGATTCCTCAGCGGAGCCGGGCTCTGGGTGCCAATCGTATTCCCACCGAACCAGCGGGGGCAGGGACATGAGAATGGATTCCGTCCGCCCTCCCGACTGGAGCCCAAAGTGCGTGCCGCGGTCAAAGACAAGGTTGAATTCGACGTAACGACCACGACGGTACAGCTGGAAGTCGCGCTCCCGCTCGCCATACGGCGTGTGGCGGCGTCGCTCAACAATCGGCAGGTAAGCGTCTAGGAAGGCATCCCCCACGGCTCTCTGGAGTGCGAAGGCACGATCAAATCCGCCGTCGCACAGATCGTCAAAGAAGAGGCCACCAACGCCGCGTGTTTCCCCTCGATGCTTGAGGTAAAAGTAATCGTCACACCATCGCTTGTAGTGCGGATAGATCTCGGGTCCAAAAGGCTCACACGCACGTCGCGCCACGGTGTGCCATGAGACGACGTCTTCGAGTACGGGATAGTAGGGCGTGAGGTCGAAGCCGCCACCGAACCACCACACAGGATCGTGCCCCGGCTTTTCAGCAATAAAAAAGCGCACGTTCATGTGCGTTGTCGGTACGTGCGGATTTTGAGGGTGAAAGACGAGCGAGACGCCCATCGCCTCAAACTGAGCTCCCGCCAACTCTGGTCGCTGTTGGGTTGCCGACGGCGGAAGCCCCGAACCCATGACGTGGGAGAAACCGACACCGCCCTGCTCAAGCAGCGCGCCATTGCGCAGAATCCGGCTTTCGCCGCCACCACCGCCCGGTCGCTGCCATGCGTCCGCATGGAAAGTGGCGGCGCCGTCGACTGCGGCCACGGTTTCCGTGATTTTGGCTTGAAGGCCTATCAGGTAGTCGCGTACGGCCGCTTTGTCAGGCTGCATATCGGATCCTCGAAGCTACTTGGGCGTAGGGCGTCCTTACTTCGCCGCTTTCTTCTTCGCCGCTTTTTTCTTGGCGGGCGCCTTAACGGCCGTTTTTTTGGCGGCCGTTTTCTTAGCCGCCGCCTTCTTGCGGCCAAAGCGTCCCTTGGGGGGTGGAGCTACCGCCAGCAGACCCTCGCATTCTTCCCGCGAAAGGCTCGCAGGTTCGCGATCCTTTGGAATTTTTGCGTTCTTTTCGCCATCCGTAATGTACGGTCCGAAACGGCCGTTCAAGATCTGGATGCCATCGCCATGGTCTCGGATCAGGCGAGCGGCATCCGTCCGCTTCTTCTCCTCGATCACTTCGACAGCGCGTGGGAACTCGATCGTGTACGGGTCGTCGGGCGCTTTCAGCGACACGTAATTCGATCCGTATTTCACAAAGGGGCCGAAACGACCGATAGCAACGGAGACGGAGCTGCCATCCGGCAGTTCACCGAGGACGCGCGGCAACCGGAAGAGCTCTAACGCTTCGCTCAGGGTAATGGAATCCATGGTCTGCCCAGGCTTCAGACTCGCAAACTTGGGCTTTTCCTCGTCCTCACGCACCCCAATTTGGGCAAAGGACCCGTACTGCCCCACGCGAATACTGACTGGGCGCCCCGAGGCCGGGTCGATACCCAATGAGCGAGCGAAATCAGGTCGCGGCTTCGGCTCCACGGCCTTGAGTTGTTCGGAAAACGGTCCCCAGAAGTCACGCAGAACTGGGATCCAGTCCTTGTCTCCGCTCGAGATATCGTCGAGCGTATCTTCCAGACGCGCCGTGAAATCATAATCGACGTACGTCGAGAAGAATTCGACCAAGAAACGGCTGACCACTTTGCCAGTGTCTGTCGGTACGAAATTCCGTCGTTCATCATCCACATACTTACGCGCGCGAAGCGTCTCAATGATCGTGGCGTAGGTGGACGGACGGCCGATGCCGCGCTCTTCCAACGCCCGAACCAACGAGGCTTCCGTGTAACGCGGAGGCGGCTGTGTGAAATGCTGCTCGGGCAGTAGTTGCAGAAGTTTCGTGCGATCGCCGACCGCAAGTGCGGGCAGGCGCCCCCCCTCTTCGGTCTCGTCATCGTCGTTGACGTCAACGCCATAGGCGGCCAAAAAGCCCGCCTTCACGAGCGTCGAGCCACTGGCGCGAATCAAACCACCGTCAGCGCGTAATCCGGGCTTCAACGAGACGGTGACCTGCTCAAACAACGCATTGACCATCTGGGAAGCGACAGTGCGCTTCCAAATCAGGTCATACAGACGCCACATGTCTTCGTCGATTTTGCCTTTCAACTTGTCCGGGGTCGTCGACGCAGACGTTGGGCGAATCGCTTCGTGTGCTTCCTGGGCGTTCTTTTGCTTGTTGGCATACGAGCGTGGCTGGGCCGGAACGGCATCGGCCCCATAGGTCGCGCCGATCGTCTGGCGAATCTCGGTGATTGCGTCGGCCGACAGCGAGGTCGAGTCGGTACGCATATATGTGATCAGGCCGACCGGTCCTTCGCCGAAGTCGACGCCTTCATAGAGTTTCTGCGCCAACTGCATGGTACGCCGCGCTGAGTAACCCAGTCGATTGGCGCCCGCTTGTTGCAGCGTTGAAGTGCGGAAGGGAGCCTGTGGGCTGCGCTGGCGAGGCTTGGCCTCGACATCCGTCACCAATAATTCGCCGCCACAGGCCTTCGACAACGACTGTTCCGCAGCTTTCGCCGACGATTCATTCGTCAGAGTGAAGATGCTTTTTGCGACATCGGCTTCGATACGTCGACCGTCAACTTCAATGACGCGCGCTTTAAACGCCTGCCCGGTCTTTTCGGCGTCGACTTCGATGGTCCAATACTCCAGGCGCTTAAAGGCCTGAATCTCGGCTTCCCGCTCGCAAATCAGCCGCAGTGCGACGCTTTGGACGCGACCCGCCGATAAGCCAGGGAACATCTTTTTCCACAGCAGCGGCGAGATATTGAACCCGATCAAATGGTCGAGCGCCCGACGCGCCTGTTGGGCATTGACCAACGAGGTGGACAGCGACTCGGGGTGCGCAATCGCATTCTGAATTTCTTTCTTCGTGATTTCGAAGAACTTGGCGCGGTGGACGGGCTTGGTGCCCAGAACACCCCGCTCGCGCAGCACCTCTAAAATGTGCCAAGAAATGGCCTCGCCTTCCCGGTCAGGGTCAGTCGCGAGGTAGAGCGTGTCTGCTTTCTTCATCGCCTTAACGATGACTTCGACCTGTTTTTCGCCCCGCTCGGTGACGGCGTAATTCATTCGGAAGTCGTGTTCCGGATCGACCGCGCCGTCTTTTGAGACGAGGTCACGGATGTGGCCGATGGAAGCCACCACCTCAAAGTCCTTACCCAGGTACTTCTTGATGGTCTTGGCTTTCGCGGGCGATTCGACGATGACGAGATTTTTGCTCATGTTTTCCAAAAAACGGGACCGCGGCCCTTATGACCGTTGCCCTCTCATATATATCGTTGCCACCGTTGGGTGGTCGGCGTCAATGGAGCGCGTCCGACGGGCCTTCGAACACCAGGTCTTCCATGCGCTGGTAGGCCTGCTCCTGCCCGGGTTGGCTGAACAGAACCATCAGCACCACCCATTTCACCTGCTCGATTTCGATTTCCTCGGCATCGAGCGCTAAAAGTCGGTCAATCACCAGTTCTCGTTGCTGGGCAGGGAGGATGCCTACCTGCTCGAGCTGTACCAGATAGCCCCGCACTTCGGTGGACAGACGGGAAACCTCATAGCCGCTGAAGGCCCGAAAGGATCGCTGCCGAACAGCGGGGGCGACTTCGCCGTCACCGGCCAAGCCTTCGAGCCACTCCAGAGCACGCTCGATGCCACTTTCGGCAAAGCCGGCATGCTCGAGTTCCTCTCGGAGAACGTCCCGACTGGGTTGGGGCGCCGTATCCGATTCCAGGAAGTTCTCGAAAAGATAGATCAGTATGTCCAGTACGTTGTCGTTCATCGGGTCGTTCATGCGCGGGTACCCCGGGTCTGGACCACGGAGCGGGAGCAACGTTCGCGACGTCGCTTTATCCACCCCTACCCGACCGAAAACCGCGCCGACGGAGTCGGTGGAGGGTTAGCGATCGATCAACGTGACAGAGCCTGACGGTTCGAAGCCGGACGCATCTAAACGCATTTCCGGGGCGTTGTCCAACCCGCACGCCGGGCGCCCGTTCGCGATCAATAGCGCAACTTATTGATTATGAACTAATTAATTGAGCTTCTGGCCGCGTCTCCAACGCGTAATTCAGAATTCGTTTGTAGCACTAGGCCATAACTCGCTTCCGGGTACACCCGGAACACGAGCAGCGAACCGGCGGATTCCGGTGGCAATTCAACGGAACGCCGGAAGGCGGTGAAATCGCTCTGGCGCGTCGGGTCACCGGGGCCGCGATCCGGAAGAGCGGCGGCTTCGTGCCAGAGCGTGAGGACGTGCCCAGGTTCGAGTCCGGCGCTATGGCCTTGATTCAGCAAGACAACTTGGTATTGGCCAACGACGTGGACGCCGTCGACGACGGCAGCGATACGCGCGTCGACCCGTTCCGAGGGCCGGTGCGGAATCAAATTCGGTCGCGAGCTCTCCATATCCGGGACCAAGCGATCGCCGGGTAACGTCTCGCGGGCCGACGCGATGAGCGTCAAGCTTGTGACGTCGCGCGTGCTCTGAGTCGGTGGGTCAACCTGGGCCGTGCCGGTGAAGATGGCTTGTATGCCAATAGTCCGCTTCGAAACGGGGTCAATGACCGGATCGCCGGTGTGCACGACGCTGTACAGGCCCGATGCGGGGCGAGGCATCCGGCGTGCATAGAGCCGGTTACCGGCCGCACCGGCGAGGCGGTCATGCTCAAAGCCCAGAACGTAAGGGAGAGAATGGAGTTCCTCTGGCGCCAGTAACGTCGGCCGTTCCATGAAAGCGGCGGCTATATCGTGGGGTATGACCGGAATGACCTCCGGCAAGGGTGATGTCCGTACGGTCGGAGAGAGCCGCACCGTGGGGGAGGCATCCGTTGCCGATTCTGCTGACTCGATCGTCAAACGGGGGTGACCCTCCGAATCGACCCCCAGAACCAGTACGTCTCCCGGATAAATGCGGTTTGGGTTGTCGATGCCGGCGCCCGCGCGCCACAACTCCGGCCACGATCCGGGGTCGGCAAGATACTTCCCGGCCAACGCCCACAACGTATCGCCGGATTTCACGACGTACCGAGCCGGCGCCTCCGGCGACAAGGTCAGTGCCCAAGCTGCAGGCATCGCAGCCAGCAAGAGCAATGTGGAGAGCAGACGGAGCGTTTTCATCGAGTTATCGACCCTCGCAGAGGCCTAGCGGGCGCACTATGACAAGACCCGGCGGTGCGGCCGTCCTATAATCGGCGACTTCCCGGCACAGGAAACGGTCTTAGCACCGAATACCGATGCAACCAATCAACCCGGGCGAGGTCTAACCTCGACCGGACTTTAGCAGCATACTGCGCCGCCGACACGGACCTGCCTTACCAACCATGACGCGCCTCACGATTCTTCAATATCCCGACCCGCGCTTACGGACGCGAGCGATCCCCGTCACGGAAGTCGATTCGACGATTCGCCGCTTGATCGACGATATGTTTGAGACGATGTACGCGGCACCCGGAGTGGGCCTCGCTGCGCCCCAGGTTGATCGCCATATTCGTTTGATTGTTATCGATATTTCTGAAGAAAATGATCAGCCCCTCGTGTTCATCAACCCAGAAATACTGACCACCGACGGTCAACCGACGGAATACAAAGAGGGTTGCCTCTCGGTGCCGGGCTATTACGAGAGCGTCACGCGTCCTGAAAAAGTTCGGGTGCGCGCGTTGGATCGCGACGGCCAGCCTTTCGAAATGGATTGTGAGGGCCTTTTAGCGGTCTGCATCCAGCACGAAATGGATCATCTTGAAGGGAAACTGTTCGTCGATTACCTGTCCGAACTAAAACGCACGCGTATTCGGCAAAAACTCGAGCGCGATCAGCGGCATCACGCAGTGCAACGTCCCCACCGGCCGGCGCTCTGAACGTGAAATTATCCGTTGTCTACGCGGGCACTCCCGAGTTCGCGGTGCCTGCGCTGGACGCCCTATTGTCCGCGCATTACGACGTGCGGTGTGTCTACACGCAACCCGATCGTCCGGCCGGACGGGGTCGTGCATTGCAGCCGTCGCCGGTCAAACAACGGGCTCTAGAGCACGGTTTGCCACTGATGCAGCCGGATAGCTTGCGTAACGCTGCAGCTGCCACCGATCTCGCTGCGTTTACGCCCGACGTGATGGTCGTGGCCGCCTACGGTTTGTTACTGCCGCCGGAGGTGTTGGCGGTTCCGCGGCTGGGCTGTCTGAATATTCACGCCTCGTTACTGCCGCGCTGGCGCGGGGCAGCGCCCGTACAGCGCGCGATTTTGGCCGGCGACTCCGAAACCGGCGTCTGCATCATGCGTATGGCCGAAGGTTTGGATACCGGCCCGGTGTACGCGCAGGCGGCGTGCGCGATTGCACCCACCGATACGACAGCCACCTTGACGAACACGCTCGCTGAGCTGGGGGCGAAGCGACTCCTGGACGTACTGCCGCTTATCGCGACTCAACAACTCGTGCCGGTCGATCAACCGGACGAAGGCACGGTTTATGCGCGCAAGGTCACCAAAGCGGAGGCGCTGATTGACTGGCAGCGATCCGCGGCGGAGCTTGAGCGTTCTGTACGGGCGTACCAGCCTTGGCCAATCGCAGAAACGCGTTGGCGCGGCGTCCAACTACGCATCCACTCCGCGATCGTCACGTCATCGCAGCCCGTCACGGCGCCTGCCGGCACTCTAGTGGCCGCAGGCGCAGACGGTATCGATGTCGCCACCGGCTGCGGGGTGCTGCGCCTGTTGCGGGTGCAGCTTGCGGGGCGCGGTGTCGTGAGTGCTCGGGAATTCATACAGTCAGAGGCTCGACAGGGCCCTATCGTCGGTCTCCAGCTAGGGGTGCAAAGTGATTGAAGCAGGTGCTGGAAGCCGGGCGGCCGCCGTTCGTGCCGTAGCCGCCGTACTCAGTGACGGCGTGATGCTCGAAGCGGCGCTCGAGGCGGCCGCGGCGGCACCATCTGACCGTGCGTTTGCGCAGGCGCTCGCGTTTGGTGCCATGCGCTTCGGTCATCGGCTACGCCGGGTTGCCGTCCAACTGATACCGCGTCCGTGGGACGACCAAAAACCGGCCGTGCAGGCGCTGCTTTTGGTGGGCTTGTATCAACTTGAATATGCCGGCACGGCACCACACGCCGCAGTCAGTGCCACGGTGGCTGCCGCCCGTTTGGTTGGCGCGGCCGGAGCAGCGGGAATGGTGAATGCCTGTCTGCGTCGCTATCAGCGCGAGCGGGAAACGCTATTGGCGGCGGCGGACGAAACCCAAGCAGGCCGGTGGTCTCATCCGGACTGGTTCGTTGAGCAACTGATGCGCGATTGGCCGGACGAGTGGGAGCGCGTTCTGGAAGCGAACAATGCGCATCCACCGTTAACGTTGCGCGCCCGCCGTGGACGCATCAGCCGAGACAGTCTCATCGCCGAGCTGGCGGAGGCTGGATTGGAGACTCAAGCGGTGCCGTTTGCCGTTGACGCCCTCGATATGGCCGTCCCGACCGATGTACGCGCGCTGCCGGCCTTTATGGCAGGACGATGCTCTGTGCAAGATGCCGCGGCACAGCTCGCCGCACCGCTGCTCGACGTGAAGCCTGGTCAGCGTGTGCTCGACGCGTGCGCTGCGCCTGGCGGAAAGACCGGGCACCTGCTGGAATCCTGTCCGGGGCTTGCCGAGGTCGTTGCCGTAGATATCGACGCCCAGCGCGCCCAACGTATCCGTGACAATCTCGCCCGCCTCGGCTTGACCGCCGACGTCCGCGTTGGCGACGCCGCCGATACTCGGGTGATCGGCGAAAGTCGGTACGACCGAATCTTGCTCGACGCGCCTTGCTCCGGAACAGGCGTCATTCGCCGTCATCCCGATATCAAGTGGCTGCGGCGACCCCGCGAGTTGCCGGGCCTGGCAGCCCGGCAGCGCGGACTGCTGGATGGGCTGTGGCAACGGCTGAAACCGGGCGGCCGTCTGGTATACGCGACGTGTTCTGTGCTGCGTGCAGAGAACACTGCCGTCCTCAAAGGGTTTCTGGCCGAGACTCGCGATGCAGTGGATGTGACCGAATCTGCTAGCCTAGCCTTGCCCGGCTTGCCACCGCGGCCCCAGTTCAGAGGGCCCGGCTTGGTGCTCCTGCCGGGGTACGCAGGCACCGATGGTTTTTACTACGCGTGCCTCGAACGACGCCCAGCCTGATGACCGGAATCAGAACCACCACTCTATGAATCGCTCCGGCACTCACCATACCCACTCGGCCATCGCAGCAAGGCTCGTTGCGCTGCTCAGTCTGCTCTGGCTGATCTGTGCTGTGCCGGCTCGAGCGGACTTGCCTACGTTGGAAGACGGAGGCGCATTTGATGTGCGCAGTGCTTACCTTGAGCCCGCGGATCATTTTTATCATTTGAACGCAACGCTGGATCTCGCTCTTTCGAAGAGTGCTGAGCGGGCACTTAAGGATGGTGTGCCGATCGCGATCACGTTGGATCTACTCGTGTCCCGACAGCGACAGTTACTCCCTGATGAGCGAGTGGCCACGCTAGTACAACGCTGGCGCCTTCAATATCACGCGTTGTCTGAGCGTTACCTTGTCGTTGACCTGAATAGCAACCAACAGTCCTCCTACGCGACGCTGTCGGCCGCGCTGACGGCGCTGTCCGATGTTCATATGCTTCCGGTGATCGATGAGTCGATGATCAAAAAGGGCAGCGCATACGAGGCGTCTGCGAAGGTGACGGTCATTATCGAAGGCGGTCTACCCAACGCACTGCGTACGGTGATGTTCTGGATGGACTGGAAGCACGTGACGGAGTGGTACACGTGGACGGTCGCTCGCTGAGCTCGACATCCCAGGCTGGCGCCACGACCCGTCGACCGGTCGTGATTACCGTTCTGACGGTGCTAGCGTTGGTCGCTAGTGGCGCATCCCTGATTTTACTCGCGGCGACGGCACAGGATGCGACGCGATTTTCGTCACTGCAATCCTGGCTTCTCCTCGTCAACTTGTTAGGCGTCGTCGTTCTGATCGGTTTGATCGGACACAAACTCCTTCTTCTTGTGCGGGACTGGCGGCGTCGTATCCCCGGATCCCGAATGAAGGCGCGCGCAGTCCTGACGTTCTCGGCGCTCGCGTTGCTACCGATGCTGATTGTTTACACGTTTTCAGTAAATGCGATCAATCGAGGCATTGATAGCTGGTTCGACATCAATGTGGGGCGAGGCCTTGATGGCGCGCTGTCTCTCTCTCGGGCCGCCCTTAATATACGCGAGCGGGAATTCGCCCAACACACGACGACGATAGCCGCCGAACTCCGTGATCGCCCTGATCTAGGTCTTGTCACCGAACTCGATCGGGTCCGTCGCTTAGCCGGCGCCATGGAAGTGTTGGTGGTGGGCGATCACGGCCATATCGTGGCAGCAAGCACAGATTTCTCGAATGCCGCGCTGCCGAAGCCCCCGAGTGAAGATGTTCTTATGGAGGCGAGGTCGCGCGGCGTCTACGCCAATCTCGAGCCGTCTCCAGCCGGCGGGCTCCGTGTCGTGACCGCAGCAGTCATCAACGCACGCGCCACAGGATCTTCGCGCGTCCTCGTCGCAACCTACGCAGTGCCAGAACAAATGGCCGGACTCGCAGATGGCGTGCAGGCGGCGTACGAAGAATACGGAGTCCGCAGTTACGAGCGCCCTTATCTAAAATCGTCATTCACCCTCACACTCACCATCGTGTTGTTGTTGTCTGCCCTCGGTGCTGTGTATGGCGCCTTTTTTTGGGCGACCCGAATCGTGAAGCCCGTTCAAGATCTCATCGCGGGCACACAGGCGGTCGGTAAGGGTGATCTTGATTTGCGATTGTCGTTGCCTTCTCACGACGAAATGGGCCTGTTGTTTCACTCGTTTAACGACATGACCAAGCGTCTCGCGCGGGCGCGTGGTGATGCGGAGCGCAGCCGCACTGCCGTCGAGCAGGAACGCGCCCGACTTGCCGTCATTCTGGCTCACTTGTCGAGTGGCGTGATTTCTCTGGATGACGGACTCGTTGTGCAGACCGCTAATCCCGCGGCCTCCAACATTTTAGGAGTCGATCTTGCGGCCGAAATGGGCCGGCCACTGGCTGAAATCGCGACCTCATCCCCGCTCGTCGCGCAATTAGTGACGGTTTGCCAGCGCCATCTTGAAGCCGGTGTAACCGACTGGCGCGAGCAGGTGCAATTGAGAACGGACACGGGCCGTCACGAACTGATGGTCTCCTGTACACACCTGCCAGCGACTGACGGGGCACTCGCCGGACTCATCATCGTATTTGACGACATCACCACGCTGCTCCGTGCACAACGTGACGCCGCTTGGGGTGAGGTCGCCCGCCGCTTGGCGCACGAGATTAAAAACCCGCTCACGCCTATACAGCTGTCTGCAGAACGTATGCGTCGACGCTTGTTCGAACTACTACCTGCTAAGGACGCAGACATTCTGGAGCGTGGTACGCATACCATCATTCAGCAGGTTGAAGCGATGAAGCAGATGGTCAACGCGTTCTCCGAATACGCGCGCGCGCCGTCTATGGAACTCTCGCCCACCGACCTCAATCAAATTGCGACGGAAGTGGCGGAGCTCTATCGATCGCAAGGCGGTCCTGCTGGAGGTGGCGTAGCGGTTCGTTTGGCGCTGGACCCTGCTCTCGGCATGGTCGACGTCGACCGAAACCGAATCCGACAAATCCTCAATAATTTGCTCACGAACGCCTGCGAGGCGCTTGAGGGGCGGCCAGACCCGTGTGTCACCATCGAAACCCGTCGCGGTAACGTTTCGGGTCACGACATGCTAGAACTGGTGGTGACTGACAACGGCAGCGGTTTTGATCCCCATCTGGTTGCGCAGGTCTTCGACCCGTATGTCACCAGTAAGCCGAAGGGCACAGGCTTGGGTCTGGCGATCGTGAAGAAGATAGTGGATGAGCACGGGGGCCGAATTTCGGCGGAAAACAGTGCCGACGGCGGCGCTAAAATCACTATCCTGCTACCGCTTGACGCGGGCTCTAGGGAATTTCTTGCGGCCGGCGGCCGCGAGGCGCGCAGAACGGATCTCAAGAGGGAGCGAGCATGAGCGCACCAAGAATATTGGTTGTCGACGATGAGGCGGATATTCGGGGAACGCTCCGAGAGGTTCTCGCCGATGAGGGAATGGACGTGGATGTGGCTGCCGACGCCGCACAGGCTCGCGCCGCGCGCGCGCGCCACGAGCCAGACTTGATCCTTCTCGATATTTGGATGCCGGACACGGACGGTATTACGCTTTTGCGCGAATGGTCGACGCAAGGTGGATTGTCGTGCCCGGTCGTCATGATGTCGGGCCATGGCACCGTGGAAACAGCAGTAGAGGCCACCCGACTCGGCGCATACGATTTCATCGAAAAGCCGTTATCGCTGACCAAATTGCTCCGTATTGTCGAGCGTGCTCTGGAGTCGGGGCGCCGCAAACGCACGGCTTCGCGTGCGCTTCTGCCACCGCTGGTCGCTCCGGTCGGCAAGAGCCGTCTCATGCAACAACTTCGGGAGCAAATACAGCAGATCGGCGCACGGGAATCGACAGTGATGTTCGTCGGCGAGACCGGTACCGGCCGGGAAGCCTTCGCTCGCTATCTGCATTCCATAGGCTCGCGTAACGGCCAGCCCTTTATTACGATTTCGGGTGGCGCGCTGGAGGATGCGACGCTTCTCGAGCGGCTGCACGGCCGGGAGTCAGAAGGAAAAATTGAACCGGGTCTGTTCGACGAGGCTCGGGGTGGCACGCTGTATCTTTCCGGTCTCGAGGATTTTTCGCCCGCGGCGCAACGGGTGCTTGCGGCTGATCTCGACGCGGGCAGTTACGTTCGCGTCGGTGGGACGAGAGCGCAGCCACTCGACGTCCGCTGGGTCTCAGGGGCACAGCCGGGGTTGGAGCTGTGTCATACGCCGGAGCCGTTTCGACGCGACCTTCTCGCGCACCTCAATCTCATTACGCTGAAGGTGCCGCCGCTGCGAGATTATGCAGAGGACGTCCCTGAGCTCTTGCGTCACTACGTCGATCGGTTGGTCGAAGAGCAAAGGCTTCCTTTCCGTCGCTTTGGCGTCGCCGCGCAGAACCGCCTTCGGAATTATCCCTGGCCCGGCAACATGAGCGAGCTCAAGAATCTCGTGCACCGCCTCTTGGTACTTGGCGGTGATGAGGAAATACGGCTGGAGGAGATTGAGCGGGAATTAGCCGCGCAACTGCCCAAGGATGAGCCGCTCGTCAAACAAGATCTTCTGGCGCTGCCATTGCGCGAGGCGCGTGAGGCATTTGAACGGGCCTATCTGCAGCAGCAGTTGCTACTCTGCAACGGCAAGGTAGGGCAGTTGGCTAAGCGCGTGGGTATGGAAAGGACCCATCTCTATCGAAAATTGCGTTCGCTGGGCGTTGATTTCCGACAGGGAGCAGACGACTGAGTACAACTGACGGGACTAGCCGCCTACAGCGAGCGGCCATTCCTTTTATATTGGGCACGGTGATTTTGGACGTTCTGGCGTTTGGCCTGATCGTACCGGTCTTGCCTGTACTCATCCGCTCTTTCCGTGATGGCGATACTGCCGCTGCGGCGGCCACCTATGGCGTGTTTTCCACCGCATGGGCGCTGATGCAGTTCATCTGGTCGCCGCTGATGGGCGTGTTGTCTGACCGCTTTGGGCGCCGTCCGGTATTGCTGATTTCATTGACCGGCCTTGGTCTCGATTACATTTTGATGGCGCTCGCGCCAAATCTTACGTGGCTGTTCATCGGCCGAGTCATTTCCGGCATTACGGCGGCAACCTACGCGACCGCCGCCGCGTATGTAACCGACGTGACGCCTCGCGAAAAACGAGCGGCCGCCTACGGTTATATCGGTGCTGCTTGGGGGGGCGGATTTGTCGTTGCGCCGGCGATCGGCGGATTTCTCGGCCAGTGGCATACGCGAGCACCGTTTTGGGTCGCGGCAGCGCTCACCTTAGCAAATGCCCTCTACGGATGGTGGGTGGTGCCTGAGTCGCTACCGGTTGAGCGCCGTAATGCATTCTCGTGGCGTAGAGCAAATCCCTTCGGCTCGTTGGTTCTCATTAGGGCCCGCCGTGGACTGGCAAGCCTCTTCACCGTGCAAACGTTTCAAACGGTGGCTCACTACTCGTTACCCAGTGTCTTCGTTTTGTACGCCACACATCGTTATGGCTGGTCGTTGGCGCAGATTGGGTGGGCTCTGGGTTTTGTAGGTGTGTGTACTGCGGTTGTTCAGGGATTGTTGATTGCGCCCCTGGTTCGCCTTCTCGGCGAGCGGCGCAGTGTTTTGGTCGGCCTCATCGCCGAGACCATTGGATATGCGGGTTACGCGCTTGCCCCGAATGGGATGTGGTTCATTGCGGCCATCCCGTTCGGCGCGCTGGGAGGCTTGTATAGCGCGTCGGTGCAGACGCTGATGGCGCATCGCGTACGGGCCGAAGAGCAGGGCGAACTGCAGGGCGCATCCTCTAGCTTGATGGGACTCGCTGGAATCGTCGGTCCTGGCCTTTTCAGCGGCACCTTTGCCATCGCGCTGGCGGCTGCCAGTGCGTCAATCTCCGGACTACCATTCTTCGTTGCCGCGATTCTAACGGCGACTGCCTTCCTCGTTGCGATCAAGGCAACGCGCCCCGTCCACGGACACTAGTCCGAAAGGCGCGTCTTGGTCGCTGGGATTTCCGCTCTTTGCAGTCGGCTCTGCGTACGATTGAGGTCGTCGAGACTCTTGAACGGACCGACGCGTACACGGTAGTACAACTGATCGTTGATTTTGACGGTTTGTATCTTGGCCTCAACGCCGATCATGTTCACGATCGCTCGTTGCCGTTCCGCATCGGCCACTGTTTTATACGAAGCAATCTGTAGTACGTAAGTGCCTGGGTGCACCTCCGGTACTGGTCGCGATTCCTTCGCGGGTTCTGTGCTCTTCTCTGGAATCTCAACGCGATTTTTCTTGAGCGCCTCATCGTATGTGTATCCGCCGGCAGGACCCGGATCCGCATCCGGGATGTCGTTGACCGACAACGGTTCGCGTCGATGTGCCTTGGAAGTCGCGACTTCTGTCGCCGGCCGATTCTTGATGTGCAGGTAAACGGCAGCCACGCTCAGACCGCCGATGACGCCGAGCACACCCCAGATCCACGCGGGCACGCCACGACGCCGTGTCGGTCTTCGCGTCGCGCCTTTGCGATAGTCCTTCGTTTGCGTCACATCGTGTCCGGTGCGGAAACGCCAAGCATGGCAAGGCCGTTGCGTAAGACTTGGCGGGCTGCGGTAAACAAGATCAAGCGAGCGTCGCGTGTCGGTTGATCGTCAACGATGACGCGGAAATCCGGGTTCTCGTTGCCTGCCGAATACGCGCCATGGAATTCATTGGCTAAGTCGCGCAGATAGTTGACTAAGGTATGCGGCGATCGTGTGGCAGCCGCTACCCCGACGACTTCTGGATAGCGTGTCATGGCCACGATGAGTCGACGTTCATGCGGCTGAGCGAGTCGATCCAACGACGCGCGACCGAGTGCGGCGTCGTGCGTCAGACCCCGGTCCGCCAGCTGCCTGAGTACGCTCGCCACGCGGGCATGGGCGTACTGAATATAATAAACCGGGTTTTCGGTGCTACGTGATTTGGCCAACTCAAGGTCAAAATCCAGAGTCTGGTCGTGCGAGCGCATCACAAAATAGAAGCGGCACGCGTCGTTGCCCACTTCGTGGCGCAGTTGGCGAAGGGTCACAAAGTTCCCCTCGCGCTTACCCATCGCCACTTTCACATCGCCGCGGTAAAGGTTAACCAACTGAAGTAGAGTGACTTCTAACGAATCTGGTGGCTCGCCCATCGCGGCTAATCCGCCACGGACGCGCGCTACGTAACCGTGATGATCAGCGCCCAGGACATCGATTAGGCGGTCAAACCCACGTAACCGCTTGTCGAGATGGTAAGCAATGTCGGACGCGAAATACGTGCGCACGCCGTTTTCGCGTTCAACCACACGATCCTCATCGTCACCGAAGGCGCTCGCGCGGAACCACAGCGCCCCGTCCTTGCGGTAGGTATGGCCCGCCTGGTCCAGGCGGCGAAGCGCTTCATCAATGGCGCCGCTGGTGCTCAATGACCGTTCGGAGTACCAGCGATCAAAGGTAACCCCCATTTCCGCGAGATCGCCTCGAATATCAGCGACCATCCCGGCCAAGGCGTGGTCCACTAAAGCGACGAAACCTGTCTCGCCGAGCAGATTGCGCATCCGCGCAATCAGCGCATCAATGTAGATCTCCTTGTCACCACCGGCCGACTCGTCGGGTGGGAGATCTGCGAGTACGTCTGCGGCCGGTCGTCGGAACTTGTGTGAGTGTTCCGCTTCCAATGAGGCTGCGATCGGTAGCAAATATTCCCCACGATAACCGTTGGCAGGCAGGGGTACGGCTTCACCGATGCGTTCGAGATAGCGCGTCCAGACACTGACGGCCAAAATATCGACCTGCCGACCGGCGTCATTAATGTAGTACTCGCGGTGAACGGTGTGGCCCGCTGCGCTCAGCAAATTAGCCAACGCAGCGCCGAAAGCCGCATGCCGACCGTGACCCACATGCAGTGGTCCCGTGGGATTGGCTGACACGAATTCCAGCAGAATTTTTTCGCCGCTACCGGTTGGCCGGCGGCCGTAGTCTGCACCGAGGTCAAGGATGGCGCAGACTTCGCCGTGGTAGGCGGCATCGGAGAGATGGAAGTTGATGAATCCCGGTCCGGCTATTTCCACTTTGGCAACGAATGGATCCGACGGCAGCGCAGCCACGATAGCTTCGGCTAACTGCCGAGGGTTGCGGCGCGCTGCTTTCGCATGCCGCATCGCCACGTTGCTCGCGTAATCGCCGTGCGTTACGTCCCGGGTACGCTCGACGTCAGGCGTTACGGCGCGTGCTTCCGCTGGCAGAAGGTCGTCGGGTAGGGCGGCCAATGCCGCACCGATCAGTCGTTCGATCGTCGCTTTCAAAGGTATGTCCGGAAGGTATCGGAAGAGGCAGGGGGATCGCCCGCGAATTCTACCGGAATCGGCTGCGCGGAGGGCCTACCCTCAGGTCACTTCCAGCGGGTCGACATCAATAGACCAGCGTACCTTGCGGGCTTCGGGGAGCGATTCGACGGCCTTCACCCACCGGGCGAGAAACTGGTGCAGGCCGAGGCGCTGTGCGCTTTCGACCAACAATTGGGCCCGGTAACGTCCGGCCCGGCGCTCCATCGCGGACGCGACCGGGCCGAGCAGGCGGACAGGATATCCGGGCGGAGCCAGTCCCCGTGCCGCCTCCAAAAAGCCCAGCGCATCCGCTCGTTCCGGTGCGTCAGCGCGGAGTAGGGCGAGTCGGCTAAACGGCGGCCAGCCGGCCGCCGCACGTTCGTCGAGCGCGCTCTGCGCGAATCCTTCATACCCCTCGTTCACCAAACGTTGGAGCAACGGGTGCTCGGGACAGGCGGTCTGGATGTACACCTCGCCCGGCCGGCTTGCCCGCCCGGCCCGACCTGCCACCTGCACGATGCTTTGGGCCAGCCGCTCGCTGGCTCGAAAATCCGTTCCGAAGAGTCCTTGATCCGCGTTCAGCACTACGACGAGGCTGACGTCTGGGAAGTCGTGACCCTTTGTGAGCATCTGTGTGCCGACCAACAGACGCGCTTCGCCGGACTGCACGCGTTCGAGAGCCTGCTCGATCTCACCGCGCCCCTGAATGGTGTCTCGGTCGATGCGCACCAAGGCGCGTCCGGGAAACAGTTCATCGAGGCCGTCTTCAATCCGTTCGGTACCTTGGCCGACCGGGCGTAGCTCGTTCGAACACTGCGGGCAAGCGTAAGGCACGGGCGATTGCGCGCCGCAGTGATGGCAAACCAGCAACTGCCGCCGCATGTGTACCGTCATGCGGGCGTCGCAGTGGCCGCAGGGTGCCGACCAACTGCAACCGGGGCAGAACAGTGTCGGCGCGTAGCCGCGGCGATTGAGGTAGATCAATACCTGCCCGCCCGCCGCGAGGTGACGTTCAATCGCGAGCACTGTGGGCGTTGCGATCCCGTGTCGGTCCTCGTGCAGGCGAAGATCGATGACCGTAATTCGCGGTGTACCGGCGGCACCGGCTCGTTCGGGTAGGGACAGGCGTTGATAGCGGTCCGCACGGCTGTGATGCAGCGACTCGAGCGACGGGGTGGCAGATCCCAGAACAACGGGTATCTGTTCTCGCTGTGCTCGCAGAACGGCCAAATCGCGCGCGGAGTAGCGAAACCCCTCTTGCTGCTTGTAGGACGGATCGTGCTCCTCGTCCACAATCAAAATTCCGGGACGGGCCAGGGGTACAAACACGGCGGAACGGGTGCCAATGACGATTGGTGCTCGGCCACTGCGCGCTAAGCGCCACATAGATAATCGGTCGGAGTCGGTTAACCCGGAATGCAGAATGGCGATGGGCACGTCGAAGCGGGCGCGAAAACGCGCCACCGCTTGCGGGGTGAGGGCGATTTCAGGAACTAAAACAAGGGCTTGTCGACCGCTCGCAATCACCGTCTCGATGGCCCTGAGGTACACCTCAGTCTTGCCGCTACCGGTCACTCCGTACAGCAGGAATGGCGCAAATCGGTCGAGTTTTGCTTCGATCTCGGCGATGGCTTGCGCTTGTGCGGCCGTCGGCGTGGGACGCGCTCCAATTCGGCCGGATGTCTCGACCGTCTCATCGCCGGGGACCTCGTAGGCGTCGACCCATCCTTTGCCAACGAGGTTGCGCAGTGCCGTCCGTCCCCCTTCCCCAAGAACCTCCAGATCCGTCAGATCGATACTTCCTCGATCGAGGAGACGATCGATGAGGGCCCGTTGGCGAACGCCGAAACGAGTTTTCGTGGCGAGCACATCTCGCCCCGCAGCCGATAAGCGCCATCGAGGCTCTAAGGCCACGAGCGGGCGACCCGCTCGCAGTCCCGCCGGCAACGCGGCGTTGATCGCCTCACCGACAGCGTGGTGGTAGTACTCCGCGGCGAATAGAACCAGCGCGAGCAGCCTTGCATCCAAGACCGGTTCTGAATCCAGTACCGCGATCGCGGTGCGTAACCGCGCATCGGGCCACTCGCTCTGCGCCGAAATATCGACGATGACGCCGATTAATTCGCGACGCCCGAACGGCACCAGCGCTCTCATGCCGGGCACGATGCCGTTCGCATCGACGGGCGCCCGGTAATCGAACAGGCGCCGCAAGGGCGTGTCCAGGGCGACGCGTAGGATAGGGGCGGTGGTGCTCGATTCGGGCAAGGCACTGTCAACGTAGGCGGTGGATGGTCGTTATACCGATCCAGTACCCCGGGGGCCAGCAGGTTGGCCCGGGCGGGAGCGGTCTACTCAGTCCCTGCGGTTGTAAACGCCTGTGTCTGCTACCCTTTGCATTGAATTCATGTGCCGACCCGGTCTTCCCGAGGTCGACTGCGCGCTGACGACGGATGGCCGAGTGGAACGAGAGATTGAAGTTTTCCTGAAATCTGTCGAGAAGCGCGCGTTCCGCATCGCGGAATTGACGTTGCGTAATCCCGACGATGCATTGGATGTGGTCCAAGAGACCATGCTGCAGTTGGTTCGCCACTATTCGGAGCGACCCGCGAACGAGTGGCCGCCACTGTTCTATCAAATTCTAAAGAATCGCGTCCGGGACGCTCAGCGTCGCCGCCGTACGCGTAACCGCTTCATCGCCTGGTGGACGGGCGGCGTTTCGGAATCCGATGAGGCGCCCGATCCGATCGAGGCTGCGGTGTCGGACGATTTGGCTCCTGCCGACCATCTCGCCCAAACTCAAGCAATGGGCGCACTGGGAGAGGCCGTTCGAACGTTACCGGAGCGACAACGCCAAGCTTTTTTGCTGAGAGCGTTGGAAGGGCTAGACGTCGCGAGTACGGCGCAGGTCATGGGCTGTTCCGAGGGCAGCGTGAAGACTCATTATTTCCGGGCACTGGCGCAATTGCGGGCGGTGTTGGGGGAGCACAGGCAATGAACGAACACCCAGACGCCGAATCGACGGCATTTGTAGAGCGCTGCAAGGCCCAGTGGGACACGCATGTCAGCGCGATTGACCCGCAGGTCGGCGCACGGTTGGCGCGCGCGCGCGCGAACGCCCTGTCCGCGGGCTTCAATTCCAAAGCCGCGCGTCCGTTCCGCGTGCCGGGCGTATGGTTGCCGGCGGCTGTCTGCGCCTTTGCCGGCGCATTGGCGGTGGCGGTTTGGGTGTCGCGACCGGTGGCGCTCACGACGCCTATGGCCGACGCGGCCCCGGTCGAGGACGCCGAACTCTTAGCCTCGGGCGACGAACCCGACTTGTACGCCGAGGACGCAGCCTTTTACGAATGGGCTGGCTCGGAAAGCGGGGCGAGTTAAATGCGACGCCGCGGGTGGGCCATCGGCTGGGTCGCATGGATTCCCGCCGTGGCCTTGGGCGCTGCGACGCCGCCGTCTAACCCACCCCCTGAATCCGAACTTCTTGAATTTCTTGGAAGTTCCGATGCAATTGATCCGGATTTGGCCAAGTATCTGACGAGTCGACGGGCCACGCCGAGCTCGCCGACGACGCCGCCCCCGAACTCCCCGACGCCTGACAAGGCAGAGCGACCTTGTATGAGAACGACGCCATGCACGCACGACTGATCCACGCCACCGCCATTTTACTGCTGCTTGCCGGTGCGACGGCTGTGCGGGCCGACGACGCAGGTGTTACGTGGTCTGCGCTGCAGCCGTCCCAGCAAAACTTGCTGCGTTCGTTTGCGGATCGTTGGAGCCAATTGCCTCCCGCCCGCCAGGAAGCGTTGGCGCACGGCAGTGAGCGATGGCTCGCCATGTCGCCCGAGGAGCGCGAACAGGCACGGGGACGATTTGATCGGTGGCAGCACCTATCCCCGGAGGAACGCGAGCAGATGCGCGCCCGTTGGCGGGAATTCCGCGCTCTGCCACCCGAGGCTCAGGATCGCGTCCGCGAACAATTCCGACGTTTTCGTGATCTGCCGCCGGAGCAGCGCAAAGCCCTGAAGGAGCGCTGGAAACAACTGCCGCCGGAGGAGCGCAAAGCGTTACGGGAGCAGTTCCGGCGCGCCGGCCCGCACTCGCATCTCGGCAATCATTGAAGGGTTCGGCGGTGATGCGTTTTGATTGGTTATTGACCGGTGCCGTAGCGGCCGGCGCGCTGTGGTCGGCGCACCGATTGCTGGCCGACGTCTCACGGCATCTCGCGGGTCGATGGCGCTCCTTTCAACGACAACCGTTCTGGGTCAGATGGGTCCTATGGACGGCCTTGCTGTGGGTCGCTCTGCGATTGTTACGATTCGGTTGGCGTCCTTTTCTCGTGTACGGCGTGGTGCTCGGTGGAGTACTGCTTTGGGCTGCGGGGGCGGCGCGCGGTACCCGCGCTTGACGGGGGTTGGGGACACGCCTAGTGTCGGGCGATCCCACGGTGTGACGCTTCCGAAGCCATCCGGCGTCAATTCGGCCGTGGACCCTTCGGTCTGAACGTCGGTGCTACGGCGTCTGTCATCGGTCGACTCCGGTGTGTACCCCAGATTTCTGGAGTGGGCCGAGCGTCCATCACGAAGTTGTAGTGTCCTGCCGAATGCGAATCGCGAGAACCCACACGCCGTGCTAACGATCCCCTGGAACGGACGCTGCGGAAGGTATTGCGTGAGGAACGGCGTAGGGCGGTTAATCCGCGTGATGGCGGGGGGGCTAGCATGATCTCCCCCGCACTCGAGCCGCTGCGGACGCCGTTGTTTCGGCGCCTTTGGCTCGCCAGTCTGGTCTCGAACTTCGGTACGTTGATTCAGGCGGTGGGCGCTGCTTGGTTGATGACTCAATTGGTCAGCGCTGCCGACATGGTCGCCTTTGTGCAGGCTGCCACCGCGCTGCCGGTCATGTTGCTATCGGTCCCCGCGGGCGCCATCGCCGATATCTCCGATCGGCGACACGTCATGTTGGTGGCGCAGTGCCTGATGCTTGGCGTCTCAGTGGCCATCACCGTGTTGGCCTACTCGCACAGTCTCACGCCGTGGTCGTTGCTCAGCCTGACGTTCCTGTTGGGGTGTGGCAGCGCGCTCTACGGCCCGGCCTGGCAAGCGTCTGTCGGGGAGCAAGTTCCGGTCCGATTGCTTCCGTCTGCTATTGCACTGAATTCACTGGGATTTAATCTTGCGCGCACCGTCGGACCGGCGCTAGGGGGTGCCATCGTCGCTGCAGCGGGGGCTCCCGCCGCTTTCTTGGTGAACGCCTTTTCCTATCTCAGCTTAATCGCGGCCCTCGGATTCTGGCGCCGGACCTTGTTGCCGATGGCGTTACCGCCGGAGAACATAGGCGCTGCGATCGCCGCAGGGGTCCGGTATGCGCGCCTTTCCCTACCGATACGAACGGTATTGGAGCGCGCTTCGGCGTTCGGTTTTGGCGCCGGTGGGCTTTGGGCAACGCTGCCCCTCGTAGCCCGCGACTTGCTCGGCGGTGGGCCCTTAACCTACGGCTTGTTACTCGGTGGCTTCGGGGCCGGCGCCGTGGTGGCGGCCCTCGCGAGCACGGGTCTGCGTCGCCGCTACGGTTACAACACCATCGCGACGGCGGCATCCGTGACGTTCGCGTTGGGCGCTGCGACTGCCGGACTGTCGCCTTGGCGCCTGTTGACGATGGTCTCCGTTGCGCTTGCCGGGGGCAGCTGGGTCCTCTCCTTTTCGACCTTCAACGTCGTTGTGCAGGTGTCCTCGCCACGGTGGGTGGTGGGGCGTACGCTCGCGCTCTATCAAACAGCCGCTTTCGGCGGGGCCGCGATCGGGGCATGGAGTTGGGGCATGGTCGCGGAGCATCTTGGGCTCTCGACAAGCCTCGTCACGTCTGCCGCCGTGTTGCTAGGCTCCGCCGCGGTGCTCGGCCGCCGTCGGGGACTGGTCGCGCACGGGGCCGATGAATTAGGGCCATGGCCGGCCAGCGACGGAGGGGCACGCCTCGATATCCCTCAGTCCGCAGGCCCGATCGTGATCACCGTCGAATACCGGATCGCGCCGCAAGACGTCGCCGAATTCCTCCAGGCAGCGCATGAGTTGGGGCGTACCCGCCGCCGGGATGGCGCTCGACGATGGTCATTGATGCAAGACTTGGATGACCCCACTCGGTTTATTGAGCGGTATCAGGCGTTGACCTGGCTCGACCACCTGCGCCAATGGGAGCGCGCGACCGTCGCGGACCAATCCATCCGCGAACGTGTCTTGGCGCTGCACCAAGGCTCCCATCCCCCGACTGTCCATCACCTTTGGGCCCGCGAACCCGAACCGTCCGATACCCTTTCCGGCCTTCCCGACGAGTGACAGAAGCGACGCGGACCCCCGGATCGCACTACAATCCCATCCCAGTCGCCCGGATTCGGGCCTGTCAGGATGGTTTTTGGCCCATGGGTCGCATTTTCGAAGTCCGTAAGCATGCGATGTTCGCCCGCTGGAATCGCATGGCCAAACAGTTCCACCGTGTTACCAAGGACATCGCGATTGCGGTCCGTTCCGGTGGTACCGATCCGAACTCCAATCCCGCTCTGCGGCGCGTTATCCAGAATGCGCGAGCGGTCAACATGCCGAAGGACAAGGTCGAAGCCGCGATCAAACGCGCCGGCGGCAAAGATGCCGAAAATTTCGCCTTGGTGATCTACGAAGGGTACGGTCCTCATGGCGTCGCGATCCTCGTTGAGACGGCCACCGACAACCCGACGCGTACCGTCGCGAGCGTCCGCCACATTTTCTCTAAATGGGGCGGGAATATGGGCGCGAGCGGTAGCGTTGCGTTCCAGTTCAAGGAAATGGGTGTATTTCGACTCAATCCTGAGGGCATCGATCAGGACGATCTCGAGTTGTATTTGATCGACCACGGTCTCGAGGAAATGGGTGAGAGCACCGGCGAGAAGGGCGAACCGCAATTGGTTATTCGCTGCGCCTTCCCGGATTTCGGGCAACTTCAAAAAGCATTGGAAGATCGTGGCCTGACGCCCCTCTCTGCAGAGCGTGAGTTTGTTTGCCAGACGCCGACCGAACTGAGCGATGAGGATGCCAAGGAAGTGCTCGAATTGATCGACAAACTCGAGCAGGACGACGACGTCCAGAACGTCTTCCACTCGCTCGCGTAAGGACCACCGGAATGCCTTTGTTACGTTCGATGACCCTCCCGGCGGCGATCGCTGCCACGCTGTACGCGGCGGTCTGCGTGGCGCAATCCTCCGGCGCGGTTCCTGCAACGACCCCGACTGACGGAACGCCGCCGGCCACGGTGGCGCCAGTCGCGCCGAAGCCGGCGCCAAAACCGCTCACGATGGGCGAACTGTTGGCGTCCACGACGGCGGCTGACTGGCGTCAACCCGACCCGGAACGCACGTTGTATTTGTCGCTTCCCAACGGCAAAGTGGTTATTGAGCTCAATCCGGACTTCGCCCCGCGGCACGTCGCGAACATCTTGAAGTTGACCCGTGCCCATTGGTACGACGGTCTTGCGGTTGTGCGAGTCCAAGATAATTTCGTGGCGCAGTGGGGCGATCCGCTGAACTCAAAGCCCGAGGTCGGAGAGAAGCATTTGCCCGCGGAATTCACCCGCACGGCTGCCGACCTGCCCTTTGTGCGCCTCCATGACGTGGACACCTACGCGCCCGAGGTTGGTTTTTCCGGTGACATGCCAGTGGGCCGCGGCGGAGGCGGCTCAGAGTCAGAGGCGTGGCCTTTGCACTGCTATGGCGCGGTCGGTGTCGGTCGAGACAACGATCCGGCCACCGCGATCGGGACGGAACTGTACGCCGTCATCGGGCAAGCGCCGCGTCAATTGGATCGCAACACAGCAATTGTGGGCAGAGTGATCTACGGAATGGAGTTTTTGTCGTCGTTGACCCGTGGCAGCGGCAACCAAGGTTTCTATGAGCAGCCCGAGCAGCGTGAGCCCATTCGTAGCGTGCGCGTTGCGGCCGACGTCCCGGTGACGGAACGCTTACCGCTCGAGATCCTACGGACCGACACCAAGATGTTTCAAAAGCTCATCGAACTGCGCCGAAATCGACGGGACGCCTGGTACAAGGTGCCGGCCGGCCATATCGATATCTGCAATGTGCCGATCCCCGTGCGCGAGCACGTGCAGGAGCACCCTGAGCGCACCGACCATCCGGATCACGCCGACGGTCATCACAAGCACGGATGACGTTGCTAGCGAGACTTCGCTAGGCCTTGGGTGATCTGCTCGCTCGTGAGATCGCCCTCCCAGCGCGATATCACGAGCGTTGCGGTCGCGTTGCCAATGAGATTGGTCACGGCACGCGCCTCGCTCATAAACCGGTCGATGCCGAGAATCAGTGCGATCGCCTCGACCGGTACGCTCGGAACAACGGCGAGCGTGGCCGCGAGGGTAATGAAGCCGCCACCGGTCACGGCCGCGGCGCCCTTGGACGTCACCATCGCGACCAATAACACAGTCATTTGCTGACCCAGTGTCAGCGGCACGTCCAAGGCCTGCGCGAGAAAAATCGCGGCCAAGGACAGATAGATGCACGTGCCGTCTAAATTAAACGAGTAGCCCGTCGGAACGACCAATCCCACCGTAGCAGGCGGGCAGCCCAGTCGCTTCAGTCGATCAATCAAGGGAGCTAATGCGCTTTCCGAGGAGGAGGTGCCAATCACAGTCCATATTTCGGTTCGCAGATATCGCAGCAATGCCGTAATGCGGAAGCCGTTGAGGCGCGCCACCGTGCCGAGCACAACGAGGACGAACGTCGCGCACGTGAGATAGAACACGCCCATAAATTGCGCCAAGGGCGCGAGGCTGTGCCAACCAAATTTTCCCAACGTAAACGCCATGGCCCCAAAGGCGCCAATCGGTGCCAACCACATTACGAAATCCACCACCCGAAACAAAATGACGGATAGCGACTCCATTAGAGCGATAAAGGCGTGTGCGCGATCGCCTGATACCGCGGTCGCAAAGCCGATGATGACTGCGACCAGGAGAACTTGGAGCAATTCACCGGAGGTGAGCGCAGCCGGCAGAGTCGTGGGAATAATATTGGCCAAAAACTCAGCAATACCCTGCTCACGTGCAGCCGACGCATAGTGTGCTACCGCAGAAGCATCCAAATGCGTGATATCTGCGTGGAAGCCAGCGCCCGGTTTCAGTGCGTTAGCGACCAGTACGCCCAGAAGCAGAGCCACCGTCGAGAGCACCTCAAAATACGCCAAAGCCCTCAAACCGATACGGCCCACGTGCCGCAACTCACGCATCTGGCCAATGCCTAACACGACGGTCGTAAAGACGAGTGGCGCGACGACCATACGGATGAGCTTAATGAAGTCATCGCCCAGGGGCTTCAGCGCCACGCCCAGCGGCGGGTTGAGCCAACCCACACACGCGCCTGCGAGAACTGCCAACAAGACCCATCCGTACAGTGGTACTCGTCGAAGCATTAGCCAGTCGCCTTCACTGCTTGAATCAATTGGTTAACGGCGCCTTGAGCGTCGCCGTACAGCATCCGTGTGTTATCCAAATAGAACAACGCATTCTCGATGCCGGAGAATCCTTGGCCCTGCCCACGCTTAATCACAATCACATTGCGTGCCTTGTCTGCATCCAGGATGGGCATACCGTAAATTGGACTCGACCGGTCATTTCGGGCCACCGGATTCACGACGTCGTTGGCGCCGATGATGAGCGCCACATCCGCTGTCTCGAACTCCGCATTAATCTCATCGAGATCGGAAATGAGATCGTACGGTACACCGGCTTCGGCGAGCAGTACGTTCATGTGGCCCGGCATTCGGCCTGCCACGGGGTGGATCGCGAACTTGACGGAAACTCCGCGGTTCTGCAGAAGCTGCGCCAACTCCCAAACTTTATGCTGTGCCTGACCGACCGCCATGCCGTAGCCTGGCACCACGATCATTTTTTGAGCGTAGGCCATCATCACGCCGGCATCGCTGGCCTCAATGGGTTTCTGCGAGCCGGTGACAGGACCGCTGGCCGCACCGGCAGATTCTCCAAAGCCTGAAAAAAGGACGTTGCCAAGCGACCGGTTCATTGCTTTTGCCATCAGCTGCGTCAGCAGCGTACCGGCAGACCCGACCACCATGCCCGCGATGATCATCGCGGCGTTTTGCAGAACATAGCCTTCAAACGCGACGGCTAACCCAGTCAGCGCGTTATACAACGAAATTACCACCGGCATATCGGCGCCACCGATCGGTAGCGTCATCGTGACGCCCAAGACCAGCGCTAACACAAAAAAAGCAGTCACAACCCCGGCATTCCCGTCGAATCCCGTCGCGATGGAGGCGCCCAGCAAGACTGTTCCGCCGAGAATCAGAATGTTGACGAACTGTTGGCCTGAGAACCGAAACGACTTCTTGATCAAACCCTGCAATTTCGCAAACGCAATGCACGAACCCGATAACGACACCGCTCCGATCAACGCGCCCAATACAGCGAGAATTCCGTAGGCGAGTCCGTGCGATTCGCCGCGGTAGAGTTCCACCGCCGCAATAGCTGCCGCGGCGCCGCCGCCCATCCCGTTGTAGAGCGCAATCATCTGGGGCATATCGGTCATCGCGACGCGCTTGCCGTAGAACCAGGCAATACCTCCGCCCACCGCGGTGGCGCCTATCACGAGCAGCAGATTCAGTCCCGGTGCCGGCAACAAATACGTGACGAGGGTGGCAATGACCATGCCGAGGCCCGCCCAGAGGATCCCTCCGCGCGCCGTCGCCGGGGAACTCATGCGCTTGAGGCCAGAGATGAACAAGAAGGCGACGAGAATATAAGCGGCATCGACGACCAGGCTGACCAACGAGGCGTGATCTAGGTTCATGGCTGATGCCCCGCGCGGGGAGCCTTCCCGCTGGACTTGAACATCTCAAGCATTCGCTCTGTCACGACGTAACCACCAACAGCATTCCCGGCGGCGAGCATCACGCCGACCGTTCCGATGCAAAGTTCCAGAACCCCATGGGCACTAAACAGCGCCATCATGGCGCCCACCAAGACGATGCCGTGCACAAAGTTGCTCCCGGACATGAGAGGGGTGTGCAAAATGACCGGCACTCTTGAAATCACTTCGTAGCCGGTGAATCCCGCAAGCATAAATATGTAGATGGCTATCACACCGTTCATGAGGTTCTCCTTTAGCCTGCGAGTAGTTTGGCGGTCGGTTCGTGCTTGATGGCACCGGCATGCGTGAGCGCTGTGCCCGCGAACACCTCATCACCCCAATCAATCGTCAAAACGCCACCTTTCAATGCGGGGCTCAAGAGGTTGTACAAATTGCGCGCGTACATTTCCGACGCGTGATACGCGAGCTGGGAGGGTAAGTTGATCGGACCGACAATCTTGACCCCTTGATGCACCACCGTCTCGCCGGCCCGCGTTAATTCGCAGTTCCCTCCATTCTCGGCCAAGATATCGACGATCACGGCTCCCGGTTTCATCCGTTCAACGGCGGCCGCCGAGATAATGCGCGGAGCGGTGCGGCCGGGAACGCCCGCTGTCGTGATCACGACGTCAGCCACCGCGATACGACCGTCCAGCACCTCCTGCTGCTTCGCCTTCTCTTCGGTCGTCAATTCCCGCGCGTAACCACCGGTGCCCTCAGCCGTCACGCCGGTCTCTACAAATTTGGCACCCAAGGATTTCACTTGGTCGCGCGTGGCGCTGCGCACGTCATACGCTTCGACGATTGCCCCTAACCGCTTCGCGGTGGCGATCGCCTGTAAGCCCGCCACACCGACTCCAATGACCAACGCTTGAGCGGGACGAATCGTGCCGGCGGCGGTGGTTAACATCGGGAAAAACTTGTCGAGTGCGTTGGCGGCAATCAGCACGGCTTTGTAGCCAGCTATCGACGCTTGCGACGAAAGCGCATCCATCGATTGAGCGCGCGATATGCGGGGCACAAGCTCCATTGCGAAACTCGTAATCTTCTGATCACGAAGCGCGCTAACGGCGGCCAAGTTGTTGTGGGGCTGCATGAATCCGGCATGCAGTGTGCCCGCACGCAACATGGATGCTTCTGCCACAGTAATCGGCTGTACTTTCAGCAGCACGTCTGCTCGGCCGTAAACCTCCGAAGCGCTTTCTACAAATTCAACGTTGCTGTAGGCGCTATCCGGGAACTGAGCGGCCGCTCCTGCACCGCGCTCCATAAGAACGCGATGCCCGAGTGCGATGAATTTATTAACGACTTCGGGGACCAGCGCGACGCGCGCCTCACCCGACTGAGTTTCACGGGGAACCCCGAGCACAAGACCTTCCGCTGGAGACGGCGACATCGATCGATCTCCTAGGGCCCTTCCTAGTCACGGCTCTTCGGCGCCGCTAGCGGACCCGATTATTTCAAGTTTGTGTAATCGTCCGATCGAATTTGATTATGGCACAAGGCTCTCGTATCTTACGATAATGAATCCGAGGCCAATGCAAGAGCGGCCCGATCAGGCCGTGACGTGTCCGCAGTCGGCGGAAGCCGATGCTGCGCTATCGCCGTATCCGCTCGGTCAGCAGGCATTGCGTACCGATGTTTCGGGTATGCCATTGGAATGGATTGATTTCAAAGAGGCAGTGCGTCTGCACACGCTCGGTCAGGTGGCGTATAGCAGCGGTACGCGTCTCTACCGAATACGGGGCGGAACCAATGCACGTACCGGAATGCCGTCCTATGTAGAGATCCATTCCATTCTCGCAACGACCGGATACTCCGGGAACGCGGGAGCTACCCGAGGAAACTACATCCCGCCGCTGAACAATGAGACCTTGTTCCGCCGGGACGGGCATCTGTGCATGTACTGCGGGCTTCGATTTCCAGCCAATTTGCTATCACGAGACCACGTCCGCCCGTTTTTCCTCGGCGGCCTGGATTGCTGGAACAACGTGGTGACCGCGTGTCGACGCTGTAATAACGCAAAAGCCGCGCGGACGCCGGAGCAGGCCGGCATACAATTGCTCGCCGTGCCATTTACGCCCACCTACGCCGAGTACATTTACCTAAAAGGCCGTCGTGTGATGGCCGACCAGATGCAATATCTGATTGCTCACTTCCCCAGATCCAGCCCATTGCATCGTCGCATCAAGGAGTGGGTAAACTGAGGGATGGACGACCTCTATCTCGTTGATGCCAGTTATTTCATATTCCGAGCTTATTACTCCATGCCGCCGGAAATGGCCGATCCGGATGGTCGGCCAGTGAACGCACTCTACGGTTTTGCTCGATTTCTTTGTGACCTCGTCGAGCAAGAGCGTCCTCGGCACATTGCCGTCGCCTTTGATGAAAGCCTCTCAAGCTCTTTTAGAAATCGACTGTATCCCGCATATAAGGCGAATCGCGATCCGGCACCGCCGGAATTGAAAGAACAGTTTTCGCGATGCAGGGAGCTGTGCACGCACCTGGGAATTCGGGATTATGGCAGCGCCGAATACGAGGCCGATGACATCATTGGTACGTTAGCAACGCGATTCCGTGCCAAGGGCTATCGATCGATTGTCGTGACGCGCGATAAAGATCTTGCTCAGTTGATTAGGCAGGGTGACTGTTTCTGGGATTACACCGCGGGCGAGCGACTGGGCTATCACGACATCCCATCGCGATTCGGTGTGATGCCAGAACGCGTTCCGGACTATTTGGCGCTGACGGGTGACGCTGTTGATAACATCCCCGGCGTACCGGGGATTGGAAAAAAAACCGCCGGAGCGCTGCTTACGGAGTTTTCGTCGCTGGAGGATCTGTACGGAAACATTGAACGTATAGCCTCGGTAAAATTGCGCGGCGCCGCAAGCGTCAGCGCGAAACTCATTGAGCACCGAGACGTCGCCTTCCTTGCGCGGGAACTGACGCGCATTGCCTGCGACATGCCGATGGATGCCCAACCCTCGGACGTCATCAGGCGCCCACCCGACCTCAATGCTGTGGATGGATTTTTCGACCGTGCCGGCTTTGGCGCCATGCTGCGCCGACAAGCGCAGCGTATTGCAGCTCAAACGACCTAGCGTTCCGCAAGTACCTCCGCAATCGCATTCGCCATAGACTGTTGAAGTTGTTTCTCGTGTCGATCCTGGGGCGGCGCAAATCCCATTCGGTCCATGTATGGCCGAATAACGGGATCATCGACCGACGTCCGCGACGTCAATAGTTGGGCAAACGCGGACGGGCGATGAGCGGCATCATTCGCCACTTTCGCCACTGCGCGCTGCAGAACAAGTTCTTCCGCGGTGTAATCACAGCCGAACGGAAACTTGGAGAAAAAGCCCTCGGTACGCAATCCGCGTAGCGATGCCGCAATCGTCTCCGGGAGGTTGCGCCGATGCTCGTGAGGAATCTCATAGGACGACTCAATCTTGCCGGCAGCCTTCGCATGACCGAGCAATTCCTGCTGAAAGCGCGAGTCGGTGACCGCCAGCAGCGCGACAACACAATCCCGGTCCGTCAAACCGCGCAGCGACGCGATGCCGTACTCGGTCACCACGATGTCGCGAAGGTGTCGAGGTATGGTCGTGTGCCCGTAGTTCCAAACAATATTCGACGACGTCCTTCCGGCACTTGATCGCGTACTGCGAACCAGCAGGATCGAACGTGCTTCGGGTAGCGCATGCGCCTGGGACACAAAGTTATATTGGCCGCCGACGCCGCTAACAACTTGTCCGGAATCCAAGCCGTCGGACACTGCTGCGCCGAGTCCGGTCACCATCATGGTCGTGTTGATAAAGCGGGCATGCCTGCGTTGCGCTAACTTTAAGGCATGATCAGGGCCACCCGGTTCGTTGGTCCACGCGACGCTGGTCATATTGAACGCCGCTCGGTCGACCTCCGGGAGATTCCTCAACGCGCTGTAAAAAGCGCGAGGACCCAACATAAACCCGCCGTGCAGTACGTGACCGCCGTCGAGGCGTCGTGACAAACACTCTGAGGCGATCGACTCGCGGGCCGCGGCGTCGTTTAGGTCCGCCTCGATATGCTTTCCAGACGGCGCGATCAATGCGTAGCGCCCGTCGTGGGAGGTTCCGGGCGCAAATAGACCGCAACGTTCCAGCGCCGAGAACTCCTTCGCGTCAATGAAGCCGACCCCAGCCCGCGCGAGAGCGACTAACATTTCGACATTGGGCGTGTGTGTGACCGCACCATCATCGAGTAAACGCTGCAATTGAGCGTGAGGGTATACGCGTCGCGACAATATCCCTGCTCGGAACAGTTCTAGGAAGCCGTCCACGAACATTTCCGTGTTGGCAAAGATCCCACGGTCAAGTGTTCCCAGGCCGCCGACGTTTTGTATGGTGTCGGCGAACCGACTGGATACGCCGGTGAGCTCAAGAACATGGCGGTAAACGTCGTTGCGCTGCTGGCGCAATTGCAGGGCGTAGACAATGGCCTCACCCAGTTCTCCAATCCCCAATTGGAGTGTTCCACCGTCACGTACCAAGCAGGCGGCATTGAGGCCGAGCGCATGCTCAACGTCCCCGATGGGCGCGTTCGGGATACAAAACGGGTCGTGCTCGTACCGCTCGTGATCAAGCACAAACTCAAACCGGGGACGAGTGAGTGCAGCGCCCCCCAGCATGAACGGCAATCGCCGATTGATGCTGGCAACGGTGACGACTGGGATTCCTCTCGCCGCTTCCGCTTCGAGGTGGTCGAGAAGGTCGAGGCTGAGATCAGGATTGCCAGAGAGACTGATGTGCTCCCGAGGGCCGATCCCTCGCGCCGATACACTTTGCGCAAGCAAATTGACGCCCATGGCGATGGTGTCACGAACGACGTGCGAATAATTGGAGCTCAAGTACTCCTGTTGAGTACTCGGAACGTTCAGCCAGGCGCCGGCCTGAACGAAAAACTCGCGAATTCGGATATTCGGCGGTAGGCGATTTTCGTGCGCAGCCTTCACGTAGTCGAGATCCGGATAATCGCCCCAGATGCGCTCGGCCATGGGACCGATCAAGCGGCTGTCGAGTTCAGTCCGCCCCAAAGGCCGATTTAACGACAGCGCCGTGACGATGGTCAGATCGATCGAAGGATCGCGGGCGACGCGGCGGTAGAGTTCGTTAATAAAGGCGACAGGCTTGCCCATCCCGAGCGGGGTTGCCATGACGATCCGATTTCCGAGTTTGCGCAGCGTCGCATCAACGCATTCGCCAACGTCATCGAAACGGTGAGTGCCGTGATCAGTCATGCCGTTTTCCTCCCCCAAGACGTCGCGCAACGATAGCGCCGACCGCTAACTGAACCTGATGGTAGACGAGCAATGGCATCACGATAAGGCCTATCGAGGTAGAGGTTCCAAACACCGCATGCGCGATCGGCAAACCGTTCGCGAGACTCTTTTGTGAGCCGCAAAAGTAGGCGGCGACGGCCGAGTCCCTGTCCATTCGGAGCGCCCGAGTGAGTGCGAGCAAAGCACCGCTCACGACGGCCAGCAAAGCCAGGGCAATCACGGCCGACATGATCGCGGGAAGGATCGCGGCGCGAGTCCAGACACCGGCTCGTATCGACTCGCAAAAGGCGCCGTAGACGATCAGAACGATGGACGTTCGATCTGTCCAATGGACCACGTGTGGGAATCTGCGAAAAAAAGATCCGCACAGCGGGCGCGACAGCTGACCCAGCGCCAGCGGCAACAAAATGGTCAGCGAAACCGTTTGCATGACGCTCGGGAGTGACAGAGTGACGCCGGCAGTCTTCGCTACCAGCGATGCATAAAGAGGTGTCAGGAAGACGCCCAGTATCCCGGAGAGCGTTGCGTTAAAAAGTGCTCCCGCGGTATCCCCTCGGGCCACTGCCGTTAGCGCGACCGAGGAGGAGATCGTTGAGGAGACGGTGGACATGAAGAAGAAGCCCAGAGCGATCGCTGAAGGCAAGCCACGGCCTGCGAGCAGAATGAACGCACCCAGTGCAGGAAAAACGAGAAACGTTACGGCCTGCGAGACGAGATGCAGTCGAATATTTTTCAAACCGCGGCGCAAAGCCTCGAGGGGGAGCACCGCACCATGGAGAAAAAACACCAGTGTGACGGCAATGCGGGTTGCCTCATGCACGTGGAGGGGGCCGTCCTGAGCACCGAGATGGGGAGCCAATGCAGCCGCTAAGACGGCGAGCGCGATCGCAATCAGGAATGGATCAGGCCACCAACCCCGGGTGGTCATCGTTCGTCGGCCTGTACGAGCGAGTCATATGTGCGGCGGAATGCGGACGCCGCCAACGGCAAGTTTCGTGTCCAATCCGCGTTGGCCTGATGATCACCACCATCGGTCACGTATTTGATCGATAGGAACGGAATGCCTTCAAGCGCACAGACCTTGGCCAGCGCATAGGCCTCCATGTCCAAAACGTCGCAATCAAAAACGTCATGCCCCATCACAAAGTTGTCGCCACTGCCGCAACGGCCCTCCATGAGGTGAGGCAGTCGACGCGGCGAATGCAATACGGGTTGGATCGGATCCAAAGGGGTCGTCCCGAGAGCGAAGCCCAGACCACGGACATCCATGTCGCGCTGCACAAAAAAAGTGCACTCCACCAGCGTATGGGTATTGAACCGAGGGCTTCCCGCGGTGCCAAAGGATAGGATCATCTTGGGTGTGCGCGTCCGCAAAGAGCGGGTCAGCGCATAGGTCGCGTTTATTTTGCCGATCCCCGTGTAGAGAACTCGGTCCCCTAAATCAGAAAATTGCCCGCCGGCCTCTGATTCCAGCGCGAACACAGTGAGGAGGTCATGAGGGCAAAATGCGGGCATTGAGGTCGTCTTTGCGAAGCCGTGCGAGTGTAACAACCGGCACGTGGGAACGGGTCACAGTCCGTATTTATCCTATCGCGAAAGACCGTATCGGCACGGTAGGGTCGCCGCCATGCTGTCACCCGACCCGATTGCCGTTTTTGACCCAGACCTGGTGAGCCGTTACGACGGCCCCGGGCCCCGTTACACCTCCTACCCGACGGCCGTTCAATTCCACGAACGGTTCGGAATTGTCGAATACGACACGGCGGCCCGGGCGAGTAACGAACTCGACCCTAAACCCCTTTCCCTTTACGTCCATGTGCCGTTCTGCGAAAGCCCCTGCTTCTATTGCGGCTGCAATAAGGTGATTACCCGGGATCACGGTCGCTCTCAGATTTACTTGGAGCACCTCTATCTGGAGATAGAGCGCCAAGCTGCTCTATACAGCCGTAGTCGCCTAGTCGACCAATTGCACTTCGGGGGTGGGACCCCTACGTTCTTCAGCGATGAGGAGCTATGCCAACTCTTTGAGGTCATGGGGCGGCATTTCAGCCTGCGAACTGACGCCGATCGAGAGTATTCGATCGAACTGGACCCAAGAACGGTGACGGCCGAGCGCTTAGATCGACTGCAGTCCTTGGGGTTTAATCGGTTCAGCATGGGCATCCAGGATTTCGATCCGTCTGTCCAAGCCGCCGTTAACCGAATCCAATCAGAGGCGGACACGCTTGGATTGATACAGCATGCTCGGTCCATCGGCATTGATAGCATCAGTGTCGATCTCATTTATGGGTTGCCTCGTCAGACGAGACACAGTTTC
Source organism: Steroidobacteraceae bacterium (assembly GCA_036742455.1). Lineage (GTDB taxonomy): Bacteria > Pseudomonadota > Gammaproteobacteria > Steroidobacterales > Steroidobacteraceae > CAIKZZ01. The sequence continues at coordinate 62,742 of DAINQU010000007.1, read as the reverse complement.
GCGCAGACGCTCGAAAAGATCGTGGCCGCTCGTCCCGACCGTATTGCTGCATACAGCTACGCTCATCTGCCGCACCTTTTTAAAGCACAGCGTCAAATAAAAGTGGTTGATTTGGTGACGCCCAGTGAGAAATTGGGGCTCTTGGGGTTAACCGTAGAAACGCTCTCCGCCGCGGGCTATGTCTATATCGGTATGGATCATTTCGCGCTCCCGACGGACGAATTGGTGGAAGCGCAGCGCGCGGGAACACTACAGCGAAACTTTCAAGGTTATTCAACTCGAGCGGAGTGCGATCTCATCGCCTTGGGTGTCAGCTCCATCTCTAAGGTCGGTGACACGTATGCGCAAAATGCCAAGACGCTGCCCGAATACTATCGTCGCATCGAAGCGGGCGGCTTGGCCGTGCAACGCGGTGTCGCGCTTGAACCGGATGACCGACTACGTCGTGACGTCATACAAGCGCTGATGTGCGCGACTCGTCTGGATTTTTCGAGCATTGAGGCGAAACACCGCATCGATTTTGAACGTTATTTTGCCGCCGAGCTCGAAGCCATAAAGCCTCTGGAGGCCGACGGTCTGGTCGAAATACAGGGGCGCAGTGTGCGGATTACGCCACGCGGCCGACTGTTGATGCGCAATGTCGCCATGGTGTTTGATGCGCACCTGAACAAGCCATCCGCCTTCCACTCGCTGCCTCGATACTCCCGAGTGGTTTAGGTTGCCTCGCGGACAACGATGACGGTGCCTTCCGGCGCTCGAAGGCAAATCTGATGCTGAAGCGGTCGGTCCGCCGTCAATTCACGGCGGATGAGAAAGCCTCGCCGCGTGAGCGACTCGGCAACCGAGGCTATATTCTCCGCCGTAAAGACCAAGAGGTGATGGCTGATCGGGCTCGTTGCCAGCAGCGATAAGCTGATACTGTCATTCGCCACGACAATTCGCCGCTGCAAAGCATCCCCTAGGTCGAAGGCAACAAAACCCAATGCCTCCCACGTCAGTGCGCTGATGTCGATGCTCGCACCCACAATTTCGATTTCCTCAAACCAACCGAGCAGCGACGGCTGATCGGTCACTGGTGAATGTGTGCGCGCTTCGGTCACCATCACCGAGATTTCACCGGGCAGCTGACACTCGAGGTGATTGAATTGGTGGTCGCCGAGCGCCACGTGCTCCGGGACAACACCGATGGCGGTCAGCGTCGGGACGAGGTCCGCCAGATTCGGTCGCGTGAAAACCAATGTCGGCGAATGGCCCAAGGATGTGCATAACCGCAACGTCAAACGACCGTCGCTCAAGGCAATCGTCCCTTCGCGAGTTTCGCCGGTGTCAGGGGCAACCGCAAACCCCAATCGGGTATAGAAATCTAAAGATTCTAATGGGTTAGGTGAAGCTACGGCATATTCTAGAAAGCGCCCAAGCATGGCCATCCGCCTAGGAAGTGACTCGATGGGGTGGTAGGCGCCAATGGGGTGGGGTCGCATACCAGACGCCTGCCGCGATCAGCGCGCCGGCGGCAATAAACGTCGTCACAGCAACAGGCGATGACGTACTCGCGCTCGACATGCCTTGGACGGCGAGGGCTCCAATAATTTGTTGACCAAATCCGAGCAAGCCCGATGCTGCGCCGGCATTGGCGGGCGAGCGTGCCACCGCCGCCGCCGTCAAGTTAGGCAGCGTCAGCCCTTGGGCAAAGCCGATTATGCACCACGGTAAAAAGATGAAAGCAGGGTGCCAAAAGCCGAGCCACGCTAATCCGGCTCCCGCGAGCGCGCCGACGGCTTGCAGTCGAACTCCGTCGGTGATCAGCCGCTCGAGCCCTCGACGGTAGGAGTAGCGCGTCGTGTACCAGTTGCCGCAGAAATAGCTAAAGGAAATCAAAACGTACCACGATCCGTACTCCGCACTGGTACGGCCGAGCGTTCGAAAAATATACGGAACGAGGGATACAAACACAAAAAAGACGGCGTACAGAACGCCGGTTTGCAACGCATACCCCAAGAACGCTCGATCTCGAACGAGGTTTGCCGACGCGCCCAGAACGCTTACGCGGCTCCCCAAGGCGCTGGGTGCGCGGGTTTCGGGCAGCCAGCGCCACGCAGCCACGCCCACGGACAGTGCCAGCCCGAGTTGTATTTCGAAGACGATGCGCCAACCCATGAGATCGCCCAGCATGCCGCCCAATGCGGGTGACAACGCATTGGCAACCGACATCACCATCGTGATGGTGGCAAGGCGTAGCGCCATATGCTCTCGTTCGTAGAGGTCACCCAAAACGGCGCGCGCAACCGTCACGCCGGCCGAGGTGCCGAGCGCGGAAATCACACGGCCTACGGTCAACATGCCGATGGATGTCGCGCAAAGCGCGGTGATCACGCCCAAGAGGTACACGCACAAACCGGTCAGGATGACCGGTCGCCGTCCAAAGCGATCCGAGAGAGGGCCGTAGGCATACAGACCGATCGCGTAAGCCACCAACGCGGCGGTTACCGTAGCACTCGCCGCCGCTACGCTGACGTGAAAAGCTGCCCGTGCCAGTGGTAGCACGGGCATGTAGATGCCTAACGAAATGGGTCCCGACGCTGTGACTGCCGCGAGCAGTATGGTGAGGCTGCGCTCCGACAGTCGCGTCTTCAAGGCATTAGACCGCCGACACAGAGGTACTTCAGTTCGGTGTAGTCAAGGATGCCGTGCTTGGACCCTTCGCGGCCGATGCCCGATTCCTTCCATCCGCCGAACGGAGCTTCTTCGGTCGAAATGATGCCCGTATTGAGACCCACAATGCCGTATTCCAAGGCTTCGCCCACGCGCCAAGAACGCGCGATATCGCGCGTATAGAAGTAAGCCGCCAGACCGAATTCCGTGTCGTTGGCCATCCGTATGGCATCCGCCTCCGTTTCGAACCGGAATACCGGCGCAACCGGTCCGAAGGTTTCTTCGCGGGCCACTTTCATGGACGTCGTCACATGGGTGAGTACCGTGGGCTCGAAAAAGGTTCCGCCTAAGGCATGGCGCCGTCCGCCCAATGCCACTTGAGCGCCCTTGGAGACGGCGTCGGCGATGTGATCCTCGACTTTGGCGACGGCTTTCTCATTGATTAACGGACCTTGCTCGGTTGGTCCCTCAAGCCCAGCACCCACTCGCAACTTACGGGTAGCCTCGACCAATTTCGCGACGAATGCGTCGTAGACGCCTGCTTGGACCAGTAATCGGTTCGCACAAACGCATGTCTGTCCGGTATTCCGGTACTTCGAGGCCATCGCGCCGACCACGGCGGCATCCAGATCCGCATCGTCAAACACGATGAAGGGCGCGTTGCCACCCAACTCGAGGGATACTTTTTTAACCGTATCGGCGCACTGCTTCATGAGCAACTTGCCGACGGCGGTGGAACCCGTGAAGGTGATTTTAGCGACTTTCGGGTTAGACGTGAGTTCACCGCCAATCGCCTGCGGACTTCCCGTCAACACATTGAATACGCCGGCCGGGATACCGGCTCGTTCGGCAAGTTCCGCCTGCGCAAACGCCGATAGCGGGGTCGACTCGGCGGGCTTGATGACGATAGTGCAGCCGGCAGCGAGGGCGGCGCCGGCCTTGCGAGTGATCATCGCTGCCGGGAAATTCCACGGGGTGATGGCGCCCACAACGCCAACCGGCTGACGCAATGCGAGCAGTCGCTTGTCCGACGCGGGTGAGGGGATGACTTCGCCGTAGACTCGGCGGCCTTCTTCGGCAAACCACTCGTAAAACGAGGCGGCATAGCCGACTTCACCTTTAGCCTCCGCCAGAGGCTTGCCCTGTTCCGCCGTCATGAGGCGACCAAGATCCTCTGCGTTGGCGGTCATTAAATCGGCAAAGCGGCGCAGAATTTTGCCGCGCTCTTTGGCGGACTTGGCCGCCCAGGCGGGTAGTGCTTTTTTGGCGGCATCGATGGCTCGACGCGTCTCCTCAACGCCGCAATCCGGGACCTCGGCCAGCACTTCGCCGGATGCTGGATTCGTGACGGCCAGAGTGCGGCCGTCGTCTGCGCTGATCCATTGGCCATCGACGTAGCATCGGTTGCGCAGCAGGGTAGGGTCGTTGAGGATCAAGGTCATGATGATTCGTCCCGTGACAGGAGTGGATAAGACGCGTCAGCCCAGATGGCGGCGCAGAAAATCGATGGATCGATCAAACGCAGCCGCCGCGCTGACGGGCTCGAAGGATGCGCGATCGGAATTGTTGAAAGCATGCCCCGCGGGGTACAGGTGAACCTCGGCGTGCGGCAGGGCAGTTCGTACGGCAGCGACGTCGCTTGGGGGAATGGCCGGGTCGGACTCCCCGAAGTGGAACATCATCGGACAGGTCGGATGTTCGTTTAGGCAGGCGGGCAGACCGCCGCCGTAGTACGCGACAGCGGCCTTGAGCGGTAAACGGCACGCAGCGATGTAGCTCATGCGGCCGCCCCAGCAGTAGCCGATGACCGCGACGTGCTCTGGGTCCTGAGCGCTGAGGCGCGCCGCTTCGAGATCGGCCACCGTGGCGGTGACGTCAATGGAGCGTGCGTGAGCCAATCCGGTCGGCACGTCCGTGTAGGGGACGATCAGGTCCTGAGCGACGCGGTCGAAGACTTGCGGCGCGAGCGCCTCATAGCCGGCGCGAGCGTAAGCATCGGCCACCGCGCGTATGTGCGGGGTGACCCCGAAAATCTCCTGTATAATCAGTATAGTACCTCTCGGCGCGTCCATCGGACTTGCGCGATAGATACGCAGTTGATGCCCATCCGCAGCAGTCGCAGAGAGATAGCGGGTGTCGATACGGACCATCTGGCGATTCTCTTACGTGACTTTCGTATTCTGCGGGAGCGCTACGGCCCCCGCCACCGAAGAAACGACCCGCCCATGCCGGGAAACGCGCAAAGCCAAGAGCCCGGTGGGTGGCATAATCGGAGGGACTTCCGCTCCGAGGATTCATCATGAGTTCCGTCACGTCTACGCGCGAGGGCGCAATTGCAGTCATCCGGTTCGGCGAACCCCCCGTCAATAGTCTGGGTCGCGCGACGCGATCCGATGTCGCCCGAGAGTTGGCTGCGGCGATGGCCGATCCGTCGGTCGATGGCATCGTGCTGGCAGGCAACAACGGCTTATTTTCTGCCGGGGCTGACATACGGGAATTTGGCACGCCGGCCATGTTGGCGTCGCCTAACCTGGCGGATCTCATTGTGCGGGTGGAATCGAGCCCTAAGCCCGTCGTCGCCGCGATCGAGGGGACGTGTTTAGGGGGCGGCCTTGAGCTGTCGCTCGGCTGTCATTACCGCGTCGCATCAAGTAGCGCGAAGCTGGGCCTTCCGGAGGTCAAAATCGGTCTGTTACCGGGCGCCGGTGGCACCCAACGCTTGCCGCGCCTGATCGGAGTTGAAAACGCACTCAATGTCATCCTGGGCGGTGAACCGGTGCCGGCAAAATTATTCGCGGGCAGCCCGCTGCTCGCGGCGCTGATTGACGGGGATCCTGTACCCGCTGCCGTGTCATTGGCTGCGGAACGCGGCGCGTTGCATCGCCAAGGTAAGCCGTTGCCGAAAGCGCGAGACCGCTCTGCAGCGGGCCCGCACGTCGAGCCTCTCCTCCTTTTTGCGCGCAACATGGTGCGTGCAGCGTATCCCGCCTATCCAGCGCCGCTGAAGTGCATCGATGCGATTGAGGCGGCCGCCAGCAAGTCCTTTGACGAGGGGCTCGCCACGGAGCGCGCACTCTTCGTCGAATTGATGTTCACGCCGGTGTCGAAAGCGCTGCGGCACGCCTTTTTTGCCGAACGCGCCACCTCGAAAATCGCGGATGTGCCGGATTCCACGCCACTGCGGGATGTCCGCACGGCTGCCGTGATTGGGGCCGGGACGATGGGCTCTGGGATCGCACTCACGTTCCTCTCCGCCGGCATACCGGTTCGTCTCTTGGAAACAGGGGCCGAAGCACTCAGTCGCGGGGTGGCGCGTATCCGCGAAGTGATTGAAGGCCAGGTCAAGAAAGGCCGATTGACCCCGGAGGCCGCCGAGGCGCGTGGAGCGTTGCTACGCCCTACGCTGGATTACGCCGATCTGGCGGATGCCGACCTCATCATTGAGGCGGTTTACGAGGACATGGATGTCAAACGCCAGGTCTTCACGACATTGGATCGGGTGGCAAAGCCCGGCGCGATATTGGCCACGAATACCTCCACGCTGGACGTCAACGCGATCGCCGCGGTCACGTCCCGGCCGGCAGATGTGGTCGGAATGCATTTCTTCAGTCCCGCTAACATTATGAAATTGCTGGAAGTAGTGCGGGGGCGAGCAACGGCTAACGATGTGCTCGCTACCACCATGAAATTGGCAAAAACGCTGCGCAAGACCGCGGTGGTCTCGGGCGTCTGCGACGGCTTCATCGGCAATCGCATGATTGAACAGTACATCCGTCAAGCTCTGTTCATGGTCGATGAAGGCGCGAGTCCTGCTCAGATCGACAGTGCGATCGAAGCATTCGGCTTTGCCATGGGTCCGTTCCGGATGAGCGATCTGGCCGGCAATGATATTGGCTGGCATATCCGCAAGCGGCGCGCCATTGAGCGACCCGACGTGCGTTATTCAGGCATCGCAGACCGTCTGTGTGAATTGGGACGCTTCGGCCAGAAGACGGGTGCTGGTTGGTACGACTACCGAAAAGGTGATCGCAACGCGTATCCCTCGCCGGTCGTCGAGGGCATGCTCGCTGAGCATCGGTCCACTCTTGGGCTGCCCTCCCGTGACATCACCCCGCGCGAAATTGTCGATCGTTTGGTGTATGCCCTCGTGAACGAAGGCGCTCAGATTCTTGATGAAGGGATTGCCCAGAGAGCGTCCGACATCGATATGGTGTACCTGACCGGTTATGGCTTCCCCGTCTACCGCGGTGGTCCTATGTGCTATGCCGAGGAAGTGGGTCTCTATGCGGTGGTGCTGCGCATGCAGGAATTTGCACGCAATTCCTATGGAGACCCCGCTTTCTGGACGCCAGCGCCATTGCTGGCGCGTCTTGCCGCTGCCAGCGGCACCTTTAATTCTGCCGGAGTCCGCTCATGAGCCGTGAAGTCGTGATCGTATCGACCGCCCGCACCCCATTAGCGAAATCGTTTCGAGGGTCGTTCAATCTGACGCACGGCGCTACGCTGGGTGGTCACGTCGTCCGCGCTGCACTTGAGCGTGCGAGGGTTGATGCGGGCGATGTCGAAGATGTGATTATGGGGTGTGCGCTACCGGAAGGTGCTACCGGCGGCAATATTGCTCGGCAGATTGCGCTGCGTGCCGGCTGCCCAGACTCTGTCTCTGGCATGACGGTGAATCGGTTCTGCTCGTCGGGCCTCCAAGCCATCGCCCTCGGCGCCCAGCGCATCATCGCGGGTGAGGGCGATATTTATGTCGCCGGTGGCGTGGAGTCGATTTCCATTGTGCAATCGAGTGCCAACCGGAATTTTACGGAAGAGACGTGGCTGAAAGAGCAATCGCCAGGCATTTACTGGAGCATGCTCGATACCGCCGAAGAAGTGGCTCGTCGTTACGGCATCACCCGTGCGGACATGGACGCGTACGGCGCGCGCAGTCAACAACGTGCCTGTGCCGCCAAAGCGGCAGGTTACTTCAACGACGAAATTGCGCCGATTACGGTCACGATGGCGAACCTCGATAAAGCCACCGGACGTCTTTCGACCCGTACGGTTACCGTTGAGCACGATGAAGGGTTGCGTGAGGGCACGACGGTGGATGGTGTGGCCGGCATACGCTCGGCATTGCCAGGCGGCGTCATTGCGGCCGGCAATGCAAGTCAATTTTCGGACGGCGCCGGTGCCGTGGTCCTGATGGCCGCGGACGAGGCGAAGCGGCGTGGATTATCGCCGTTAGGGTATTTCCGCGGCTTTGCCGTGGCGGGTTGCGATCCTAAGGAAATGGGGATTGGGCCGGTCTACGCGGTGCCCAAACTCTTAGCCCGTGCCGGCCTGACAGTCGCCGACATTGATCTATGGGAATTGAACGAGGCGTTTGCGGTTCAGGTGCTTTATTGCCGCGATCGCTTGGGGATACCCGATGACCGCCTCAATGTCGACGGCGGGGCGATTGCGGTGGGCCATCCCTATGGGATGAGCGGCCAGCGCATGACGGGTCACGCCCTGCTGGCGGGCAAGCGACTGGGGGCGCGTCACGTTGTCGCGACCATGTGTATTGGTGGCGGTATGGGCGCCGCGGGATTGTTTGAAATCTGCTGATCGGGGGGGGCGTCCGTACTGGGGTCGAAACGCGACGGCTATCCTGAAAGGCGCTCGGGGTGGCCCGTCCCGACGGGGCGATCAAGGGTAGAGACGTCTTCAAACGCCTGACTTGTTTGATCAAGTACACTGTGCAGATCCATTAGGAGTGCTGCGTGTCCGAAGCCCGCATTGATCACCGTTACGACCGACAGTTGTCGGCTTTGGTCAACGCTCGCGTGAGCGGGGTCCTTACGGGTGGCTTGAAAGGCGTAGAGAAAGAATCCCTGCGCGTCGCGACCGACGGTCGAATCGCTCGAACACCGCACCCGAGGGTGTTGGGTTCGGCGATGACGCACGAGCACATCACAACGGATTACTCAGAGGCACTCATCGAGTTGGTGACACCGACTTTCACGGAAAGTTGGGAGTTGTTGCAGTACCTGACCGATCTGCATCAATTTGTATACGAGCGCTTAGGGGATGAGCTGCTTTGGGCCACGAGCATGCCCTGCCGCCTTCAGGGCGATGCGAGCATTCCGATTGCTGAGTTTGGTCACTCCAATGTGGGCCGAATGAAGCACATCTATCGCCGCGGCCTCGGCATGCGGTACGGCCGCATCATGCAGGCGATTTCGGGCGTGCATTTCAATTACTCCTTCCCGGAGCAATTTTGGGATGTCTGGGCTGCGATCGCTGGCCGATCGGGCGGGCCGAATGCCGCTTTTATTTCAGAAAGCTACTTCTCGCTCTTGCGCAATTACCGCCGTCACGGCTGGATTGTCCCTTATCTTTTCGGTGCCTCTCCCGCGGTCTGCCGATCCTTCGTGGACGGTCGTACCGATCATGGATTAGACGAGTTTGGCCACGGAACTCTCTATTCCCCGTATGCCACTTCGCTGCGCATGAGTGACCTCGGTTACCGCAACAAGAGTCAGTCAGGCGTTTCGATTTCCGTCAATTCCCTGGACGAATATGTTCGGGACCTGACCGCTGCGATTTCCTCGCCGCATCCTGCGTATAAGGCGCTCGGTGTCGAGGTGGATGGTGAGTGGCGACAACTTAACCCGAACCGACTGCAGATCGAAAATGAGTACTACGCATTTATTCGACCGAAGCGTGTGGCGCGTTCCGGCGAACGGCCGACGAAGGCACTCCGGCGCGCCGGCGTGCAGTATGTCGAAATGCGCTCATTGGATGTCAGCGTCTTGGATCCGGTGGGCGTCAACCAAAACAAGCTAAAGTTCCTCGAGGCATTCGCGGCATTTTGCGTTGTCGCGCCGAGCCCGCCCTTCTCGCCATCCGAGCAAGACGCGCTGGATGCCAACCACGCAACCGTCGCTCGCCGGGGCCGAGAGCCCGGCCTCGAACTTCAACTCGATGGACGACGTCGCTCACTCACGGCTTGGGGCGCCGAAATACTGGATGCGATGGAAGGCGTCTGCGAACTCTTGGACGGCGCCGATGCGCACCGCCCGTACACGACTGCTCTGCAGAACGCGCGCGCAAAAATCGCCGATACCGAGGCAACCCCTTCGGCCCGCATACTGCGCGAAATGCGGCAGCGCGGCGAATCGTTCTACGACTTCGCCTTTCGAACCAGTGCAGGCTACCGAGACTATTTTCGCGACCTTGCACCGTTGGCGGCTGCGCGGGAAGACGCGTTTTCGGCCGAAGCGGACCAATCGTGGCGCGAGCATGAGGCGATCGAGTCCGCCGCGCAGGCGCCGTTCCGCGAATACCTCGCCGACTACTTTGCGGACTAGGGTGTTCCGTCTCGCACAAATCTACTGACGTGGTCCCCAATTCCCGGTTTCGTGCACCGCGCCTCAGTTTTCACCCCCCTGACACGGTTTACTACGCCTGACGTACGGCTCCGACGGGGCCGAGCGGCTAGGGTACGACCGCGTGAACTCCGAAGAAACTCAAAAACTGATCATCGACGAATCGTCGATCGCCCGACAGCTCAAAAAGGGCTTCGAGAAACTGCGCTTCGACGAAGCGGGTGTTGAGACTCAGTTCCGCCGTGAGTTTGTTCGGGATCGCCTGAAGCGCATACGCGAAAATCTGTTCTTGGCTCTCAGTGTTCTGGTCGCGTTCGCATTGGCCGATTCACTGGTGGTCGGCGAGTTTTCCCGGACCGGTCTTTATCTGCTGCAGTTCGGTGGGCTGGTTCCCGTATTGGGGATCCTGATCGCGTTGACCTACCACCGCCGCCCACATCAAATGTATCCGCGCTGGGCCCCGTGGTTAGCGACATTGCTAGGCGTTGGGATGATTCTCGTTGATATTCGGGCGGCTCTGGACGGCGTTGATGCCCTATTTTCCGGCGTGGTGGTCTACGCTGTCTTCTCGAGCTTCTTGCTCGGTCTTTTGTTCTACGAATCTCTCGCCGTCGGTGCTGCGGTCTGGTCGCTGTATCTCGCTGCGGCGCTCGCCTCGGGTCTCCCAGAGTCCGCGGTTCTGTACAACGCAATCGTACTGCTCGTCGTATTCGTCATCTCGGCGACGGTGAACTACTCGATCGAAGAGGGGATCCGTCACCACTTCCTGGAGCGGCACCAATTACGGGAAATGTCCGCTACCGTTGTGCGCGATGGGTTGACGGGACTCTACAATCGCAAGGCGTTCGACGAGCACCTCAATCGGCATTGGTCGATGGCTCAACGTGAAGGGGTCACCCTGGCGATGATCCTGATCGATATCGACTATTTCAAACGGTATAACGATGAGCACGGTCATCGTGGCGGCGACGACTGCCTGCGCAAAGTAGCCCATGCGCTCGCACGAACCGCCCGACGGCCCTTCGATTTTGCAGCCCGCTACGGCGGCGAAGAGTTCGCCATTATTCTTTACGATACAACGAAGGAATATTTGGACGAACTTTCTCAGAGCATTCATCAGGGCGTGTCCGAGCTGTCCATCCGGCACGGCGCCTCTGAGGTATCTGATCGGGTGACCGTGTCCGTGGGCATCGCATTTGTGGTGCCTCAGATGGAGCGTTCGGCGGGTGGTATCGTCCAAGCAGCGGACCAAGCGCTGTATCAAGCAAAGATAAAGGGCAGAAACCAGACCTCGTTCGATAACGAGACGTCGTACGCCGCTATGAAAACCGGGTACTTCCAAAAGCCCTCGAAAGCCGCCTAAAGACGCACCGTCTTGGTGCGTAGAGCGTGTTTGCGCCTCCCTTTGGGGCGCCGATCCGTGCATTTCACGCGAACACGACAAAATTATTGCAGCGCAGGATAAGGGGATTATTATTTCTTTCCCCTTATTTATTGCTTCGCTGGGCCTGCGCCCCACTGGACTGCCGATGCCTTCCCCGAACCCGCCGCGGAGCCGTATCCAAAAGATTTTGATCGCAAACCGCGGCGAAATTGCGATCCGCGTGATGCGCGCGGCCAACGAATTAGGTATTCGCACCGTCGCGATACATTCGCGCGAAGATCGATTTTCCTTGCATCGGACCAAGGCGGACGAAAGTTATCTCGTCGGCGATGGCAAAGGCCCTGTCGATGCGTATCTGGATATCCCCGATATCATCCGCATTGCCCGCGATGCGCAGGTCGATGCTATTCATCCGGGATACGGCTTTCTCTCTGAGAATCCCGAATTTGCCGACGCGTGCGCGGTCGCCGGCATTACGTTCATCGGTCCTTTGCCAGAGACCATGCGGACATTGGGCAACAAAGTTGCGGCCCGCCAGCTCGCGATTCAGGCAGGGGTTCCGGTGATGCCGGCAACAGGCCCATTGCCTACAGATCCGACGGAAGTTGAACGACTCGCTCTTGAAGTGGGCTATCCGTTGATGCTGAAGGCCAGTTGGGGCGGTGGTGGTCGCGGCATGCGCATCATCGAAGACGCGTCGGAACTCCATGATCTTGTCGCTACGGCGCGGCGAGAAGCCAAAGCCGCATTCGGCAATGACGAGGTATACCTCGAAAAACTCGTACGCCGGGCGCGCCATGTGGAAGTTCAGATTCTCGGAGACGCCCACGGCAATCTGGTGCACCTCTGGGAGCGCGACTGTACGGTCCAACGCCGCAACCAAAAAGTAGTAGAACGCGCGCCGACGGTGTTTCTCGATCTTGAGGCACGGCGGGCGCTCTGCGAGCTCGGCCTGCAAATCGGTCGCGCGGTAAATTACCGCAATGCCGGTACGGTGGAATTCCTTCAAGACGCGGATACCGGGAATTTCTATTTCATAGAGGTCAATCCGCGCATCCAAGTCGAACATACGGTGACCGAGGTTGTTACCGGTATCGACATTGTCAAAGCGCAAATTCGAGTGGCTGAGGGCGCCGTCATTGGAACGCCGGAGTCCGGCGTTCCAGTGCAGGACGACATTCGCGTCACGGGTCATGCCATGCAGTGCCGGATCACAACGGAAGATCCGGAAAATAACTTCATTCCAGACTTCGGTCGTATAACCGCTTATCGAAGCCCCGCAGGATTCGGCATTCGACTCGACGCAGGCACGGCGTACTCCGGTGCATTTATCGGTCGCTTCTACGACTCGCTGCTCGTGAAAGTCACTGCGTGGGCGCCGACGGCCGAGGAAACGGTCCGACGCATGCATCGCGCGTTGTGGGAGTTTCGCATTCGCGGTGTGACCACCAACCTCCGCTTCCTGGACCAGGTCATTAATCACCCTTCGTTTGCCGACGGCAGTTACACGACGAAGTTTATTGATCAGACCCCCGAGCTTTTTCGTACACCGAAGCGACGCGACCGAGCCACACGGCTGCTGAATTTTGTCGGCGATGTGATCGTCAACGGCAATCCGGAGGTTAAGAACCGACCGAGGCCAACCCGTCTCGCGGCACCTCGGGTGCCGAAGATGCAATTGACACCCCCGCCCGCTGGCACGAAGCAAATACTCGATACCCACGGTCCAAAGGGCCTTGCCGACTGGATGCTTGCGTCGGACCGTGTGCTCATTACAGACACGACGATGCGGGACGCTCACCAGAGCCTCCTCGCAACCCGCGTTCGAACACACGATTTGGTCGCGATTGCGCCGTACTACGCGAGCCTATTGCCGGAGTTGTACTCGGTCGAGTGCTGGGGCGGAGCCACGTTTGACGTCGCTATGCGCTTTCTCAAGGAGGATCCGTGGGAGCGATTGGCGCAATTGCGCCAAGCCATGCCGAATCTTCTGCTGCAGATGCTGTTACGTTCGGCCAACGCCGTTGGCTATACGAATTATCCAGACAACGTGGTCCGTTATTTCGTTGAACGTGCCGCTGCGGGTGGCGTCGACGTTTTTAGGATCTTTGATTCATTGAATTGGATCGACAACATGCGCGTCGCGATCGATGCGGTCGGCGCCACGGGCAAGGTGATCGAGGCATCGATCTGCTATACCGGCAACCTCTCTGACCCAAGCGAGACGAAGTACAACCTGCGTTACTACGTGAATCTCGCGAAGCAACTGGAAAAAGCCGGCGCGCATGTACTCGGCATCAAGGATATGGCTGGGTTGTGTCGTCCCGATGCGGCCCGCACCCTGGTACGCGCTCTCAAAGAGGAAGTGGCGATTCCGATCCATTTCCATACGCACGACACGAGCGGCATCTCGGCGGCGAGCGTGCTCGCTGCGATTGACGCCGGTTGTGATGCGGTCGATGCTGCGATCGATTCCATGAGCGGGCTCACGTCTCAACCCAACCTTGGCTCCATTGCTGCGGCGCTGCGGCACACCCCACGCGATCCCGGTTTGAACCCCGATCATTTGCGCCTCGCCTCATCGTACTGGGAGCAAGTCCGCCACTGTTACGGTGCGTTTGAGTCTGACATTCGATCGGGCGCCAGTGAGGTCTATTTGCATGGCATGCCGGGTGGTCAGTACACGAATCTTCGCGAACAGGCCCGTTCATTGGGTATCGATGATCACCGATGGCCGGAAGTGGCGGCCGCCTATGCTGACGTTAACGACATGTTTGGAGACATCGTCAAAGTGACGCCAAGCTCCAAGGTGGTTGGCGATATGGCCATCATGATGGTGACGTCGGGTCTCACGCGCGATCAGGTTGAAGATCCGGATTATGAGGTCGCGTTTCCTGAATCCGTCGTTCAGTTTTTCCATGGGGACATCGGTCAGCCTGTAGGCGGCTTTCCGCCGGAACTGCAGCGCAAGGTACTCAAGGGGCGCGAACCGCTGCGCGTTCGGCCGGGCGACGTGCTGCCCCCTGCCGATCTAGCGGCGTTGCGGGCGGCCGCGGAAAACAAGGTTAACCGCTCCATCAACGACGATGAATTTGCGTCCTATTTGATGTACCCGAAAGTATTCATCGACTATGCGAAGGAGCGGTCGCAATTTAGTGACGTGTCGGTGTTGCCAACGCCGACGTTTTTCTACGGCGTCTCCCCGGGCGAAGAGTTCGACATTCAAATTGAACGGGGAAAGACACTATTTGTGCGGTTCGTTGCAACCAGCAACGTACACGAGGATGGCACGCGCACGGTGTTCTACGAGCTGAACGGCCAGCCTCGGTCAGTTCGTGTGATTGATCGAAGTCAGGTGGCTCAAAAGGCGCCGACCCGCAAAATGGACAGCGCTGATCCGAATCACGTGGGTGCACCGATGCCCGGCAATGTGGTGACGGTGTCGGTTAAGCCCGGTCAAAAAGTATACGCAGGCGACACATTACTGACCTTGGAAGCCATGAAGATGGAAGCTGCGGTACGAGCAGAGCGAGAGGCGGAAATTGTCGAAGTCATCGTGCGACCGGGTCAACATGTCGACGCTAAAGATTTGTTGATCATTCTGAAGTAAGCATGCGGAGCCCTCGCGCGTGGGCTCCCTAGGCGTGGAGATTCGCTCGACAGAGGACGGGCCTGACTAAAAATCAGGCCCAATCTTCGTATACACTCCGGTTTTCGCGTCAGTGCCGGAGAGTTAACGTGTTCAAACCGTGCATCCGATCGGCAGCGCTCATCGCGCTTCTGCTGCCTCTGAGTGTCGCGACGTCGGCGACCGCGTCCCGGCCGGCGTCGCCCAGTGAATATCAGCAATACGCTCGTTCGACGTTCGCGGACTTGGTTTCCATTGATACGACGCACGCGAAAGGTTCCGCTCGAGCCGTAGAAGCGTTAGTCGCGCGGTTTCGGGCTGCGGGATTTGCAGATTCCGATATCTGGGTGGGCGGTCCGGCGGCCGATAAGATGAATATAGTCGTACGCC
This sequence comes from Steroidobacteraceae bacterium, assembly GCA_036742455.1. Taxonomy (GTDB): domain Bacteria; phylum Pseudomonadota; class Gammaproteobacteria; order Steroidobacterales; family Steroidobacteraceae; genus CAIKZZ01. The sequence goes on along the minus strand of DAINQU010000007.1, from coordinate 47,330 downwards.
TTCACGGTCGTGGGACGCGGCAGCCCGTGTTGTTTAATGCGCATCTTGACGTCGTTGAGGCCGTTCGGGAGACATGGTCTGTCGAGCCGTTCCAACTGACGGAGAGGGATGGTTGGTTCTACGGCCGCGGTTCGATCGACGTCAAGAATGAAGTTGCGATCATCACGACCAATTTGATCCGGCTGAAACAAGAGGGTTACGTGCCGGACGGCGACATCATCGCGTTCTTCAATACCGATGAGGAGGCCGGAGGCGATGCGAACGGCGTCGAATGGATGGTTGCCGAACACCGCGACGTCATCAACGCGGGCCTCGTCATCAACGACGACGCCGGCAAGATGCTTTCGCTCAACGGAAAGCCACTGTGGAATACGATTCAGACCTCCGAAAAAGCCTATGCCACCTACGAATTGGTGGCGACAGGGTCGGGTGGTCACAGCTCGCTGCCGCGGCGAGACAACGCCATCGGGCGTCTCGCGCGTGCGTTGACGAAGCTGGACGCTTATCAGTTTCCCGTCCGGCTCGGCGAGACCAGCCGAGGTTATCTGGAGGCGATGCAGTCACGCGCAACCTCGCTGGAGTCAGCTGCGATTACCCGGCTGCTGAAAAATCCAGCCGATGCCGCGGCCATGGAAGCGCTGCGCGACAATCCGGTCATCAATGCGCAACTGCACACCACCTGTCCTGCCACCTTGGTGTCCGGCGGTCAGAGCGAGAGCGCGCTCCCTATGACAGCGGTCGCGACTCTGCAATGTCGACTCTTGCCGGATGAGAAGCCCGAGGTCATGCTCGCCACGTTACGCCGTGTCATTGACGATCCTTTGATCACGGTGAAGGCAACGTGGGGCCCCCTCTCCAGCCCAGCAGAATCTTTAGATCCCGCCGTGACCGCGATCGTGGAACGGTTGACCCAGGAGTTTTGGCCAACGGCAGGTGTGGTGCCGTTCATGTCTCAAGGAGCTTCGGATAACGTCTATTTTCGACGCGGTGGATTCCGCACGTTCGGGATCTCTGGCACGATGTTTGATGAAGCGGACATGCGCCAACACGGTCGCGACGAACGAGTCGGCGTCGCTGCCTTTTACGATTCGCTGGAATTCAATTATCGGCTCATGCGCGCTCTGTCGAGCGCGCGCTGAGACGTGGCCGAATGCTCAGCCTTTGACGTACTCGCCCGGAGCATCCCCAAGGACGGGATAACCCGATGCGTCTGCACCCAGGGTTGGCAATGACGCCGGTCCAGACGAGTGCGCGGCGAGCCAGGCCTGCCACACCGGCCACCAACTGCCCGGCTGAGGCGCCACCTGGGCGAGCCATGCGTCCGCAGAGAGGGGCGCATCGTTGGCCGTCGTCGTGCGTACGCGATGCTTGCGCTTGGGATGGACCGGGCCGCTGACGATGCCGGCGTTGTGGCCACCGCTCGTGAGCAAGAACGTATAGTCCGTCGAGCGCGCCAGGGCACCCACTTTGTAAACGCTCTTCCATGGCGCAACGTGATCGGTCTCGGTGCCGACAACGAACATCGGTACTGTGATGTCGCTCAGATTGACCGCCGCGCCGTGCACGGGGAATCGACCGTTGGAGAGTTCGTTGTCCAAATACAGTCGATAAAGATATTCGGTATGCATGCGGTACGGCATTCGAGTCCCGTCAGCGTTCCATGCCATCAGGTCGATCATAGGATCGCGCACGCCTTTGACGTAACTCTGCAGCATGGGCTGCCAGATGAGGTCGCGAGGGCGCAGCATTTGGAAGGCGCCGCCCATTTGCTTCGAGTCCAGAATGCCTTCCTCGTGCATCTGGGCTTTCAACATGGCCAATTGGCTGGGATTGATAAAGAGCGATAACTCGCCGGGCTCCGAAAAGTCGGTTTGGGCTGCAAACAACGTGACGCTGGCCAAGCGGTCGTCCTGGCTGCGTGCCAGCGTCGCGGCGGCAATAGAGAGCAAGGTTCCGCCGATGCAGTACCCGGCAGCGTGCACCTTTTGTCCCGGCACTATCGTCGTGACTGCGTCCAGAGCGGCCAATGGACCGAGATCCAGGTAGTCGTCCATTCCATAGTCGCGATCGCTAGGACCTGGGTTCTTCCACGAAATCATGAAAACCGTGTGGCCTTGCTCCACAAGGTATTTCACGAGCGAGTTCCGCGCCGATAAGTCCAGGATGTAGTACTTCATGATCCACGCCGGAACGATGAGGACGGGTTCTGCGTGGACGTCGTTCGTGGTCGGTGAGTACTGCAGCAACTCCATCAGATCGTTACGGTAAACGACCTTGCCTGGTGTGGCCGCCACGGCCTTGCCGACTTCGAAGTTCTCGACGCCGACCGGCCCTTTTTTCTCCGTTACGCGGGCAAGATCCTCGACGAGGTGTTGCAGGCCGCGCTTGAGGTTTTCGCCCCCCTCGCGCCGTGTCAGCTCCAGTAATTCCGGATTGGTGGCGAGGAAATTGGTCGGCGACAGGGCTTCGAGCCATTGGCGGACCGTGAACTCGACGAGGTCTGCGTTTTTTGCGTTGAGGCCATCGACGTCGTTGGGCAGCGCCTTTAACCACGCGGACGAATGCTGGAAGGCTCGCGCCCATACATTGAACGGATATTGCGACCAGGCGTCGTGACTAAACCGCGCGTCCGCGTCAGCGCCGGCCTGTTCGGTCGGCGATAACGCCTCGCCACGCGCCGCGCGCGCGCTGAACTCGACCAGTTCGGTGACCCGGCGAAGCCCGTCGGCGGCTAAAACACCTTGTTTGGCAGGCGACGCGGCCAATTGGATGGCCCAGTCTGCCCAAGCGGCGGAAAAGGCGGTGGTCGATAACCCTCCCGTCAATTTTCCGATCGCAGCGCGAAAGGCGTGATCAATGGCCTCAGCCGTTGGCGCGCGCGGTAGTCCGGGAATCGCCGGGATGACCGTGCTGCTCGTAGTCGATTCGGTCGTCGAATTCCGTTCGCTCATGGCCTGCTCCTAAACGCTGCACGACTAATATAAATTATATTTTGCAGTGCAGCAAAAGCGCGATTCAGCGTAACTGCGCATCGGCGAGCGGCACCGAGGGGTCTGCCAGTCGATCCACGTCAAAACACGCGCGGTCGGCAATCAGTTTTTTGGCGGCCATATAGTCTTTCGGGCGATTGACGCAATCCATGGCCAACAGTTCGGTGCCGCGCAAATAGCAACAACAAAACGATCGGTCGTTCGTTTCGCCTCGCACGAGGGCGCGGTCGTAGTCGAAATTCAGTCCGGTAATCAATAGTTTAAGATCGTACTGGTCTGACCAGAACCACGGGACGCGATCGTGTATTGTCCGGCCGCCCAACATGTTTTCGGCCGCGACTTTGGCCTGCTCGAACGCGTTATCCACCGACTCTAATCGGACCCGGCGCCCGTAGCGCAGGCTTGGGTGGTTCGCGCAGTCGCCTGCCGCAAACACGTTGGGGTCGCTGGTGCGAGTGTATTCGTCGATGGCGATGCCGTTCTCGCAGACAAGGCCAGCGGACGCGGCAAGTTCGATCTCCGGCACGACGCCCACCCCCACGATGACCACATCCGCCGGGAACGAAGGGCCATCGAGGGTGACAACCGCACCGACGCGATGGGGTGCTGTTGAAGAGGGCTCAAAAGCACTTAATAACGTGCGCGTGTGAATGCGGACGCCCGCGCGCTCGTGTTCTGCGGTGTAAAAAGCGGATACTTCGGGGGCGACAACCCGATTCATGACGCGATCGCTCATCTCGATCACATCGACGGACAGGCCCAGTGAACGGCAGGTCGCGGCCACTTCGAGGCCAATGTACCCCGCGCCGACGATGACGACGTGACGGGCGTTTGAAAGGTCCGCGCGAATCGCCTCAACATCTGCGCGAGAGCGCAAATAGTGAATGCCAGCCAAGTGGGTACCGGGCACCGTCAAGCGACGCGGCGTGCTACCAGTGGCCAACAGCAGTTTCCCGTACTCGAGCGCTGAGCCATCGGACAGGACGATTTTTCGCGACGCTAGATCGAGCTGGGTGGCCCTTACACCCAGTTTGAGATCGACGCGGTGAGTGTCGAAAAAACTGGCCTGCTTCAGCGTGAGTCGGTCGTCGGGTAGTTCGCCCGCGAGATACTTTTTCGACAGCGGTGGGCGCTGATACGGCAAATGAGGTTCATCGCCTATCAAGCTGATTGGGCCCGAATGCCCGAGTTTCCGCAGACTGTCGATCGCCTGCACCGACACCTGCCCAGCACCAACGATAGCCATCGTCTCGTTCGTCATTTTGATTCGCTCCACGGGAGCACCGACTCTACCACTCAGCCTCCTTGGCCGTCTGTCTGCACCATATTGGCGCGTTCCGCCGGCCAAGGGCGCTACCTTGGTGCGCGTTGGCGCGGGTGCCTTTTGTAAGTGACTGATTCATAGTGTTGTCACCGTCGGCACAGAAACTGCATTGCAAGGCATAGGTCAGCGTTTTTCGCTACAGTTAGACGGGCCACAGGAGCCTTCCTTTTATGAAACTCATCACTGCCATCATCAAGCCTTTCAAGCTCGACGACGTCCGCGCGGCGCTGTCTGAGATCGGCATCTCCGGCATGACTGTTACCGAGGTCAAGGGTTTCGGTCGCCAGCGTGGCCATACCGAGCTCTACCGCGGAGCCGAATATGTCGTGGACTTCGTCCCTAAGACCCGCGTCGAGGTCGCTGTCAAAAGCGACTTGCTCGACCAAGTGGTCGAGGCCATTGTCGGTGCGGCGCGAACGGGTAAGGTCGGCGACGGTAAGATCTTCGTGTCGGAGATCGAACGTGTCGTTCGTATTCGTACCGGCGAAGCCGACGAGCAAGCGCTCTAGATCGTGCGAGTCGGTCGATAAACGTAGACCGCGAGCGTGCCGAATTCTGCCGAATTACAGACCGTCGTGGACGGCATGCATCTCACCGATGCATGCCGTCATGTCTTCATTTGCGTCGGGTCTGGAAAGTGTGCGCCGATTGAACAATGCGAAGCCGCGTGGGACCACCTAAAGCGGCGTCTCCGCGACGCTCGACTCGTGGATGTCCAAGGCGGTGTGTTACGGACAAGGGCCGGTTGTCTGCGTGTCTGTAGAGACGGTCCGATTGCGCTGGTTTACCCCGGTGGCTACTGGTATCGGGAAGCGCACGGGGCTAACCTTGACCGGATCATCGATCAGCATCTGATCGGCGGTGTGCCGGTCTCGGATCTGTTGATCGCGGAAGGAACGCTCCAATCGCGGGAGTGCTAAGCGGTCACCGTCGCTCCCTTTTCACGAGTACTGAACCGATGACGCACGGTATTTTGATTCGCTCAACGGGTGGACCCGACGTGCTTGAGTGGGCGCCTATTGATGTGGCGCCGCCCTCAGCGGGTGAAGTGCGGATTCGACATACCGCAGTTGGCGTTAATTTTATTGACGTGTACGACCGAACGGGTCTGTATCCGATGCCGTTACCGGGCCGCTTGGGTCGAGAGGCGGCAGGCCTCGTCGAGGCCGTCGGTCCAGGTGTGCGGTCCCTCAAGGTCGGTGACCGCGTGGCGTATACCTCGACCGTTCCCGGTTCTTACGCCGAAGCACGCAACATGCCGGCAGACCGTGTAGTCCGGCTGCCCGAGGGCATCAGCGATGAGCAGGGCGCAGCCATGATGCTCAAAGGACTCACAGCCCAATACCTGCTGCGCCGCACCTATCGCGTCAAGCGTGGTGACACTATTTTGGTCCATGCCGCGGCCGGCGGAGTCGGACTGATCTTGGTGCAATGGGCCAAGCGACTCGGCGCGCGCGTGATTGCAGTGGTCGGTTCAGCGGCCAAGGCAGAGTTGGTGAGGCGGTACGGCGCCGACGAAGTGGTGCTGACCCCTGACGAGGATCTCGTCGCCCGGGTCCGAGCGTTGACCGGCGGCGAAGGCGTGCCGGTTGTCTATGATTCTGTCGGCAAAGACACGTTCCAAGCATCGCTGGATTGCTTGCGACGCCTGGGCGTAATGGTCACCTACGGCAATGCGTCCGGTCCCGTGCCGCCGTTTGCCGCGCTCGAGTTGAGTCGACGCGGCTCACTATTCCTGACCCGACCCACCCTGTTCCATTACATCGCCACTCGCGCAGAGTTACAAAAGTCAGCGCGTGAGCTGTTTGATGTGGTTGCCCGCGGCCACGTCGAGCTGGTCGTTGGGCAGCGTTATCCGCTCAAAGAGGCCGCTCAAGCGCACCGGGACCTTGAAAGTCGCCGGACGGTCGGATCGACCGTCCTCATCCCCTAGTCGGCCCGCGTCAGTGGGCCGTGATGGGTCCCCAATGGGGCTCCGATTCGACGTTTCGGATCCACTGCCGGATTGCCGGGTACGGCTCTAAATCGACACCGGCTTCGGGTGCTACGTGGGTGTAGGCGTAGAGCGCGATATCCGCAAGCGAGTAACGCTCACCCACGAGAAAGCGGCGATCACTGAGCCCCTGCTCCAAAACGGCCAGGGCGCTTCGCGCCGCCGTATGCTTCTCCACCAAACGATCACCGAGTTCGACGGGGCTCCGTCCAAGGGATTTGAGCCAGAATCGGGCGGTACCGAGTGCGGGCTCTAAGTTGTATTGCTCGAAGCACATCCATTGCCACATCAGCGCGGCATCCCACGGGTCATCCGGAATCAAGGGCGTACCGTTTGCTAAGTACGCGATGATCGCGTGACTTTCGGCCAGATCGCCGCGTCCCGGCACCTCGAGGAGCGGAATACGCCCGTTCGGATTTCGGGCCAAAAACGTCGGCGTACGGCTTTCACCGCGCGTGATATCGACCTCGATGACTTCGTACGGCAGCGCCAGATAACGCAGCGTCAACCGTACTTTGTAGCCGTTGCCCGATGGCAGGTAGTCGTACAGTCGGTACACGATCAGTGGCCGGTCGCAGCGCCTTGACGGATACCGAGGGCACCGCTGCGCACAACCTCAAGGACGTCACCAAACTGAGAGGCTTGCGCCAAAAAGCGCGATGCCAGCGCTTCGCTGCTGGTGACTTCCACCACAAAGTTCGATAGCGCACCGGACAAGATCCGTGCACCCGCCTCCGTAATCACTCGCGATAGCCCTTCCAGATTGGCAGGGGCAACGCGCAGTTTCACCAAGAGCAACTCACGCTCGATGTGGCCGCCGCCCGTGAGGTCTTCCACGCTCACAACGTCGACGAGCTTGCGCAGTTGGCTCGCAATCTGCGCCAAAACCGAGTCATCGCCCGTCGTCACCAAGGTCAAGCGTGAAACGGCTGGATTTTCAGTGGGCGCGACGGAGAGTGATTCAATATTGTACGCGCGAGTCGAAAACAGCCCTGCGACCCGAGCCAGCGACCCGGCTTCGTTCTGCAGAAGAATGGCGATGATATGGCGCATGGGACGGATCTGCGTGGACTAGGATCGCCGAGCATAGCGCGGATCTTTTTGCACTGCATAGACGAGATGCGCACTGAATTGGTAGTCTCAAACAGACACACCCCGACAAAGACGACCTGACCATGGCTCCGAATAGCGTAAAGACCCCTCATCCTCTGGCCGGCCGCACCATGACCGGTGCGGAAATGATCGTCCAAATCCTCGCGGACGAAGGCGTTGAGGTGATGTTTGGGTACTCTGGCGGCGCCATCTTGCCGACGTACGATGCGGTCTTTGTCCACAACTTAGACGGCACGCGGCGTCCTATGCCGCTGATTGTGCCCGCGAACGAACAGGGCGCTGGATTCATGGCGGCCGGCTATGCGCGCGCGACGGGACGCGTAGGCGTCTGTGTCGTGACATCCGGGCCTGGCGCTACCAACACAGTCACCCCTGTGCGCGATTCGTTGGCCGATTCGGTACCTATGGTGGTGATTTGCGGCCAAGTGCCTACCGGGGCGATCGGCACCGATGCATTTCAAGAAGCGCCGGTGTCGACGCTTATGGGATCCGTTGCGAAGCACGTATTCCTGATCACAGACCCCACGCGACTGGAGGCGACGGTCCGCACAGCCTTTGAGATTGCGCGTACCGGGCGTCCGGGTCCGGTCGTTCTCGATGTGCCGAAAGATGTCCAGAATTGGTCCGGGACGTTCCGTGGAGAAGGCGTATTGCCGCTTCCGGGCTATCGTTCACGCCTCGCACAAGTGGAATCACAGCGCCTCGATGCGACTGCCTGTGCAGAGTTTTTTGCGATGCTGGGCGAGTGCCAGCGACCCATGCTGTACGTCGGTGGCGGCGTTGTTGCGGGTGAGGCCTCTGCGCACTTGCGTGAATTTGCCGACGCGTTCCAAATTCCGGTGGTGACGACCCTGATGGGAATCGGCGCCGTCGATACCACCGATGCGCGATCCATGAGCATGCTGGGCATGCACGGGGCCGCATTCGCAAACTATGCCGTCGATGACTGTGATTTCCTCATCGCCGTCGGGGCTCGATTTGATGATCGTGTCGCGGGTGACCCGAAGCGTTTTGTGAAAAATGCGCGCTATATCGCCCATCTGGACATTGATTCGTCGGAAATCAACAAGGTGAAGCGCGTGAATTGGTCGCACGTCGGGTTGCTCCCCGAGGCCTTGTCTGCCCTGACGGCGCACGGCCGAGCGATGGGTTTCGCACGCGACTGGTCGCCCTGGCTCGCGCACTGTGCCGAACTGCGGCGCGTGCATGCGATGAATTACGACCGGAACAGTGATCAAATCCAACCGTATTACGTGATCGAAGAGATCAATCGCCTCACCAAGGGCGAAGCGATCATTGCCACGGGTGTGGGCCAGCACCAGATGTGGGCCGCGCAATACTTTGATTTCCGATTGCCCCGACTCTGGCTGACGTCTGGCAGCATGGGAACGATGGGTTTTGGATTGCCGGCAGCGATCGGTGCCCAGTTTGGGCACCCTGATCGCTTGGTGATTGATATCGACGGTGACGCCAGCATCCGCATGAATTTGGGGGAACTGGAAACCGTCACGACCTATAACTTGCCGGTCAAGGTGGTTGTACTCAATAACTTTGGCGACGGTATGGTTCGCCAGTGGCAGAAGTTGTTCTTTAAAGGCCGCATGTCGGCGAGCGATAAGTCCCTGCATAAAAAGGACTTTATTAAAGCGGCTCAAGCCGACGGCTACCCATGGGCCAAACGTTTGGATCGCAAAGCGGATGTGCCGGCGATCATTGAGGAATTCATTGCCTTCCCAGGGCCTGCATTCCTTGAGGTCATTATTGACCCCGACGCGGGCGTATACCCGATGGTCGGCCCGGGGCAGCCCTATGAAGCCATGATCACCGGTGATCACATCGTCTCACGCAGCCCGGGCGAGGCACCGCCACCGCCGGGTGCGTCCGAGATGTTCTGACCCCGCGATGGTCGTGGGCGAGCGCAACAGACCATCGCCCTGGGCCGCGACGCGCTACGCGCTGAGATTGGGGTGTCTGTCATTCGGTGGTCCGGCGGGCCAGATCGCGCTCGTCTCGCGCGAAGTGGTCGATGAGCGCCGCTGGCTGGATGCTGACGATTTCGCGCGCGCCCTGAATCTCGCGATGCTCTTGCCAGGCCCGGAGGCCTTGCAGACTGTCATCTACGTCGGGTGGCGCCTCTACGGAGTCCGCGGCGGCATCGTCGCCGGGATGGCTTTCCTCGGCCCCGGCGCAGCGCTGCTCATCGGATTGTCCTGGCTCTACATGCGCTGGGGTGCCTTAGCGCCGGTCGCGGCGGGGCTGACAGGCCTCAAAGCGGTCGTCGCTGCCATGGTCGCAGTGGCGCTCGTTTCGTTGTCGCGCCGGATGCTGCGCACGCGCCGAGATCAGTGTATCGCGCTCGCCGCCGGGCTTTGGGTCGCTGCGCTGCACCTATCCAGCGCCATCGCCTTGGCCTTAGCGGCGCTCGTGGCACTCATTGGGCCCGTACACGAACGCGGACCGGCCGTAGCCCGACCGGTCCGGGATCACGGCCATGTGTACCGTGTGGTCGGCGTGGGTGTCGTGTTGTGGTTGCTGCCTTGGGCGCTCGTCCACTTCGTTGCGCCCGCTTCCGTAGCCGAACAGGTTTACCTCACGCTGAGCCGAGTGGCCGTGGGTGGGTTCGGTGGCGCTTACGCAATCGTCTCTTGGGTCGGCCAATTGTTTGTGGAGAAGCATCACTGGATTGGCTTGGCCGACGTAACGGCGGGTATTGGCTTGTCCGAGACGACACCCGGTCCGTTGCTATTGGTGCTGCAGTTCTACGGCTTCGCCGCCGGTTGGTTGGCCGCGGCGCCGGGCGATGCCTTGAGCAGCGCCGTGCTGTGCGCGCTCTTAGCATCGTGGGCCACGTTCCTGCCGTCATTCGTCCTCGTTCTGGGGCTCGCTCCGGACGTGGAGTCGCTGGTGGCCCAGCCGGCGATCGCGCGTGCACTGCAGGGCGTCAGCGCCGCAGTGGTGGGCGTGATCGCGACGTTTGCGGTCGGGGTGGGGCGCGCGGTGTTGCTGCCGCACGGCAACCTGGAGTGGCGGCCCACCGTCATTGCTGTGGCTGCGGGATGGCTCCTGAGCCGCCAATGGTTGGGATTGCCCGCGACGATCGCCGTTGGCGTCGTCGCGGGCTGGTTACTCGGCTGATCAGTGTGCTGCGAGTAAAGCGTCGATTTTGCTGCTAAATGCGGCCACCGGCTGTGCGCCGAGCAACAAACTGCCCTCGAGTTGGCCGTCGCGTCGCTGCGCAATCAGGAACCCGGGTGTGCCGTTTACGCCAATTCGAATCGCTTCGGCGACATCATTCTCGATGGCGTGACGGATGCCAGGATTCTGCATGCAGGAGTCAAAGGTTGGGATGTCGACGCCGGCGGCAATCGCGAGCCGGCGGGATGACTCGCGCGTCAGAGCATCTTTCTGCGCCAGCAGCGCCTCGTACATCGGCCAATAGCGATTTTGCTCACCCGCGCAGCGGGCAGCCAGCGCGGCCGGCAGTGCTTGCTCATGGAAGTCGAGCGGCAAATCACGCACGACAAAACGCACTTTGCCGGTGTCGATATACGCTTTCTTCAGCTCCGGCCAACTTTGCTCATGGAAGCGGTGGCAATACGGGCACTGGTAGTCCGTGAATTCGACCAGGGTAACCGGGGCCGTTGGCGAACCCAACACATGCAGCGCGACATCTGCAATGCGCACCGTACCGGCAGTGGGTTCTGCCGCCGCCTTCCGATCCTCTTCTAACATGGCCTTGATGGCGTGCAGTTCGGCCAAAATTTGGTCTGCTTGAGCGGCCGTGATGGCCGGTGAGGCCGGGGCGTCCGTGGCCGCGGATTTCCGGGCCGGCGGAGCGCCAATGGAAAGAGTAGCCCAGAGGCCAAGAGCAAGAGCGGCAATCCAGCGGGTCCGGTTCACGGTGATATCCATTCCTAGGCGCGAGATCGCGCGAGCTTCGACTAGTATACGAAACATCCCAACCCTCTCATCTGACACTAGGAAGAACTGTGAAGTACCTTCACACCATGGTCCGCGTGACCGATCTCGACGCCTCGATTGATTTTTACTGCAACAAGCTGGGTCTAACGCTGCTCAAACGCAATGATTACGAGCGAGGCCGATTCAGTTTGGTCTATCTGTGCGCCCCGGGTGATGAATCGGCGCAATTGGAGCTGACCTACAACTGGGACCCTGAGACGTACACCATGGGCCGCGCGTTTGGCCACGTGGCGTATCGCGTCGACGATATTTACGCCGTGTGCGAGCGGCTCGCAGCGGGGGGGGTCACCATTAATCGCCCGCCCCGGGATGGCTATATGGCGTTCGTCCGTTCACCGGATAACGTATCGATCGAATTACTGCAGGCGGGTGAGCCGCTGCCGCCGCAGGAGCCCTGGCTGTCGATGCCCAATACCGGCAGCTGGTAATCGCGATGCGACGTCCCCGGGCATTCTGGGTGTGGGCGCTCGCCGCGCTACTACCCGGCGTAGCCGGCGCGTGGGGTGCCGAAGGGCACCGCATTGTCGGTACCGTGGCTGAGGATCTCTTGGACGCGCGCACCCGAGCCGCCGTACGCGAATTGGCCGGCGGTGAATCGCTGGCGGATATCGCGACGTGGATGGACGAAGAGCGCCCTCGTCTTCAACACCAACTTCCCGGATCGACGGCATGGCACTACGAAGACATCCCCGTCTGTGGGGCGCGTGGCGAGCCATCTTGTCCGCAGGGGAACTGCGCCTCCAAGGCGCTGCAACGTTATCGAGCCGTCCTCGCGGACCGACACGCGTCCGATGCAGACCGCCTGTTAGCGCTGCGGATCGTCGTCCATCTGGTGGGGGACATTCATCAGCCGCTGCATTTGGCGGATAACGATGATCGGGGAGGTAACGAAATTGCGCTCGCCGGTCGCGAGCCCTCGCCATCGGGCCGCTGGAGCCCCCCTCGCAGCAGCGGAACCCATCATGGGCGTAATCTGCATTCGGCGTGGGACGTCGACTTTGTGCGGCGCGCCGCGCACGGCGAAACAGAAACCCAGTTCGCGGCAGAGCTCGTGGCAGAGTACGGCCCGCATCGACTTCGCATCGAGGGCGGCACGCCAGCGGATTGGATGGCCGAATCCCACCGTGTCGCGCGGGATTTTGCCTACAGCCGATTGCCGGGTTTTGCCTGCGGACCGCGATACCAGGGGCCCGTCGAATTGTCGGCGGTCTATCGGGATGAGGCGACGCTCATCGTCCGAGAGCGCCTCGCCGAGGCCGGGATTCGCCTGGCAGTCGTGCTGCAGGCGGCTCTCGAAGGACCTTAATGGGTCTACGTGGTGGGCGGCGGCAATACGAGTTCCGGATCGACCCACGCTCGATTGAGCATGACGCCGAAGTGCAGATGCGGTCCCGTCACCCGTCCCGTCGCGCCGACTAACCCGAGAGGCGTTCCGGCGTCGACGTGGTCGCCGGTTCGCACGTCGATACGGCTCAGATGGCAGTACATCGTCATGAATCCCATGCCGTGATCGATGATCACCGTCTGGCCATTAAAAAAATAGTTGTAGACGTCGACCACTCGGCCCGCGCCCGCGGCGAGCACCGGCCTACCACTGGCGGCGGCTATATCCATTCCGGTGTGCGGATTGCGCGGCGCGCCATTGAAAATGCGCCGGGAACCGAACGAACTGGAACGGATGCCATTGACGGGGGATTCAAGCCGCAAGGTCGCGGGCGCATCCTCCGTCCAGCCGTCGAGAATTTTGTCGAGTCGCGCTTTTTCACCCGAAAATCGCGCCAAATCGCCTTTGGACAGGTCGACATGTTTGGGGGCGACCTTCAGAGACTGCGTGGGATAGTCGCGACCGCTGACCTCGAAAGCGATGGTCCGTCTGGATTCGCCTTGATCGACGCTGACAAGATCGTGTCCGGGTGTGAGTGAGAGCGGTAACCCCACGATCGCGCGCCACCTGGCTGCGTCACGGATCACCAGAACCGGGTGGCCGTCGTGCATGACGTGAGGCGCCGGATCGCCGGCCACGCCCACATCAAGCAGCGCAATGCCACCCGGGACGGGCCTATCGGTGGGTAGCACCGTCACGGCAGCGGCAAGAGGGGACGCTAACAATGCACTCAGCGTGAGTGCGACGGTGATGGTTCGCATGAATCGATCCTAATACCAATGGTCGATTTTAGGGGTGGGGCTTGATTGTGAACGCGCCTGCCCCGATCGTGAGCGTTCTGCTGACACAATGGAGAATCCTTCATGGCTGATTCCAAAACACCGCCCGAGGCGCCCATCGGCTCGTTCTGCGGCACGCTGACACCGGAGCAGCAACGCGTCCTGCGCGAGCATGGGACGGAGCCACCTCGCTCCAGCCCGTTGGATAAAGAGTACCGGGAAGGCGTGTATCACTGCGTCGGTTGCGGTACCGCGTTATTTGAGTCGACCACGAAGTTCAACAGCGGTACCGGTTGGCCTAGTTTCTTTTCGCCACTCCCGGCAGCGGTGGGTACGAGCTTCGACGAAAGCTACGGCATGCGCCGTACGGAAGTGCACTGCGGCACCTGCCAGGGGCATCTTGGGCATGTATTCACGGACGGCCCGGCACCGACCGGTCTGCGCTACTGCATCAACGGCGTCGTACTGCGGTTCGAGCCGACGGCGTAAAAAAAGCCGGGCGTGTACGCCCGGCTGCAGTGAACGGCGTGCTCAAGGGGGGAGAGTGCGCCGTGTGATCGAACAAAGGGTCAGAATCGATACGCCACGCCCACGCCGACCAACAGCGGGTCCACTCGAACGGCCGAGACTTTGGTGCCGTCGGACAGTTTGACGTCGCTGCGAATTTGCACGTATTTGATGTCGGCGTTGCCATACCAATGGTCCGCCAACTTCACGTCGACGCCAGCCTGAACCGCCGCGCCCACACTGTGGTTGTCGAGGCTAAGCGGCAAATCCCCGGGCGCGGCCCGGGCGACCGGCGTGATGCTGCGATGGGCCGTCAGGGTGGGCGAGCTGCTACCCAGCACCGACCCAGGGACCGCCAAATTGACGTCCATAATCAGCGTCAAGTTGAGACCTGCGCCGAGATAAGGGCTCACAACCCCATGCGGGTTGAAGTGGTATTTCGCGGTTAATGTGGGTGGAAGTTGCTTGAATGTGCCGAGACTGCCGACGTCCTCAACGGTGACGGTATGCTCCTGCGGTACGGTCAAAACCAACTCGGTCGACCACTGAGGCGCGAAGTAGTACTCCAAGTCGATGTCCGGAATCCACTTGGATGAGACATCGATTTTGTTGGAGGCAACGCCCAGCGCGGGAATCGCATCGGATTGATTCGCGGGGCGCAAGTCCAAAGCGCGTACGCGCACAACAAAGGGGCCCTCGTCCGCGGATGCTGTCGCCGCCGAACCGATCAGCGCCCCGATCAAAATGCTGCTGGCCATCAATTTCGTATTCAACGCGGTCTACCTGTGCGGCTGATTTTCTGTGGAGGCAGTGTGACCTCCGCCGCAAATACGCACTATTCGGGAAAGCGCCCGTTGCAGGAGTGACTTCTGCGGGTCGCCGCAACGCTCATCCGTAAACCCCGCAGTTTTCTGACATAACTCACGACGCTGCGTCACGCTTTTGCGGGGTCGCTGTGACGCGAGTCTCGACACGAGAAATCGGTGCTTCACCCCGTCAGATTCGCATCGTAATCTTCAACCCATGAAGACCAAGACCTCACCGCGGGTGGCCGTCAACGAGCGCCGCGCTTATTTCGAGAGCCAGTGCGGCCAGTTGCATGTCCGCACGGCATTTCCATCGACGGGCGGCTTCGACGAGCGCACGCCGCTGATCTGCCTGCACGATGTCGGTACGACATCGCTGTCCTTCGCCGGCCTGATCGCCGAGATGGCAACGGACCGATCCATCTATGCTGTCGACCTGCCGGGGCACGGCGAAACCGACGCTTTACGTCAAAAGGCAGATGTCACCGACTATGCGGCTGCGGTCGCAGACCTCGTCAGCGGTCTGCGTTTGCGCGAGATTGACGTATTAGGCCAAGGATTCGGCGCCGCGGTCGCTGTGGAGCTCGCGGCCTTGAAAGATGCGGTCGTGCAATCGCTCGTGCTCATCGACGCCCCGACGGCCGTGGGCCATGACCTTCCCCAGTGGACCCCCAATGAAACCGGTGACGGCCTCGTGGAGGTCTATCAGGCAGTGCGTGGGCGTGCGGTAGGCCGCGAATCGCCACGCACGGCGGCACTTCGCTTCGCAGAAACGCTCCGAGGGCCGATCGGCGTATCCCAGGCCAATGCGGCGCTCTCCACGTGGTCCCCGTCCGAGCGCTGGCGCCAAGTCCGGCATCGCACGTTGGCGCTCGATATGGGGCGCCGGCGGCCGGCCGTGGTGGATCTCTTGCCGGCGGGTCGCTCCTTGGATGGGAGTGCCTGGGAAGCCGATGCGCTCTGGTCAGCGAGCGGCGAGGTGGCTGCTCGCCTACGGGCTTTCTTGGATTCCCCCACCTGACCGCAAGCGGTCACGCCTCCGATACGCTTTTCGTGGCGGTTGCGGCGGAGCCTGCCTTCGCCGCAAGATTCGCCTCATGACTTCCGAATACCTCGAACGCATTCTCAAGGCGCGCGTCTACGACGTCGCGATCGAATCCCCACTGGAACACGCCGCACGCTTATCCCGACGACTCGGGGTGCGCGTTCTGTTCAAGCGCGAGGATCTACAACCCGTCTTTTCCTTTAAGTTGCGCGGCGCCTCCAATCGCATTGCGCGTCTGACCGACGAAGAAGCCGCGCGCGGGGTGATCTGTGCTTCGGCAGGCAACCACGCGCAAGGCGTGGCCCTGAGCGCCGGTCGTCGTGGCATTCCGGCAACGATTGTCATGCCGCGGATGACGCCTCAAATCAAAGTGCAGGCCGTACGCGACCTCGGCGGGCAGATCGAGTTAGTCGGTGACGATTTTGATGGGGCGTACGCCTATGCAAGCCGGATAGCGCAGGAGCGCGGCCTCACGTTTATTCATCCCTTCGACGACCCGGATGTGATTGCGGGACAGGGCACCATCGCGATGGAGATCCTGCGGCAGCATGACGGCCCGATCGACGCGATCTTTGTGCCCATCGGCGGCGGGGGCTTGATTGCCGGCATCGCCAGCTACGTCAAAACGCTGTACCCCGAAATCCGCATCGTGGGCGTGGAGCCCGAGGATGCCGCGAGCATGCACGATTCGCTGCTGGCGGGCGAGCGCGTGACCCTGGAGAGAGTCGGGGTTTTCGCCGACGGCGTGGCCGTGAAGCGGGTCGGCGCCGAGACATTCCGTTTAGCGCAGCAGTACGTCGATGAGGTCATTCTGGTCTCGACGGATGAGACCTGCGCGGCGATTCAGGACATTTTTGAAGACACTCGTTCTGTCGTGGAGCCGTCCGGCGGTCTTGCGGTCGCGGGATTGAAGAAGTGGCTCGACCGTACCGGCCAGCGGACCGGCACCTACGTCACGATCAATTGCGGCGCGAACCTGAACTTTGATCGGCTCCGTCATATCGCAGAACGCGCGGACCTCGGTCAGCACCGAGAAGCGCTGTTTGCCGTGGAAATACCCGAGGCGGCCGGTAGTTTCCGTCGATTTTGCGCCCTCTTGGGCAGCCGTTCGGTCACGGAATTCAACTATCGTTTCGCCGATACGCAGCACGCGCGCATCTTTGTGGGCATCGGTCTGTCGAGCGGATTGGAGGAGCAAAAGCGGGTGCATCGGCTGATTGCTGACGCGGGATTCCCGGTTGTCGACATGAGCGACAACGAAATGGCGAAATTACATGTTCGTTATATGGTCGGCGGCGCGGCGCCGGCGGTCGATCACGAAAAGCTCTACCGGTTTGAGTTCCCGGAGCGTCCCGGTGCGCTGCTGCGGTTTCTCACAGCAATCGGCGATCGCTGGAATATCAGCCTTTTTCACTATCGAAATCACGGTTCCGACTACGGTCGAGTGCTGGTGGGTATCCAAGTTCCACCGGCGACAAACGAGGATTTCATGGCCCATTTGGATGACTTGGGCTTCGATTTTTTTGAAGAAACGAACAATCCGGCCTACCAAATGTTCCTCCGAGCTTGAAAAACCCTCTTGCGCGAATCGCGCAATGGTGTGAAGTTACGCGCAACGGCTACGCGCTGCTGCGTGGTCGTATTAACCACATGGACAGGAGCTGTCATGGCGAAGAAGAAGAAGGGCAAGACTGCCCCGGCTAAGAAGGCCAAGAAGACCGTGAAGAAGGTTGCCAAGAAGGCGGTAAAGAAGACCGCTAAGAAGGCTGCCAAGAAGGTCGTCAAGGCTGCGAAGAAGCCGGCGAAGAAGGCTGCCAAGAAGGCTGCGAAGAAGCCAGCGAAGAAGGCCGCCAAGAAGGCAACCAAGAAGGCTGCGAAGAAGCCAGCGAAGAAGGCCGCCAAGAAGGCGCCTCGTAAGGCTAAGCCGGCCGCTGCGCCTGCTGCGGCTGCTGACTCGGCGGCATCTGCTGCCTGACGATGATTCGTCGGGCGGTCGGTTCGCCGACCGCCCGACGGGCCTTGTAAGGCCCACGCTTGCGCTACGGCGCATCAAAGATCTTTATGAACTATGAAGCCCAGCGTCCGCCGACATCCGCGCGGATGATGTTTCGGGGCGTGCCGCACCAGGTCTCAACGTGGGGAGATCCGCGGGCGGAGCCGGTCTTTCTCCTGCACGGTTGGGGCGATTGCGGCGATACGTTTCAATTTCTCATCGACGCTTTCCACGAAGAGCGCTACTGGATTGCGCCGGATTGGCGTGGATTTGGCGAATCGGAATGGACGGGGCCGTCCTATTGGTTCCCCGACTATTTGGCCGATCTTGAAGCAATCCTCCAGCACTACTCTCCGAATAGTCCCGCCGTGCTCATCGGGCACAGTATGGGGGGCAACATTGCATCCCTGTATGCAGGCGTCCGCCCGGAACGGGTGTCGAAACTCGTGAACTTGGAGGGCGTGGGTTTGCCCCCCACAGACCCCGGAACGGCACCTAGCCGATATCGTCGCTGGTTGGATCAGCTGCAATCTCCCCCGACGTTTTCGGTTTATCCGTCGGTTGAAGCCTTTGCAACGGTCCTGATGCGACGGAATCCCCGCCTCACGTTGGATCGGGCGACGTATATCGGCACGCATTGGCTGCGGCCGTGCGAAGGCGGCTTCACGCCCACGTGGGATCCTGCCCATAAGCGAGTGAACCCTGTCCTTTACTCGCGCGAGGCGGCAGAAGCGTGTTGGCACGCCGCGACCGCCCAAACGCTGCTCGTGATGGGCGGTTGCTCGGACATTCTGCGCGAATTGGGCGCCGCGGGAGACCCGGCTCACTATAAGGCGCGCTATCCGCAGTGGTCGCTGGCGGTCATGCCAAACGCGGGGCACATGATGCATCACGAAGAACCCGCAGAATTAGCGTCCCTCATTGAGAATTTTTGGCGAGAACCGACGATATGACGGTGCGTGCTTTGTTGGGGCAACGGGCCTTCATGCTCTATCTGGCGATCCGCGTGCCAGCGCAACTCGCCGCACAGATCCAGACCGTCGCGGTTGGCGCCCAAGTCTATGCATTGACCCACAATCCGTTGGACCTCGGATTGGTTGGTTTGTCGCAGTTTCTTCCGTTTCTCGGATGTGTCCTCCCGGCAGGGCATCTGGCGGATCGCTACGATCGTCGCCTCATCATGGCCGGTTGCCTTTTGCTTGAGCTCATCTGTTCCGTAGCGCTCGTCGGCTTTTCGGCGCATGGACTGGCCAGCGCTTGGCCGATTTTCGCCGTGATGATGCCCTTCGGCGTCGCGCGCGCATTGATGGCGCCCGCGTCGCAGGCCGTGTTACCGAATGTGGTCCCGCGCGAGCAATTCGCCAGTGCCGTCGGCCTCAATTCTTCGCTGTGGCAATTCACCACCATCGTGGGTCCTGCCATCGGAGGCTACTTGTACGCCGGTTGGGGCCCGACGGTGGCTTACGCGGTCACGGCGCTCTTGATGCTGTTGGCGTTGACTGCGGCCTGCGCCATGAAGACGCCGGTACAAGACCGCGGCGAGAATGGAACGAGTTGGGCGTCCTTGGTGGAGGGACTGACGTTCGTTTGGCGCCGACGACCCGTGTTGGGTGCCTTGAGTCTCGACTTATTTGCGGTGCTTTTTGGTGGTGCTGTCGCACTGCTGCCGGCATACGCTTCCGATGTGCTCGCGGTCGGCCCACAAGGGCTCGGCTGGTTGCGTGCGGCCCCTGGCGTCGGCGCTGCGCTGATGGGACTTGTGTTGACGGTGCGTCCGATCCGTCAGAAAGCCGGTATTGCCATGTTTGGCGGTGTCGCCGTCTTCGGTGTCGCTACGATCGTCTTTGGCGTCTCACGGAACTTCGCGCTCTCCCTCGCTGCGTTGTCCGTGCTCGGCGCGGCGGATATGGTCAGTGTGTTCGTGCGCCACCTACTGGTTCAGCTGGAGACGCCGGATGCATTGCGCGGGCGCGTCGGCGCGGTGAGTTCAATGTTCATCGGCGCATCGAATGAGTTGGGCGAGTTCGAATCGGGCCTGACGGCGGCATGGTGGGGTCTTGAGCCAGCCGTCGTGATCGGTGGCGTGCTCACCATGATGGTGGTCGTCGTGTGGATGGCGGCCTTTCCCGCCTTGCGCCGTTTAGACCGCTTTCCCGGTCATTGACGGAGATCTTTGAGACTGTATATTTATACAGTCATGAGGGAGCCCAGCCCAAAAACGCCCATCGCCGGACGCGGAGCGGTCTCCAATGCGCCGTCCCGATTCTTATTGCGACAGTTCGACGAGACCCTGCGGCAAGACGATCCTGAACGAGATCCGGTGGGCACGCCGCCGAAAGAAACTCGCCTGCATCGGGAAGAGGCTCGTTCCATCGTTTCTCGGAATCAGTCGCCGGATGTGCCGTTTGAGCAGTCCATCAATCCCTATCGCGGCTGCGAGCACGGTTGCATCTATTGTTTTGCTCGGCCCTCGCACACACGACTCGGTCTGTCCGCCGGGCTGGATTTTGAAACGGAAATTTTTTGGAAGCCCGATGCGGCGCGGTTACTGGAGGCAGAGTTCCGCCGACCGAGTTATCGGCCGCGTACGATACATCTGGGCGCCAATACCGATCCTTACCAGCCCGTTGAGAAACGCTTGGGATTGACGCGGGCACTGCTCGAACAATTTTGGGCGTATCGCCATCCGGTGACGGTATTGACGAAGAGCGCGCTGATTGAGCGGGACGTTGATCTACTCGCCGAGTTGGCGCGGCACCGGCTGACGCGGGTTGCCTTCAGTCTGACCACGCTGGACGATGGCCTTAAGCGCACGCTCGAGCCACGAGCGGCGTCGGCAAAGGCTCGGTTAAAGGCCATGCGAGTTCTGGCGGATGCCGGCGTTCCCGTTTCGGTGATGGTGGCGCCGGTGATCCCGCGCGTGACCGATCAGGAACTCGAGGAACTGCTTAGGACCGCTCGGCGAGCCGGCGCAACACGTGCCGGTTGGATTCTGCTGAGGCTGCCGCTCGAGGTTGAGCCGCTCGTGCGCGAATGGCTCGAGGTGCATCGGCCGGAGAGTGCCAAAGCCATTTTCGCGATCCTTGCCCAGAGCCATGGCGGGCGGCCCTACGACAGTCGTTTTCACCAACGCCAACAGGGGTCGGGTGCGTACGCGGCGATGTTGAGGCAGCGCTTTGAGGTCACGGCACGCCGCCTCGGCTTTGAAAAAGGCGAGCCCGATCCCCTCGACGTCACAGCCTTCCTTCGCCCGGTCCCCAACGGTCAACTCAGCTTGCTGTGAAGCCTCAGCCGCTAGGTGGGGTTTTCGAGACTGAACTGGCCCGTTTCGTCGTCGTAGGCAAAGATTTCGGCGTAACGCGCCCAGCTGACCAACGCCCGAATGGTTTCTTCCGCCACTTCCGGCGACATGTGGTCTTCCAGTTCGTCGAGGAAGCGGCTCGACGGCGCGGCGTGCGTGCGTCGCTCATCAAGCACCCGGCGCACATGGGCGGCAAGGGGGACGTACGCCAGGAGGTGCCGGGCAAAGAGTTTCTTACGCTCGTCGACTTCTGCGCCAGCGAACGCAATCCCCTCCGGCAGGAGATGGATGTCGCCTCCCTCAAGGTCGGCGAATCGGAGCATCTGCAGTGTTTCGGCGGCCGGAAAGAGCTCGTCGATCTCGAGCGTCAGCTCGGACGCGATCTCTGGAAGGTCGGCCCGCCCTGAAAATGGCGGAGCGGCGACGGTCTCGAGCAGACCGGCCAGAATGTTGGAGGACACGCGCGGCAATATCGTGTCGATGCCACTGCCACTGGCCGGCGAAATGCGCGACGCGGTGCGGCCTTTTTTAGCGGTCATCTCGACGTAAATCTGCTCGACCAAACCCGCGAAGGCGGGATCGTTACGATCCCGAGGGCGGGGTATGGTCACGGCGATTTCGGACACGATCCGTCCGGGATTGGTGGCGAACACGAGAATGCGGTCGCACATCTGCACCGCTTCTTCGATGTTATGGGTGACGAGGATGACGCCTTGAATCGGCATACGGCCGTCGGACCACAAATCCAAGAAGTCCGTTCGCAGGGTTTCGGCGGTCAACACATCCAGTGCTGAAAACGGCTCGTCCATCAACAGAATGTTGGGGTGCACGACGAGCGCTCGTGCGAACCCGACGCGCTGGCGCATCCCGCCGGACAATTCCCGGGGGTAGGCGGATTCGAAGCCGTCGAGCCCGATCAAATCGATCGCCGCCAGTGAACGGCGGCGAATTTCGTCGCGCGCGATATGCATCGCCTCGAGGCCCAAGGCCACGTTTTCGTACACCGTCAGCCACGGGAACAGAGCGAAGCTCTGAAAGACCATGGAGATGCCCTCGGCGGGTCCCGTAACGGGCTTGCCGAGATAATTCACCCGTCCGCCGGACGGCTTCGACAGACCGGCGATCAATCGTAACAGCGTCGATTTGCCAGACCCCGACCGACCGAGCAAACCGACGACCTCACCCGGCCGAACGGTCAGATTGACGTCATCCAGCACGAGCAAATCGCCACCGTCGCCCTTCGTAAACGACTTGCTAGCGTGTACGACGTCGAGCAGGACGGGTGTGTCGGCAGAGGTCTTCGGTGTGGCGTTCATGGCATCACGATAGGCGGAACTTGCGTTCTGCGTAGTAGTAGAGGGGGCGCCAAAGGAGCCGATTGATCAAGAGCACATACAGGCTCATGGTCACGGTGCCGAGCACGATACGGTGAAAGTCACCGTCGGTGGTTGCGTGCGCGATGTAGCTGCCCAGACCCGTGGCCGACAGGTGCTGATCACCCCAACTGGCCACTTCGGCGACAATGGCGGCGTTCCAAGAACCGCCCGACGCGGTAATCGCGCCGGTGACATAGAACGGCATCACCGCAGGCAGCGCAATCTTGCGCCACCACAGCCATCCCTTGACGTGGAAATTGTTGGATACATGCCGCATTTCGGTTGGCATGGCGGACGCGCCGGCGACCACGTTAAACAGGATGTACCACTGCGTTCCGAGAATCATGAGCGGGCTCAGCCAGATGTTGGCATTGAGCTTAAAGTTCACGATCGCGGCGACCGCAAACGGAAACAGCAGGTTGTTTGGGAATGCGGCGAGGAACTGAGCTACCGGTTGCACGACCCGGGCGACTTTGGGTCTCAGCCCAACGTAGATACCCACGGGGACCCAGACGAGGCTCGCCAACGCGATCAGCGCAAAGACGCGTATCGCCGTAATAGCACCCAGCCCGAACGTGGAGAGAAGGTCTTGCCAACCCAAGTCCGGTGCTAGGAACCACGCGGCCTGCCACACAGCGAGGCCAATCAGTGTCGCGAGCACACCGGTCGCAATGCGGTCTAAGTTCTCGGCATTGGTAGCCGCTACGTCCGGGGAACTGCTGCCGGGTGCAACGCGAATGGCTGCGCCCAGCATGCGGCCAAACCCACGGAGGCGACGCAGCGACCGAGCAATCAGTCGACTGCCCGCCAAAGCGTCCAAGACCCATGAACTGGGGGCCGGCGCGCCGGGTTCGGAATCAAAGCGGAACCGGTCCGACCAGGCGACCAAGGGACGGAAGAGCAGCTGATCGTAGACGAGGATGACCGCCAGCATGGCCAAAATGGCGTAGCTCACCGCATGCAGATCCTTCTGACGGATCGCAAGGTCGATGTAGGCGCCGATTCCGGGGAGCGTTACGGTCGTTGGGCCTACGGTGATCGCCTCGGATGCGACGACAAAGAACCAACCGCCGGACATCGACATCATCATGTTCCAGACCAGCGGGGGCATGCCAAAGGGCACCTCGAGGCGCCAGAACCGCGACCAGCCCGACAAGCGGAAGCTGCGCGCGGCCTCGGTCAGCTCGGTCGGAACGGTTCGAAGGCTCTGGTAAAAGCTAAAGGCCATGTTCCAGGCCTGGCTGGTGAAGATAATGAACACCGCCGCAAATTCGGCGCCGAGTACGCGGCCCGGGGCGAGCGACATGAAGAAAACGAGCGTGACGGAGAGAAACGTCAGAATCGGGATCGACTGAAGTACGTCCAAAACGGGGATCAGGATCCGTCCGGCGCGCGGGCTCTTGGCCGCCCACGTGGCATACGTGAAGGTAAACAGCAGCGAGAGCAGCAGGCCCGCCAGCATGCGCAGCGTCGATCGAGCCACCAAATACGGGAGCTGCGCCGGATCAAGCGATATGGGTGTGACGTCCAGCGACGAGATCGGCGCCAGCACGCCTTTACTCGCGGCCGCAAAAAACGCGAAGAGTCCTACGACGAGGACGAAGGCGATGAGGTCAAAGCGAGAGGGGGCGCCTCTGCTTGCGGTGCTCCAAGCGGTGCGTGTGGAAGTCATGGTGTGGGGGACTACTAATGACCGCGTTACCGGAGACCTTGGAGCGGGCCGGAGCATGGCACAAATCGTGTGGCAAGCGAAACCATCCGGCCGCAGAAAGTTTCCGAATACGGGCCGCCCACTCGGCGGAGCGGCGGCGACCTGCAGTGCCGCCGCCCCCAAGGCGCGCTGTCAGTGCCCGCCGCGTTTTTCGAACAGATAGTGGGAAACGAACCACTCGGAACCGCCGCGGAAGTTCCAGAGTTCCGCACAGGCCATGAAAAAGACGCGCCAGCGGATCCACCAAAGCCGCACATTGGGCTGGCCATACGTGGCGGCCAATACCGGCTCGAGTTCGGAGCGGGCGGCGTCCATGCGCCGCAACCAATCTTCCGCGGTTTGGCCGTAATGGCGACCATCCACGCGCCAGTGGTTGCGCACGATCAGGTCTTTCTGGAAATGCAGCAGTAGATCGTCGCTGGGCATCAGGCCGCCGGTGAAGAAATAGCGCGCCATCCAGTCGTTGTCCCCGTCGACATCGAAGGGATAGGCGTGCTCCCGGTGTGCGAACACGTGCACGAAGAGGGTTCCACCCGGAACGAGCCACCGGGCGATACGCCCAAACAGCGTCTCGTAGTTGCGCATGTGCTCAAACATCTCCACCGACACGGCGCGGTCGAACTGCTGTTCCGCGGGAAAATCGAGCACATTGGCATCGCGCGTGAGGATTTCGAGATTGGACAGTCCGCGCGCCGCCGCGCGTCCCAAGATGAATTCCCGCTGCGACGCGGAGTTGGAGACGGCTGTGATGCGCGCCCGCGGGAAGCGCTCGGCCATTCGCAGCGTCAACGATCCCCATCCGCAGCCAAGTTCCAGAATACGATCGCCGTCTTGCAGACCCGCCCGTTGAATGGTGAGGTCCAGCATGGCGGCTTCGGCACTACCGAGATCGGTTCCGCCCACGGTCTCTTGATCACCGCGGCCGTCGAGTCGGTAGTAGCAGCACGAGTATTTCAGATGGGGGCCGAGCACGCGCTCGTAAAAAGCCGCCGGTACTTCGTAGTGCTGCTCATTGGCCGCTGCCGTCTCAATGGCCACGGGGCTCTGCCGTAACGATTCGAGAAAGGACTGTTGGTACTGCTGATTAGCCTCGGGGCTACCGCGATCCTCATGTCGTAGGCGTTCCCGGAGGAGATGGCGGATCCCCATGCGAATGACCGGATCCGGCAGCAAACCGGCTTCGAGGAGGCGCTGCGAGAGCGGCGGGCGAGGTGCATTCATCGGATACTCCGGCGCGGTGGCATGGGCACAAAAGCACTGGTTCGGGCTTGGTAATCGGCGTACGCGGCGCCCTTGGTGCGCAGCGCCTGAGCCTCTGTCGCCGGAATGCCGGTGACCTTCAGCAAGAAGTACAGCATGAGGGCGGGCATGAGGAGCCCACTCCAACCGAGGGTGGGGACTGCCAATGCAATCAGCGCGTAGGCCACCCACACCAACCACTCGAAGAAATAATTAGGGTGTCGCGACCACGACCACAAACCCCGATCACAGACACGCCCGCGCATCGTTGGGTCTGCTTTGAATCGCGCGAGCTGCGCGTCGGCGATGGTTTCGCCCGAGATCGCCAACACCCAGAGCCCGGCGCCGACCCATTCGATGGCCGTCAGCGTCGGAGCGGCGTTGGTTGCCGCCAGCAGCATCGGCCAAGACAGGATGACGTCGAGCGCAGCCTGTATGAGGTAGAACCGCAACATACGCCGCTCAAACGCGGCAACGCCCTTTTCGCCCCAGCGGCTGCGTAATTCGACGTACCGCCCTTCCTCAGGGTGCCCGATCACTCGCCGTGCCAAATGCCACGCCAGTCGTACGCTCCAGAGCGATACGATCACGGCGACCATCCACCGCCGTGCCGGCAGGCCATTCCCACAGACACCGTACAGCACTGCGAGCAGGGCAAAGTTTGCCGACCAGGCGATATCGACATACGAGTAATTCTGCAGTCGCCGGCCGATGACGAACGTCAGGCACATCACGGCGACAACGACACCGGCGCCGAGTACCGAGAGTGACACCAACGTCATGAGCGCACCGGCGTCAGCAGCGCGGACAGAGGGGCCGTCGCCGGTAGGCGCGCCAAGGCCAAGAGCATATAGAGCGACATCGCCATGTTGCCAAGCAGCAGAATGGCGATCAGCCACGCGATACAGGCAGCGAGTCGCCGCTCACGCGCGACGACAAACACAAAGAAGGTGAGGAAGCCTGCGTACGCGTCAGCCAGTGTCGCCCAGGTCCACGGCGCGTCAGGTCCGTGTAGGCCACCCCATTGCCAGACGGGTTGGCGGATGCTCGCCCACGTGGTGATCAACGCCATACCCAACAGGATGAGGCTGAATAACACTTGGAGTATTCGGCGTGAGGACATAGCGAACTCCGGTCTGATAAGCATGAGTCCAGAATAGCATCTGTACATAAGCTCTACGACTGTCCATTGCTGCGCTATGATCGGCCGACGGGATTCGAGAGGACGTCGACGTGATCAAGGCCTTCATAGACTGGTATTTATCCGTGCTGGTCGACGGCGGGTACAGCGTCATCGCGTTGCTGATGGCGGTTGAGAGCAGCATAGTCCCGTTACCGTCCGAACTGGTGATCCCACCGGCCGCCCATTTGGCGGTAACGACCGGTCAACTGAGCTTGCCGGGCATCGTGGCCGCTGCCGCGGTCGGCTCTTGGGTTGGGGCCAGCGTGATGTACGCGTTGGCGCGCTACTTGGGTCGACCGATCGTGGAGCGCTACGGCCGCTATGTATTGATTTCACCGGCCGCTCTGAGGGGTGCCGAGCGCTGGGCCGCTTCGGTCGGCTCTTACGGTGTGTTCGCCGCGCGGCTCTTACCCGTGATCCGGCATTTGATCGGACTGCCGGCGGGACTGGTCCGCATGTCCTACCTGCGCTATTCGATTGCAACGCTCGTGGGATCTGCCGCGTGGAGCACCGTATTGGTCGTCGTTGGCGTGGCGGCCGGACACGACGAGGCGTTACTCGCCGGTGATGTACACCGCATCACGCTGTGGATCGGTGCCGGTGTCGCGGCTTTAGCGATCCTGTATCTGCTGTTCGTGCGTCGACCGATGCGTGAGCGGTCCTGATTCAGTCCCGCGGCCGTACCCGAGCCGTCGCCACCGCGCTGCGCGGGTCATCGGGCCAATAATGCTTGGGATAGCGACCTTTGAGTTCTTTGCGGACTTCGGCATAGCCTCTCGACCAAAAGCTCTCCAGATCGCTCGTCAGTTGTACCGGCCGACGCGCTGGGGATAGCAGTTCCAACGCCAGCGCAACCCGCCCACCCGCGACGGTCGGCGTGGCGGCCAGCCCAAACACCTCCTGCAGTCGAACGGCCACCCGCGGTGGATCGGACCCGTAGTCGATCGGGATCCGCGAACCGCTGGGCACGACGAGGTGGGTCGGCGCCAAGCGGTCCAGTTCGCGCGTGCGCCCGTAATCGAGTCGCGCGGAGAGAATCGCTGCGAGATCGAGACGCGCCAAATGCTCACGGCGAAGCACGCCCTCCAGATACGGGCCCAACCACTCGTCCAGCGTCGCCAAGAGACCTGCGTCCGAGCAGTCCGGCCACTCGGCGGCGTCGAGCGGTGGCAGCACCCTGCGAAGGAATTCAATCCGGGTGAGTAAGCTGTCGGCGGCGCGTGGCAGCGGGAGGCATTCAAGGCCCATGGCCCGAATCCCGGCCAACATCGCCGGTACGGCGCGGAGGGGATCCGGCTTCGGCACAACGGCTTCGTCGAGTACCAATGCTTGGAAGCGGCGCTCACGTTGCGCGACCACTCGCTCTTGGCGGGCATCCCATTCAATGCGTTCGACGGTGACAACCTCGCCGTCCAGTCGCTCCAACAGTGCCTCGCGACCGACCGCCGCGGCGAGATGGATACGCGCTTCTCGATCCCCCCCATCGAGGTCAGCGACGACGAGAAACTCGTGCTGCGACAGACTATCGGGGCCCGAAAACGCCGCGCCTCGACCATTCGATAGCACATAGCGTGGCGTGGTCCCTCGACGTCGACCTATTCGGTCGGGATAGGCTTCCGACAACAACAGACCGGCATGCGCCACGAGTGAGCCTCCGCCCGCTTCGCGTTCAAACAAGCCGGCTAACCGACGCACGCGGGATAACGCGCCGCGATCGACGTCCAAGCCGGTCACGGAGCGTCCTTCCAAGAGTTCGAGTCGCGCTTCCAGTGACGCGTTGCGCTCGCCCGGTCGCGACCGGGCAAAATCCCGCTCTGTCAGGATGGCGGCGAGGCGGGATGCCATGCGGCTGGCCTCCCCTCGACGTGCGCAGAGGAGCAGGCGCGCCAGTCGCGGATGCACGCCGAGAGCGCTCATGCGTCGTGCCATGGGCGTCGGTCGACCGTCCGCATCCAAGGCGCCGAGCACGGTCAGCAGATCGCGCGCTTGCGCCAAATGCGCGTCCGGCGGTGCGTCTAAAAAAGCGAGGTCCGAAGCGGCCGTTCCCCAGAGCGCCAGATCGAGCGCGAGCGGCGCGAGGTCCGCCTCCAAGATCTCCGGGGATGTGGTGAGTGGCAATTGCCGCTGATCGGCTTCGGTGTAGACCCGATAGCACACACCGGGTGCGAGTCGGCCTGCGCGGCCGCGTCGTTGCTCAGCGGCTGCGAGTGAGACGGGCAGCGTGTCCAGCCGGCTCATGCCGCTACCGGGGTCAAATCGCGAGCGACGGGCCAGCCCCGAGTCGACCACGATACGAATGCCCTCGATCGTCAACGACGTCTCCGCGATGCTCGTCGCGAGCACGATTTTGCGTTCCCCATTCGCGCTTGGGCGCAAGGCGGCATCCTGCGCCTCGGGGGACAGTTCGCCGAGCAGCGGCGCGACGTGTGTTTGAGGCGGAAGTCCGAGGGAGTCGAGGGTGCGTGCCACGCGGTGGATTTCGGCGGCGCCAGGCAAAAAAACGAGCGCATCCCCCGGGGCGTCGTGCAAGGCACGAAGTACCGTCGAAGCGAGTTCCCGTTCAACGTGTTCGACAGGCCGCCGCGCATGGATGACGTCGACGGGAAATTGACGACCCTGACTCGTGACACGCGGCGCACCGCCCAATAACGCCGCAACTGCCGCTCCGTCCAACGTGGCCGACATGACCAACACCCGCAGATCGTGTCGCAGGTTGCGACGCGCGTCCAAACACAGCGCGAGACCCAGATCGGCGATCAGACTGCGTTCGTGAAACTCATCGAAGATGACACACCCGACATCCTCCAACGCCGGATCTGATTCGAGGCGTCGCGTCAGGATGCCCTCGGTAATCACCTCGATCCGGGTGGCGGCAGACACTTTGGTGTCCAATCGCATTCGATAGCCGACGCGCCCACCCGGCGTTTCCCCCAGTGTTTGGGCCAAACGCGTAGCGACCGCCCGTGCCGCCAGACGGCGCGGCTCCAACATGAGAATTTTTCGACCCCGCAGCCACGGCGCGTCCAGCAATACGAGGGGCACGACGGTGCTCTTGCCAGCGCCGGGTGGCGCCTCCAGTACCGCCGCACCGAAGTGATCAAGCGCGCGCGCTAACTCGTCGGTGACCTCTAGTATGGGTAGCGTTGGCAGCACAACATCATCAGCCAGCGAACTGCAGTCGCCGCCTGAATTCTCGGCGGACAAGGAGTCCGGCTAGGGACGCCTGAATCACAACGGTCGCGACGGATAGCATCCACACGTGCTCTATCCGAAAGCCGCTGTGCTTCGACAGAACGAGCGCGGGAACCGCAAACAGAATCAAGCGCGAGCCACTGGCCAGGACGGATGGCCAGGTGTTGCCGAGGGCTTGAAAGATCCCTGAGCACGCAAAGATGAAGCCGCTGAGAACGAAATTGAACGAAATAATGTGCAGGAACTGTGATCCGACCGCGATGGTGGCGGGATCCGTCGTAAACAGACCGATAACCCGATCGCCTTGCCATTGGCAGAGCAGCATCAGAATCAGCATGACACCGCCACCGAGCAAGGTGCCATCTCGAAACACTTGGCGCACGCGTGCGGCATTACGCGCGCCAAAGTTCTGCGCCGCGACCGGGGCAATCGCAAAGGACACGGCCATCGCCGGCAGAAAAAACGTCTGCATCACGCGTACGCCGATGCCGAAGCCGGCCTGCGCCGTCGAACCGAAGTCGCGAATGACCGTGTACACCACGACCTGGTACACAAACAGTAATCCGAATTCAAAACCGGAGGGCAGACCGATATTGAGAATGCGCCGCCAAGTCTCCAGCCGCGGCTGCCAAAGTTCCGGATGGAATTCGACGTACTTTTCTAACTTCAGATAGTAGTAACTCAGCAGAGCGACCCCGACCGCGACTGCGATCGTACTGGCGAGCCCGGCCCCGGCCGCGCCCAACGGATGTCCCGTCAGGACCCCGCCGATCAGTACCGGCGCTAGGAGTGCATTCACGACCACGGTCGTCAGTTGTACCGTCATCGTCGGTCCGACGATGCCCGTGCCGCGCAGGGCGGAACTGAGAGCGATCAACGCGAACTGCAGCGCAAGGCCCGGGATGTACCAGTGAAGATAGGTCTCACCGGCGGCAGTGGTCGAGGGATCGGCGCCTAGGCCGCGCATGTACGGGCCGACCAACGCATAGCCACCGATCAGTGCGATGACGCCACAGAGCCCCGCCAGGACCAAGGACTGGTTGAAGACGAGATTGGCACTCTCGCGGTCCTTGGCGCCGACCGCACGCCCGATCAGCGCGACGGTGCCGACGGAAAACACCTGGGTGAGTGCCATCACCGCCAGCGCAAACGCAGCTCCCGCCCCCACGCCGGCGACGGTGGCGTTACCGAGTCGAGACACGAAATAGAGGTCGACCAGGTAGTAGAGGGTCTGAACGAGCATGCCGACCATCATCGGCGCGGCCATCGTGAGCAGGTGTCGTGCGATTGGGCCCTGGGTAAGGTCTTTCATGCCTGTACTCCGAATCCGTGACGGTAGGGATCTGCAGGATCCAACACGAGCGTCACTTCCGCCGTCACATAGGCATCGCCGGTGATCGTCGGAATCACCGCGCCGTCGACGAGCTCAATTTGGCCATCAAAGATGCTGCCCACAATACTCTCTTGGCGCCAGCGTTGACCCGGCGCCAGTTTTCCGTCGGCGACCAAACAGGCGAGTTTTGCGCTCGTGCCGGTACCGCAGGGGGACCGGTCGTAGGCGCTGCCCGGACACAACACGAAATTGCGACTGTCGACGTTCGGAGTTGAGGAGGGCGCGAATAATTCGATGTGATCAATCTCCGCGCCATGCTCGCCGGTCACGTGCGCCGCCTCAAGCGCGCGTTTGAGCGCAACCGTGTAATCCACCAGCGCATTGACACGCGAGAATTCCAGCGCTTGGCCATGATCATCGCAGAGAAAAAACCAGTTGCCTCCCCACGCGATGTCGCCGTGCACCAGGCCGGCACCCGGAATGTCGACCGGTACCCGATGCCGATAGCGGTAGGCTGGAACATTGCGCACCGAAACCCGACCATCCGCGTGTAATTCCGTCGTGACAGTGCCCACGGGCGTTTCGATACGGTGCTGTCCGACGGTCAGCCGACCGAGATGTGCCAACGTACGAATCACACCGATCGTCCCGTGTCCGCACATGCCAAGGTAGCCGACGTTGTTGAAGAAAATGACGCCCGCTGCGGCGGTCGGGTCTGTCGGTGGTGTCAGGTACGCGCCGACCAATACATCGTTACCGCGCGGTTCGTTACAGACGGCGGACCGGAATCGATCGTGTCCGCTGCGCAGCTGTTGCAGGCGTTCAGCCATGGTTCCCGTGAGGATCGGCCCCCCATCGAGAACGACGCGGGTCGGCTCGCCGCCAGTGTGGGAATCGATGGCAAAGAGTCGCTGCATGGCAAACCTCAAAGTGACTCAAACGACGCTAGCGGACACGGGGCGCGCCGCGAATTCTGCGCTAACAAACGTCTTTCAGCCATCGCTGGCGCATCGCGCTACACTCTAAACCATGCGGTATCTGGTTGGTCTAATGCTCGTCTTACTGGCGGCGTGCGGGGGTGAACCGCCGGCTCGTCCTGCGCTCCAGGCGCCAGCCACGATCGTCCCGGTCCTCGCAGGACCGGATGGCGCGGCACAAATGGCCATGGCGCTGGTGGGCGCGCCCTATCGTTTCGGGGGGGCTACACCAGAGGGCTTCGACTGCAGTGGATTAGTTTGGTACGTCTATCAAAGTGTCGGCATCGCTATGCCGCGTACGGCCGCGGAACAACGCGCGGCAACCCGTCCGGTGGCGATGGACCAACTTCAGCCGGGCGATCTGGTGTTCTTTCAAACGCCAGCGGATCACGTCGGGATATATGTCGGTGACGGTAACTTTGTGCACGCGCCATCGACCGGCAAAACCGTGGAGCGGGTGCGATTGCAGTCCCCATTTTTTCTGCTCGGATTCGCCGGAGCAGGGCGCCCCGCGGTCAAATCAGGCGGGTAGATTGGCGCGAGGGAGTGCCTCGTACGCGATCAACTCGATGTCCGGAGAACGGTAGTGGCTCTTGACGGGCTCCTCACGGAGCAGGTCGGTCGTCAGATATTTCTTGTTGTCATCACAGAATATCGTCGCGACAACCGCCTCGGGGCCGAGGCGGTCCTGCGCCATCAAGGCGCCGATGAGGTTGGCGCCGGAGGAAATACCCACACCGAGTCCAAGGTCGCGCGCAAGTTTTTGCGCCATCAGGATGGCGTCACCATCGGCGACCGCTAGGATGTCGTCCAAACCGTCGAGATGGACGATCGGTGGGATAAATTCGTCGGAGACGCCCTGAATGCGATGACGACCCACCTTGCAACCCGTCGACAGCGTGGGTGACTCGGCCGGTTCCAGTGGGTGCACCTGCACCGCCGGATGCAGCGACTTGAGGTAATGGCCGACGCCCATCACTGTGCCGCCGGTACCGACGCCGGCGACGAAGGCATCGGCGCGGAGGCCGCGGGCCGCCAATTGCGCCGCGATTTCGGGGCCCGTACCCAATGCATGCGCTTCAACGTTGGCGCGATTCGAAAACTGGCGCGGCAAGAAAATACCGGGCTCGCGTTGTTGCAGTTCCTCGCAGAGTCGGATGCTGCCTAGGAACCCCCCTTCATCGTGCGACACCGGCCGAATCGTCGCGCCAAAGGCACGAATCAGCGCCACGCGCTCCTGACTCATCCAGTCGGGCATGCAAATCTCAACCGAATGACCCAGTGCCCGGCCAATGGCGGAAAAGGCGATACCTGTATTGCCGCTCGTGGCTTCGGCAATGCGATCGCCCGCACGGATCCGACCCTCTTCGTAGGCGCGCTCAAGGATATGCAGCGCCATACGGTCTTTGATGCTGCCCGTGAGATTGAGGTGCTCCGCTTTCGCGTAAATCACCCGGGCTTGACCGCGGACCTTTACATGTACGGCCAGTAGCGGCGTGTTTCCAACCATCCCCCGAATACCGTGAAATCGGCGGACGCACTCGCTTCGGTATGGGGGCTGGCTCATGAACCTGATTTTGCGGGGATCGCCCGGATAAGCCAAGCCAGTCAATCGCGGCACCTTCCCGCGCCCAACGACCTGTCGACTGATTAAGTGTGCTTCATACTTGCGTCAGACGGCCAAAGTCCGCGCAACATGACTCCCACGCCCCACCGCAAGGGCGAGTCATTGAAACCAGGAGTGAGTCCATGAAGAAGCTTGTTCTGATCGCTGCCGCCCTGACGCTCGCCGTCCCTGCCTTCGCCCAGACCGCCACCACGACGCCCAGCGCGTCGGCGCCGGCTGCTGAAACGGCTGCCAAGCCGAGTAAGCACCACAAGAAGGGTAAGAAGGCGAAGAAGGCTGCGGAAGCCGCCGCGCAGTAATCGCGCCGAGCGTCGGGATCCGACGCAGAAGGCCCCGGAAGCTTAGCTCCCGGGGCCTTTTTTATTACCAGATGTGGACGCGATCTTCTGGTTTGAGATAGAGCGTATCGGTCGGCTGTACGCCGAACGCCGCGTACCACGCATCAACGTTACGCACGACGCCATTCACGCGGTAGTAGCCAGGGCTGTGCGGGTCGGTCAGGAGCCGGTTCCGCAGGGCTTCGTCGCGGATGAGCGTGCGCCAGACTTGCGCCCAGCCAAGGAAAAAGCGCTGATCTCCGGTGACGCCATCGAGGACCGGAGCCTTTTCTCCACCCAACGCGCGGTGATATGCGGCATACGCGACCGAGATGCCGCCCACGTCGCCCAAATTCTCACCCAGGGTCAGACGCCCGTTGACCTTGATACCCGGCAGCGGTTCGAACGCCGAATACTGGTCGGCCAGATGATCACCAAAGATCTTGAACGCGCTGACGTCGGAGGGGAGCCACCAGTCGCGAAGCACGCCTTTCTCATCGGACTTCGCGCCTTGGTCGTCGAAGCCATGGCTCATTTCGTGGCCGATGACGCCGCCAATACCGCCGTAGTTGACGGCAGGATCCGCCTTCGGATCAAAGAACGGCGGCTGCAGAATCGCTGCCGGAAACACGATTTCATTAAAGATGGGGTTGTAGTACGCGTTAATGGTCTGCGGCGACATGAACCACTCATCGCGATCGGTCGGCTTGTGCAGGCGCTCCAGCTCCCGATGCCAGGAGAATACGGCCGCGCGCTCCATGTTGCCGAATGCATCGCCGCGGACGACGTTGAGTCCGCTGTAGTCACGCCAGTGATCGGGATAGCCGATCTTCGGGCGGAACGTGGCGAGCTTGCGCAGAGCAGCCTCGCGGGTTTCCGCGGACATCCACTTCGCCGCACGGATGCGCTCGCCGTAAGCATTGCGCAGATTTTCGACCAGCGCGACCGCAGCCGCCTTGGACTCCGGCGGGAAGTAACGTTCGACATAGAGGCGGCCTACCGCCTCACCCAGTGCGCCGTTCGTGGCGCCGACTGCCCGCTTCCAACGAGCGCGCTGTTCGGGCTGACCGGACAAGGTATGGTCGTAGAAGGAGAACGCTTCCTGATCAAACGCCGACGGTAGCACCGCTGCGTGATGGGCGAGGAAGTGATACAGGAGATACGCACGCCAGTCCGCCAGATCGGTCGTGCGGAAGAGGCGCGCCAGCGGCGCTATCGCTGATTTCTCGGCGACAACGATGGTTCCGGGATCTTGCAATTCAGCGCCAGCCAACAGGCTGCCCCACGGATACTCCGGGGCCATCTGCTGAAGTTCGTCGACGGTCATGGGGTTGTATGTGCGATCCCGGTCGCGGCGCTCCGCCCGTGGCCAGTGCAATTTCGCAATTTCCGTTTCCAGGCTGACGATGTGTGCCGCAGCGGCATCGGCGCCGGGATACGATGCGAGCGCGAGCATGCGGCCGATATGGGCTTCGTACGCGGCGCGTACCGTTTTGAACTGCTCGTCGTCGCGCAGATAGAAGTCACGATCGGGCAACCCAAGGCCGCCGTGGCCAATGGTAACGACGTATCGATCCGGGTTCTTCTCATCCAGCGTGATCCCAAGATCGATGGGACCGGGCAGACCCAACGCGGGTGCCCCCATCAATTGCGCTACCGATTCGTAAGAGTCGGCTTGAGCGATAGCGAGGATTTCCTGCGCGGCTTTGTTTAAGCCGTCGGCTTCGATCGACTTCGTATCGAGGAAGCTCGCATAAAAGTCGCCAATTTTCTGTTCGACGGAATCGGTGGCGGCGTGATGCGCGCCGGCCGCTTCGAGAATGCCGCGAATTCGAACTTCGTTTTCATCGGCCAGCTTGGTAAACGACGTCCAGGACGTGCGGTCGGCTGGCATCTTGGCGGTCTTCATCCACGTGCCGCCGGCATACGAATAGAAATCGTCTCCGGGCTTGACCGCGGTGTCCCGACCGGCCAGATCGATGCCAAAGGGCGGTATCGAGGCGGCGGGTGGTGCGGCAAACGCCGGGCTGCCCAGTGACAGGGCCAGTGCGAGCGCTCCGAGTGCGCGCGACGGACGAACAAACAACGTCATGGAGGTCTCCTACGACAGGGAGACAACACTATGCCGTGAGAAATACACGGTAGTGACATTATTGCGATGAATGGTGGAGGCGGCGCGATTGGTCGCCCAAGGACCTCTGGGGTCCAGACGGGCACCGGAGTGGTGCCCGTCTGTTCGGCAAATCGATTTACGCCTTCTTGGCGTAAACTTTGCACCAGCCGTTTCCGCTGACCAACTTGCCCGCGAAGATCGTGCACGGGGCCTGTGCATCGGCGGCCTTGCCTTGGAACTGTACGCAATTGGCGCACTTCTGTTCCGGCTTGTGGTTCGGGTTGGCCTTCGCATCCACTTTCGTGGTGTCCGCGACGTAGCCGAGCGCTTTGGCTTGCGGGTCGTTCGCGTCGAGCGCCGGTGCGGCAGCCTCAGCGCGGGTGACTGCGGCGACAACGGGGATTGCAGCGAGGCCAGCGAGTGCACCCTTCAACAGGGCGCGACGGGGAAGCTTCTGGTCGAACATCGACTCACTCCTTCAAAAACGAAACGTAGTCCAATGCGGGGCGCGTAATGCGCCCCGCCATCATAAAGCGAGTTTTGCCCGTTCTGGACCCATTACGGCAAGTACTTGCATTCTTTACAGGGCGCACGCGTCAAAGATGAGAACGGTTCTCATCGGGGATCGATGTGAGCGCTCTTGCGCGCAGGTTCTGCCACCACGGTGGCATATTCTTCTCCCCCCTCAATCACCTCATAACCGTTACCGATGATGCTGGCGGGAAGGTCCAACGAACTGATGACCGACGCAACGATGGCAGACAGATAGGGCAACGACTGCACCACCATCACCAGCACCCAGGCACGCAGATCCGGACTGTCCATGCGCATCCGGTCGAGACTGCCATCGGAGAGGTTGTAGGTGACGGCCCATGCGCTGAGTAGCAAGCCAACCGCCATCAAGGCCTCCTCACGGCAGGCCTGTAGCGCGCCCCAGAGCGTTTGGGCGTTCGCTTGCTTGGGCGTACGGAAGAAGGGCTCATTGTCGGTCAGCAGGCCCTTCAATACGGCAAATCCAATGGTGTGCGCGAGCCCAAGCCCCGCGATGGACGCAGCCAATGTTTGACGTATGCCGGCGCCCACTCGGACACGATACAAGTGCATCAACTTCGCCAGCTTGAAGACGAATAGAGACAGCGGCAACACGGAGAACATCGCCAACGGCGCGTCAAAACTGCGCGGCAGCGCAATCATGAGGAAAGACCAGGCGAGCGCGAACAGATTGAAGATGACGTTCAGGCCGTCTGCCATCCACGGTAGCCATCCAGCAAGGAAGTGATACCGCTGTCCCGCCGTCAGTTGCTTTGGATTCCGGCCCAGCAACTCAGCAGCATGAGCTCGCATGATCTGCATGGCGCCGTATGCCCAACGGAAGCGTTGCTTCTTGAAATCAATGAAGGTATCCGGCATCAGGCCTTTGCCATAACTGTGCGGGATGTATGTGGCCTCAAGGCCGGCTTCAAAGACCCGCAGTCCGAGCTCAGCGTCCTCGGTAATGCACCACTCGGCCCAACCGCCGAGGTCCTTCAGAACCGAATGACGCACGATCGTCATCGTGCCGTGCTGGATGATCGCGTTACGCTCGTTACGCGTCACCATGCCGATGTGAAAGAAGCCGCGATATTCCGCATGACACATGGCTTTGAAGGCGTTCTGCGTGTCGTCTCGATAGTCCTGCGGAGCCTGTACGATGGCAATTCGCGGCGCACTGAAAGCAGGCATCAGATCCTTGAGCCAAGTCGGGGATACGCAGTAATCGCTGTCGATGACCGCAATCGCCTCAGCCGATGGATTCGTGTGGCGCAGGGCGAAATTGAGCGCGCCTGCCTTGAACCCTGCTAAGGGACTGACGTGGAAAAACCGGAAGCGGGCACCGAGCGTTTGGCAGTGCGCTTCAACAGGACGCCATACCGCTTCGTCTTTCGTGTTGTTATCAATGACCAACACTTCGAAGTCCGGATAATCCAGTTGAGCTAGCGCGTTGAGCGTATCGATCAACATGTCCGGTGGTTCGTTGTAAGCCGGCACATGAATAGACACGAAGGGCCGATAGGCATCGTTTGAGCCTTCGGATGCAGGTCGGATCAACAGACGGCGGCGCAACTTGATCCAATGGGCTTCCGCCCATTCGTGCGCCTCGGCAAGCAGAACCGCAATGACGCCCAACATTCCGATAAACAGTAGAACGCCGACCGCGACACTTGTGACGGTCAGGTACTGCTGCGAGTATTCATAGATCACCCACGTCGTCAGAGCGCTCGTGCCGTAAACGATAATGGCCAGAAAGCTCTTGCCGCGGTTGCGCAGCGTTCCGCTGTGTATGTAGAACCAAAAGAGCAGCGCCGCCGCGAGTAACACCGACACGGCCGCGAGCATTTGCCACGCGGGTAGCCGAACGATGGGCTTGGTGAATTCGAATTTCGGTCGTCGCTGAGCGTCGTAGACCCCCCAATACGCACCGACACCGCCTTCAGATTGCGCTTTCCAAGGCTGATCAAATGCCTCTTCAATGTAGTACGGCACGTGCTCCTGCTCAGCCCATGCCAAAAAGCGACGTAAGAAAAGCGCTTCGTTCGCATCGGAAGCGACTGCTTTTTCTCGGGTGCGGCCGTTGGATGGCCAGCCTACCTCGCCGATCACGATCTGTTTCTTAGGGAAGCGCGCCTGCACTTGGTGGTATCGATCGATCGAGAACTGCACGGCCTTCTCGACGTCGATACCCTCCCAATAAGGGAGCAGGTGAATCGTAATGTAATCGACGTGGTCGGCCAGTTCCGGGTGCTTGATCCAGACGTGCCACGGCTCGGCCGTACTGACGGGTTGTTCGATCGCGTCGCGCGCCTTATCCAAAAAGCCAATGAATTGGTCTAAAGGAATGTCGTTACGCAACACCGACTCGTTGCCCACGATAATCCGTGCCACGTTGCGGTGGGTCTTGGCGATGTCGATCGCGCGAGCCAGCTCCTGCTCGTCGCGGGCAACGCGGGCATCAATCCAGACGCCGAGGGCAACGTTCAGTCCCCGCTCTTCGGCCAGCTCCGGCACCAATCCGATCGTGCTCGAGACCGTGTAGGTGCGGATGGCCTGCGTCTTGCCCTTGAGCAAGTCGAGATCTTCCGCAATCTGCTCGCGTGTCGGGTAGTCCTCTTTGACCGCGTCTTGCCCGGGTCGGTAGGGCGACAGGGCAAAGCCCCAGGTCACCCGGGGCCACTCGGGCTCCTTCTCGGGTCGGTTGAACCATGCCCAGGTGAAGATGGTCACCAGGGCGAAGGCAAGCGAAATGACGATGGCGGGGATGCGGGAATTGGGTTTGTCCATGACGCCAAGAATAGCGCGCCGCCGCGACTTGGTCCCGTCCCCCTCTGCCTGTCGGCTCTATGCCGATCACTGACAGTTATGGGCGCCGACCTTTTCCCCCCTAACCACTTCCGCTACCGTGGGAAACCACCGAGCGGAAGACCCGATGAGCGCTGTCCTGTACGAAAAGAATCCCCGCGCGACGGCGAGCCCTGCCGAATCACCGGAAAGTGGTTCGGGCCGCTTACGCGAAATCCCTTACAACTACACCTCGAACTCCGACCGCGAGATCGTCGAGCGACTGCTGGGTCGGGAGGCGTGGGCGCTCGTGGGTGACCTGCGCCGCGAGAAACGCACCGGCCGATCTGCGCGGATGCTCTACGAGGTGTTGGGCGATATTTGGGTCGTATTGCGTAACCCGTACTTGGAGGATGACCTTCTCGATAATCCACGTCGACGCAGCCTGCTCATTGAAGCGCTCCACCATCGACTGACTGAGATTAATCGTCGCCGCCCCCCTGACGACCCTGCGGATTCCAAAGTAGGTCAATTACTTACGGCAGCAAAAGGGGCTGTCAGCCGGTTTGCAGATCATTTCGACCGAACCGCCAAATTGCGGCGCCAGGCCCGGCGGGCCCTCGAAAAGCACACACGCGCGGACAATATCCGTTTTGATGCCTTCGCCCGCGTGTCCCACGTGACCGACGCGACCGATTGGCGGGTCGAATACCCCTTCGTGGTGCTCACGCCCGATAAAGAGACGGAAATGCCGGGTTTGATCCGCGCGTGCGTCGCGTTGGGCTTGTCGGTAATTCCACGCGGCGGCGGCACCGGGTATACCGGCGGCGCCGTCCCTCTCACGCCGCTGTCGGCGGTCATAAACACCGAAAAACTGGAGGACCTCGGGTCCGTTGAGCGGATCGCGCTGCCGGGAATTCCGTCACCCGTGCCAACGATCCGTACCGGTGCCGGCGTTGTGACCCGACGAGTCGCGGAAGCGGCGGAGCAGGCCGGTCTCGTGTTCGCCGTGGATCCGACGTCCGCCGATGCCTCTTGCATTGGGGGCAATGTCGCCGTGAATGCTGGCGGCAAGAAAGCCGTGCTGTGGGGAACAGCCGTAGACAATCTGGCTTGGTGGCGAATGGTGGACCCGGAGGGTAATTGGCTAGAGGTGAGTCGGGTCGGTCACAACCTCGGTAAAATTCACGACGTCGAGAGCGCTGTGTTCGAACTCATCTGGAAAGATGGGAGCGTAGCGCCGGAGCAGGCCAGAGAATTGCGCCGGGAGCATCTGGTCATACCCGGGAGAGCCTTCCGTAAAGCCGGACTTGGAAAGGATGCAACCGACAAATTCCTCGGTGGCCTGCCCGGTGTGCAAAAAGAAGGTACCGATGGGTTGATCACCGCGGCACGCTGGATCCTCCATCGAATGCCGTCGGAGGCCCGTACGGTGTGCCTGGAATTCTACGGACAAGCCCGTGAGGCGATTCCCTCGATCGTCGAAATCAAAAATTATGTCGACACCGAAGGGCGAGCCCGTGGGGTTTGGCTGGCGGGACTGGAGCACCTCGACGATCGCTACCTGAAAGCTGTCGGGTATGCGACCAAGTCCAAACGCGGCGGTTTGCCCAAAATGGTGCTGATCGGCGATTTGGTGGGCGATGATCCGGACGCCGTGGCAGCGATCACCTCGCAGGTGGTGCGGATCGCTAACGCCCGAACCGGCGAGGGCTTCGTCGCGGTCAGCGCGGACGCGCGACGCAAATTTTGGCTAGATCGAGCGCGTACCGCTGCAATCGCAAAACACACGAACGCGTTTAAGATCAATGAGGACGTCGTCATTCCGTTGCCCAGAATGGGCGACTACACGGATGCGATAGAGCGTCTGAACATTGAGCTTTCCACGCGCAACAAGTTGCGCTTAATCGACGAGTTGCAGAGTTGTCTGGCCGACTTCCGCCCTGACACGAGCGCGGGCGATCACGTCGCTGCGCCCGGTGGATCGGAGGACTACTCGCACGACCGACTGACGGAGGCAAGACAGTTGCTTGCGTTAGTGCATCGCCGCTGGTCTTTCCTGCTGAAGCATATGGACGACCGATTGGCCGACGTGTTGCCAGAACTGGCGACCGTTGGGCTCGCAAGCGACGTCATGGGCGCACTCTCGGCACGCGCCACCGCGGACCCGGCGGTTGGCCTAGTCTCGGTGCTCCAGGATCGAACCCTCCGGGTGTCTTGGAAGTCAGAGGTTCGAACCCCGTTAGAACGCCTGCTGACTGGCGTGCTCTCGCCCGCGATGGCGGCTTGCTTGGAGTGGCATCGGAAGATCCTCAAGAGCCGGGTTTTCATCGCGCTCCACATGCATGCCGGAGACGGCAACGTCCACACGAATATCCCGGTGAACTCTGACGATTACGGCATGCTCCAGGAGGCCAACAACGCGGTCGCGCGGATTATGGCGGTCGCGCGTGAGTTAGGTGGCGTCATCTCCGGCGAGCACGGCATCGGCATTACCAAGTACGAGTTCTTAACCGCTGATGAGACCCGCGAGTTTCATCAATATAAATCGCGCGTGGATGCTGAAGGGCGATTCAATAAAGGCAAGCTCTTGCCGGGTGGAGACCTCACGAGGGCCTATACCCCGAGCTTCAACCTGTTGGGCCACGAATCGCTGATCATGCAGCGGTCGGATATCGGATCCATATCGACGGCAATTAAGGATTGCCTCCGGTGCGGTAAATGCAAGCCTGTTTGTGCGACGCACGTGCCGCGAGCGAATCTGCTCTATTCCCCGCGCAACAAGATATTGGCAACCTCCCTGTTGGTTGAGGCGTTCTTATACGAGGAGCAGACCCGTCGAGGTGTCTCCATTCGTCATTGGGACGAGTTCTCGGACGTCGCCGATCACTGCACCGTGTGTCATCAGTGCGTGACGCCGTGTCCGGTACGGATCGACTTCGGTGACGTTACGATGGCCATGCGCGGGTTGCTCCAGCGAATGGGTATGCAACGAAGGCGCCCCATCGCCCAAGCGGCCTCTTTCTTTTTAGAAGCCACCAATCCGACCACTATCAAGCTGGCTCGCACGGCGATCGTCGGTGTCGGCTACCGCATGCAACGTCTCGCGAGCGCAGTGTTTGCTCGCGCGGCGAAAGTGCAAAAAGCTGCGCCACCCGCGACAACCGGCCGCTCCCCTGTGCATGAGCAGGTGGTCCATTTCGTGAATCGGCGGATGCCTGCCGGGTTACCCAATCGAACGGCCCGAGCGCTGCTCGATATTGAGAATCGCGACTACATTCCAATTATTCGGAATCCCGCGATCACGACTTCGGAGACCGAGGCGGTTTTCTATTTCCCGGGCTGTGGATCAGAGCGTCTATTTTCACAAGTGGGGCTCGCGACGCAGGCGATGCTATGGGACGTGGGGGTGCAGACCGTGCTGCCGCCGGGGTATCTCTGCTGCGGGTACCCGCAGCGCGGCGCCGGCGAATTCGATAAGGCGGATAAGATCATCACGGATAACCGAGTGTTGTTTCATCGGGTGGCGAACACGCTGAACTACCTCGATATACGAACGGTCGTCGTGAGTTGTGGCACCTGCTTCGATCAGCTATCAGGGTATGAGTTCGATAAGATTTTCCCAGGCTGCCGATTGATTGATATTCATGAGTACCTACTTGAGAAGGGGGTACGGATTGAGGGCGTTACCGGACAACGCTATGTCTATCACGACCCTTGCCACAGTCCGATGAAACAGGGATCGCCTCTGGCAACCGTGAATGCGCTCATGAACGCCGATATGAACGGAAAGGTGGAGAAGAGTGGTCGTTGCTGCGGAGAGGCAGGCACGTTTGCCGTGACTCGCCCTGACATTGCCACCCAGGTTCGCTACCGCAAGGAGGCTTCCTTGCAGAACAACCTCACTGAGATCCGCGCAACCGGCCATCAAGGCGACGTCAAAGTATTGACCTCCTGCCCGTCGTGTCTGCAAGGCCTTTCGCGTTACAGCGACGTGACAGGGATGGATGCGGATTACATTGTCGTCGAAATTGCGCGGCACCGACTTGGCGCTGAATGGATGGCTGATTACGTGCGAGCTGCCAATTCGGGCGGCATCGAGCGGGTGCTCTTATGACTTCGGTCGTCGCGGTGAACGACCTCATCAA
The DNA here is from genome assembly GCA_036742455.1 of Steroidobacteraceae bacterium. GTDB lineage: Bacteria > Pseudomonadota > Gammaproteobacteria > Steroidobacterales > Steroidobacteraceae > CAIKZZ01. The sequence goes on along the minus strand of DAINQU010000007.1, from coordinate 3,583 downwards.
GCGCTACGATGGTCGCGCTGTGGTGGACGGCGTCAGCTTTGCGGTGGCGCCCGGCGAGTGCTTTGGAATCCTCGGCCCCAATGGCGCTGGCAAAACGACCACCATGCGCTGCTGCCTCGGATTGTCGGTTCCGGATGGCGGGACGATCAATTTGTGCGGCTTGAGTGTGCCCGAGCAGGCGCGAGATGCGCGCTATCGAACCGGCGTTGTTCCGCAATTTGACAATTTGGATCCGGATTTCACGGTCGAGGAAAACCTCGTCATGTGGGCCCGCTACTTTGATATCAGTAAGTCGACGGCACGTGCCCGCCTTCCCGGGTTGCTTGAGATGGCCGGATTGCAGGACCGGGCAAAAGCCAAAATAGATACGTTGTCCGGTGGCATGAAGCGTCGCTTGACCATTGCTCGTGCATTGATCAATGACCCGGATGTTCTCTTCCTTGACGAACCGACAACAGGTCTGGATCCGCAGGCCAGACATCTGGTGTGGGATGGACTCAAGCGGCTGACAAAAGCGGGGAAGACGTTGGTTCTGACGACCCATTTCATGGACGAGGCGGAACGGCTGTGCGACCGGCTTTGCGTCATGGATGCCGGAAAAATCATCGCTGAGGGCTCGCCGCGGACGCTTATTGACTCCCTGATTGAGCCGGTCGTCGTCGAAGTGTTCGGTGAGGATGTCCGAGAATGGGCGGAAGCAGTTGCTCGTCCTTTAGTGGATCGATTGGAAGTGACGGGCGAAACAGCGTTTTGTTACGCCCAACATGCCGACGCGTTGCTCGCCTCGGTCGGCTATCGAACGGGCCTACGTGCGATGCGGCGCGCTGCGAATCTCGAAGACGTGTTTATTAAGCTTACTGGCCGGGATATACGGGACTGATCATGAATCTGCGCTGTTTATACCTGGTCGAGCGCAATTTCCTTGTTTGGAGGAAGTTGATCATCCCGTCGCTGACCGCGAATTTGGCGGACCCGCTGCTGTATTTGGTGGGTTTCGGTTTCGGGGTGGGCTCCTTGGTCGGAACCGTTGACGGTCGGCCTTACATACAGTTTTTGGCCGGCGGAATGATCTGCTATTCAACCTTGAACAGTGCGACGGCCGAAGCGCTGTATTCCGCTTTTTCGCGGCTAAAAATTCAACGTACTTGGGAAGGCATTCTGCACGCGCCGATGACGGTGGCGGATATTGTGGTGGGTGAGTGGATATGGGCGGCGCTAAAGGCGTTGCTTTCGGGCAGTGCGATTCTATTGATCATGTACTGCCTCGGTCTTGTGCGAGGTTGGCAGCCACTCACCGTATTGCCGGTTCTGCTGCTGCTCGGGCTCTGCGTGGCCGGTCTTGCGCTCATCATGACGACGATCGCGAAAAGCTTTGATTTTTTTGTTTACTACTTCACGCTCGTGCTGACGCCGATGTCGTTCCTGTCTGGCGTTTTCTTTCCGCTCCATTCGCTGCCGCCCGTGCTGCAAAAAGTCGCTCTGGTGTTGCCGTTGGCTCATGGGGCACTGTTGGCGCGCGGACTGGTGTTCGGCGATCCTATTCCTCATCCCGTGGCGAGCCTGCTGTTATTGGCGTTCTATGGCGTCGCCGGTGTGACCCTGTCCACTTGGATTGCGCATCGGCGTCTCACCCGCTGAGGCCAGTCCTCGGCTGTGGAGTCGCTGTTCGATTCCGTTGCCGACCCGAAGCAACCTGACGGACGCTCAGGCCGTCGACGTTAAGGGGGAGGCGGCGAGAGGGTCGCCATTTCCTCGGCCGTGATCGCGCGCGGCACCGTTTCTAACTGAGCCACTACGTCAATTTCTTTCCCTTGGGCTGCAACGTTTAAATCGCGGAATTTGCGGGCTGTCGAAAGCACACGCGATTCGAGCGACCCCACGGCATCGTTGTAGGCGCCCATTGCCGTTGAAAGGCCCTTACCCATTCGATTCCAGTGGTCAGCCATTTTCGCTAACCGATCGTAGAGCTCTCGCCCTAAGGCTGCTATTTCGCGGGCGTCATTGGCCAGAGCCTCCTGACGCCACCCATAGGCCACGGTTTTCAGAAGCGCGATCAGGGTGGTGGGTGTCGCTAGAATGACCTTTCGGTCGATGCCGCTCTCGATGAGCGAGGAGTCTTGCTCGAGCGCCGCGCTGTAAAAGGCTTCGCCGGGGATAAAAAGCACCACAAACTCAGGCGTGTCGAACTCCGACCAGTAACTCTTAGCGGACAGCTTCTGGATGTGATCGCGAATTTGTTTCGCGTGCTCTTCGAGCTTCTTTGAGCGCGCCTCGTCATCCGCCATTTCCAGGGAGTCCAAATACGCGGCCAATGGGGCTTTGGCGTCAACGATGATGCTTTTCCCACCGGGAAGACGCACGACCAGGTCAGGTCGTAACGCCCCGTCCTCGGCAGCGACGTTTACCTGCTCCTGAAAATCCACCTGATCCAGCATCCCGGCGAGTTCCACGACGCGCCGCAACTGCAACTCACCCCAACGCCCACGGACGTTGGGTCGGCGCAGTGCGCCGACAAGATTGCCGGTTTCCCGCCGCAGATCCTGCTGGGTGGATTGAAGATTGGAAACGACCGCCAACAGATTCTGGTAAGACCCGGCGCGATCCTTCTCGATTTCCCCGATTTGCTTTTCAACCTTGCCGAGCGAGTCAGCGACGGGGCGCACTAAGTTCTCGATCGCTGTTTTCCGCTGTTCCAAGTCAGCGACGGCGCCTGTCTGCAGGTTGGCGAAACGTTCTCCCGCTAACTTGAGGAATTGTCCGGTGGAAGCATTCAGCGCTTCGCTCGCCAGGGCCTTGAATGTATCGGTCAATTCGACCCGAGCGCGTGCCAAGGTCTCCCGCTCTTGGGCGATCTGGCGCTCGGCTGCGACCAATTGCGCCTCGAGACGGCTCTTTTCGCCTTGCAGATGCACGTGTTGCTTCTGAGCATCGTGCGCCAATGTCAGCGCCTGCTCCCGCTGCTGTTCCGCCGTTTGAGCCCGGGCTAGCGCGATTGCGGCTTCTTTTTCCGCCTGGAGCTGTGCGGTGGTAGCGCTCGCTGCGGTGCGGCGCCCCGTCTGCTGTCCGACCAGAAACGCGGCGATGCCGGCCAAAAGAACGATTGCGATTACAGGGATCATCGTATGAGTGTACCGGCGAGTTGGCGTCGGGGGCAGTACTCGTCTGCCGCTCGAGATCACGGCTTGCTACACTAGCGGCTGGGCCTGTAGCTCAACGGTTAGAGCAGGGGACTCATCGCTCCGTCTTCGGACGGGCTGGTGCCTTCGGACGGTAACGTTCGAAGTGGACGGGATGAATTCAGGGAAACCTTAACGCGCAAGCGCTGGCAACCCTGAGCCTAGCCGGCGGTACACCGCCGGACGGTGCAGAGACTACCTGGGGGCTGGGGAAACCCGAGAGCTCTTAAAAACAGGCAAGAGCGTCCCGCACCCGACCGCCGTTCTTTGGAATGGGCGAGGGTGAAGAGATAGTCCACTCCCACGGGAAACCGTGGGTAACAGTGAATCCCTTGGTTCAGGGTTCGAATCCCTGCGGGCCCACCATATTTCACTGCCGGGCGATGCATCTGCCCGGTCCTCAGTGC
>DAINQU010000006.1:12499-156379 GCA_036742455.1 Steroidobacteraceae bacterium | reverse complement strand
GTGAAGAACATGATCACGGGCGCGGCGCAGATGGACGGCGCGATTTTGGTGTGTTCGGCGGCGGACGGCCCGATGCCGCAGACGCGTGAGCACATTTTGTTGGCCCGTCAGGTTGGCGTGCCGTACATCGTGGTCTTCCTGAACAAGGCGGACATGGTGGACGACGCTGAGTTGTTGGAGCTGGTGGAGATGGAAGTTCGCGAGCTTCTGTCGAAGTACAACTTCCCTGGCGACGACACCCCGATTGTGAAGGGTTCGGCGTTGAAGGCGTTGGAAGGCGACCAGAGCCCGATCGGCGTGCCGGCTGTGATGCAGCTGGTGGACGAGATGGACAAGTACATCCCGGTTCCGAAGCGCGCGATTGACGGTCCGTTCTTGATGCCGGTGGAAGACGTGTTCTCGATCTCGGGTCGTGGCACGGTGGTGACCGGCCGTATTGAGCGCGGCATCGTCAAGGTGAACGAGGAAGTGGAGATCGTTGGTATTCGTGACACGACGAAGACGATCTGCACGGGCGTTGAGATGTTCCGCAAGCTGCTGGACGAAGGTCAGGCTGGCGACAACGTGGGCGTGCTGCTGCGCGGCACGAAGCGCGAGGACGTCGAGCGTGGTCAGGTGCTCTGCAAGCCGGGCACGATCAAGCCGCACACGAAGTTTGAGTGTGAGGTGTACGTGCTGACGAAGGAAGAAGGCGGCCGTCATACGCCGTTCTTCAAGGGCTACCGTCCGCAGTTCTACTTCCGTACGACGGACGTGACGGGCAACGTGCAGCTGCCGGACGGCGTTGAGATGGTCATGCCGGGCGACAACATCAAGATGACGGTTGAGCTGATCAACCCGATCGCGATGGAAGAAGGTCTCCGTTTTGCTATCCGTGAGGGTGGCCGTACGGTAGGCGCCGGCGTCGTCTCGAAGATCATTGCCTAAGGTCTAGCCGAGACCGAATTTTGGTGTATGATTGCGGGCTCGCTTGCTGATACGCAAGCGAGCCCGTTTATTTTCCAGGCAGACTCTTCACGTTTCTGCCGCTCTTTGACGAAAGGACGAAGGCCATGGCCAACCAGAATATTCGTATCCGTCTGAAAGCGTTCGATCACCGTTTGATCGACAATTCCGCCCGCGAAATCGTGGAAACGGCCAAGCGCACCGGCGCGACGGTCCGCGGTCCGGTTCCGCTGCCGACCAAGATGGAGCGTTTCACCGTCCTCGTGGCGCCGCACGGCGACAAAGATGCGCGTGACCAGTACGAGATCCGTACGCACAAGCGTCTCATGGACATTCTGAATCCCACCGACAAGACCGTTGACGCGCTGATGAAGCTTGAGCTTCCGGCGGGCGTCGACGTTCAGATCAAGCTGAATTAATGCCAATTCCTGCGACGCGAAAGTTTTCGCGTCGCAGGGCTTGCATTGAGATGTAAGTCCGCATAAGATTAGCGGCTCGCTGTGGCCCGCCTTGTCCAGGTGTGCTCTCCGAAGGTCAGTCCAGATAGTCATGACGTCAACCGACGGAGTGGCGCGGGGTTGAAACCACGGATGAGTTACTGGAACGGGCTTAAGAATCAGTGATTTAGGGCGCCGACGGAGCGTATGTTCCGGCGGCGATGGTTGAAGTGCCACCTGCCAATTGCAGTGGGTGGACGTAAAGAGGTGTAGACCCAATGAGCCTGAAGCATGGCTTGGGGCTGGTCGGTCGCAAGCGCGGCATGACCCGCGTCTTCACGGAAGCTGGCGAAACTGTGCCGGTGACCGTGATCGAAGCGCTGCCCAATCGCGTCACGCAGATCAAGACGCTCGACAGCGACGGTTACCGTGCGGTGCAGATCACCTTCGGTACGCGCCGTCCTTCCCGTGTTACCAAAGCCGCTGCCGGTCACTTCGCGAAAGCGAACGTGGCGCCGGGCGAAGCGCTCCATGAATTCCGTCTCGACGGCGCCGAAGGTGCAGACCTCGCGGCCGGTGCGGAGCTCAAGGTCGACATGTTCGAGGCCGGCCAGGTCGTCGACGTGACGGGCACCACGATGGGTAAGGGTTACGCGGGCGTCATGAAGCGTCACAACTTCGGTGGCGGCGGCGGCTCGCACGGTCACTCGGTAACGCATCGCGCGCCGGGTTCGATCGGTCAGCGCCAGACCCCGGGTCGCGTGTTCCAGGGTAAGCGTATGTCGGGCCATATGGGCGTCGACCGCGTCACCACTGAGAACTTGAAGGTTGTGTCGGTGGATGCCGAGCGCAATCTGATCCTCATCCGCGGCGCTGTCCCGGGCACCGAAGGTGGCACCGTGGTCGTGCGGCCGTCGGTCAAGGTCAAGGGCCAGGCTCGGCGCGTTCGCGTCGCCCCGGCTAAGAAGTAAAGGCGAGGCAACCCCATGAAGCTCAAGGTAGTAAATGCCGGGGCCGGCGCCGCTGAAGTCGAAGTGGCTGATGCCGCATTCGCTCACGACTTCAATGAGACTCTCGTGCACCAGGTCGTGGTCGCCTATATGGCGGCTGGCCGCGCGGGCACGAAGGCTCAGAAGAGCCGCGCAGAGGTCCGTGGTGGCGGTCGCAAGCCGCACGCGCAGAAGGGTACGGGCGGCGCCCGTGCCGGTTCCATCCGCAGCCCGATCTGGGTCGGCGGTGGTCGTGCTTTTGCGGCGCGTCCCCGTGACTATTCCCAGAAGGTCAACCGTAAGATGTATCGCGGCGCGATTCGCGCGATGTTCTCGGAATTGGCCCGCGTCGAAGCGCTCGTCGTTGTTCCCTCGCTGGAGCTCGAGTCGCCGAAGACCAAGCTGTTGGTTGGTCAGTTGAAGTCGATCGGCGCGGAAAACGCGTTGATCATCGTCGAGGCGTTCGACGAGAAGTTGTTCCTGGCGGCGCGTAACTTGCCGTCGGTGGACGTTCTCACGGTCGCCCAGATTGATCCGGTCACCCTGGCGCGTCACGAGAAGGTCGTTGTGACCGTCGGCGCACTCAAGATGATCGAGGAGCGCTTGGCATGAGCACCGCTACCAACTCTCTCCCGGTCGCCAAGACCGAGCGTCTGATCAGCATCCTGATCGTTCCGCACGTGTCTGAAAAATCGGCGCGTGTCAGCGAAAAGAATGGCCAGTACGTGTTCCGCGTTCGTCGCGATGCGTCCAAGCCGGAAATTCGTGCAGCGGTGGAACTGATGTTCTCTGTCGAGGTGGCTGCCGTTCAGGTGGTTAACGTCGCCGGTAAGCAGAAGCGTTTCGGCGCGATGATGGGCCGTCGTTCGGACTGGAAGAAGGCGTACGTTAGCCTGAAGTCTGGTCAGACGATTGATCTGTCCGGCGCGGTGCAGGCCTGAAGGCCTCGAGACTAAAGGGCAATAGCCATGGCAATGATCAAACTGAGGCCGACGTCACCGGGTGCACGCTTTGTCGTGAAGCCGGATCGTTCGCACCTCCACAAGGGCAAGGGCTACGCGCCGTTGCTGGTGTCCCAGAATTCGACGGGCGCTCGCAATAGCTCGGGTCGCATCACCACTCGTCATAAGGGCGGTGGTCACAAGCATAAGTACCGTCTGATCGACTTCCGTCGCGACAAGGATGGCGTGCCTGCCGTCGTTGAGCGCGTCGAATACGATCCGAACCGCTCTGCGCACATTGCGCTCGTCCTGTATCGGGACGGCGAGCGTCGTTACATCCTCGCCCCGAAGGGCTTGAAGGCTGGCGACGAAGTGCAGTCGGGTCAGGAGTCGCCGATCAAGCCGGGCAATGCGATGCAGTTGCGTCACATTCCGGTCGGTAGCTCGATCCATAACATCGAGTTGAAGCCAGGCAAGGGCGGCCAGTTGGCGCGTTCGGCAGGTGCTTCCGCTCAGTTCACGGCGCGCGAAGGTCTGCACGCTCTTATCCGTCTTCGCTCGGGCGAGATGCGTAAGGTGCACATCGACTGCCGTGCAACCATCGGTGAAGTCGGCAACGACGAGCACAACCTGCGCCAGTTCGGCAAGGCCGGTGCGAAGCGTTGGCGTGGTATTCGCCCGACTGTTCGTGGCGTCGTGATGAACCCGGTCGACCATCCGCACGGTGGTGGTGAAGGTAAGTCCGGCCAGGGTAACCCGCATCCTGTCTCCCCATGGGGCTGGCAGACGAAGGGTAAGAAGACCCGCCACAACAAGCGCACGAATTTGTTCATCGTGCAGCGCCGCAAGTAATTCGAGGGTCCTAACGTGCCACGTTCACTTAAGAAAGGTCCGTTCGTCGATCTGCCCCTCGCTAAGAAGGTGCAGGTTGCCGCTGCCAAGAACGATCGTCGCCCGATCAAGACCTGGTCGCGTCGCTCGATGGTCACCCCGGAGATGGTCGGTCTCACGATCGCTGTCCATAACGGTCGCAACCACGTTCCGGTCCTCATGACCGAGAACATGGTCGGCCACAAGCTCGGCGAGTTCGCTCCGACGCGCACCTTCAAGGCGCACGGCGGCGACCGTAAGGCGGATTAATCCATGCAAACTTTCGCAAAGCTGCGCAACGCGCGCATCTCCCCGCAGAAGTGCCGCTTGGTAGCGGACGTTGTCCGCGGCAAGCCAGTTGGCCAGGCGCTCTCGACGCTCAAGTTCATGCCGAAAAAGGGCGCGGACTTGGTGCTGAAGGTGCTGGAGTCGGCCATTGCCAATGCCGAGCACAATTTCAATGCAGACATCGATGAGCTGAAGGTTTGGCGTATCGAAGTTGACACGGCCGCTACGTTGAAGCGCTTTGGCGCTCGCGCGAAGGGTCGTGGCACTCGCATCGTCAAGCGTAACAGCCACATCACGATCTACGTCGCGGATGCGGCCAAGTAAGGCCGAGGACTAGAGAAACATGGGCCAGAAAGTACATCCGACCGGCATCCGTCTCGGTATCACCCGTGACTGGACTTCGAAGTGGTATGCCCACTCGAAGAACTTCCCGGCGCTCCTGCAAACCGATTACACGGTGCGCGAGTTCCTGAAGAAGCGCCTCGCTGAGGCGTCGGTCAGCCGCATCCACATCGAGCGTGCTGCTCGTCGTGTGAACATCACGATCCACACCGCCCGTCCGGGCATTGTGATCGGCAAGAAGGGCGAGGACATTGAAAAGGTCCGCGCTGAGGTTGCCCGTCGTTTGCACCTTCCGGTGCAGGACGTCCGCCTCAACATTGCCGAAATCCGCAAGCCGGAGACGGACGCGCAGCTCGTCGCCGAGGGCATTGCCCAGCAGATTGAGAAGCGTGTGATGTTCCGTCGCGCGATGAAGCGCTCGGTCATGAACACGATGCGCAGCGGCGCATTGGGTATCAAGGTTCGCGCCTCCGGCCGCCTGAACGGCGCCGAGATTGCCCGTACCGAGTGGAGCCGCGAGGGTCGTATTCCTCTGCACACGTTCCGCGCCGATATCGACTACGGCTTTGCTGAAGCCCGCACCACGTATGGCGTCATTGGCGTCAAGGTGTGGATCTTCAAGGGTGAGGTGTTCGATCGCTCTGCGTTCGAAGGCGAGGGCTCGTCGAATGACGCCGCCCAAGCTGATTCGGCACAGACAGCGTAAGGCTCGCCAAGGGAAATCACGACCATGATGCAGCCAAAGCGCACCAAGTTCCGCAAACAGTTTAAGGGCACCAATTCGGGTTCGGCCCACCGTGGCAGCACGGTGTCGTTCGGCGAATTCGCTCTCAAGGCCACCGGCCGTGGGCGTATGACGTCGCGCGAGATCGAAGCCGCCCGTCGAGCGATGACCCGCTACGTCAAGCGTGGTGGTCAGATCTGGATTCGCGTGTTCCCGGACATCCCGGTTTCCGCGAAGCCGCTCGAAGTTCGAATGGGTAGCGGTAAGGGTAACGTCGAGTACTGGGTGGCCCGCGTGCTACCTGGCAAGGTGTTGTTCGAGATGGAAGGCATCACCGAGGAGGTCGCCCGTGAGGCGTTCCGTCTCGCAGCTGCCAAGCTCTCGATCGCGACCACGTTCGTGAAGCGCCAGGTGCGCTGAGCGCACGCACGAGGAATGTCATGAGCTTTAAAGATCTCAACACCAAGACCCCGGCGGAATTGCAGGAAGAACTCCTGAAGCTTCGCCGCGAGCAGTTCAATCTGCGCATGGCGGCGGCCGCTGGGCAGCCTGCCAAGCCGGATCAGCACGGCAAGGTGCGCAAGAACATTGCGCGCATTAAGACGGCGCTCACTCAGAAGCGCGCCGGAGGTAAGGCCTGATGTCCGCTGAAATTTCCACCGAGACGAACAGCGTCGAGCGTTCGCTGACGGGCCGCGTCGTGAGCACCAAGATGGATAAGACCATCTCGGTTGCGATCGAGCGCCTCGTGAAGCACCCGCAGTACGGCAAGTACATTCGCCGTACGACGAAGCTGCTCGCTCACGACGAGAACAACGAGTGCAAGGCCGGCGACACCGTGTCGATCGCGCCCTGCCGCCCGCTTTCGCGCCGCAAGAGCTACACGCTCGTGCGAGTCGTCGAGCGCGCTCGCTGAAGCCCCCGGGAGTACGTCAATGATTCAGATGCGGACCCTGCTTTCGGCGGCTGACAACAGTGGTGCTCGTAGCCTCATGTGCATCAAGGTGCTCGGTGGCTCGAAGCGTCGCTACGCCAGCGTCGGTGATGTGATCAAGGTGAGCGTGAAGGACGCGATCCCTCGCGGTAAGGTCAAGAAGGGCGAAGTCTACGACGCCGTTGTTGTCCGGACGCGCCAGGGCGTACGTCGTGCGGACGGGTCTCTGATCCGGTTCGACGGCAACGCGGCCGTTCTGCTGACCACCAAGTTGGAGCCGATCGGAACCCGTATCTTCGGGCCCGTGACGCGCGAGCTGCGTAACTCGCAGTTCATGAAGATCATCTCTCTGGCCCCCGAGGTCCTGTAAGGGACTCTCGACACAGAGACGAGGAAACGACATGCATCGTATTCGCAAGGGAGACCGAGTCGTCGTAACGACCGGTCGTGACAAGGGCCGCACCGGCACCGTCATCCGTGTTCTCGACAACGACACCGTCGTGGTGGAGAACGTGAACATGGTCAAGAAGCACCAGAAGCCAAACCCGCAATCGGGTGTGGCAGGTGGCATTGTCCAGAAGGAAGCGCCTATCCACGCTTCGAACGTATTGCTGCTGAATCCGGCGACCAGCAAGGGCGACCGTATCGGCTTCAAGACGCTGGATGACGGCCGCAAGGTGCGGGTCTTCAAGTCGAACGGCGAGGTCGTCGACGCCTGAGGCGTCGAGACCCACCTATCAGGACAGGCATCATGACCAGGCTCCACAAGCATTATCAGGACGTCATCGTGTCGCAGCTCATGACTGAGCTCGGCGTTACCAATCCCATGCAGGTTCCGCGGATCGAAAAGATCACGATCAACATGGGCGTGGGCGAGGCGGTCTCGGACAAGAAGCTCATCGAGAACGCGGTCGCTGACCTGCAGAAGATCTCCGGCCAGAAGCCGTTGCTCTGCAAGTCGCGTAAGTCGATCGCGTCGTTCAAGTTGCGCGAAGGCCTCGCGATCGGCGCGAAGGTGACGTTGCGCGGCGCTCGTATGTACGAGTTCCTCGACCGTTTGATCAGCATCGCGCTGCCGCGCGTTCGCGACTTCCGTGGCGTCTCGTCGCGGTCGTTTGACGGTCGCGGCAATTACAACTTCGGCGTCAAAGAACAGATCATCTTCCCTGAAATCCAGTACGACCAAGTCGACAAGGTTCGGGGTATGGATATCACGATCACGACGACCGCGGTCGACGACAAGGCGGGGAAGGCGCTGCTCACAGCGTTCAATTTCCCCTTCCGTAAGTAGTCTCTGAAAGGTAACGGCAATGGCCAAGACCAACATGCTGGAGCGCGAAAAGCGCCGCCAGGCCCTCGCGAAGAAGCACGCTGCCAAGCGCGCCAACCTCCGTGAGCTCATCCGTAACCCGAAGACCTCCCACGAGGATCGCGTCGCTGCGCAGGAATCCCTGCAGAAGATGCCGCGGGACTCCAACCCGAACCGTCAGCGTATCCGCTGCTCCATCACGGGTCGCCCGCGTGGCGTCTACCGTAAGTTCGGACTCGCGCGCACCAAGTTGCGCGAGGCCGCGAACCGGGGCGAAATCCCTGGTTTGAGCAAGGCGAGCTGGTGAGGAATCGTCCATGAGCATGACTGATCCTATTGCCGACCTGTTCACCCGCATTCGGAACGCGCAAGCCGCGCGTAAGCCGGAAGTCTCGTGCGCGGCGTCGAAGCTCAAGATTTCGATCGCGACGTTGCTGCGTGACGAAGGCTACATCGCCGGTTTCACGACGGTAGCGGACGGCGCCAAGAGCACCCTCACTGTGCACCTCAAGTACCACGAGGGTCGCCCTGTGATCGAGCGTCTGGAGCGCGTGTCGCGTCCTGGCCTGCGTTCATACCGCGGCAAGGACGAGCTTCCGAAGGTACTCGGCGGTCTCGGTATTGCTATCGTCTCGACCTCGCAGGGTGTCATGACCGACCGACAGGCCCGTGCGGCCGGTCAGGGCGGCGAGATCCTCGGCGTGGTTTCGTAAAGGAACGATCATGTCCAGAGTTGCAAAAAAGCCGGTTCCGGTGCCGCAAGGCGTCACGGTCACCATCGCTGCGGACAGCGTCACGTTGAAGGGTGCCAAGGGCTCCCTGTCGGTCAAATTGGCCGCCAACGTCTCGGTCGCGCAGGAAGATCAGAATCTGTGCGTCAAGGTTGCTGCTAACGACGCAGCCACTTGGGCGCTCGCTGGCGCCACGCGCGCGCACCTCGCCAACATGGCGCAGGGCGTGAGCAAGGGTTTCGAGCAGAAGCTCGAGCTCGTCGGCGTCGGTTACCGTGCTGCTGTTCAGGGCAAGAACCTGAACCTCACGCTCGGCTACTCGCATCCGGTCGTTTATCCGATCCCGGAGGGGATCACGATCGAGACCCCGAGCCAGACCGAGATCATGATCAAGGGTTCAGATCGCCAGCAAATCGGCCAAGTGGCGGCCGACATCCGGCGTTTCCGTGCTCCCGAGCCGTACAAGGGCAAGGGCGTTCGGTACTCGGGTGAGCAGATCGAACTCAAGGAAGCCAAGAAGAAGTAAGGCGCCATGAAGAAGATCATAGACAAAAAGGGCATTCGGCTCCGCCGTGCCGCCAAGACCCGCGCGAAGATTCGCGCGCTCCGTGCCGTGCGCCTGGCCATTCATCGGTCGACGCAGCACATCTACGCGCAGATCATCGACGCGACGGGTGAGAAGGTTCTCGCCAGCGCATCGACGGTTCAGGCTTCGGTACGCGGTGACCTTAAGGCCACCGGCAACGTCGAAGCGGCTGCTGCCGTGGGTAAGGCGATTGCAGAGCGGGCCCTCGCCGCAGGCATCACCACCGTCGCGTTTGATCGCGCCGGTTTCCGCTATCACGGCCGCGTTAAGGCGCTGGCCGACGCAGCCCGCGAAGCCGGGCTGGTTTTCTAAAGTATTTCAGGCAGGGATCCAACCATGGCGAGACCCGACAAGGCACCCGGCGACGACCTGATTGAAAAGCTCGTTGCGGTCAACCGCACGGCTAAGGTTGTCAAGGGCGGCAAACAGTTCGGCTTCACGGCGCTGACTGTCGTTGGCGACGGCGCAGGCCGCGTCGGCTTCGGCTACGGCAAGGCGCGCGAAGTGCCGACTGCCATCGCGAAGGCGATGCAGCAGGCCCGTAAGAACATCATGCACGTACCGCTGCGCGGTGATTCGATTCACTACGCAGTCAAGGGACGCCACGGGACGACCCGCGTTTACATGCAGCCCGCCTCGGGCGGTACCGGCGTTATCGCTGGTGGCGGCATGCGCGCGGTGTTCGAGTGCGCTGGCGTACGTAACGTGCTCGCGAAGAGCTACGGCTCGCGTAACCCGATCAACGTTGTGCGGGCGACCATCAATGCGTTTACGCAGATGTCGTCCCCCGACTCGATCGCGGCCAAGCGTGGCAAGACCGTCGAGGAGATCCTGGCCTAAGGCCGGGTCTGGAGAGACGAACATGAGCGGCAAGATCAAGGTAACTCTGAAGAAGAGCACCGCAGGGCAGCTGAAGAACATTCAGCAGTCTGTGCGCGGGCTCGGTCTGCGTCGGATCGGCCACACGGTGGAGGTGCTGGATACGGCGCCCAACCGCGGCATGATCCACACGGCGACTCACCTCGTGGTCGTTGAAAAGGCCTAAGGAAAGAGCGATGAAACTCAATGACATGAGCCCCGCTGAGGGCAGCAAGAAGCCGCGACTGCGTGTCGGTCGTGGCGCCTCCGCCGGCCAGGGTAAGACCTGCGGCCGCGGCGTGAAGGGTCAGCGCGCTCGTAAGGGCGGCTACCACAAGGTCGGCTTCGAAGGCGGTCAGATGCCTTTGCAGCGCCGCTTGCCGAAGATGGGCTTCAACTCCCACGTCAAGCCTACCCGTGGTGAGATTACGCTCGATACCCTGGCCAAGATTGCGTCCAGCAACGACGGCGCGGTGGACTTGGCTGCCTTGAAGAAGGCGAGCGCGGTTCCTGCCGGTATCGAGAAGGTCAAGATCATCCTGTCGGGCTCGATCTCGGCGGCTGTCACCGTTCGCGGCCTTGCGGCCACGAAGGGCGCGCGTGCTGCGGTCGAAGCGGCCGGCGGCAAGTTCGAGTAACGCGCCGTGGCCTCCGGAGGATCCAACGCGATGCAAGGTTTCGGTGCCGCCACTCGGCTCGCTGAGATTCGCTCGCGCATTTTCTTCCTGCTGGGTGGGTTGATTGTCTATCGCATCGGAACGTTCATTCCGGTGCCGGGCATCGATCCGATCGCGTTGACGCGATTCTTCCAGGAGCAGGAAGGAACGATCCTCGGGTTGTTCAATATGTTCTCCGGCGGTGCGCTCTCGCGCCTGTCCATCTTCGCGCTTGGCGTGATGCCGTACATTTCGGCGTCGATCATCATCCAGATGCTCGCCGTGGTGTATCCGCCATGGGCCGAGTGGAAGAAGGAAGGCGAAGCGGGACGTCGTCGTATCACGCAGATCACGCGCTACGCGTCGGTCGGTTTGGCGGTGTTCCAGGGCGCTGGCGCCGCGTACGCGTTCCAGAACCAGGGTGTGGTGCTGAATCCAGGTTGGTACTTCCTCGTGGTTGCCACGGTGACATTGACCACCGGCACGATGTTCCTGATGTGGCTCGGCGAGCAGATCACGGAGCGCGGCATCGGTAACGGCATCTCGATGATCATTTTGTCCGGTATCGTCGCAGGCTTGCCAGCGGCCATCGGCAACACGTTCAACCAGATGTCGACGGGCGAAATGAATCCGGCCTTCGCGATCATTCTCGCGCTCGTGATCGTTGGCGTCACGTTCTTCGTGGCCTGGGTCGAAGGTGGTCAGCGTCGAATCGCCGTCAACTATGCGAAGCGCATGGTCGGCCGGCAGATGGTCGGTGGACAGTCGAGCCACTTGCCGTTCAAGCTGAACATGTCGGGCGTTATTCCGCCGATCTTCGCTTCGTCCTTGTTGCTGTTCCCGGCCACGCTTGCGAATTTCGCAGGCACTGGCGTCGGTCAGACCGGCTTCGTGGGCGGATTTAAATCGTTTATGCAGGGCCTGTCGGCATCACTGAGCTACGGCCAGCCGCTGCATATGTTCCTGTATGCCTTGTTGATTGTGTTCTTCTGCTTCTTCTACACCGGCCTGACGTTTAGCTCGCGCGAAACGGCAGACAATCTGAAGAAAGCGGGTGCGTTTATTCCGGGCATTCGCCCGGGCCAGCACACCGGTGAGTACATCGAGAAGGTATTGACTCGGTTGACGCTGTGGGGCGCCGTCTACGTGACTGCGGTCTGCTTGCTCCCCGAGTTGTTGATTTCCTGGGGTAACGTGCCGTTCTATTTCGGTGGTACGTCGCTCCTTATCATCGTGGTGGTCGTCATGGATTTTATTGCGCAGTTGCAGGCGCACATGATGTCCCACCAATACGAAGGTCTCATCAAGAAGTCCAACCTGCGCGGCTCCGGCCGTCCGGGCTCGGCGCCGTAAGGCGTTCGAGCGGCGTCCCTCCGAGGTCCAGTCATGAAAGTCCGTCCGTCTGTTAAGAAAATCTGCAAGAACTGCAAGGTGGTCCGTCGCCGCGGGATCGTCTACATCATTTGCTCCGACGCTCGCCACAAGCAGCGCCAGGGCTGAGGTAGTCGAGACCACTGAACCGCAGGCGCACGTCGCACGCGAATTCAGACCGACCGAAAGGTCGGAAGGGTTGTAAAACTCTCGGTTTCAGGCTAAACTTACGAACTTTTCCCCACGAATTCCTTAGGGCTGCACATGGCACGTATTGCCGGCATTAACATCCCGATGAACAAGCACATTGTTATCGGGTTGACCCACATCTACGGTATCGGCCGTACGACTGCTAAGAAGGCCTGCGAGGCCACTGGCGTCGCGCCGACTACCAAGACCAAAGACCTCACCGACGCTGAGGTCACGTCACTGCGTGGCTTCATCGCCCGTATGACGGTTGAAGGTGATCTTCGCCGTGAAACGGCGATGAACATCAAGCGTCTGATGGACATGGGCTCGTACCGTGGCATGCGCCACCGTAAGGGCCTGCCGATGCGCGGACAGCGCACCCGCACGAATGCGCGTACCCGTAAGGGCCCGCGTAAGCAGGCGGTCAAGCTCAATGCGCCTCCGGGCAAGGCCTAAGGCCTAATTTCTCTAGGAATGACCAGCAATGGCTGAACAGAAGCAGGGTGACAAGAAGGCTCCGCGCGTTAAAAAGGCGCGACGCCAGGTCAGCGACGGCATTGCCCACGTGCATGCCTCGTTTAACAACACGATCATCACGATCACCGACCGCGCGGGTGGCGTGCTGTCGTGGGCGACTTCGGGCGGCTGCGGTTTCCGCGGCTCTCGTAAGAGCACCCCGTTCGCTGCCCAGGTGGCGGCGGAAAAGGCAGGCGTTGCGGCTCAGGAATACGGGCTGCGCAACGTCGAAGTACGTGTCAAGGGCCCAGGCCCGGGACGCGAATCGGCTGTGCGTGCACTCAACGGCTGCGGGCTCAAGATTACGAGCATCGCTGACGTGACGCCCATCCCCCACAACGGCTGCCGCCCGCCCAAGAAGCGGCGCGTCTGACGGTCGCATTTAAGCGACCTATTCGAGGAACGCAATGGCCAGGTATCTCGGTCCCAAGTGCAAGCTCTCGCGTCGCGAGGGTACTGATCTCTTCCTGAAGAGCGGCGTTAAGACGCTCGAATCGAAGTGCAAACTCGAAGTGCCGCCGGGCGGCATCAAGGGTGAACGTAAGCAGCGTCTGTCGGATTACGGCGTGCAGCTGCGTGAAAAGCAGAAGCTGCGTCGCATGTACGGCGTGCTTGAGCGTCAGTTCCGTAACTACTACGCGGCTGCGGCCGGTCGTCCGGGTGCAACCGGCGAGAACTTGTTGAAGTCGCTCGAAGGGCGCCTCGACAACGTGGTGTATCGCATGGGCTTCGCGTCCACGCGTTCGGAAGCGCGCCAGCTGGTGTCCCACAAGGGCATCTCGGTTAACGGTAAGGTGGTGAATGTTGCCTCCTACCAGTGCGGCGCCGGCGACCTCATTGAGGTCCGCGAGCACGCCAAGAAGCAGGGCCGCGTGGCCACTGCGCTCAGCCTCGCCGCTCAGTCGGGTTTCCCGGACTGGGTAATCGTGGACGAGAAGAAGATGACCGGTACGCTGAAGTCGATCCCGGATCGCGACGAGATTCTGCCGGACATCAACGAGAACCTCGTCGTCGAGTTGTACTCCAAGTAATCGCCTCATGGTCCGCAGGATTGCTGCGGACCTCTGATTGGCTAAGGTGCTCCTATGCAGGGATCTGTCGCTGAATTTCTGAAGCCGCGAGTGGTGAAGGTCACTGATCAGGGACCTCGTCATGCTCGTGTCGTGATCGAGCCGTTTGAGCGTGGTTTCGGCCATACGCTCGGCAACGCGCTGCGTCGCGTGCTGTTGTCGTCGCTGCCTGGCGCGGCGATCACCGAAGTCGAGATTGACGGCGTGCTCCATGAGTACACCTCGATCGAAGGCGTGCAGGAAGACGTCGTCGACGTTTTGCTCAACCTCAAGCAGGTTGCTGTGCGTATGCACTCGCGTGATGAGTCTGAGTTGCGCCTCGTCAAGAAGGGCCCGGGCCCGGTGTTGGCGGGCGACATTCAGACCGACCACGACGTCGAGATTCTGAACCCGGATCTCGTGATCGCCAACCTGACGAAGGCGGGCGAACTCAACATGACGTTGAAGATTGAGCGCGGCCGTGGCTATCGCCCGGCGATCGCGCGCAACTTCGACGAGCAGACGCGCCCCATCGGTCGCCTGCAGTTGGATGCGTCGTTCTCGCCGGTCCGCAAGGTGACGTACAACGTCGAAGCGGCTCGCGTCGAGCAGCGTACCGATCTCGATAAGTTGATCATCGACCTCGAGACCAACGGGACGATCGATCCGGAAGAAGCGATCCGCCGCGCCGGCTCGATCCTCAAGGACCAGTTGTCGGTCTTCGTTGACCTGCAGGGTCAAGAAGAGGGCGGCTCGAAGTCGGTCGAGACCCAGTTTGATGCGATTCTCTTGCGTCCAGTCGATGAGCTCGAGCTCACGGTTCGCAGCGCGAATTGCCTCAAGGCTGAGAACATCCATTACATCGGAGACTTGGTGCAGCGCACCGAGGTTGAGCTGCTGCGTACGCCGAACCTCGGCAAGAAGTCGCTCACCGAGATTAAGGAAGTGCTCGAGAGCCACGGTCTGTCGCTCGGCATGCGCCTGGACGGTTGGCCGCCTGCGACCCTCCGTCGTGAAGATGAGTACAAGACGGCCTGAACGGTAACGTCAGGCCCCTAGAAGCGAAGAGAGAGATATGCGTCACCACAACACCGGCCGCCAGTTGTCGCGTAACAGCGCGCACCGCGCCGCCCTGATGCGCAACCTCACAGCGGCTCTGCTCCGCTATGAGACCATCCGCACCACCGTCCCCAAGGCGAAGGAACTCCGCCGGGTCGTCGAACCGATCATCACGCTCGGTAAGTCGGACAGCTTGGCGGCTCGCCGTCGCGCGTTCGCCAAGCTGCGTGACGATGCGTTGGTTGAGAAGCTGTTCACCGACATCGGGCCGCGCTTTGCCGCGCGTACCGGCGGTTATACGCGCATCCTGAAGATGGAAATGCGCCCGGGTGACTCGGCGCCGATGGCGTTGATGCAGCTCGTCGACAAGGCCGCTGCAGCGGCCGCGCCGGAAGGCGCGCAGGCTGAGTAATGGGCGCAGCTGCCCACCGGCATCGACCGGTGCAGCACGCCAGATAGGTTAGTCCGACGAATTCCAGTGACTCGCAAGAGCGCTGGGTCGTCATAGTAGTAGGCCGGGGTAACCCCCCGGCCTTTTTTTTGTTTTCGACGCAGGCATTGACCTCGATCAATGCGCTTCCCATGATGTGGCCCGGTACGGTTCCGAGGGGTAGATCTGGGTGAACGCCTGTCCCGATTACGTGTTGCTGTTGTCCTGTTCGGATGCGCCCGGTATCGCGCATGCCGTCACCGGCTACGTGTTGACCTTGCACGGCAACGTCGTGGATTCGATGCAGTACACGGACGTGCCCACCGGCGTCTTTTGCATGCGGGTGCACTTTCAATTGGCCGAGGCGGCCGACATCCAGACCGTTCGTGACGCGTTTCAGCCGGTGGCCGACCGCTTTGCAATGAGCTGGCGACTCGTCGACCGCGAGGCCCGTCGTCGGGTGTTGGTGATGGTCTCTGCGCACGACCATTGCCTGCACGACCTGTTGTATCGGGAAGAGAAGGGCTCGTTGCCGATGCAAATCGTCGGCGTGGTGTCGAATCACCGCGTCGCGAAGAAGCTGGTGGACGACCACAATATTTCCTTCGACTATCTGCCGATCACCCCGGAGAACAAAGCCGCGCAAGAAAAGCAGCTGCTCCGAATCATTGAACGCAAGCGCGTGGACCTGGTGGTGCTCGCCCGCTACATGCAGGTGCTCTCAGACGACGTCTGCACGCACCTGGCAGGGCGGATGATCAACATACACCAGAGCTTCTTGCCGGGGTTCAAGGGCGCGAAGCCCTATCAGCAGGCCTACGACCGCGGCGTCAAGCTTATCGGCGCCACGGCCCACTACGTCACGCCGGATCTGGACGAGGGGCCGATTATCGAACAGGACGTCGCACGCGTCAGCCACGGTCTCACCGTGGCACAAGTCGCCGAAGTGGGCCGTGAAATTGAGACCCGAGTGCTCGCTCGTGCGCTTCAGTACGAGTTGGAGCACCGGGTGCTGTTGTTGGGGAACCGTACCGTGGTGTTCTCGCGGTACTGAGGCATTCCCTCGGTCTTAGGCGCTGGCGAACTCCCGGAACGCGTCGCGCGTCAGATTTTCCGGCGCGCCGTCAGTGGCAACGACGTCGTCTTCGATGCGCACGCCGCCATAGGGCTTCAGCTCAGCGACCACATCCCAGTTGATGTCGCGACCCCGCGCGTCCCGACGGGCCTCTTCCAGCAAGAGATCGATGAAGTAGAGCCCGGGCTCGATCGTGACGACCGTGCCGGCCTCGAGCGTGCGCGTTAAACGCAGGTAGCGGTTCTCTGGGGGCGGCGGAGCGGTACCGCCGGCCGGCGTCGCTTGATGACCGCCGATATCGTGCACTTGAAGGCCGAGGAGGTGTCCGATGCCGTGTGGGAAAAAGACGCGCGTCAGGCCCGAGGCCACGGCCGTCTCAGCGCTGCAACGGACGATGCCTTCACCGGCGAGGATCTCGCCAATCGCACGGTGAGCGGCGTCGTGGATCTGCGGGTACGGCGTGCCGGCCCGAACCTGGTCACACAGACCCAATTCGGCGGCCTCCATGGCGTCGATCAGTGCGCCAAACCGCCCGCCGGGCGTTGCGGCGTGAGTACGCGTGATGTCGCTGGCGTAACCACGGTATTGCGCGCCCGCATCGATGAGAAACGAGCGTCGCTCGCTCGGCGACTCCGACTGCAACTCCGTGTAATGCAGGATGGCCGCCCCTTCATTGAGGGCGATGATGTTGGGATACGGCAGTGCGGCCTCGGTGTGCCCAGAGGCGGCGAGATAGGCCAGATGAATGCCGTACTCCGACGCGCCCCGGTGGAAGGCCGCCGCGGCCGCGACGTGCGCGCGCGCGCCGCGGCGGGCGGCGATGCGCAGGCAGGCTAACTCGTACTCGGATTTGACGGCTCGTGCCCAATGCAGCCGATCCATCAACGGCTGCGGGTTGATCGCGCCGAAGCCCCATGCGTCCATTTCCGGGAAGGGCTCGCCGATAAACGCCGCGCCGGCCGGGATGCGCGAGCGGGCTTCCGTCGGGTGGCGCAGGACGGTGACGTCGAACTCCTTGAGCCAAGCCTCGGTGGGCGTCTCGGGCGGCTTGTGCCAATAGTCTTCCGGCTGGTGAAAAAACAGCACCGGGCGCTCCCCGGAGCGTATCAATAGGAAGGAACCGGGCGCGTTGTCGAGCGGACACCACGCGCGGAAGTGCGGGTTTACCGAAAAGGGATACGTTTGATCATCCAGGAATCGATAGCGCTGTAGCCCTGCCCCGATGACCAATGCATCGCACTCGGTCGCGGCCATCGCGGCATCGACCGTGCGGCGCAAACTCGAAATATGCTGAGAAAATAGGTGATCGGCGGGTGCGGGGTACGGCATATCGGCTCCAAATCGCGGGGTCTCAGTGATCGAGACTGGAGTCGCAGTGTAGTCGGCCCTGTAGCATGAGTGCCATGATGCATCCCAACAATTGCGCACCCCCCCACGAAAGTATGTAGAATCGAAGGCCGTGGACCGGTCCGGGAAGTAATTTCCGGTCCGGACGCGATCACTCACCATTCCTGGAATTTGGGGTATCGACCGATGAACGTGAAACTCGCTCTCGGCGCCGCTGCGCTGGCGCTCGCTCTTGCTGCTTGTGGTTCGAAGGAAGCCGCTCCGGCCGCTCCGGCTGCCGACGCTGCTCCTGCCGCTGCTGCTCCGGCCGCTCCGGCTGACGGCGCCGCTGCTCCGGCTGCTGACGCTGCTGCTCCGGCGGCTGGCGCTGCTCCGGCCGCGACCGAAGAGAAGAAGTAATCACTGCGCGAAAGCGCTTGTGATTCGGACCGGGTCGGGTCTCCAGCGTCAGCGGGAGATCCACCCGGTTTTTTATTGCCTGCGTATTGAACCGGGATGCCGCCATGGCCGTGTCTCTGCGCGATGCGAAACGATCTGACGACGACCAGCGCTGGATTCAGGCGGTTTACCCTGAGTATCTGGACGAGCTGGGTGCCGCGTCCCAATTCAGCGGAACGGGGGTTTTCCCCGTCTACGGCGAGCACGGCTCGCGCGAAGCCGAACTCTTGGCGCGTTGGTTTCGGGATGACCGCTCTCACCCCTTGTTGATCCTCGAAGACGGTCGAGCGGGTGGTTTTGCGCTCGTTTCCCGGCCCTTACTGCCCTCGCCGGCGCGCGACGGCTTTGATTACCGAATGGCCGAGTTCTACATTCGACGCCCGTACCGTCGCCGTGGCATTGGCCGCGCAGCGGCGAATTTGATCTTTAGCCGCTTCTCGGGTCGCTGGGAGGTGTCCGAGGCCGTACCGAACAAGGGCGCCGTGCTGTTTTGGCGACAGACGGTGATGGCATACACGCAAGGTCACTACGACGAACGCGTGCGCGACGGCGAAGTGCGCCAGCATTTCACGAGCGCCTCCGCCCCGCGGCGCCCTTAAGTCCGCGCCGGGTTGGGGTGCCGTCCGAGTTGGATGCCGAGATAGTGACCGGTGTGTGAACCGGGCAGATCGACGATGGCCTCGGGCGTGCCACAACCGAGGATCCGACCGCCTCCATCCCCGCCCTCCGGACCGAGATCGATCACCCAATCGGCGACCTTGACCACGTCGAGGTTGTGCTCGATCACGACGATCGTGTTGCCTTCATCGCGCAGTCGGCCAAGCACCACGAGCAGTTGCGCGATGTCGTGGAAGTGCAGACCGGTCGTCGGCTCATCCAAGATATACAGCGTGCGCCCGGTGGAGCGTTTGGACAGTTCCTTCGCCAATTTGACGCGCTGCGCCTCACCGCCGGACAGCGTGGTGGCGTTCTGGCCTAGCCGGACGTAGGACAGCCCCACGTCCAGCAAGGTGCGCAGTTTCTGAGCGATGACAGGCACTGCTTGGAAGAACTGGTGGGCATCCTCAATGGTCATCTCAAGGACCTCGTGGATGGACTTACCCTTGTAGCGGATCTCCAGTGTCTCGCGGTTATAGCGCTTGCCCTTGCAGATATCGCACGGCACGTACACGTCCGGCAGAAAGTGCATTTCCACTTTGATGACGCCATCGCCCTGGCAGGCCTCGCAGCGTCCGCCCTTCACGTTGAAACTGAATCGCCCGGGCTCGTAGCCACGCGCCCGCGATTCGGGCGCCTGTGCGTAAAGCTCGCGGATGGGCGTGAAAACCCCGGTATAGGTCGCCGGATTGGAACGTGGCGTACGGCCGATCGGGCTCTGGTCGATGTCGATCACGCGATCCAGATGTTGCAGCCCTTCGATCTGCTCGCAGGGCGCCGCTTCGGCCGACGCGTCGTTCAGGGCCTGCGCAACTCGCCGGAATAACGTGTCATTCACGAGCGTCGACTTGCCTGAGCCGGAGACGCCCGTGACGCAGGTGAGCAGTCCGATTGGGAACTCGGCAGTGACCTTTTTTAAGTTATTGCCGGTCGCGCCCACAACGCGTAACACGCGCTTCGGGTCAAAACGACCGCGTTGCTTCGGTGGGTCGATTCGCAACGCACCGCTGAGGTACTGGCCGGTCAGTGAGCGCGGCGTGGCCTCGATGGCCGCCACGGTGCCTTGGGCAACGATTTCGCCGCCGTGCACGCCGGCGCCCGGTCCAATGTCGACCACGTAATCGGCTTGTCGGATGGCGTCCTCGTCGTGCTCCACCACGATGACGGTGTTGCCCAGATCCCGCAGGTGCACCAAGGTATCGAGTAAACGCTGGTTGTCGCGCTGGTGCAGACCGATGGACGGTTCATCGAGAATGTACATCACGCCCACGAGACCGGAGCCGACTTGGCTGGCCAGCCGGATCCGCTGCGCCTCGCCGCCGGAGAGCGTTTCGGCGCTGCGATCCAGTGTCAGGTAATCGAGGCCCACGTTGGCGAGGAAGCCGAGGCGATCGTGGATTTCCTTGACGATCTTGACCGCGATGGTGCCGCGCCAGCCGGGCAGCGAGAGGTCGCGGAAGAACTCCAACGCACGACCGACCGAGAGGCCGGTGACGGCGGCGATGCTACGTCCTGAGACGAACACGTTGCGTGCGGCCACATTGAGGCGAGTCCCCGCGCAATCCGGGCACGGTTTGCTACCGAGATATTTCGACAACTCCTCGCGCACCATCATGGAGTCGGTCTCGCGATAGCGGCGCTCTAGGTTCGGCAAAATGCCTTCGAACGCATGCCGTTTGCGCGACATCGCGCCGCGCCCGTCGTAGTACCGGAACTCAATGGTCTCGGTGCCGCTGCCATACAGAAGCACCTGCTTGATCGGCTCTGACAGCGCGTTCCAAGGATCCTCGATATCGAATTTGTAGTGCTTCGCCAGCGAGTGGATCATCGTGAAGTAATAGGCATTGCGCCGATCCCAGCCCCGAATGGCGCCGGCCGCCAGCGACAAATGCGGCTGCGTGACGACACGAGCTGGATCGAAGAACTGTTTAACACCGAGGCCGTCGCAGGTGGGGCAGGCGCCCGCTGGGTTATTGAACGAGAACAGACGCGGCTCCAGCTCCGGTAGGCTCCACCCGCAGACGTTGCAGGCGAACTTGTCCGAAAACACGAGCGGTTCGCGGTTCGCATCGTCTATGAACGCGATGGTCGCCATGCCACTGCCGAGACGCAGCGCCGTTTCGAAACTCTCCGCCAGTCGCTGCGCAAGGTCGGGGCGCACCTTGAATCGGTCCACCACGGCCTCGACCGTGTGTTTACGCCGCAAGTCGAGTGCCGGTGGGTCATCCAACTCAATGACCTTGCCGTCGACGCGCGCCCGCACAAAGCCCTTGCCCTTCAGTTCATCGAGAACCTGGACGTGTTCGCCTTTGCGATCCTTCACCACCGGTGCAAGCAGCAGCAAGGGCGTGCCTTCGGGCAGTTCCATGACCTGATCGACCATTTGACTCACGGTCTGCGCTGCCAGGTCCAAATGATGATCCGGGCAGCGCGGCGTGCCCGCGCGTGCGTACAAGAGGCGCAAGTAGTCGTAGATTTCCGTGACCGTGGCGACCGTCGAGCGCGGATTGTGGGACGTGGATTTCTGTTCGATGGAGATCGCGGGTGACAAGCCTTCGATCGAATCGACATCCGGCTTTTCCATCATCGACAGAAACTGGCGCGCGTAGGCCGACAGCGATTCCACGTAGCGACGTTGGCCCTCGGCATAAATGGTGTCAAAGGCCAACGACGATTTGCCGGAGCCCGACAATCCGGTGAACACAATGAGCCGGTCGCGCGGCAACTCGAGGTCGACGCCCTTGAGATTGTGAGTTCGTGCCCCACGAATGCGGATATCGGC
Source organism: Steroidobacteraceae bacterium (assembly GCA_036742455.1). Classification (GTDB taxonomy): domain Bacteria; phylum Pseudomonadota; class Gammaproteobacteria; order Steroidobacterales; family Steroidobacteraceae; genus CAIKZZ01. The sequence goes on along the minus strand of DAINQU010000006.1, from coordinate 134,856 downwards.
CATGGCTTAGGTCCAGGAAAAAAGACGCAATCCGATAGAATACCATTCGCCGTTGCCCGACCGATTCAGGAATACCCGTGGACACCCAAAAGACGCCTCGCCCGCCACGCCTTGCGCTGCTGCCGCTGGAGCGGCGCGCGCTCAGTTCGCTGTCGGCGATCTATGCCGCGCGCATGCTTGGATTGTTTCTGTTGTTGCCGGTGCTTGTCCTGTACACAACGGGCCTGCCGGGAGCGACCCCGCTGAAGATCGGACTGGCGATGGGTGCGTATGGGCTGACGCAGGCCGTGCTGCAAATTCCGTTCGGATTGCTGTCCGATCGCTATGGCCGACGCGGCGTCATTACCGCAGGCCTTCTGCTGTATGCCGCGGGCTCCGTGATCGGCGGGCTGTCGACAGGGATCGGTGGCGTGATCCTCGCGCGCATGGTGCAGGGTGCCGGCGCGATTTCCGGCCCGGTGTCTGCGCTGCTCGCCGACCTCACGCGCGCCGAGATACGCACGCGTGCGATGGCACTGATCGGGATCAGCATCGGCGGTTCGTTCGTGGTGTCACTGGTGGCCGCGCCGCCTCTGGAAGCCGCCATTGGTGTGCGGGGCATCTTTTGGGCGATGGCCGCCCTCGCGGTGCTGTGCCTCGTGTTGCTGCACACCACGGTCCCGCATGCCGAGGCGTCTGAGGCCACCCACCGCTCGCAGACGACCCGTCCCCGCTTCGCCGACGCGTTCACAGCGACCCTCGTGCCGTACTACGTCGGCATGTTCGTGTTGAACGCGATGCTCACCGCGGCCTTCGTGGGTGTGCCGCATGCGCTGTCGGACGGACTCGGCATCCCGCTCGGCGAGCACTGGAAGACCTACCTATGGGTATTCCTGGGCTCCGTGCCGCTGACCGTACCGCTCGTGCTCGCCAGCGAGCGCGCCCAGTCACCGGTCACCGTGATGCGCCTCGGGGTGGCCTTGATCGGTGTGGCGCTGGCGGCGCTCGTCTACACACACCACCACTACTGGAGCCTGTCGCTGACGATGGTGGTCTTTTTTGCGGCCTTCAATTACCTCGAGGCCCGTGTCCCCGCCCGGTTGTCGCAGTCGGCACCGGCCGAATTGCGCGGCGCAGCGCTCGGAATCTTTGCGACCGCTCAGTTTCTGGGCGCCTTTGCGGGCGGTCAGGTTGCCCCCCAGTTGTACGCCAGCAGCGGCGGCCTCGCCGCCGTCTTCGGCGCGGCGGCCCTCTTGGCGCTGCCCTGGTTGTTTGCCATCCGGCCCGGGCGGGCCTGACCCTCGAATAATTGCCCAAACAGGGCAAATAGTCGGCATACGGTTCGCCGGAGGGCACGGTACACTCTCCGGCACGCACACGCGGAGGCGGCAGTTCGCCCCCGGACAGAACGAAGGAGCATTCCATGGCACGCGGTATCAATAAGGTCATTCTGGTCGGGAATCTGGGGCAGGACCCCGAGACGCGCGCCATGCCGAGCGGTAAGTCCGTCACCAACATCCGCATCGCGACGTCCGACAGCTGGCGCGACAAGGCGACCGGCGAGATGAAGGAGTCGACGGAATGGCACACGGTCGTGTTTTTCGATCGCCTGGCGGAAATCGCCGCGGAATACCTCCGCAAGGGCTCTCAGGTCTACGTCGAAGGCAAGTTGCGCACGCGCAAGTGGCAGGATAAAACCACCGGCGCGGATCGCTACAGCACCGAAATCGTCGCCAATGAAATGCAGATGATGGGCGGTCGTGGCGGTGCGGCCGGCGGCGGCGGCGGCGGCGGCGGCGGTGGCGGTGGCTACGGCGGTGGCGGCTACAGCGGTTCACGCGCGCCCGCAGCGCCGGCAGGCGGTGGCGCCGACCCGTACAACCAGTCTTCCGGCGGCAGCGACTTCCCGGACGACGATATTCCGTTCTGAGTGCGCACGGCAAGTCACTGAACCGTAACCATTAATCCGGCGCCCCTGCGGTAGGGGCGTCTTTCGGTCTGGGCCCGTCCACGGTACCCTGTACCTCCCAGCGAGCCTTTCGATCCCATGCCCGGCTACCTATACCTCAAGACGTTCGGCTGTCAGATGAACGAGTACGACTCCACCCGCATGGTGGACGCACTCAAAGCCGCGGAGGGCCTTGAGCTCACCGAAGACCCTGATCAGGCCGATGTGATTTTGTTGAACACGTGTTCTATCCGCGAAAAAGCGGAGGAGAAGGTGTTTTCCCATCTCGGCGTCTACGGTGAGATGAAGCGCAGCAAACCGAGCCTGCTCATCGGGGTCGGCGGCTGCGTCGCGAGTCAAGAAGGGGAGGGCATCATTGATCGCATGCCCTTCGTTGATGTGGTCTTTGGCCCGCAGACGCTGCATCGCTTGCCGGCCTTGCTGGCGCGCGTACGTCAAACGGGCCGTCCGCAAGTCGACGTCTCGTTTCCCGAGAACGAGAAGTTCGACGAATTGCCGATGCCCGAGGAGCGCACCAGTGCGAGTGCGTTCGTTTCCATCATGGAAGGCTGCAGCAAGTACTGCAGTTTCTGCGTCGTGCCGTATACGCGCGGCGAGGAAATCAGTCGCCCGATGGCGCAGGTGATGGAGGAAGTGCGTGCGCTCGCCGCCCAAGGCGTCCGTGAAATCACCCTGCTGGGCCAGAACGTCAACGGTTACGACGGTCTCCTCGACGATGGCGACACCGCCGATTTGGCCCTCTTAATCGAGCACGTGGCGGCTGTTGAGGGCGTTGAGCGGATTCGCTTCACGACCTCGCATCCGCTCGACTTCTCGGATCGGTTGATTGAGGTGTACGGGCGCGTCCCGAAGCTCGTCAATCAGTTGCATCTGCCGGTGCAGTCGGGTTCCGATCGCATCCTGATGGCGATGAAGCGCCGCTACACGGCGCTCGAATTCAAGCAGAAGATCCGTCGATTGCGCGCGCTGCGCCCGGACATTTCGATTTCCTCGGACTTTATCGTGGGCTTTCCCGGTGAAACCGATCGCGATTTCGAAGCCACCATGCAATTGATCGAAGAGATACGCTTTGATCAGAGCTTCAGTTTCATCTACAGCCGTCGCCCAGGTACCCCGGCGGCGTCACTCCCGGACGACGTCACGCCGGAGATTAAGCAGGCGCGCTTAGAGCGTCTGCAGGAACGGATCAACGAATTTGCGCGCGAGCGCAGTCGTGCCATGGTCGGCCAGACCGTTCGCGTGCTTGTCGAGCGGAACTCCCGCAAGGATGCGCGGCAATGGGCCGGGCGCACCGAGTGCCTGCGTTGGGTGAACTTCGATGCGCCGGTCTCCCTCGTCGGCCAGTTTGCCGATGTGATCATCACCGAGGCGATGCCGAACTCGCTGCGCGGCCGTCTGGCCACTGACGCGTCGTGAACGCCCCCAGTACCTGCGAATTGGTGTTGGAGCCGGCTGACAACGAGCGGTTGGCGGTCTTGTGTGGCCCCCTCGATGAGCATCTGCGCCAAATTGAGACGCGCTTGTCGGTCGGCGTCCATCGGCGCGGCAATGTGTTTTTGATCGAAGGCGCGCGTGCGGCGGATGCGGGTCGCATCTTGGAGCACCTGTACGGTGGCGGCGGTCGGCGGATCACCCCGCGCGATGTGCATCTCGCTATCCAAGAGAGCGGTATGGCGGAGGATGCCACCGGCGCGGACGCCGATCACGGCGAGGTCAAGGTTGCGACACACCGCGGCCAGATCCGGGGCCGTGGCGCGAACCAAGTCGGTTATCTCGCGTCGATCCGCACCGTGGACCTCACCTTCGGAATTGGGCCGGCCGGTACCGGTAAAACTTATCTCGCGGTCGCTTGCGCGGTGGAAGCCTTGCAGACGGATCGTGTGCGTCGGATCGTGTTGGTGCGACCGGCGGTAGAGGCCGGCGAACGGCTCGGTTTTCTGCCGGGGGATCTGACACAGAAAGTCGATCCGTACCTGCGACCGATGTACGACGCGCTCTATGAAATGCTCGGCTACGACAAGGTGTCGCGTCTCATCGAACGCAATGTCATTGAGATTGCGCCGCTCGCGTTCATGCGTGGGCGTACGCTGAACGACGCGTTCATTATTTTGGATGAAGCGCAAAACACCACCGTTGAGCAGATGAAGATGTTCCTGACCCGCATCGGCTTCGGTTCCAAGGCCGTGGTCACGGGCGACGTCACGCAGACCGATCTTCCGAGCAACCGGATGTCGGGGCTAAGGCACGTGATGCACGTGCTAGACGGTGTGCCGGGGGTGGCGTTCACGCGGTTCAGTTCCATGGACGTCGTGCGTCACCCACTGGTGCAGCGCATCGTGCAGGCCTACGAACGCGCCGGAGACGGATCATGACCTTAGCCACCGACGTCGCGTACGGCACCCGCCATCCTTGGGCGCCCTCGGCCAAGCTCATCCGGTCGTGGGCCGATGCGGCGGCCGGCGCGCGCGGTCGTGACGCGACGCTGTCGGTGCGGATTGTGACGCCCGGCGAAAGCCAGAAGCTCAATGCCGCATACCGTGGCAAGCCCAAGCCCACCAATGTGCTCAGTTTTCCGGCGGACGTGCCGCCGGGTGCGCTGCGCGGTGAGGCGCGTCCGCTCGGGGATCTCGTGATCTGCGCGCGGGTGGTCGCCCGCGAAGCCCGAGAACAGGGTAAGACGCTGGCAGCCCACTGGGCGCACATGGTTGTGCACGGCACCCTGCATTTGCTCGGCCACGACCACGAAGACGATGCCGATGCCGAGCGCATGGAGCGACGAGAACGTCGTGTCCTCAAAGGTCTCGGTTTTGATAATCCCTACCAGGACGATGCCGATGTCTGATTCGCGAGGGCCCTTGCGAACGGGCTGGTTGCAGCGTGTGTTGCAGCAGTTTTCCGACGAGCCCCAAGATCGCGAGGATCTCGTGGAAGAACTGCGCGAGGCGAGCGAGCGCGGTCTGTTCGACGCAGATTCGTTTGAGATGCTTGAAGGCGTGCTCGCCGTCGGCGAACTGAAGGTACGCGACATCATGGTGGCGCGTTCCATGATGGCGGTGGTCGCGCGCGATGACCGACCGAAAGATCTGTTGGCCGCCGTCGTCGAATCCGGGCACTCCCGGTTCCCCGTGATCGGCGAAGACCGTGACGAAGTGATCGGCATCTTGCTTGCCAAAGATTTGCTACGCCACTTCGTGGAAAGCAGCGATCAGGACTTCGACATCCGTGAGTTTGTCCGCCCAGCGGTCTTCGTGCCCGAGAGCAAGCGCTTGAACGTGTTGTTGCGGGAGTTTCGCAAGAACCACAACCACATGGCGATCGTGGTGGACGAATACGGCGGTGTCGCCGGATTGGTCACCATCGAAGACGTGATCGAGCAAATTGTCGGTGACATCGCCGATGAACACGACACCGACGACGATCAACCGATACGCCGCGATGGGCCGTGTGAGTTCACCGTCCAAGCCCTGACGCGCATCGAGGACTTTAACGAGTACTTTAGGGCCGACCTGTCCGATGAGGATTACGACACGGTGGGCGGCCTCGTCGCGCAAGCCTTCGGTCGCTTGCCACGGCGCGGGGATCTCGTCCGCATCGGTGAGTTTGAGTTTCGTGTCGTGCGCGCGTCGCGTCGGCGCATCGAGTCGCTGAAGGTGGTGACGGCCCACGACGTCACGCCGCCGCCGGCCGACGGCTGATGCGCCGTATTGCGGAGGCGCTGCGCCAACGGCCGGCGCTGGTCGCCGCGGCGGCCGGCGCTGTGCATGCGCTGGCCTACGCGCCGACCGCTTGGCGGGTTTTGGCGCCGGTGACGCTCGCACTGCTGTTTTGGCTGTGGCGCGGCCTGTCGATGCGCCGTGCGGCGTCTGTCGGCTTTGCATTCGGCGGCGGTCTTTTTTTCGCCGGTACCTATTGGGTCTATCACAGCGTGCACACCGTGGCCGGTGCCCCGGTGGCCATTGCGCTACTGCTCATGGTCGGCCTCGTGCTGATCATGGCGTGTTACCCGGCCCTGTTGGGTGTGCTTGCGACCCGCGTGTACGCCCCGTCCACGACGGTGCGCGGCGCGCTCGGTCTCGTCGGTGGCTGGGTCCTGCTGGAGTGGGTGCGAGGGTGGTTCCTCTCGGGGTTCCCGTGGCTCTCGCTTGGGTACGCCGTACTCGATACCCCCCTTGCCGGTTTCGTTCCGTTGTTCGGCGTCTACGGCGCGAGCGTGTTGGTTGCGTGGCTGGCCATCGCACTGCTGTGGATCGTTGAGGGATCGCGACCGCAGCGCTGGATTGCCGGTCTCGGGGTGATCGCGCTGCTTGCGGGCGGGGCGGCACTGCAGCGCGTACCGTTCACCCAAGCCACCGGCCGCCACCACAGCGTGGCACTCGTGCAGGGTGCTATCGCCCAAGACGAAAAATGGGTAGCGGAGCATCGCGATCACAGCTTCACCGTCTACCGCACACTGACCGAGCCAATGCTGGGACACGATCTCATCGTTTGGCCCGAATCGGCCTTACCGGTGCTCTATCACGAGGCAGTCCCCTTCTTGACGACGCTGTACCAAGCGGCGCAAGCCAAGCACAGCGATTTGCTCCTCGGCCTTGTACGCTACGACACGGAGCGCGCGGGCTACCGCAACGGCCTCGTTGCGCTGGCCGACGGTGAAACTTGGTACTACAAGCGCCGCTTGGTACCGTTCGGAGAGTTCTTTCCGGTCCCGGATTTTGTGCGCGGCTGGATGCGCGGCTTGGATCTCTTCTACGTCGACTTTTTGCCCGGTGACGCCGAACAGCCGGCGCTGTCGGCGGCCGGGGAACGGATCGGCGTGACGATTTGTTACGAAGATGCGTATGCCGCCGAACAGTTGGGCGTGTTGCGCGATGCCACGTTGTTGGTCAACGTCAGTAACGACGCGTGGTTCGGCAATTCGTCGGCTCCTCACCAGCACCTTGAGATCACGCGCATGCGTGCGCTGGAAGCCGGCCGTTGGTTGATGCGCGCCACCAATACCGGTATCACGGCCTTCATCGATCCGTCCGGTCGCGTCGTGTCCCGCAGCCCGCAGTTCACGCCGACGGTGCTCGAGGGCACCGTCGAAGCGCGCACCGGTTTGACGCCATACGCCACGCTGGGTAACCGGCCGGCGCTGGTCCTCGCGCTGATCGGTGTGCTGGTCGCGCTACGCCGCCGTACACGCCCACGCTGACCCTCATCGGTCGGCCGTCACCTCCGGCAAGGGGCTCAGGTATGCTCGGGGTCTACGGACCGTGAGACGCCACATGCTTGATCAACTGTTACCGCAACCCCCGGATGCTCTGCTCGCTGTCATGGCGGCGTATGCACAGGACACCTCCCCGGACAAAGTCGATCTCGGCGTCGGTGTCTACAAGGACGCCAGCGGCCGCACCCCGGTCATGGCCGCAGTCAAGGCGGCGGAAGCTCGGCTGATCGCGACGCAGGCAAGCAAGTCGTACGTGGGCCCCGCGGGTAACCGAGCATTCGCCGCTTTTATCGAGCAGTTGGTGCTCGGGCCTGCGCATCCGGCGCTGCAGGCCGGCCGCGTGGTGACCTTGCAGACCCCCGGCGGTTGCGGCGCCTTGCGGCTCATCGGTGACCTGATCGTGAAAAGCGGCAGCACGAGTGACGTACTGATCGGCGACCCGACGTGGGCCAATCACCACCCGCTGTTGACCAGCGCGGGACTCACGGCGCGGCGGTTCCCGTACTACGACGTGGCCCGTAGCGAGTTGTGTGTGGAGGCGATGCTGGCGGCGCTGGACGCCGCAGCCCCGGGCTCGGTCGTATTGTTGCAAGGCGCCTGTCACAACCCGACCGGCGAAGACCTGACCGCCGAACAGTGGGAGCGCCTGGCCGACGTCCTCGAGCGTCGTCAGTTGGTGCCGTTGATCGATCAGGCCTATCAGGGCCTAGGCAATGGCCTCGATGAAGACGGCGCGGCCTTGCGGATGTTGGCGGCGCGATTGCCGGAAGTCCTGATTTCGGTGTCCTGTTCCAAGAACTTCGGGCTGTACCGCGAGCGCGTCGGCGCGGTCATGGTCGTGGCCCGCACCCCGAGCGCCGCGGCCATCACCTTTGGGCACCTGCAGATGCTGGCGCGGCGGATGTACTCCATGCCGCCCGACCACGGCGCCGCGATCGTCGCGACACTGGCCGCGGATCCGCTGCTGGTGGAGGGCTGGAAAGCGGAATTGAGCGACATGCGCGATCGCGTGAACCGGCTGCGCCGTGCCCTCGCCGACGCGTTGGCGACGGAATGGGGAGACCGGCGGTTCGATTACATCGCCCGGCAGCGCGGCATGTTCTCGATTTTGGGCGCGTTGGGTCCGGACGCCGTGGCGCGGCTGGCGACACACGCGCACGTCTACACGGCCCCGGACGGTCGCATCAATCTCGCCGGACTGCCCGAAGCCGCTGTCGGCCGTGTGGCGGCGGCTATACGGGAGGCGCTGCGCTAACGGCGCGGACCCATCCAAAAGGGGGGCGCTGATCCGGTATCCTTAGCGACCCCTTGAGGATCAGACCCCATGCAAGAGACTTACGAACCGGCACTCGTCGAAGCAGCGGCACAGCGCCATTGGGACGAGGCAGGCACTTTCCGGGCGGTCGAAGACACGTCCCGCCCGAAGTATTACTGCTTGTCCATGTTCCCGTACCCGTCGGGTCGGCTGCACATGGGCCACGTCCGCAACTACACGATCGGCGATGTGATCTCGCGCTACATGCGCATGCAGGGTCGCAACGTGCTGCAACCGATGGGTTGGGATGCCTTTGGGTTGCCTGCTGAAAATGCCGCCATCGCCAACAACGTACCGCCCGCGCAATGGACGGACGAGAACATCGCGACGATGAAGCGTCAGTTGAAGGCGCTCGGCTTCGGGCTCGATTGGGACCGCGAGGTCACGACCTGCAAACCCGATTACTACCGCTGGAATCAGTGGCTGTTCTTGAAGATGCTCGAATCGGGCATCGCCTATCAAAAGACCGGTACGGTGAATTGGGATCCGGTGGACCACACGGTCCTCGCCAATGAGCAGGTCATCGACGGTCGCGGCTGGCGCACCGGCGCGTTGGTCGAAAAGCGCGAAATCCCGATGTATTACCTCGCGATCACCCGCTATGCGCAGGAACTGTTGGACGATGTCCAGCAGTTGGAAGGCTGGCCGGAGCGCGTGCGCACGATGCAGGCCAATTGGATCGGGCGCAGCGAAGGCGTCACCATCGCATTCCCGTACACCTTGCAGGGCGTTGAGCACACCCTGAAAGTGTTCACGACTCGGGCCGATACGGTGATGGGCGTGACCTTTGTCGCCGTCGCGGCCGAACACCCACTCGCGACCCATGCCGCCACGACCGACGCCGCGCTCGCGGCGTTTGTGGACGAATGCAAGCGCGGCAGTGTCATGGAGGCCGATTTGGCCACCATGGAAAAGAAGGGCATGCCGACGGGTCTGACCGTCACGCACCCGCTCACCGGCGCCGCCGTCCCGGTCTGGGTGGGCAATTACGTGCTGATGGGCTACGGCGAGGGCGCCGTGATGGGCGTACCGGCGCACGACGAGCGTGACTTTGCGTTCGCTCAGAAATACAGCCTGCCCATCCGTCAGGTCATCGACGTCGGTGGCCAGCCGTATTCCACCGACGCCTGGCAGGCGTGGTACGCCGAAGAGGGCGTGTGCGTGCACTCAGGGCCGTACGACGGTCTCGGTCACGCCGACGCGATCGCGCGTATCGCCGCTGACCTCACCGGCAAGGGGCTTGGCTCGCTGCAGGTGCAGTGGCGCCTGCGCGACTGGGGGATCTCGCGGCAGCGTTACTGGGGCTGCCCGATCCCGCTGATTCACTGTGCGAGCTGCGGCGTGGTCCCCGTCCCCGAGACCGATCTGCCGGTGGTGCTCCCCGTGGATCTCGTGCCGGACGGCTCGGGTAATCCGCTCGGTCGCCACGCGGCGTTTGTCGAGTGCCAATGCCCGCGCTGCGGGAGTACCGCGCGTCGCGAAACGGACACGATGGATACCTTTGTCGATTCCTCGTGGTACTTCCTGCGCTACGCGTCGGCCGGTAACGACGCGGCGATGGTGGACGGTCGCGTCGGCTACTGGTTGCCGGCCGATCAGTACATCGGTGGCATCGAGCACGCCATTTTGCATTTGCTGTATTCGCGCTTCTGGACGAAGGTGATGCGCGACCTCGGACTGGTCGAGCTCGGCGAACCCTTCTCGAACCTGCTGACGCAGGGCATGGTGCGCAACGCGATTTACTTCCGCAAGCCAGCCTCGGGTCGAGTGGTGTACTACAACCCGGCCGACGTGGAAGTCGTAACGGACGAGAGAGGGACGCCGGTGGGTGCCCGCCTGAAGGCCGATGGGCTGCCGGTCGAAAGCGGCGGCATCGGCACCATGTCGAAGTCGAAGAACAACGGTGTCGATCCGCAGGCGTTCATTGATCGCTACGGCGCGGATACGGCGCGTCTGTTCATGATGTTCGCGGCGCCGCCCGAGCTGTCGCTCGATTGGTCGGATGAGGGCGCGGAGGGCGCTTTCCGCTTCCTGAAGCGTCTTTGGAAGGCCGTCCACACCGCGGTGTCTGCGGGGCCGGTACCGGCCTTGGATCGCGCCGCGATGACGCCGGCGGATAAAGATTTGCGGCGCCTTGCGCACCAGACGTTGATCAAAGTCGGCGATGACTACGGTCGGCGTCGGACCTTCAACACCGCGATCGCCGCGGTGATGGAGTTGTTGAATGCGATCTCCCGTCACGACACGGCCTCGGAGTCGGCGCGGGCCGTCGTGCACGAAGCCCTGGAAATCGCCGTACTCGTGCTGTCGCCGGTCGTTCCGCACGTCACCCACGCCCTCTGGCAGGCGCTCGGCCATACGACGGCCTTGATCGATGAGCCGTGGCCCTCGGCGGATCCGGAGGCGTTGACGCAGGATGCGGTGACGCTCGTCGTGCAAGTCAACGGCAAACTGCGCAGCCAGATCACCGTCGCCGTCGATGCGGATGAAGCCAGCGTTCGCGAGACCGCCTTGGCCGATGCGACGGTGCAGCGGTTCATCGGGGAACTCACCGTGCGCAAAGTGATCGTGGTGAAGGGCAAGCTCGTCAACGTGGTGGTGGCGTGAGCCGCGGGCGGTCGTGGATCGCGTGCCTGCTGGTCGTGGCCCTGACGGGCTGCGGCTTCCATTTGCAGGGCAGCGCGCCACTGCCGCCGGCGTTTCAGACGACGCGGGTTGTCGCATCGAATCGCTACACGGATTTCCATCGGGCCTTGGTCGAGTCGCTGTCGGCTGCCGGTGCGACGGTGCTGGAAGGGTCGGGGCCGGGTGCGGTGGTCGAAGTCCTCGACGATCAACCGACGCAACGCGTGCTGTCGGTGTCTGCCAACAACACACCGACCGAATACGAAGTGTTTTACGCCATCCGGTATCGGGTGCTGGTGGCGGGACAGGAGGTCATCGCGCCGAGCCGCCTCGAACTGTCCCGCGACTACAGTTTTGATACGACCGCGATCTTGGCGAAAGAGCAGGAACAGGGGGCCATACGCTTGGCTTTGGCGCGCGATCTGGCGGGTCTCGTCATGCGGCGATTGGCGGCCATTACGCCGTGACCGACGCGGCCGACGTCTTGCCGGTCGCGGCGATCGGACTTGCGCCGCTGGCGCGCTTGTTCGCGCCCTACGGGCTGGCTACGGTCCTCGTTGAGCGTGGTGCGGACATCCCGGGCAGTTACTGGGGTGCACCGGAGGCCGGCATCATTGCGACGACGCTCTATGTCCGCGATGACACACCCGTGCACTCGGCCTTACACGAAGCCTGTCACACGATCTGCATGGACAGCCAGCGCCGTCGATCGCTGCTGACGGACGCGGGCGGTGACTACGACGAGGAAAACGCGGTGTGCTACCTGCAGATCCTGTTGGCCGAGGCCCTACCAGGCGTCGGTTCGCACCGCGTGATGGCCGATATGGATGCGTGGGGTTACACCTTCCGGCTCGGTTCGACTCGCGCTTGGTTTGAACAGGAGACGGCCTCGGAACGGGCGTGGCTGCGCGCACACGATCTGATCGATCCACACGGGCAACCCACCGGACGGCTGCGCACATGAAAGGTCTCTGGGGCACGGGTCGCTGGTGGGGGCTGCTCTGCGTGCTCGCGGGTCTTAGCGCCTGCACGTCGACCGGTTTGCTGCGCTTGGCCAGCAGCGCCGATCTGGTCAACCCGGCGGTACACGTGCAGCACGATGTTGCGTATGGGTCGGCGCCACGGCAACGCCTCGACGTGTATCGACCGCGCGCGGAGTCGACGGCCGAGCGCCCGCTGATCGTGTTCGTGCACGGCGGCAGTTGGTATTGGGGCTCGAAAGATCTGTACCGGTTCGTCGGTGCGGGGTTGGCAGAGCGGGGTGCGGTGGTGGCCGTGATCAATTACCGCCTGTATCCGCAAGCCCATCTTGCCGAGTCCGTGCAGGACGTCGCGACGGCCGTCGCCCAATTGCAGCGCGATGCCGCGCGCGTGGGCGCGGATCCGCGACGGATCTACTTGATGGGGCATTCGGCCGGCGCCGAATTGGCGGCCTTGGTCGCGCTCGACCCGTCCCATTTGCGCGCGCTCGGGGCCGAACCCGTGCAGGGTTTTATCGGCTTGGCCGGGCCGTATGATTTCTTGCCGATCACGGACGATTACCTGAAGGAGTACTTCGGGCCGCCCGAGCGGTATCCGGACTCACAACCGGTGAATGCAGTCTCCAGCGCCAGTGCGCCGTCCTTGCTGCTGCAGGGGCTGGCCGATACGACAGTGCTGCCGCGCAACACGGATGCGTTGGCCAACCGCTTGCGCTCAGCGGGCGTGCCGGTGGAAACGCTGGTGCTCGAGCACGACGATCACTCGACGATCTTGCGGCGTCTCGCGCGCCCGTATCGTCACGACGATCCGGTGGTCGCTCGAATCGAACAGTTCGTCGGAGCCACGCCGTGATCCGCGCACTGTGGGGCGGTCTGTTCGGCATCAGCCTTGCCGCGGGCGCGACGCCGCCGCAGCGTATCGTCACGTTGGCGCCGCACCTGACGGAACTCGTCTACGCCGCGGGCGCCGGTGATCGCATTGTGGGTACGCTCGATACGAGTGACTATCCGCCGGCTGCGCGCCGCATACCGCGGGTGGGCGACGTGCAACACATTGATCCGGAGCGCTTGTTGGCGCTCAAGCCGGACCTGGTCTTGGTCTGGGCGGACGGTCAACCGGCAGCGGAGCGGGCGTTGATCGACCGGTTGCATGTGCCGGTGCTGGCCTTGGAAGAGCACTCCTTGGACGATGTGCCGGCGGAAGTGGAGCGGCTCGGTCAACGCTTCGGGACGCAGGGCGAGGCCAACGCGGCGGCGGCACGACTGCGCGCCGACCTCGCGCAATTGAGAAGCCGCTACGCGGGCGAACGGCGTCTGCGAGTATTTTGGCAGGTCTGGAGCGCCCCGTTGTACACCCTCGGCGGGCGGCATGTCGCGACCGAGATGCTCGGGGTCTGCGGCGCCGACAATATCTTCGCGGACCAGGTCCCGAGCGCGGTCGCGGTGAACGAGGAGGCGGTGCTGGCCCGCCATCCGGACGTCCTCGTCCTCACCGGGACCGAGGCGGAGAATGCGGACTGGGTGGCACGTTGGAACGCCCACGTGCCACTGCCCGCGCTGCGCTCGGGCGCGGTCCTGAGCCTCAATCCCGACCTCGTGAACCGGATGGGGCCTCGCCTGGTCGAGGGGACGCGGCGGCTGTGCGAGGGGCTCGCGGCCCTGCGCGCACGCAAGCACTGAGCGGCGCTTGCCGCCCACTCGCTAGGGTGTGAGACTGCCGCACCCGTCGTCTTACTGAGGTTGTCTGCCATGAAACGCACGTCTCTCCTACTGACTGTTTGCTTGCTGGCGGGCGTCAGCGCTGCGCGGGCCGATGGCTCGCCCCCGACCGCCCCCACGGCGGTGCCGGCGGACGAGGTCGCCAAGTCCTCGGGCAGCATCACGGCGGGCGGACGCGCGCTCAACTATCAGACGGAAGCCGGGTTGCTTGTGGTCCACGTGAAGGATCCGATCGACGCCGATCCGGTCCCGAGCGGCGAGAAGGCCCCGCCCGCCCCGCCGTCGGCCGCGATGTCCTACGTCGCCTACTTCCTCGGCAAGGAGCCGGACCCGCGTCGGCCGATCACCTTTGTCTACAACGGCGGACCGGGCTCGGCGACGATCTGGCTGCACATGGGCGCCTTAGGTCCCAAGCGCGTGGTGGCGGCCGATGCTGCGCACGGCTCAGCCGCTCCCTACCGGCTCGTCGACAACGCGCACACGCTGCTCGGCGATACCGATTTGGTGTTCATCGACGCGCCGTACACCGGCTTTGGTTATCTGCGCGGTGCCGATAAGGAAAAGGCCTTCTTAGGTATCGACGAAGACGGCCGCGCGTTCGCGAATTTCATTGTGAAGTTCCTCTCCTCCCACGGTCGCTGGAACTCGCCGAAATTCATCTTTGGTGAGAGCTACGGCACCACGCGCTCCGCGGTGTTGGCCAATTTGCTCACTGAGCGCGCGGTCGAGTTGAACGGCGTCGTCTTGCTGTCGCAAATCCTGTCCTTCGACAACAGCGCGGACAGCCCGGAACTCAATCCGGGTGTGGAGCAGCCGTATGCGCTCGCCCTGCCGTCGTACGCGGCCACCGCGTGGTACCACCACAAGCTCGCGAACCGCCCGGATCAACTCGAGCCGTTCTTGGCCGAGGTGGAGCGTTTTGCGTTGAACGAGTACCTGCCGGCGCTCGTTGCAGGCCGTGACCTGTCGGCCGAACGTCGCCGCGCGATCATCGCCAAACTGCACGACTACACCGGCATCGCGCCGGAGTACCTCGACAAAGCAAATCTGCGTCTGAACGTGGGCATGTTCGATCAACAGATCTTGGGCGACTCCACGACCGGCCGTCTCGACACGCGCTACACGGGGCCCGCGATGGATCCGGTGGGGCGCGAAGCCAGTTACGATCCGATGATCGCCTCGATTGCGGCGCCCTATGTGGCCCTCTTTAACGACTACGTGCGCCGCGAGCTGCATTTCGGGGAAGGCCGCACGTACAAGTACATGGGTGGGTTGCCGTCGTGGGATATGCAGCACGCGCCCCCGGGCACGGGCCAGAAATCCGCGCAATCGGCCAATGTCATGCTCGACCTGGCCGCTGCGATGAAGCAAAACCCGAACCTCAAGGTGCTGATGCACGGCGGCTATTACGATCTCGGTACCCCGTATTTCAGCGCCAAATACGAGTTGAATCACCTGCCCATCCCGGACGCGCTGGCGGGCAACATTTCGATGCACTTCTACCCGACGGGACATATGGTTTATCTGAACGAGCCGTCGCTGGCGGCGCTCTCTCAGAGCACCGCGGCGTTCATTCGGGCCAATTCGGCACACTGATGCGACTCGTTCCGGAGACCCTTGCGCGCGCACTCGACGGCCCTCCCGCCTCGGCGTGGTTGGTGGCGGGGGATGAGCCTCTGCTCGTTGGCGAGGCGTGCGATGCGATTCGCGCTCGGGCCCGCGCGCACGGCTACGCCGGGCGTGAGGTGCATTTCGTGGAGCGCGGATTCGACTGGGTGGAGCTACACGGGTCGTTGCGCGCGATGTCGCTCTTTGCCGAGCAGCGCATTGTGGAATTGCGCCTGATGAGTCCGAAGCCAGGAACGGAGGGCGCGAAGGCCTTGATCGCGGCGGTCGAGGATCCATCACCCGACGTCCTCTTACTGGTCATCACTGACAAGATTGAATACGGCGATCGCTCCAACGCCTGGGTACAGGCCTTCGAAAAACGCGGGCACTGTGTCGATGCCGAGCAGTTGCTGCCCGAGCAACTGCCCGGTTGGTTGGAGGGGCGTATGCGCCGGGTCGGTTTGGAGCCAGACCCGGATGCCGTCCAATTGCTCGCGGAGCGTTGCGAAGGCAATTTGGTGGCGGCGCATCAGGAAATCGAATTGCTCCGTCTCCTTGCCGGCGCCGGCCCCGTCTCCGCGGAGACCGTGGCCGACTCGGTCGCCAACAGCGCGCGCTATCACGTGTTCCAATTGGGTGAAGCGCTGCTTGCGGGCGATGCGCCGCGCACCGTTCGTATCCTCGACGGCTTGGCCGCCGATGGCGAGGGGTTGCCGCTCGTGCTCTGGTGTATCGCGGAGGAAATACGCTCGGTGCTGCAGTGGAACGGCGGCAATGCCGGTTACCAGAGCCCGATGCGCCTGCGTCGGGGCGGTCGGCGTCGGTCGACCCTGTTGGCGCGTGCGGCGCAACGCGTCCCGCGTGCGGTGGCGCTGGAACTGCTGACGGCCGCTGCGCGCGCGGACGGCCTGGCCAAAGGCGCCGGAAAGGGCGAGGCGTGGGGCGAAGTCACGCGTATCGCAACGGAATTTTGCATCGCAGGCCGAAATCGGTCAGGCTGAGCGGGATGTCGAACTCGCCTGCTACCAGCGTCTCTCCCGTGGACGCGTCGTCTGGGCCGATGGGTATCTTTGGAGGTACCTTCGATCCGATCCATTACGGTCATCTGCGCACTGCGTACGAGCTCCTTGAGATCCTGCGCTTGCCCGAAATCCGCTTCATGCCCGCGGGCAGTCCGCCGCATCGCAGCGGTACGTTTGCCGATAATGATCAGCGCCTCGCGATGGTGCGGGCCGCGGTCGCCGGCCAACCCGGGTTCACGGTCGATGATCGGGAAGTCCGCAAAGCGGGCCCCTCCTATTCGGTCGAAACGCTCTCGGATCTGCGCGCGGAATATCCGGATCGACCGCTCTGCCTGATCATCGGGATGGACGCATTTCTCGGCCTGCCGAAGTGGCACCGTTGGCGTGAATTGTTGACGCTCGCGCACCTCGTGGTTGCCCACCGCCCCGGCTGGAATGCGCCCACACTGGGCCCGTTGGGTGAGTTGTTGGTCGATCACGGCACCGGAACGGTGCGCGACCTGCACGAGCATTTGGCCGGTCGCATTTACATACACGCTGTCACGCAGCTGGAGATTTCCTCCACCGACGTGCGCGCTCTCATCAGTGCCGGACGCGATCCGCGCTACCTGATGCCCGAGGGTGTACGGCGCATCATTCTGGATACGGGCTGTTATGCCCGGAAGGACGTGGGACGAGGATGACTGCCGAAAAACCCGCCAAGAAAAAGGCCGCCGCATCGACGCGCGCGAAGACCCCTGCCAAGAAGAAGGCGGTCCGACCGGCTGCGAAGACGGCAGCCAAGAAGACCGTGAAGAAGACCGCTGCCAAGAAAAAGGCGCCGGCCAAATCCAAGGCCCCGGCGAAGTCCAAGGCCGCCGCGAAGGTCAAAGCGCCTGCGAAGCGAGGATTGGCGGACGTGGTCGCGGCCGCGCTCGACGAGATGAAGGGCCAAAACATCACGGTGCTCGACGTGCGTGGCGTCACCGATGTGGCCGACACCATTGTGATTGCGTCGGGCACCTCCGACCGTCACGTGAAGTCGCTGGCGACCCGTGTGCAGGAGCGGGCGCGCGAGGCCGGTCAGCGCCCCTTGGGCGTCGAGGGCGAGCGCGAAGGCGAGTGGGTGCTCGTCGATCTTGGCGACGTGATCGTCCACGTGATGTTGCCGCGCGTGCGCGAGTTCTATGCGCTCGAAAAGCTGTGGAACGTCCGCTCGGCGGAGCGCAGCCCGGCGAACTGAGGCGATGCGCCTCAAGTTGATTGCTGCGGGAACCCGGTTGCCTGCCTGGATTGAGGCGGGTTACCAGGAATACGCCCGGCGACTGACCGCTGAGGCGCCGATCGAGCTGATTGAAGTCGCGGTGCCGCGCGGCACCGCGCAAGGCGCTCGGGAGCGGGCAACGCAAAAGGAAGGGGAGCGCATGCTCGAAGCGATCCCCAAATCCGCCTGGGTGGTCGCGTTGGACGTGACGGGGCGCGCCATCGATACCCCAGCGCTGTCGCGGTGGTGGGCAACGCGGCAGCGGGACGGTCGCGATGTGGTCTTTCTGATCGGGGGGCCGGATGGCCTCGCTGCGCCCGTCTTGGAGCGTGCCGACGAGCGGATGTCCTTGTCGGCGCTCACGTTTCCGCACGGGTTGGTCCGAATTCTCTTAGCCGAACAACTGTACCGGGCGGTCAGTCTGTTGAAAGGGCACCCGTACCATCGGGAATAGCGCACCGCCCGTCGCATTGGGGGTGTGGCAGCCCTGCGAGGGACACCGCGGCACGCTATGCTGCAAGGCCTGTAATTGGTAGCCGTCATCGCCCATGACCCCCGTTCTTCTCCTTGCCTCTGCTTCACCCCGCCGCGCCGAGTTGCTGCGTCAGATTGGGGTGCCTCATGCCATCCAACCGGCGGACGTGGACGAGACGCGGCAGGCGGGCGAAGACCCGCGCCGCTATGTCGAACGGGTTACGGCCCTCAAGGCCGCGACGGGATGGGCCCAGGCGGCGGGATTGCCGGTGCTCGCGGCGGATACGGCGGTGGTCTTAGGCACGGAACTCTTTGGCAAGCCGCGTGATCAAAGCGATGGATTGGCGATGTTGGCGGCGCTGTCGGGCAGGACCCACCAAGTTCTCACGGCGGTCGCGCTGCGCACCGCCGCCGGTCTGACGGCGGTGGTTTCGGAGACGCACGTGACATTTCGCGAGACGGACATCGCCGAGCGTGAACGTTACTGGCACACCGGTGAACCGATGGGCAAAGCAGGCGGCTACGCGGTGCAGGGCTTCGCGGCGGCGTTCATCACCCGCATCGAGGGCAGTTACTCCGGTGTCATGGGATTGCCGCTGGCCGAGACGGCCGGCCTCCTCCGTGCGGCGGGACTACCGATTTGGCAGACGGGAGCGGAGTCGTGACAGCCGAGATTCTGGTCAACGTAACGCCTCGCGAGAGTCGCGCCGCCTTCTTGGAGAACGGCGTTCTGCAAGAGGTGTATATCGAGCGCGCGAATCGACGCGGTATCACCGGCAATATTTATAAGGGCCGCGTGTCGCGCGTACTGCCGGGCATGCAGGCCGCGTTTATCGACATCGGTCTTGAGCGGACGGCCTTTCTGCACGTGTCGGACATTGCGCGTCGCGACGATGTCGGCGCCGTTTTCGAGACACCGGCGGCCGACGATATCCGAGCGGCCGTCACCGAAGGGGACGAGTTACTCGTTCAAGTCTTGAAAGACCCGCTCGGTACGAAAGGCGCGCGGTTGACGACGTTTATCACCTTGCCGTCGCGCTTCTTGGTGTACATGCCGCAGGGGCGTGGGGTCGGCGTATCCGCGCGGATCGAGGAGGAAGCGGAACGAACGCGTCTGCGCACGTATCTGGAATCCGTTGCGGCCACGACTCCGGGTGGGTACATCGTGCGTACCGTTGCTGAGGGTATCGATCCGGAGGCGTTACGCGCGGACATGCTGTTCCTGCGCCGACTTTGGGATGTCGTATCGGACGCGGGGTTTCGTGCGCCCTCCGGCGGGTTGGTGCACGAGGATCTACCGCTCGATGTGCGCATGTTGCGTGATTTACTCGGGCGGGGCGTCGAACGGGTGCAAGTCGATGCGCCGGTGGCGCACGAGCGGATGCTCGAGTTCGCGCGCACCTTTATGCCCGAGAGTCTGGAGAAGATTGAGTTGTACCGGGGGAATCGCCCGATTCTCGATCTGTACGGCGTCGAGGATGAAATCCAAAAAGCGTTGGATCGGAAAGTGCCCTTAAAGTCGGGCGGCTATCTCATCATCGACCAGACCGAAGCGATGACGACGATCGACGTGAACACGGGAGCTTTCGTCGGTCATCGCAATCTCGAAGACACCATCTTCCGCACCAATCTTGAGGCCGCGGTCGCGATTGCGCGGCAACTGCGCCTGCGCAACTTGGGCGGCATCATCATCATCGACTTTATCGACATGACCGACGAGGACCATCGCCGGCAAGTCCTACAGGCGCTCGAAAAAAGCCTGTCGACCGATCATGCGCGCACCCAAATTTCCTCAGTCTCGCCCTTGGGCTTGGTGGAGATGACGCGCAAGCGAACCCGCGAGAGCCTCGAACACCTGCTGTGTCAGGCCTGTCCGACCTGCGAAGGGCGCCGCTTCGTAAAGACGGCCGAAACGGTGGTGTACGAAATCTTTCGCGAGACGTTGCGTCAGTCGCGCCAATTCGAGGTGCAGGGTCTGATGGTTCTGGCGCACCAGGACGTGATTGAAATGCTGCTCGATGAGGAGTCGGCCGCGCTGGGTGAGCTCGAGGTGTTGGTCGGTAAGCCGATACGCTTGCAGACCGAAGCCCTCTATGCCGAGGATCAATACGACGTGGTACTGCTCTAGGATCCTCATGTCTAGACTGAGGCGGATCGCAAAATGGCTGTTGATCGCGCTTGCGCTCCTGCTGCTGCTGTTGGGCGGCGCGGTCGCAGGCCTCGACCTCTGGCTGTCACGGTCCCCGGAACTTGCCCCACAGTTGGTGTCGCGTGTCGAAGCGCTGACCGGACTGCGCTTTTCTTATGACTCGCTGACGGCGCGGCTCGGGTTGTATGGGCCCGAATTGGTCTTCACCAACGCGAGCATCACGCTCAAAGGCCAACACAACGCGGTCGTCGCGGCACGTTCGGGCCGCGTGGGCATCGATTTTTGGCGCGCAATCCGCACACTGCACCCGCTGTCCGGTCGCGTGGTGTTGGATGGTGCGAAGCTGTACGTGTTCTTGACCCAGAACGGCATCGAGTTGCGCGGCGGCCCGATGTCCGACGACGACACCCACATCCCGCTCGACCAAGTGCCCATTGGCCACGTCAAAATTGAGGACAGCACGGTCACCGTACGCGATCTGAGGACGATGGACCCGGCGTGGAAGGTGGATCGCGTTGCGCTGGATCTGGAACGGGACCCGCGTTCGTTGTGGTTATCCGCGCAAGTGCGCCTACCCGAAGCGCTGGCCTCACGCGTCTCGGCCGACGTGGCATTGGACGGCGATTTGGCGGATCCGACGCAGTTGCGTTGGACGAGCCACTTACAGCTGAAGCAGGCCTCTCTCGCGGGTTGGACCGCGTTAATTCCCCGATGGAGTGCGCACCTGTCCGGACACGGCGACTTGTCCGCGACCGTCGGCGGTCAAGGCTCCGCGGTCGAGCACATCGCCGCGACCTTGGCCCTGACCGGCGTGGCCGGACCGTCGGACGGAGAGGGCAGCGAGGGTCGGCGCTTTGCGGCGCTTGAGGGCAGCGTGACCGTGGATCGCGACGGCAAAGGCTGGCGCGCGAAGGGCTCGAACCTGACGATCAACCCCGGTCATGACCCGTGGCGTCGCGGCGAATTTGAGTTTCGCTTCGCGCCCGGTGCCGCTGACGGTGGCGTGTTCCGATTGCGCTCACCGTCCATAAGCCTGGATGCGATCGCCGCGCTGGCGACGCTGTTACCGGCCGGGCGTGCCCGTGAGATGGGCCTGGCGCTGGCGCCCCGCGGCCAACTCTCCAGCGTGGACGTGTCGGTGACGCACGATGCACAGCAGGGCTGGCGCATGAACGGTGGTGCTCGCTTTACGGATGTCGGTATCGGCGCCTTCGAAGCGATTCCGGGCATCACGGGGCTGTCGGGCGTAATCGCCGGTGCGGGCGATCGGGCCACCGGTGAATTGCACTCCACCGGCCTATCACTGGACCTGGCGCGCGCCATGCGCGCTCCCATTCCACTGGAGACGCTCTCCGCGCGCTATGAGATTGCGTGGAAATCCGACGGCTGGCACTTCGCCGTGACGAACGCGTCGTTGGCGTCGCTTGGCGCCCATGCCGAAGGGCATGCCGGGTTTTTCTTACCGTCGGATCCGGAGACGCCCTCTAATATTGATTTGGATTTTCGCTTTGGCGGCATCCATGCCGAAAATGCGCCGCGCTATTTGCCGGGGAAGAAAATCCCCGAGCACACGATGGAATGGCTTGATCACGCCTTTATCGCAGGCGTGGTGCCGTCCGGTCGAGCAGAGTTATCCGGCGATCTTCGCCGTTTTCCGTTCCGCGACGGTGGCGGTCTTTTCCGCATCACATTTGCGTTCGAGCAATTGCGACTGCACTTTCACGACGAGTTCGGCGACCTTGAGGACTTGGACGGCGACGCAGAATTTAAGAACAACGGTTTCACGGCACGAACCCGTCAGGCACACGTGCACGGTCTGAACGTGCGCGAGGCCGTTGCTGAGATGACCGATTTCAAAGAGGCCGAATTGACCGCCGATGCCAAATTCGACGGCGATGTGCACGACGCACTGACGTATTTGCAGGCGTCGATGGTCGGTCCCAAGCTCGGGCCCATTTTTATGAAACTGGGTGGCAAGGGGCCCCTGAACGGTGATTTGAAGCTCGTGCTACCGTTCCGTCACTTTGCCGATCGCTTGGTCGCGGTGGACGCGCGCTTGGATCACGACGTCATCAAAGTGCCGAGCTTGGATGAGCCTGCCCGCGATGTCGTCGGTAGCCTCACGATTCGCAATCGCGACGTGACCGTGCCGAAACTCTCGGCCACAGTGCTTGGTGGCCCGGCGCGATTCCGTGCCAAGACGATCAACGTCAAAGGCCCGGAGCGTGCGTTGATCGTGACCGGCGACGGGCGCGTGCTCGGCGATCATGTCCAAACGGCGCTCGGGATCGATCAAGGCAGTTGGTTAGCCGGTGGCACCGATTGGACGCTCTCGGCGCGGTTCCCGCGTCTCGAATGGCAATTGCCGCCCGATCCGGTGCCGGCCGATGCGCCACCGGATACGCGTCCGAACGTGCACGAGGTCGACGTGCGTTGGGGCCTTGCAACCGTGCAGTTGCAGTCCAATCTCGTGGGTATGACCTCGGCATTCCCCGCGCCGCTTGCGAAAGCCGCCGACGCACAGTGGCCGCTCAACTTGGAATTATCGATCGACTTTCCGGTGGACGAGGACACGCCCGTGCCGCCCGGCATGAAGCGGGATGCACCGCGGCCGCTCGGCTTGATATTGCGCAGTCAATTGGGGCGCGACGGCGCCGTCTTTGAATGGCAGGGGGGCGATGACCTACCGAAGTTCGTGCGTGGCAGCGTGCACTTTGGGGCGGGCGCCCCGTTACTGCGGGAAGGGCCTGGCGTCTGGTTGGACGGCAAGTTGCCGGATTACGACTTGTCGGCATGGCTCAGAGTGCGTCTCAAGGAGCAAGCCGGCAGTGCCGTGGGCGATATGTTGGCAGGCAGTACGCTGCACGTGGATCGCTTCGGCATCTTTGGCTTTCATTTTCCGGATGTTTCTCTGACGCTCGGCAACCGTGACAGTGCGTGGCGGGTTGCGGTGGAGAGTCCGGCGGCGCGCGGTGTGATTGTGGTGCCTTACGATTTGCGCGGGAACACGCCGCTCACCTTGGATATGGATCGTCTGCTGCTCGGTGATTACGCCGAGGGCGACTCGTCCACCGACGACGAAGCCCTCGACCCCACGCAGTTACCGCCGATTGTCATCAAAGTTCGCAATCTCGAGATCCAGAAGCGGCGTTTCGGCTCGCTCGAGGCCACGCTGTCGCGCCGTGCGGACGGACTCACGCTGGACCACGGCGTCCTGCATGGAAATTCTTTCGAGGCAACGGCGAAAGGCAGTTGGATTAAGAGCGCATCCGGTCAGTCGAGCACGTTGAACTTCGTGTTTGACAGTACCGACGTGCAAGACACACTCAATGCTTGGGGATTCCAACAAACGCTGACCGGCAAGCGTGCGCATGCGTCCGGCGTGCTGGGCTGGCCGGGCAGCTTGGATCTGGGCCTGTTTAGCCGTGCCACCGGCAACGTGAATATCGCAGTCGAACAAGGCCAGGTCTTGGGCGTGAATCCAGGCGCCGGTCGCGTGCTTGGCTTGATGTCGATCGCCGCACTGCCGCGCCGCCTGACCTTGGATTTTTCCGATCTGACCGACAAAGGGTTTGCCTTCGACCACATTCGCGGCGACTTCTCCTTTCAAGGGGGCAACGCCTACACGCAGAATCTGGTCTTGAAAGGACCGGCCGCTGAAATCGGCATCGTGGGCCGCACGGGTTTGCTCGCCCGCGATTACGATCAGACCGCCAAAATTACCGGCCATGTCGGTGGTCCCTTGGCCGCAGCGGGTGCGTTAGCGGCTGGACCTGCCATCGGTGCGGCTTTGCTGGTCTTCTCGACCGTGTTCAAGGAACCTCTCGGCGGGATCGCGCGCGGGTACTATCGAATTACCGGCAGCTGGGACAAGCCCACCATCGATCGGATCGGCGCGAACGAAGCCCGTGAGGTGACCGGTAAAGCCCCGGTCACGGAGGCGGGCAAGGAGTCTGGGACCGACAGCCGGGACGGGGCTGCGAGCTCGGAGTCGGTGCCGCCGGCGCCGGACACGGGCGTGCCAACCGTTCCACGACAGAAGGATTGACGCATGGGTGTTTTTGCAGCGGTACAGATGACCTCCGGCCCGGACGTGGCCGCCAATCTGGCGACCGCGGAACCGCTGATCGCGCGAGCCGCGCAATCGGGTGCGGCCGTCGTACTGTTGCCGGAGAATTTCAATTTCATCGGGCGGCGCGATATCGATAAACGCGAGGTCGCCGAGGCCATGGGTCATGGCCCTACCCAAGACTTCCTCGCGCAGAGTGCGCAACGACACGGCATCACGCTCATCGGCGGGACGCAGCCGATACGCAGCGATGCCGCGGATGGGCGCGTGACGAACACGACGCTCGTCTACGATGCCCGCGGTACGTGCGTGGCGCGTTACGACAAGATTCACCTGTTCGATGTGGACGTCCCGGACAAGCCCGGCGAAAACTATCGTGAGAGCACCCACGTCGCGCCGGGTCAACAGGTGGTAACGGTGGACACGCCGATTGGCCGCATCGGCTTGTCGGTGTGCTACGACATGCGTTTCCCGGAGTTGTACCGACGCTTGATGGTGGCGGGTGCCGAGATCCTCGTCATGCCGGCGGCGTTTACCGTGCCCACGGGACGCGCCCATTGGGAAACGTTGTTACGCGCGCGCGCCATCGAGAATCTGAGCTATGTCTTTGCGGCGGCCCAATCCGGCGTACACCCGAATGGCCGTGAGACGTACGGCGACACGATCGCCATCGATCCGTGGGGCCGTGTGCTGAAGCGTCTGCCGCGCGGCAGCGGCGTCGTGTGTGCCGACGTGGATTTGAATGCATTGCGGCGTCTGCGCGCCGAATTCCCCGCTCTCTCGAATCGCGTCTTGGGCGCGTGAGGTTTGCTTTGAACGCCGTGACTGAACTGGATCCGTATACGCTCGCCCAAGCCACGATTTTGGAGCCCGCGGGCTTGACGCTGCCGAAGCTTGAGCACGCGCTCGGCCTCATGCACGAGCATGCGCTCGACGAGGCGGAATTGTATTTTCAATGGTCGCGCGACGAGTCGTGGGCGCTGGAAGACGGGATCGTCAAAGAAGGATCGCACAGCATCGACCAAGGCGTCGGCGTGCGTGCCATGGCCGGCGAGCGGACGGGTCTTGCCTACTCCGATGAGTTGGGCGAAACCGCGCTGATCGAAGCGGCCCGAGCGGCGCGTGCGATCGTGCGGCACGGCGGTGCAACGGCCACCCCGGGCGCGGCCGGCATACGGATTGGCAGCCCTCGAGTCGTGCCGTCGCTGTACCAGCCACTGGATCCGATCACCTCGCTCGCCGATGCGGACAAGATAGAGTTCTTACAGTCACTGGATCGATCGACACGCGCGTTGGATCCGCGCGTCCGTCAGGTCATGGCCAGTCTGGCCGGGTCTTACGAGATCGTGCTCGTCGTGAACTCGCAAGGCGTGCTGGCCGCCGATGTGCGCCCCTTGGTGCGCGTGAACTTGTCGGTGATCCTGGAATCGGATGGCCGGCGCGAGCAAGGTTACGTCGGCATGGGAGGTCGCTACTCCCTCGAGGAGTTGCTGCGTCATCCCGATGTGAAGGATCTCCCCCGCCAGGCGATCCACGCGGCGAGCGTCAATCTCGAGGCCATTCCGGCACCTGCGGGCACCATGACCGTGGTCCTTGCGAACGGCTGGCCGGGGGTCATGCTGCACGAAGCGGTCGGTCACCCGCTGGAGGGCGACTTCAACCGCAAGGGCACGTCGGCGTTCTCGGGTCGAATGGGCGAAACGGTCGCGAGCCCGTTGTGCACCGTGGTTGACGACGGCACGTTGGCACGTCGGCGCGGCTCCTTGAGCATCGATGACGAGGGCACGCCCACCCGGTGCACTACGCTGATTGAGGAGGGCGTACTGACGGGCTATATGCAGGATCGTCTGAACGGTCGTCTGATGGGTACCGGATCGACCGGCAACGGTCGACGGGAATCGTTCGCGCACGCCACGCTGCCGCGCATGACCAATACCTACATGCTGCCCGGCCCGCACGATCCTGCGGAAATCATTCGCTCGGTCGATCGTGGGTTGTATGCGGTCAACTTTGGTGGCGGCCAGGTCGACACCACCAGCGGCAAATTCGTGTTTTCCACGAGCGAAGCGTACATGATCGAAAACGGCCGCATCACGCGGCCGGTCAAAGGTGCCTCGTTGATTGGCTCCGGACCGGAAGTGCTGCAGCGTGTCAGCATGTTAGGCAATGATCTGAAGATTGACGCCGGCGTCGGTAACTGCGGCAAGGAAGGGCAGTCGATTCCCGTGGGTGTGGGCTTGCCGACGGTCCGAGTCGATGGATTGACGGTCGGCGGGACGGGTTGAGTCAGCGCTGCGCGTCGACCCGTTCGATGCGCAGTTCGTGGATCCCAATCTGGATTACGTCCCCTGGCTGCAACGGCTCGCGCCAGACGGGTTCGCCGCGCAGATAAACGCCGTTCGTGCTGTCCAAATCCTCGATCAGCAGGTGAGTCCCATCCCGGGTGATCGTGCAGTGCAGGCGGCTCACGTACCGCGACGGAATCTGTAGATCGTTCTGACTCGAGCGGCCGATGGTCAGCACCCCCTCGGTCAAATCAATCGTGCGCTCGAGCACACCCCCCTGCTCGAGGTGAAGGCGATACCGCGCGCTCCGCGCCGCGGTCGTCGCGTTATCCACCGGGTTCTTCAGCCCCCCGATGGCGTTCTCCCCGAGGTCAGACGCGAGGTCCGGCTCGACATCGGCCATGAGATCAATGGCGAGATCCGCCGCGAGATCAGCCGCCACGGCGGCTTGCCAGTCCACGTAGGCCGATTCAACCGCGGTACGCGACGTGGCCACCGCAGCAAAAACCTCGTCGGACAGGGCGAGCCGATCGGCGGTGGGGAGCGACCCCGGGTCAGTAGGCGGCTCCGCTGCGGCGACAGGAACGTACGTGGGGCGTTGTCGCTGGAGTGCCGCATCGATCGTGCCCAGTAGGTGTGCAGCCGCCCGCACATCCTCCGCGGTGACGCTGTCCCGCATGGCGTCAAACGCCGCGGTCATCGCACCGTCCGCGTAGCGATTGATCTGTTTGGGGACACCGTCCGTGATCCGCATCAGCATGTCTGCTGCGCTGCTCTGGAACACGCGTCGTCCCGCAGCGCCGGCGACATCGAGCCGATGTTGCAGATACTCACCCACCTCGTCCGCGTGCAACGCCTCGACCGCGTGGACGCGTAGCGCGCAGGTTTGTCCGGCGGTCGCCGCCAGCAGCGCCGTCTGCAACGCCGGCTCACCGACGAGCACCACCGCCACGTGCGGGAAGGCGGCGATGTGCTCGACCAACGCGTTCAGCACCGGTGGAGTGCAGCAGTGACCGTTATCGATCGTGATGACTGTCCGCTGCTCGACGGCCTCACGTCCCCACAGAATGGTCGTGAGCGCATCGCCGAGTGCCGCACCGGTCAGTGTGACGCGATGACCGAACTGCACGAGGAGGCCATGCACCAATTCACTGGCCGTCGCGGGTGACTGGTTGAAATGAGCGGACGAGACGTTGGTCGGTAGGCCGTTCCGCAGTCGCTGCAGCAGTAGCGTCTTGCCTGTGCCGCACGGGCCGATCAAAGCGGTAAGCCCGCCAGCTTTCACGAGAACGTCGCCCAGCGCGGCCCACGGCGCTGCGTGGCCTCTGGCAGGATAATAAAACGCTGCGTCCGGCGTTAACCGGAACGGCAGCGCTCGTAAACCGAGCCGCTGCAAATACATCGAACGCCTTCCCTTCGCATCGGATCGCTGTCGTTCTGCCTGCGCTTCGTAGCCTCGCAGGGTCCCCGTCTCGTTATCTGGGCTTCTTCAATCGACGTGCCCGCGCGAGCGCCGCATCCCGCGCGCGAGCCGAGCCGGCAACCACCGTGGCATGGCCTAATTTTCGACCCGGGCGTGCCTCACGCTTGCCGTAATCGTGGCAATGCAGACCGGCGACCGCGAGCGCTCGTTCGCGCGTCGGCATGTAGCCGACAAAGTTGACCATCCCGGCGTGTCCGCGTGCGTCCGTGCACCCGAGTGGCAATCCGGTGATCGCCCGCAGGTGGTTCTCAAACTGACTGGAAACGGCGCCTTCGATCGTCCAGTGACCCGAGTTGTGCACGCGCGGCGCCATTTCGTTGGCCAACAGGCGCCCGCGCTCGACAAAGAATTCCACGGCCAAGATACCGACGTAGTCAAAGCGCTCCAGAATCGCTCGCACATGGCGGCGGGCTTGTCGCTCCAATGCCGGGTACCGCGCGGGCGCGCGCGTCTCGTCAAGAATGCCGGCCGCGTGGACATTTTCCGACAGCGGGTAGTAAACGATCTTCCCGGCCGCGTTGCGCGCGGCGATCATGGAAACTTCACGCGTAAAGCGCACGAAACCTTCGTAGATCAGGGCTTGACCGGCCAGCGCGTCGAAGGCCGCCGGCGCGGCCGAGCGCTTCATGATGCGCGCCTGCCCCTTGCCGTCGTAGCCCATTCGACGGGTCTTCAGAATGCCGGGCGCACCAATATCCTCCAGAGCGCGCACGAGGTCGTCCATGCGGTCGATCGGCGCGAACGGTGGCGTGGGAATGCCCAGCTCTCGAAACAACGTCTTTTCCTGCTGCCGGTCTTGCGCGACGGCGAGGATGTCGGGTCTCGGGTAAACGGGCACGTGCTGAGCGATGGGAATCAGGGATTCCACGGGCACGTTTTCCCAGTCAAAGGTGACGACGTCGCAGCCGCGAGCGAACTCCGCGAGTTTGGCGTGATCGTCAAACTCACCGGTGACGATGGGGCCCACTTGGCCACCCGGGGTGTCTGCGACGCGATCGTAAAAGCGGAATTCCAGACCCAGGGGGTAACCGGCTTCGGCCAGCATTCGTCCGAGCTGACCGGCACCGATGATGCCGATTCTCACGGCGCAATACTCGGGTCGGGTCGCTCAAGGACCGCGGCCGTTTGCGCGGCGCGAAAGGCGTCTAACGCCGTCGCATAGTCCGGATACTTGTTCGCTAGCATCGCTGCCGCGAGCAGTGCGGCGTTGGTCGCGCCGGCCGGGCCGATTGCCAGGGTGCCGACCGGAATGCCGGCCGGCATCTGCGCGATCGACAGCAGCGAGTCGATTCCCGAGAGCATTTTGGACTGCACGGGTACGCCGAGCACCGGCAAGGCGGTCTTCGCCGCCGTCATTCCCGGCAGATGCGCGGCGCCGCCCGCGCCGGCGATGATCACCTCGATGCCGCGTGATTTGGCCGTCGCCGCGTACTCGAACAGGAGGTCTGGCGTCCGGTGCGCCGAGACCACACGGGTCTCGTAGGGGATGCCGAGTTTGCTAAGCGTCTCCGCCGCCGGGCGCATTGTGTCCCAGTCCGAAGACGATCCCATGATGATGCCAACGAGTGCTTGCATAGCTTAAATCTTACGCGCCAGTGGGCGCTTCCGCGAGCGCCTCACGCAGCCAACGGAACAACTCACGCGACGCGGCCGGCGGTCGGCCGCGTGCGGCTTCGTGTTGGGCGGTGCCCACCAGTGACCGCAGCCGACCGGCGTCGAGCTGCGGATACGTCGCCAATAGCGCCGTGACCGCTGCCTCGCCCTCGCTGACGAGTCGATTACGCCAAGTCTCCACGCGATGAAATTCGCGGGCCTGAAGGCGCTCTTCAAGCGCCTTTGCCTCAATCGCTGCCTGTATCTCAGTGATATCGGTCTTGCGGAGCAATTTGCCGATCAGCTGCCGCTGGCGCGCGGCACCCCCGTGCGCGGAGATGCGCCGCGCCAACTCAATGGCGTCACGCAGGTTTTCAGGCAGCGGGATACGCGCCAGCTCGGAGGGGGCCATCTGAACCAGATGGTCGCCAAGGAGTTTCATGTCCTCGGCGTCCCGCTTGAGCTGGCTCTTGTTGGGCCGCTCGTATTCGTATTCGAAGTCGTCTTCTGCCGTCATACCCTATCCTAGCCTAGAATGCGTTTCCGATCTTCCGCAGGCGATTCCATGACCGACCGCACGCCCTCCGCAGATGACCTTTCGCGCCTCGTCGAACGAGCACTCGCCGAGGCGAGTGCCATTGGCGCCACCGCCGCCGATGTGGGCGTCAGCGTCGATACGGGATTATCCGTCACTGTGCGGCTCGGCGAAGTGGAAACACTCGAACATCACCGAAACCGGGCCATGGGTATCACGGCCTATGTGGGCCAGCGGAAGGGGTCTGCCTCCACCGGAGACCTCTCCTGGACGGCCATCGCGGATACCGTGCGCAAAGCGGTCGCGATTGCCCGCTATACCGCCGAGGATCCGTATGCAGGATTACCGGATCCGGCCTGGTTGGTGACCGATATCCCCGACTTGTCGCTGAGCCACCCGTGGGGGATCGATGCGGAGGGGGCGATCGAGTTGGCGCAGGCGTGCGAAGCGGCTGCCCTCGCGGTCGATCCACGCATTACCAATTCTGAGGGTGCCACGGTCAGTGCGCACGGCGCGCACCGCGTGTTCGGGAACACGCACGGACTCATCGCCGGCTATCCCTCAAGCTATGCCAGCATCAGTTGCGTCGTCATGGGGCAGCAAGGCGATCAGTCGGAGCGTGACTACTGGTACAGCACCTCGCGCGATCCGGCGGAGCTGGAGTCTCCAGAATCCATCGGTCGCCGCGCCGCGGAACGGACGGCGGCTCGGCTAGGCGCCCGACGCATCGGGACCACGCGTGTGCCCGTGTTGTACGTGCCGGAATTGGCGCGGGGGTTGCTCGGACACTTCCTCGGCGCGATCCGCGGTGGCGCGCAATACCGGCGCAGTTCGTTCTTGCTCGACGCGGCCGGCGAGACGATCTTTCCATCGTTCTTTTCGCTCTCCGAGCGGCCGCATTTGCCGCGCGCCTTGGGCAGTGCGCCGTTTGATGCCGAGGGCTGTCAAACCCGCGACCGCGAACTGGTCCGTGCCGGCGTATTGGACGGCTACATCCTCGATACCTATTCAGCGCGGAAACTGGGTTTGCAGACGACCGGCAATGCGGGCGGCGTCCACAACCTGCTGGTCCATGCCGGCACGGATGATTTCGCGGCTTTGATCCGACGGATGGGGCGTGGGCTCATCGTCACGGAGTTGATGGGGCAGGGGGTCAACGGCGTGACCGGCGATTATTCGCGCGGCGCGACGGGATTCTGGGTGGAGGGCGGAGAGATCGTCCATCCGGTGAATGAAATTACGATTGCCGGCAATTTACGCCAGATGTACCGGGATCTCGTGGCGGTCGGCAATGACATCGATCGCCGCGGTTCGGTCCAGACCGGTTCGCTACTGATCGCCGAGATGACCGTCGCCGGAGAGTGAGGCCGCACGGTCGGGTGTCGCAGCGACGAGCATCGACAGTGACTGTGTGCCCAACGTGTGGCGAATGGCGTCGTCGATCCGCCGTCCAGCGATCCGAACGGTCTCGGGTGTCTGCGCATCCACGAGCGTAATGGCGCGTCCAGCGCCCGCATCGCGTATCGCGAGTACGATCTCATCGAGATGGATCGACGCCGGTTCCCGACCCGGTACCAGTTGGTCGCGCGTGGTGGTTTCCAGCAACCCCGCCGCCTCAAGCGCTTCAATGATGGGCTGTAAGGCCATGGAGGGGACATCAAAGCGTTGGGCCAGGGTCGTCACGGACGTCCGGCGTCCCTCGGCGAATGCCCGTGCCACCGCGAGCATGATGGCGAGTGCCAGTTGTTCACGCAGTCGTGCGGTTGCCACCACGTCCCTCTGGCCGGATCGCAGGTATTCGGGGTGCTGCAAATAAAACGCCAGCAAGGCTCCCGTCAGCAGGATCAACCAGTTCAACCACAACCACATCAAGGCCACGAGTACGATCGAAAATCCCGCGTACACCGCCACCATTTGCTTGGAGTAACTGACGACGACGGCGAAACCGAGGCTGGCCGCGACCCAGACGATGGACGCGCACAACGCCGCGCCTAGGGCGGCGCGACGGGAGACCGAGGTATTGGGGATGAAGGCGTACAAAAAACCAAAACCGAGTGTTCCGGCGATGAGGGGTGCGATTTGGCCGGCGATCCACGTCAAACCGGGGGTGGTCAACAGCGCGGCCAACCAACCCATGCTGCTCAGCGTGGTCATCAGTCCCAGCGTCGTTGCCACGACGATCGGACCCAGCACCAGAATGCCGACGTATTCGCCGAAGCGTCGACTGAGGCTGCGGGGGCGTGCCACATGCCAGATGTGGTTAAACGATTCTTCGACTTTTTGGACCACCGACACCGCGGTCCACAGAAGGAACGCCAAGCCCAACGTGCCGACAACACCGCCTCGCATGTGGTCGACGAAAGACACGATGCGGTTGGTGAGTTCGTCGCTGTGGTCGCCGAGCGGCCGAAAGAACTGCGACAGTAAGGGCGCGAGGTTGTGCTGAAACCCCAGGCCTTTCAGCACCGAAAAACTGAACGCGCACAACGGTACCGTCGACAGCAAGGAGGTGTAGACGAGACCGATCGCGCGCAAATTGAGATCGCCGGTCAGCAAATCTCGCGTGATCGCCCAGAGGTAGCGCGCGATGCGCTGCAGCAGGACACCCGCCGAACCGGCCCGCCGCGGTGGTCCAAACAACGCCGCTTCCACGGAGTGCAGTGTCGGTATCACGCGGCGGCTCAGTCGGTCGAGGTGTTTAGGCGGCGGTCAATCGGTGCAGGGCTTCCAAGTAGTTCTCGGTGGTCCGACGGATCACGTCCGCCGGTAAGTGAGGGCCTGGGGCCTTCTTGTTCCACGTCAGCGTTTCGAGGTAGTCGCGCACGTACTGCTTATCGAACGACGGTGGGTTCTGTCCCGGTTCGTAGCGGTCAGCCGGCCAGAAGCGCGACGAATCGGGCGTCAGAATTTCGTCGATCAACACCAGTTGCCCGGCCGCGTCGACGCCGAATTCGAACTTAGTATCAGCAATGATGATCCCACGCTGCCGTGCGTGTTCGGCCGCGTAGGCATACAGCGCCAATGCGGTACGGCGCACTTCCTCCGCACGTTCGACGCCGATTTGCGCCGCGACGACATCGAACGAGACGTTCTCATCGTGCTCCCCGACCGCGGCTTTGGTCGCGGGCGTAAAGATCGGCTCGGGCAAGCGATCGGCCATGCGCAGACCGGTCGGCAAGGCGATGCCGCAGATGCTGCCGGTGGCTTGGTATTCCTTCCAACCGCCGCCAATCACGTAGCCGCGTACGACGGCCTCCACTGGCAAAGCCTTCAGTCGCTGGACAACGATGGCGCGTCCGGCGAGCAAGGCGCGATCCGCAGGATCGGTGACAAACTCCTCGACGGAGCGGCCAGTCAGGTGGTTGCGCACAATGTGCTGCGTCTTGCCGAACCAGAAGTTCGATATCTCCGTCAGGACGCGTCCTTTTTCGGGGATCGGATCCGGCAACACGACGTCGAACGCCGACAGGCGGTCCGAGGTCACGATCAGCATATGGGCATCGTCGAGGGCGTAGACGTCCCGCACCTTGCCGCGATGGATAAGTTCGAGGCCCTTGAGGGCGGTCTCGAAGACGGGAGTTGGGGTCTGGGAGTTCATGGACGTCATTCGCCTCGCTGCTACCATGCACGGCGAGGGCCGCCACGGGCCCGCATTTTCGCAACCGATTGAAAGCAGGGTCAAGGAAGGGATGAGTTGGATCGGTAAGGTTGTCGGCGGAGTACTCGGTCTGGCGGGCGGACCCATGGGCGCCGCATTGGGCGTCCTGATCGGGCACTCGTACGATCTCACGGCGGAATCCCGGACCCCGCCACCGGCGCGGGAAGACGTTTCCAGCCTTTTTTTCGAGTCCACGTTTGCAGTCATGGGCTTTGTCGCGAAATCCGACGGTCGCGTCTCCGAATCCGAGATTGCCGCCGCCCGCGCAGTCATGCAGGCCCTGCGCCTCGACGCCGCGCACATCGCCCGGGCGATTGCCGCCTTCACGCGCGGTAAAGCCCCGGACTACCCCGTGGATGCGCAGATAGCCCGACTGAAGCAGGTGTTCGCGTACCGGCGCGACCTGTTGGGGCTTTTTCTCGAGATACAGATGCGCGCCACGCTGGCGGGCGACGGATTGGAGGGTGAGCGGCGTATCTTGGTCTATGAAATTGGCCGCCGACTGGGCTTTTCGGATCAAGAAATCAATGGCTTAGAGTGGCATTTGCGGCGACGAGCGGGCGATACTCGCCGCACCGCGAGCGAGGGCATGGGGCTGTCACAGGCCTACACCGTGTTGGGTCTTTCGGCGACTTCAACAGACGCGGAGATCAAGAAAGCGTATCGTCGCCTGATGAGCGAGAATCATCCCGATAAACTCGTCGCTCGGGGCCTCCCCGAGTCGATGCAGGATCTCGCCAAGGAAAAGACTCAGCGTATCCGTGAAGCCTACGAACTCATCACCGACCACCGCGCCAGCCGCTGACACGGCGGCTGCTCCCTCCGCGCCGTTGCCGGCAGCGCTGCAGGCCTTCTTCCGCGTCGCCGACGCGTGGGAGCTCTCCGAGATTCAGCAGTGCAAACTGCTGCGTTGCCCCTCGAGTGCGGTTCTGCGCCGTTATCGCGTCGGGCAAGGACCGCGCCTCACGCCCGCGCAGCAAAAGCGCATTCAGATCGTGACGGGCATCCAGGCCGCCTTGTCCAAGAACGGGATGGCGGGCGAAAAGGCGTTTCGCTGGATCCATGAGCCCCGCCGTGAGGCGCCATTCAAGGGCGAAACGCCCGTGCATTACATGATGGACGGCGGTGTAGACGCCTTGATGGCGGTCGCCCATCTTTTGTCAGGTCGCTAAGGTTCGGAACGTTCATGACGATGTCTAATGCGTTGATAGCTCCTTCCATCCTCTCGGCTGACTTCGCCCGTCTCGGCGACGATGTCGCCGCAGTCTTGGCAGCCGGTGCCGACGTCGTGCACTTCGATGTCATGGACAATCACTACGTTCCGAATCTCACGATCGGCCCGCTCGTGTGCGAGGCACTGCGTAATTACGGCATTACTGCGCCGATCGATGTGCATTTGATGGTCAAACCGGTGGACCGGCTCATTCCGGACTTTGCCAAAGCCGGGGCGACATGGATCACCTTCCACCCGGAAGCCTCTGAGCACGTGGATCGCACCTTGGGACTGATCCGCGAACAGGGCTGTCGACCGGGTCTCGTCCTGAATCCCGCGACACCGTTGTCGGTGTTGGATCACGTGATGGATAAGGTCGACATGATTTTGGTGATGTCGGTGAATCCTGGCTTTGGTGGGCAGAAATTCATTCCGCACGCGCTGGAAAAATTGCGACGCATCAAATCGCTGATCGCCGCGTCGGGGCGTGATATCCGCCTTGAGATTGATGGCGGCGTCAAAGTCGACAACATCGGTGCGATTGCGGCAGCCGGAGCCGATACCTTCGTGGCAGGCTCTGCAATCTTTGGCGCTGAGGATTACGCGGCGACGATCGCGGCGATGCGCCGCGAAATCGCCGCTGCGACCTCGCGCTGAGGGTCAGTCCTCGCGCGAGCGTGCGATCTTCTCGCGCATTTCCTTGGTGGGCACCACGGAGGGGCGACGCGGTTTCGGTCGCGCGCCGAAGACAACGACGGTCTTGCCGGTGGCCTTCAGCAGGCCTTGTTCTTCCAGCGTCTTGAGCACACGACCCGCCATTTCGCGCGAGCAGCCCACGAGACGGGAGAGTTCCTGACGACTGACCTTGATCTGCATACCCTGCGGATGGGTCATGGCGTCCGGCTCGCCACACAAATCCATGATCGCGTGCGCGACACGGCCGATCACGTCCACAAACGCCAGATCGCCGAGTTTCTTGTTCGTCCGATCCAAGCGCGTAGCGAGTTGGGTCGCGAGTTCGAAAATCAGCCCCGGGCTTTCAGCCGCGATTTGTCGGAAGCGGGCGTAGGTCATCTCAGCCAGTTCGCAGGACTGACGCGTGCGAACCCATGCGCTGCGCGTGGATCCTTCGCTGAATAAACCCATTTCACCAAAGAATTGGCCACGGGAGAGGTACGCGAGCACCATCTCATTCCCTTCTTCGTCCTCAATCATCACCTCGACCGAGCCGCTGATGATGTAGTAGAGAACGTCAGGAAGGTCGCCGGCGTGAATGAGAACCGTCTTCGACGGCACTGAGCGAATGCGGCAATAGCTCAAAAAGCGATTGATCGCAGGAAGGTCGCCAATAAGCTTGACCTGATCGTCCATTATGAAGATCTCCCGATCCCCGGCATTTGAATGCTGAACATATAGAACATAATCAAGACAGTGGCAACCGCGGCAGCGTGCTTCGTTAGATCCAGTAGGCGCTGCGCGTCATGATTTTTGCCGTCGCGCGCATCAATTTACGAATCCAGCGCGGCAATTCCGAGCCACCGCGCTCGAGTGCGTGCTCGCGATGTGCGGCTTCGTCGTTCTTCATTTGCAGCAGTATTGCGCGACTGCTGGCGTCCTGTGCGGGCAGTTGTGCGAGATGACTCTCTATATGTCCTTCGACTTGTCGTTCGGTTTCGGCAATGAAACCGAGGCTGATCGAATCGCCGGCGATACCCGCGACGGCACCGATCAGCGCAGAGCCTCCGTACCACAGAGGCCCGAGCACGCTCGGACGTGAGCCGAGGGCCCGCAGTCGTTGCGCACACCACGCCAGGTGGTCGCCTTCTTCGCGTGCTGCTAACAGCAAAAAATCCCGCACGTTGGGGTCCTGCGCGACCAACGCTTGGCCGTGATACAGCGCTTGTGCGGCGATCTCGCCGGCGTGATTGACCCGCATCAGCCCGGCCGAATGACGGGCCTCGGCTGTCGTTAAATCCGCATCTCTCGCCGTCTGTTGCGCTCGCGGGGTCTCTCGCCCGGCGGTGGGCGGGTGTCCCGTGGAATTCTTAAGCGCATGATCCAAAAAGGAAATAATGCGGTCTGCGGTCGAAAATTGGCGCAAGGGGTCGCTCATAGGCACTCATTATTACTGTCTCTGAGGCACAGAGAATCGAGAGTTGTAGACACCCTTTGCAAGAGACAAAAAACCCCGTACAATTCGCGGTCTTTCGCCGGCCTGACGGCCCGACAGCCCTGAGTATTTCATGAACACGGTATTTGAAAATTCCCAAACGGTGCGCCGCGACTGGCTCGTCGTTGATGCGTCTGGCAAGACGCTCGGTCGTCTGGCTACCGCCCTTGCCGTGCGCCTGCGCGGTAAGCATAAGGCGTCTTACACCCCGCACGTCGACTGTGGCGACAACATTATTGTTGTGAACGCCGAGAAGGTCGCTGTCACGGGTGCGAAGCTTACCGACAAGTTTTACTACCACCACACGGGCGCCATCGGCGGCATCAAGAGCATCGCGCTCGGCAAGATGCTGAAGGAGCACCCGGAACGTGCGATCGAGATTGCGGTGAAGGGCATGCTCCCCAAGGGCCCGCTCGGTCGCAAGATGTTCAAGAAGCTGCACGTGTACGCGGGGGGCGAACATCCCCATTCGGCACAGCAGCCCCAGGCCGTTGAACTGGCCTGAAGTCACGGATTCTGTAAGGTAATAGCATGCCCACCACGTACTACGGCACCGGCCGCCGCAAGACCTCGACGGCCCGCGTCCACCTCTCGCCCGGCTCGGGCAAGATCACCATCAACGACCGCACGATCGAAGAGTTCTTCGGCCGTGAGACCGGTCGCATGATCGTTCGCCAGCCGCTGGAACTCGTCCAGATGGCCAGCCACTTCGACGTCAAGGTCGCGGTGGACGGTGGCGGTATCACCGGCCAAGCCGGCGCGATCCGTCACGGCATCACCCGTGCACTGCTCCAGTACGACGAGACGCTGCGCAAGCCGCTGCGTGTTGCCGGCTTCGTGACGCGCGACGCCCGTGAGGTCGAGCGTAAGAAGGTTGGTCGTCGTAAGGCGCGTCGCGGAACTCAGTTCTCGAAGCGCTAATCCGATCGCGGGTTCCGTCGGGTGCTATCACCCGACGGACCGGTCTCCGCTGGACCGGTCGAGCCGCGGTAGTGAGTCGATTCCGGATATTGGGGAATCGTCTAACGGTAGGACAGCGGACTCTGACTCCGTCAATCTAGGTTCGAATCCTAGTTCCCCAGCCAAAACGTCAAGGCCCGCGCAAGCGGGCCTTGTCTTTTCTAAGGTGCTTCGGGGCACAATAGTCCTGAACTTCCGGGGGGCCTATGCCCAAATTGCCTAAAGGTCCGCTGCGCGGACTCGTGCTGATGACGCTCTTCATCGCGAACACGTTTGTGGTCGGCGTGCCGATCGTGATTATTTCGTTGTTCAAGGTGGTGGTACCGATTGCGGCGTTCCGGCGCTGGATCGGAGCTGTCTTGATGCGACTGGCGGAAGCCTGGGTCGCTATCAATGCGGTCTTAGTCCGCCTGACGCAACGCATCGATTGGCGCGTCAGTGGCCTTGAGGGGCTTCAGCGCGACGGCTGGTATCTCGTGATCGCGAACCACCGTTCGTGGGTCGATATCTTGGTGCTGCAAACCGTCTTCAGTCGCCGTATTCCCTTCCTAAAATTCTTTATCAAGGACTCACTGAAGTGGGTGCCGGTACTGGGCATGGCGTGGTGGGCGTTGGACATGCCGTTCATGAAACGCTACACCAAGGAGCAGATCGCGCGTCGACCGGAGTTGCGCGGTACGGATCTCAAGGCGACGCAACGTGCGTGTGAGAAATTCCGCGATCATCCGACCTCGGTCATCAATTTTGTGGAGGGTACGCGCTTCACTCCGGTGAAAAAGGCCGCAACGCGCTCGCCGTACCGGTACCTGTTACGGCCAAAGGCCGGCGGCATCGCGTTCGTGATGGAAGCACTCGGCCCCATACTGAGCGACATGTTGGACGTGACCATCGCTTATCCCGACGGCGACTGCAGCCTCTGGGACGTCTGTTGCGGTCGTGTCTCGACGATCATCGTCGACGTGCAGCGACGTAAGTTACCGGTCCGTCAGGCGGCAGGCGACTACGTGGGCGATGGCGAATTTCGCGGCAAATTCCAGGAATGGCTCGGCAACGTGTGGGCCGAGAAGGACGTTCGCCTGGCCGGTTGGCTTGACCAGGGAACGTCATCGGCAGACCGTCGTTAAGCCGTCACGGTCTCAACGCCACTCGGTGAGCCCACTAGCAAGACATCGGCAGGACGTCGCGCAAACAGCCCGTTGGCCACGACACCGACGATGCCGTTGATCTCCGTCTCAAGCGCCACCGGATCCGTGATGGCCAAGTTGTGCACATCCAAGATGACGTTGCCGTTATCGGTCACCACGCCCTCCCGGTACACCGGTTGGCCACCGAGTTTGACCAACTGACGCGCGACGTACGAGCGTGCCATCGGGATGACTTCCACCGGCAACGGAAAACGACCGAGGACATCCACGACCTTCGACTGGTCTACGATGCAGACAAATCGCTTGGATGCCGCGGCGACGATCTTCTCGCGCGTGAGTGCTGCGCCACCGCCTTTGATGAGGTGCAATTGGCGGTTCGACTCATCCGCGCCGTCGACATAGACCTCCAAATCGCCCGTGGCGTTGAGATCGAGTACGTCATAGCCCGCCGCTTTGAGCAGCCGTGTGCTCGCTTCGGAACTTGAGACCGCGCCCGCGAGGGGAATGCGGCGCTCCGCTAACACGGCGATGAAATGATTGACCGTTGAACCCGTGCCAACGCCGAGCACGCATCCTTCGGGGACATAGGCTACGGCGGCTTCCGCTACGCGGCGCTTCAGTTGATCGCTACTCATCTGCACAACCCTGCATTCATTCAGTGTGAAAGTGGCTCGATTCGTCGCGCACGAATTTATCCGAGCCTAGAAAAAACTGTGCCCGCATACGCGGGCACAGTTGTCGAAGCATCAGAGGACTGGGTGTTTCACCGTCATCCTCGGCAACTTCAAGAGGCTTACTTCTTCTTGGCAGCCTTCTTCTTCGTCGCCTTCTTCTTAGCAGCTTTCTTTTTAGTCGCCATAGTAGTTCTCCAATCAGGTTAGTCCGGGGTTGGAGTATATACACAAAAAGTCAAATTACAAGCAACGTACTTTTCGTTGTGATATGGGGTCGCCCATCACATCGATCACGAACGCGCGAGTGCAGTGATGTACTTCCACTCAGCGGTTGCGATGGGCGTGATCGATAGACGATTGCCGCGTTTGAGTACGAGCATGTCCGTCAAACGATCCGCATGCGCACGCAACTGATCGAGCGTGACGGGGCGCTTGAAGCGCTCTACAAACTCCACATCCACCATGTACCACGTCGGTTGATCGGGTTTGCTCTTGGGATCAAAGTGATCGTGCATCGGATCCAGCGCCGTGTGATCCGGATACCCTTCCTTGGCGATGCGCATAACCCCGTAAATTCCAGGCTCTGCGCAACTGGAGTGATAAAAAAATGCGAGATCGCCGATGCGCATCTCGTCGCGCATCATGTTGCGGACTTGATAGTTACGAACCCCATCCCACGCCGAGCGCTGCGACGGTGCGCGCTCAAGGTCTGAGATACCGAAGACATCGGGCTCGCTTTTCATCAACCAGTACTTCATCGCAATCTCCCGCTCACCGCTCTGGCGGTGAGCGGTAAGGTCGCTGGTCTAGCAAATGAGTGGCGTCGTCCACCTGTGCCGTCACGAATCGTTGCTCCCGGACCGGAGCAACAAGTGGGGCGTACTGCCAGGCTTAAGGCTTTCCGCTACGAGGCGGACATGCTCAATGGCCGTGCAAGCACTTGCCCCGGGGTAACGCAATTAGGGCCGGGAGGTCTTGACCCATGTCGAACACCGCAGGCGACGCCGGGGCGAAGACTAACCCATTGGGCGGCAGTAAAGAATGACGAACGTCTCGCGTTCGTCAGAAACTCGATCAAAGATCGAGTTGCTGGCCGCGTTCGAGGGCGGCGTCCACTTGGTCACGCAAGTGCCGAAGCTTCTGCACGACGCCGGTGTCCAGTGCGGCATCACGGGCACGCGCCTTCAAGAGTTCGTTGGCCATGTTCAGGGCGGCCATCACGGCAATGCGATCCAAGCCGATCACCTTGCCGGTGTCGCGGATCTTGCGCATTTCGGTGTTGAGATACTCCGCCGAGTCCAGTAGCGCCGAGCGTTCGTCGGGCGCACAGGTGAACTGGTAGTCCTTCTCGAGGATTCGGACGGAAACACGGGATACCGGGGCGTCGCTCATGGTCCGTGCTCCATCGACTTCAATCGGCCAATCATCGCTTCGACGCGGGCCCGAACTTGCTCGTTCTTTTGCACCAAGGCGGCTCGCTCGGCGGCCAGAGACTCCTGTCGCGCCTTGAGCGAGCGATTTTCGTCCTTGAGGCGGTCGAGGGTGGCAATGAGTTCCACCAATCGCTTCTCCAGCGACCGGATCTCCGCTTCTGCCGCAGCTTGAGGGGTCTTTTCAGTCATGGGCGCACTATAGGCGCGGCCCCAGAGTGGGTCAACGCGCTAGAATCGCGTCCATGCAGACCGTTACTTACGAAGAACTGGAGACCGCCCTCGAGGCGGCCGGGTCGGCCCTCGGGCCCGCCGAGGCCCACGGGGTGTTGAGCGGCACATTGTCCGCGAGCCTGGCCTTCCGGCGGGAGGAGTGGATCGACGATATCCTCTCCGACACGGAAACGCCGGAGCGTTCCGCGCATGCCCGTGAGGTCCTCCTCGCCTTGTGCCGGGAAACCGCCGCCCAGATGTCCGCGCCGGACATGGATTTTGCGCCGCTCTTGCCGGGGGACGATACGTCGCTGGACGCGCGCACCGCGGCGTTGGCGGACTGGTGCACCGGTTTTCTCTCCGGCTTAGGCTCCGTCCCCGTTCCCGAGGCCGGCTGGCCGGAAACGGTACGGGAAGTGGTGGCCGATTTTGCGGAGATCGCCCGCGCCGCGGTCGGTGAAGAGGATTCTGAAGAAGACAGCGAGGCGTCTTACGCGGAGTTGGTGGAGTATCTACGGGCCAGCACGCAACTTGTGCACGAAGAGCTCGTCGATCCACGCGGAGAATCGCAAGAGGAAGCGGGTGCCGTCGATGACGCCGATGAAGCCGACTGAATTTGTTCGCCGCCGTCGGCAGTTGATGCGGATGATGGGTCGCGACGCCATCGCGATCTTGCCCGCGGCGCCGATCCGTAAGCGCAATGCCGACACCGAGTACCCGTACCGCCAAGACAGCGATTTTCACTTTCTGACGGGATTTCCGGAACCGGAGGCGGTGGCAGTCCTCCTGCCGAACCGACCGGAGGGTGAGTACATCCTCTTCGTCCGCGACCGCGATGCGACGCGCGAGTTGTGGGACGGGCGACGCGCGGGCCCCGACGGCGCGGTCGCCACCTTCGGTGCAGACGATGCCTTCCCCATCGCCGACATCGATGAAATTTTGCCGGGTCTGCTCGAGAGTCGTGCTCGCGTGTACTACACGATGGGGCTACACCCGGAATTCGATCAGCGCGTCATCGGCTGGGTGAACGGACTGCGGGCGCAAGCCAAGCAAGGCATGCACACCCCGCAAGAATTTGTCGCGCTCGATCACCTGCTGCACGACATGCGGCTGTACAAGAGCCGCGATGAAATCGGCATCATGCGTCGCGCGGCGGCGATCTCGGTCCGGGCGCATGAGCGCGCCATGCAGTTGGCAGCGCCGGGCGTGACCGAGTACGAATTGGCCGCCGAAATCATGCACGAATTCCATCGC
Organism: Steroidobacteraceae bacterium; assembly: GCA_036742455.1. Taxonomy (GTDB): domain Bacteria; phylum Pseudomonadota; class Gammaproteobacteria; order Steroidobacterales; family Steroidobacteraceae; genus CAIKZZ01. Next base: position 91,882 of record DAINQU010000006.1, on the reverse strand, counting down.
CACCGAGGTGTGTGCGCGTACGAGCCGATTGTCGGTGGTGGTGCGAACGGCTGCATATTGCACTACCGCGAGAACGCCGAAGCGCTGCGCGACGGCGACCTCGTGCTGATTGATGCCGGTTGTGAGCTCGACCATTACGCCTCGGATATCACGCGCACGTTTCCCGTGAACGGTCGGTTCAGCCCGGCCCAGCGTGCGCTGTACGACATCGTGCTCGCCGCACAAGAGGCAGCGATTGAGCAATGCCGCCCGGGGAATCATTGGAACGACCCGCACGACGCCGCCGTCCGGACGATTACGCAAGGGTTGGTGTCCATTGGCTTCTTATCCGGCAAGGTCACCAAACTGATCCGCGACGGCGCGTATCGCGAATGGTTCATGCATCGTACCGGTCACTGGCTCGGGATCGACGTGCACGATGTCGGCGACTACAAAGTGGGCGACGCGTGGCGCGTTCTGGAACCCGGAATGGTGCTGACGGTAGAGCCGGGCCTCTACGTTGCGCCCGGCTGTAAAACGGTGCCGAAGGAGTTTCGGGGGATCGGTATTCGCATTGAGGACGATGTTGCCGTCACACGGAGCGCGCCGGACGTCCTCACGAAGGCGTTGGTGAAGGATGCCGACGCCATCGAGACCTTCATGGCTGCCCGCCCGTGAGAGACTTACGATGACGCCCCACTCGGATGCGTTGATGTGCGATGTCGCGATCGTCGGCGGCGGTCTGGTCGGCGCGAGCCTCGCGCTCGCCCTCAGTGGCGCAGGCTTGTCGATCGTACTGATCGAAGCCGTTCCGCCCGAAGACGATGCTCAGCCGAGTTTTGACACCCGCACGACGGCGCTGTCGAACGGCACTCGCCGAATTTTCGAAGGATTGGGTGTCTGGGATGAGATCGCTCGCGAAGCCACGGCGATCCGTCATATCCATATCTCGGAACGAGGCCGCTTCGGCACGGCGGTGCTCGATGCGGCCGAGCAGGGCATCCCGGCTTTAGGGTTCGTCGTCGAAAACCGCGTGATCGGCCGAGCGTTATGGCGTCGTCTGCGGCACGTGCACGGCCTCACGGTCGTGGCGCCCGCCGAGGTGCTGTCAGCAGCCTCGAGCGCTGCGCATACTCAATTGGAATTGCGGGATGGCCGATCCGTCCGGGCCAAGTTGGCCGTGGCGGCGGACGGAATTGCGTCCAAAGTTCGCGAGAGCGTTGGCGTCGGCGCCGCGCGATCGGACTACGGACAAGTCGCGATCATCGCCCAAGCCACCCCCGGCCGCTTTCATGATCACGTGGCTTACGAGCGGTTTTCAGACGACGGCCCGATTGCGGCCTTGCCGATCCCTGACGGTCGGGTCGGCATCATCTGGACGCTCGCACCGGACGAGGCGACGCGCGTGATGAGTTTGGATGACGCAGCATTTTTGCGTGAGTTCCAGAGTGCGTTTGGCTGGCGACTCGGTCGCTTCCGTGCGGTATCGCCGCGACACGCCTACCCACTTGCGTTGGTAAAAGCCGATGCGGCGGACGCGCCCCGCACCGCCATCATCGGCGCTGCCGCGCAAGGCATGCACCCGATCGCTGGGCAGGGATTTAATCTGGGCTTACGCGACGCCGCGACCTTGGCCGAAGTGATTGCCGAGTCGCCCGAGGCGGATCCGGGCAGTCCCGAGGTGTTGAGCCGTTATGCCGAATGGCGTCGTACCGATCGCAACGCCATCATTGGATTCACGGACGGACTCGTCCGGTTGTTCGGTAGCCGTCTGACGCCCGTGCGGTGGGCGCGCAGCCTGGGTCTCATGCTGTTTGACGTGAGCCCCACCGCGAAGTCGGCCCTGTCGCGGCTCTCGCAGGGATTTGCGGGGCGTTTGCCGCGATTGGCTCGCGGCCTGCCGCTGCGCGGTCGTTCCGGAGAGTCGGTATGAGCCGCCCTGATTTTGATGTCGTCATCGCCGGCGGCGGTATCGTCGGCTCAGCATTAGCCTGCTTGTTAGCGCAGCGTTGCGCACACGATATTCGCATCGCGCTGGCTGAGCCTGAGCCTGCGCTGACGCCGCTACCGCAAGATCCGATCGACGTGCGTGTGTCGGCGATTTCGCGCGCCGGACAGCGAATCCTGAGCGAGGTGGGCGCATGGTCCCTGCTCCGTCCGCGTTCGCCCGCCGCCTACGAGCGGATGATCGTCTGGGATGCGCAAGACGCTGTGGACGGTCCCGAGACGTTGGTGTTCGATGCCGCAGAAATCGGTGAGCCCGACCTTGGACACATCATTGAGAACCGAGCGATTGCGGCGGCGTTGATGGAGCGCGCCTGGGCGCTCGGCGTCACGCTCGTACGCAGCCCGGTTGCGGCGCTGCATTTGGACCGTGATACGGCGTGGGTGGAGATGGGCGGACGGCGCGCCACAACGTCACTGGTGGTCGCCGCAGACGGCGCTTCGTCGCCACTGCGCCAGCTCTCCGGTCTTGGCGGCGATCCGGTACCGTATCCGCAAACCGCGGTGGTGACGCATCTGCAACCGACGATCCCGCACGGCGACGCGGCGCGGCAGCGGTTTCTGGCGGCCGGTCCTTTGGCGTTATTGCCGTTAGCGGATGGGCGGGTGTCGTTGGTGTGGTCCTTGCCGCCCGCCCAAGCACAGAGCGTACTCGCGCTCGACGATGACGCGTTTGGATCCGCCGTCACGGCGGCCAGTGACGCGGTCTTGGGTCCCCTGCGCGTGGTCGCCGAGCGGCAGGGTTTTCCGTTGCGGCGTTTCAACGCCGCATCCTATGCGAGCACCCGTCTCGTGCTCGTGGGGGATGCCGCGCACGCGGTGCACCCGCTGGCGGGACAGGGCGTCAATCAGGGCTTTCTCGACGTGCTCTCGCTGACCGACGTTCTCGTCGAGACGCGTGCCCGTGGCGGCGACATCGGTGATCCCGGCCCTCTGGGCCGGTACGCACGGGCCCGGCAGGCGGAGAACGCCCTGTTCGGTGCCGCGCTCGACGCGATCTATCGTATTTATACCGATGAGCGGGATCTCATCCGCCGCGGTCGTCGCACCTTACTCGGTGCCGCGCAACGCTTAGGGCCGTTGAAACAACACCTCATCTCGCGAGCCTTGCTCGGATGAGTCTTGCGCCCCGCTTACCCGGCCCATGGGTGTGGGCGACGGCCGGCACGATCGTCGCGATCCTCGGGCTGATACTGCCGCAGTGGTGGTTCGGCGCCGCGGCCGGGTCGGTCGCCGATGACGTACCGTTGATCGCCGTTGTCTGGGTCGCGCTGTACGGGCAAAGCAGTTTGGCCGGCGCCTCACAGCGGGTTCGGCTCGCCGTCGCGCTCGGCGTGCCCACACTGCAAGCGGTGTTGATCGGTGTGGCGGCCTATGGGTTCTACGCGGTCGCCCGGCCCGACCTCTTAGCGGCGCGCTATGCACACCGGCTGTCGACGGCGAGCGCAGACCAGGCGACCCAGCTCAAATGGCACACGGCTCACTGGCTCAGCCCGCTCGCGCAGGCGGTGGATTTGGCGCAGATGTGCTGGGTGAGCGGCTTTATCGTCTCGGGCTTTGTGGCCTTTCGTGCGCGCGTCGTGCAGCAACGCGCGGCGTCGCGTTAAAGGCGATCAATTTTCGCCGCGCAGATAAAGTCATTCTCCGACAGACCGCCGATCGCATGGGTCGTGTAGGTCACGTGACAATAGTTGTAACCGACGGCCAAGTCGGGATGGTGATCTTCGACATTCGCGATGTGCGCGATCGCATTGACGAAGCTCATCACGCGCAGGAAGTTGGGGAATCGATACTCTCGGTGCAATGACTGACCGGTCTCGTCGAGGACCCAAGCGGGGTTGAGGTCGCGCAGGGCGTCGCGCGCGGCGTCGAGCGGCATCGCCGCGATGCCGCCTTCGCACGGCGTGCACTGCTTCACAGCCCAATCCGTCGTCATACGAGCTTCCTTGGGAAACGGCGCGCGATGTAGGCCTCCACCAGATCCTGGAATTCCTCGGCAATACGGTCGCCCTTGAGCGTCACGGTCTTCTCACCGTCCTCGTACACGGGCGCGACGGGGCGCTCGCCCGTGCCCGGTAGGCTGATGCCGATATTCGCGTGCTTGCTCTCGCCGGGACCGTTGACGACACAGCCCATCACGGCCACCGTCATGGTCTCAACGCCCTCGTGCGTTGCCCGCCACGTGGGCATTCTTTCGCGTATATGGCGTTGAATGCGTTCCGCCAGGACCTGAAAGTAACTGCTGGTCGTGCGCCCGCAGCCCGGGCAACTCGTGACCATCGGCGTGAATGCGCGCAGCCCCATCGTCTGCAGCAACTCCTGGGCGACGATGACTTCGCGCGTGCGATCACCGCCGGGCTCGGGAGTCAGCGAGATGCGGATCGTGTCACCGATACCCTCTTGCAGCAGCACCGCCATGGCCGCCGACGACGCCACAATACCTTTCGAGCCCATACCCGCTTCGGTGAGCCCGAGATGCAGCGGATAGTCGCAGCGGGCCGCGAGCGAACGATAAATACTGATGAGGTCCTGCACGCCACTGACTTTGGCGGACAGAATGATGTGGTTGTGCGGCAGGCCCAACTCTTCGGCCCGTGCCGCACTCGCCAACGCCGAGACGACGGTGGCCTCACGGACCACGTCCATGACATCGAGCGGCTGCGGCAGCAGCGCATTCTCGTCCATCATCCGAGTGACGAGATCTTGATCCAGACTGCCCCAGTTCACACCGATACGGACGGGCTTGCCGTAGCGGCAGGCCATCTCGATCATCTCGGCGAATTGGGTGTCGCGCTTCGCGCCGCGGCCCACATTGCCCGGGTTGATGCGCAGTTTGGCCAACGCTTCGGCGCACGCCGGCTCGTCTTTCAGCAGGCGGTGACCGTTGAAGTGGAAGTCCCCCACTAAAGGAACGTGACAGTCGGCCCGATCCAGCGCCTCGCGTATGCGCGGGACTGCCGCGGCCGCTTCCTTCTCATTGACGGTTACGCGAACGATTTCGGAGCCGGCACGCGCCAGCGCCAGAATTTGCTCGACGGTGCCGGGGATATCGGCCGTGTCGGTGTTGGTCATGGATTGCACGACGATGGGTGACGCTGACCCAATAGGGACGTGACCGACCTGAGCGACAACGGAGGGGCGACGGTTGGGCAATGACATTCGGAAATTCCTTAGGCAGCGCGCAATTCTAGCCCAACCGCTCGGTGCCTCGCGGCCCGTGCCGACGGTTCGCGGTGGCGTCTGCGACCCGTCCCCCATCGTCTGTACGGGAGGCGATGCTGATCCGGTGTGTGGGATGCCGAACGGCTGTGGTAACAGTCTGAAAAATCAATTAATTCTGTCTATACGAGACCGCGGGTCGTGAGCGGCTTCGACGTCTTTGACGAACGACGGTGCGAGATCAGCACGGTTGAACTACTCCGCGTTGCTAAGTTGCAACAACTTCACGCATGCCGCCGTGCCGTCCGACTCCATTTCGTCGCATAATTGACAAGTGGGCGCCACGGGCGTCTGATCGCAGATTGCGTGCGTATCGCTAGACCGGGCGGATGGGGAGGAGGTTGGTTGTCGCATTCGGAGCCCATGGGCTCGCTCGATGTTGCGTTGAACCATGCGACGCGATTGTTGGGCGCGCAGCCGGCACAGGCTGCCGAGCAAGTCGGTGAGATCCTGAGGGTCGTGCCGGGGCATCCCCGCGCGCGCCTGTTGCTCGGCGCTGCGCGGCGTCTCCTCGGCGAGCCGGATGCGGCGCTCGCGGTGTTAGAGCCCCTCGCACAGGAGCAGCCGCAGTCGGCGGGTGCGCATATCGAACTGGGCTTTACGTTGGCGATGTTGGCACGCCCCGCCGCATCAGCGCGCGCGCTGCGTCACGGATTGCAACTGACGCCCGAACGACCGGACGCCTGGCGCTGTCTCGCCGATCAGTTAGAACTGGCGGACGACCGTACCGGCGGTGAGGCAGCGCGCGAACAATTCTTGAAAGTGGCCAATCGCGATCCGCGCCTGATGGCAGCCGCGAACGCGCTCTTGGCCAATGACATCCCGGCCGCCGAGCGCCTGTTACGCCAACATCTCATCGAGTGGCCGACCGATGTGGCGGCCTTGCGCATGTTGGCCGAAGTGGCCGCGCGCCTGCGTCGGTATGTCGATGCTCAGGCGCTGCTCGAGCATTGCCTGTCCTTGGCGCCGAGTTTCCAAGGTGCGCGGCATAACTACGCGCTCGTTTTGTTTCGACAGTCGAAGGTCGAGCTTGCGCTGCACGAGGTTGAAGCGCTGTTGCGTGCGGATCCCGAACATCTCGGGTATCGCAACCTCAAGGCGGCGGTGCTCGCGCACTTGGGCGAGTATGCGGCGTCCATCGACGTGTACGAGTCCGTGTTGAAGGAATCCGTGGATCAACCGCGGATCTGGCTCAGTTACGGACACGCGCTCAAGACCGCGTCCCGCACCGAGGACAGTATCGCCGCGTACCGTCGCGCGATCGCACTCGAGCCTACGCTGGGTGAGGCGTACTGGAGCCTCGCGAACCTCAAGACGTTTCGATTCAGCGCTGCGGATGTCGAGGCGATGCGCCAGGCCGTGCGGCGTACCGATCTGGACGATGACGATCGGCTGCATTTTGAATATGCGTTGGGCAAAGCGCTCGAGGACGACCGGTCATACGGCGATTCCTTTGAGCATTACGAAGCTGGCGCTGCGATCCGGCGTCGCCTAATTCCGTATGCGGCCGACGAGACGACGCGGTTTGTCGACCGTTCCATCGCGCTGTACACGCCGGATTTTTTTGCGCAACGTCACGGCAGCGGCCACGAGGCGACGGATCCGATCTTTGTGCTTGGGATGCCGCGCGCAGGGTCAACGCTCCTCGAGCAAATTCTCTCGAGTCATCCGGCGGTCGAAGGGACGATGGAGTTGCCGGACGTCACTCGGATCGCCAAAGAGCTGGTCGCCGAGGCGCGCGAGTCGATGACCACCGATGACGGCGACGGGGAAGGCCAGTATTTCGAGGTCTTAAGGCAATTGCCGATGGAACGGTTGCGTGAACTCGGCGAGCGCTATCTGGAGCGAACCCGGGTACAGCGCAAGAGTACCGCGCCGTTCTTTGTCGATAAGATGCCGAACAACTTCCTGCAGGTGGGTCTCATCCACCTGATGTTGCCGAACGCGCGGATCATCGATGCCCGACGCCACCCGTTGGCCTGTTGCTTCTCGAATTTCAAACAGCACTTTGCGCGTGGCCAGAGTTTCTCGTACTCGCTCGATGATCTCGGCCGCTATTACCGGGACTACGTCCGCTTAATGGCGCACATGGACGCGGTATTGCCGGGGCGTGTGCACCGCGTGATCTATGAGTCAGTGGTCGAAGACCCCGAAACCGAGGTCAGGCGCCTCTTGGCGTACTGCGGACTGCCGTTTGATGAGCGCTGCTTGCGCTTCTATGAAAATGATCGCGCCGTACGCACGGCGAGTTCAGAACAGGTGCGTCGTCCGATCTATCGCGACGGCGTTGACCATTGGCGCCACTACGAACCGTGGCTAGACGCGCTCAAGGTGGCGTTGGGCCCGGTCTTGGATTGTTACCCTGCGGTCCCGAATTTTACGGGCGCCGACAGGGCTCTCGTTTGATCTTTGTTTTTAATGTGTAAGGAGTGACCATGAAAATCAGTCGAATCCACAGCGCCGCGGGGCTGCGAGCGGGTCTGTCCCGTCTGCCGCTCGCCTCGGCAATTTCCGCCGTGCTGGCGTCCGGCGCCGTCTATGCCGCCGATCAAAAAGCCGATGTCGGCGGTCTGGAAGACGTCGTCGTGACGGCGCAGAAGCACTCTGAAAACATGCAGGACGTGCCGGTCGCGATCGTCGCGCTCGGTACCGAGAAGCTGGAAGAGTTGCACGTCACGAACCTCGACGATTACGTCAAGTTCCTCCCGAGCGTGGCGTACAGCCGCGGTCAGGGTCAGGGCGGTAACGGCCAGCCGGGTTCGTCGCACGTGTACATGCGTGGCGTCGTCAGCGGCGCGAACGAGAACCACTCCGGCAGCCAGCCGTCGGTCGGCACCTACCTCGACGAGCAGCCGGTGACGACGATCGACGGCACCGTCGACGTGCACGTCTACGACATCGCCCGCGTCGAAGTGCTCGAAGGCCCGCAGGGCACCCTGTACGGCGCGAGCTCGCAGGCCGGTACGATTCGCATCATCACGAACAAGCCGGATCCCACGAAGTTCATCGCGGGCTACGACGTGAGTGTGAACGATGTTTCCCACGGCGGCGTGGGTTACGCGGCGGAAGGCTTTGTGAACATCCCCTTGAGCCCGGTGGCGGCCATCCGCCTCGTGGCGTGGGATGAGCATGCGGCAGGCTTCATCAACAATGTCGCCGGCACCAACGCGTCGGGCGGTATCCAGAACGGCACGCGCTACTTCCCGAGCTGGTGTGCGTACAACAACCCGAGCGTGACGCCGGGGAACGCGACCTGCCCGGTGGGCGCCGGTTCGATCAGCAATGCGGCCTACCGCAAGGACGCCTACAACACGGCGGACACCAAGGGCGGTCGCGCCGCGCTGAAGTTGACGCTGGACGACAACTGGACGATCACCCCGACGATCATGGGCCAGTCGGTCAATAGCGAAGGCTTCTTCGGCTATGACCCGGCGGTGGGCGATCTGCAGATCACGCACTTCGCGCCTGAGAACTCGCAGGACTCTTGGATCCAGACGTCGCTCACCGTTGAGGGTAAGGTCGGTAACCTCGATCTGACCTACGCCGGTGCGTACATGAAGCGCAACACGCACTCGATCGCCGACTACTCGGACTACGCCTTCTTCTATGACAAGGTGTACGGTTCGGGCGCGATCTGGCGCGGCAACTCGTCGGATCCGACGAACCCCGCCGGCGGCCCGCCGATCATGCCGCAGGAAGTGGTGATCACGAAGGGCTACTTCGAGAAGTTCAGCCACGAAGTGCGTCTGTCGACGCCGCAGGACCAGCCGGTGAAGGGTACGGTCGGTTTGTTCATGCAGCGCCAGTTGCACGACATTTTCGAGCAGTACGCGATGCCGGGTTACGGCGCCAACTTCTCGAGCCCGTACACCGGCCCGAACCCGGCCGGCTTTGCCGATTACCTGTCGATTCCGACGTTGCCAAACACCATTTGGTTGACGGACGAACAGCGCGTCGATCGTGATCAGGCTGCGTTCGCGCAGGTCATCTGGGACATCAACGACAAGTTGTCGGTCACGGGTGGCTACCGCTACTTCAAGACGGACAACACGCTGCAGGGCTTCTACGGCTACTCGGCTAACTTCGACGCGCTCTCTGGCTACTCGTCGGGCATGGACAATTGCTTTGCCCCGGCGTCGGTCAACGGCGTGCCGTGCACCGACTTGAACAAGCGCGTGGCGGATTCGGGACATGTGCCGCGCGTGAACGCGACCTACAAGTTCTCGCCCGACAAGATGATCTACGTCACCTACTCGGAAGGCTTCCGTCCGGGCGGTGTGAATCGCACCGCCGCAGCCGGTATCGGTCCGTACGCGGCTGATTACCTGAAGAACTACGAGTTCGGTTGGAAGACGCAGTGGCTGAACCACCACCTGCGTTGGAACGGCTCGATCTTCCAGGAAGACTGGAACAACTTCCAGTTCTCGTTCTTGGGTCCTAACAGCGTCACGATCATCACCAACGGTGGTGATGCGAAGATCAAGGGCATCGAAAACGAGTTGGAGTGGGCGATCGGCGGCGGCTGGACGTGGTCTGTGAATGCCACCTTGCTCGATCCGAAGTTGACCTCGAACTACTGCGGCTATACCGATCCGTCGGGTAACGCGGTGCATACGGCGGACTGCTCGGGTACCAACTCGGACGGTTCGGCGCATGCGGCCTCGACGCCGCTCGCGCCGGCGGGTGCGAACCTGCCGATCGCGCCGAAGTTCAAAGCCAATACGGTTATCCGTTACGGCTGGAGCGTCGGCAAGTGGGATGCGGATGCGCAGCTCGCGGTGGTGTACCAGACGCAGACGGCTCCGGCGTTGAAGACGCAGGATCAGCAGATCATCGGCACGCAGCCCGCGTACTACCTTGCTGACCTCTCGGCCGGCATGGAGAAGGACGGCAAGCGTTGGGAACTGGCCATCAACAACGTGACGGACGAGCGCGCGCAGATCTCGCGCTTCGTGCAGTGCACGGTAAGCATGTGTCAGCAGCCCTACGTCATCCCGGCCCAGCCGCGGACCGTAATGCTGAAGTTCGGTCAGAAGTTCTAATCTGACCCGTTCGGCGGGTCCCGTTCGGGACCCGCCGATCCCCACCCGACCGGATCGGTCGGGTGCGGGCCTCCGGCACACGGCCGGACATCCTTGAACGGTTCGATTCCTCGGAGCGCTACGCTTCGGCGGGAGCGTGCGCGGCTTCATTGCGGCCGCCCGACCGCTTGCGAGCGGCCGCGGGTGTTATATTATTGTCCTCACATTAAAAAAACGGCGCGGCGCGCCCCCGATGGAGACACGCATGAGACAGGTGAAGAAGCTGGGATTGCTGGGTACGGGCGTGATCGGTGGCGGTTGGGCCGCCCGCGCGCTGCACTTTGGTATCGACGTGGTCGCGGCCGACGTGAAGCCGGAGATGGAAGAGTGGATCCGCGGTGCAGTCGAGAACGCCAATCCGTCCCTCGCTCGCTTGACCTCGGCGCCACTGCCGCCCAAGGGCAAACTGACCTTCACGACCAATCTCGACGAGATGGCGGCGCAGGTCGACTTCATCCAGGAAAATATTCCGGAGCAGTTGCCGCTGAAGCAGCGCATTTTGGCCCAGGTCAGCCGCGTGGCGCCGGCCGACGTCATTATTGCGTCGAGCACCTCGGGTCTCATGCCGACGGATCTGCAGAAGGACATGGTTGCTCCCGAGCGCCTCATCGTCGGTCATCCGTTCAATCCGGTGTACTTGCTGCCGCTCGTTGAGTTGGTGGGCGGTGAGCGCACCGCAGCGGCAAGCATTGAGGCGGCCGCTGAGTTCTACACCTACATCGGCATGCACGCGTTGCGCGTGCGTCGCGAAGTGCCGGGTCACCTGACCGATCGTCTGCAAGAAGCGCTCTGGCGCGAAATTTTGCACATGGTGAACGAAGGCGTGGCCACGACGCGCGAACTCGACGAATCGATCATTTACGGCCCCGGCCTGCGTTGGGCCGCGATGGGCACCAATCAGATCTATCACCTTGCCGGCGGTGAGCCGGGCATGCGTCACATGCTCCATCAGTTCGGCCCGTGCCTGAAGTGGCCGTGGACCAAGCTGGAAGCGCCGGAGCTCACCGACGAACTCATCGATCGCATGGTCGAAGGCACGGCCGAGCAGGCGGCAGGACGCTCGATTCGCGAGCTTGAGCGTTTGCGCGACAACTACCTCGTCGCAGTGCAGCAGTCGCTGAAGCCTTTCAATATCGGTGCGGGCGCCACGTTGAACGCGTTAGAGGCTCGCCTCTACAGCGATGCCGCGGCACGCGCGAATGCGGCCGCGCAGGATCCGTCGCAACCCTTGCGGTTGTTTGAAGGGACCGTGAGCCCCGAATGGGTTGACTACAACAGCCACATGACCGATTACCGCTACCAGCACGTGTTTGGGGAAGCGGTCGATGCGCTGTTCCGTCAGATCGGAATTGATGAGGCGTATCGCGCTGCCGGCCATGCTCCGTACACGGTGGAGATGAAGGTCAGCTTCCGCGCTGAACTCAAGCAAGGCGATGCGTTCTACGTCACGACCCAGGTTGTCGACGCCGATGACAAGCGTCTGTGGCTGTTCCACACGCTGCATCGCGCGTCGGACGGTGCCGTCGCTGCGACCGGCGAGCACTTGTTCCTGCACGTGGACTCTAAGGCAGCGAAGGCGACGCCGTTCCCGGCAGAACTCGCGGCGAAGGTGGCGGTGCTCAAGGCCGCCCACGCGGGCTTGGAAAAGCCGGCGGGTGCGGGTCGCGGCATCGCGATGCGCAAGGCCTGAGCGATGCCCAAGATCGTCGATCACGCGGCCCGTCGCGACGAGATCGCTCTCGTCGCGTGCCGCGTGGTCGCCGAGCACGGATTCGAGAATGCCACGATGGTGCGCATTGCGCGTGAGGCCGGCTACACAACCGGCATGATTGCGCACTACTTCGACTCGAAGCAGGAGATCGTGCTGGCGGCGTTGCGACTGATGTTACGCCGCATTGAAGAGCGCTTGATGCGCCCGACGGAGGCCGGCGAGGGTCTCCTGGATGTGTTGTCGGAGTCGATGCCGCTCGATGAAAAGCGCGGCATCGAGAGCGCGTTCTGGGTGGCCTTCTGGGGCCAGATGTCCACCGACGCGCGCTTGAAGCAAATCAACGGTTGGGTGCATGGCGAGTACACGCGCTTGTACGATCGCTGCCTGTCCGAACACTGGTCCGAGTGGTCGACATGGCCCGCCGTCGTGCGCGATGACGTGCTGCGGGCCATCGCGACCTTCCTGAACGGACTCACCGCTGGCGCCATCATCAGCCCGACCGAATGGCCGCCCGAGCGTCTGCTCGCCCAGTTGGAGCGTCAACTGACGCTGTGGCGGGCTTGGGGTCGCGAGGCCTCGGCAGCCCAGGCGACCCGAAAACCACACAAATCAGCCCGGCGCGTGACTGCCCAGCGCTCCGGCCGCACCTGAACGAGGGGATCGTTATGCATTTTGGATTGACCGAAGAGCAGAGCCTGATCGTCAAGACGACGCGCGACTTCGTGACGAACGAGTTGATGCCGCACGAGCAGGAGATCGAAGAAACCGGGATCCTGCGTCCCGAGCTGCATGCCGAGCTCAAAGCCAAGGCCATTGAGGCCGGGCTGTACGCGGCCAACATGCCTGCCGAGGTCGGCGGTGCCGGTCTCGATACGCTGACCTGGGTGCTCTACGAGAAAGAATTGGGCCGCACCGGCTACGCACTGCATTACAACTGCGTCGGCCGCCCGTCCAACATCCTCTGCGCGTGCGAAGGCGAGCAGCGCGAGCGCTACCTGTTCCCGTCCGTGCGCGGCGAGCGCGTCGATTGCTTGGCGATGACCGAGCCCGGCGCCGGTTCTGACGTGCGCGGCATGCGCACCTCGGCCGTGGAGAAGGACGGCGACTACGTCATTAACGGCACGAAGCACTTCATCAGCCACGCGGACCACGCCGACTTCGTGATCTTGTTCGCGGCGACCGGTGAAGAGACCGGTCCGCGCGGCACCAAGAAGCTCATCACGGCCTTCTTGGTCGACAAGGGCACGCCGGGCTTTGAAGTGCGCGCAGGCTACAAGAACGTGTCTCACCGCGGTTACAACAACTGCATCCTCGAGTTCAACGACTGCCGTGTGCCGAAGTCGCAGATCTTGGGCGAGGTCCACCAGGGCTTCGAAGTGGCCAATTCTTGGCTCGGCGCGACGCGCCTGCAGGTCGCAGCGACCTGCCTCGGTCGTGCGGAGCGTGCGTTGGACGCCGCGCTGCAGTGGTCGGTCGAGCGCAAGCAGTTCGGTCAACAGATCGGCAAGTTCCAAGGCGTCTCGTTCAAGTTAGCCGACATGGCCATGGAGCTGCGCGCGGCGGAGCTGCTGACCATGGAAGCCGCCTGGAAGTTCGATCAGCAGATCGCCTCCGACATGGACATGGCGATGGCGAAGCTCAAGGCCACCGAAGTGCTGGCCATGGTGGCGGACGAGGCGCTGCAGATTCACGGCGGTATGGGCCTCATGTCGGATCTGCCGTTGGAGCGCATCTGGCGCGATGCGCGCATCGAGCGCATCTGGGAAGGCACCAGCGAGATCCAGCGGCACATCATCTCGCGCAGCCTGCTGCGCCCGCTCGGCGGCTGATCCACCCGTCGGTCCGCGCCCTCGAACCGAGGGCGCGGATCCGCTGGTAGCCCACCGATCCCTCCAGTATCCTCAAGCGAGGAACAGGGGGACATCGCTTGACTACATCCACGGCGCTGCGCGCACCGACCTCGCCGGTCTGGCTCGTGTTTTTGATGGCGATGTCGTTGTTCATCAACTACATCGATCGCGGCAACCTCGCGACGGCCGCGGTGCAGATCCGCGAAGACCTCGGCCTCAGTGCCACCCAGTACGGCATGCTGCTCGCTGGCTTTTACTTCAGCTACACGCTCTCGCAGTTACCCTCGGGATGGCTCGCCGACCGCTTCGGCGCCAAGCGCGTGCTCGCCGTGGGCGCACTGTTCTGGTCGCTGTCGACGTTGCTGACGGGCTTTGTGGGCGGCATGGTCAGCCTCTTCGCCCTACGGATTATGCTCGGCATCGGTGAGAGCGTTGCGTTCACGACGACCTCCAAGCTGATTGCCGCGAACGTGCCGCGCTCGCGCGTGGGTATCGCCAACGGCACGATCGCGTTCGGCTATCTCGTAGGCCCGGCTGTCGGCACGCTGATCGGCGGTCTGCTCATCGCGCGCGAGGGCTGGCGCACGGTGTTCATCCTGTTCGGCGCCTTGTCGATGCTGTGGTTGATCCCTTGGCTGCGCGTCCGGGTGGCGGAGCCGACGCTCGAAGACAAAGTGGTCGAGCAGAGTGCGCCGACGATGCGCGAGATCTTGCGCGAGCGCGGGTTGTGGGGCGCGGCTCTGGGCCATTTCGCGGGCAACTACAACTGGTACTTCATCCTCGGCTACTTGCCGATGTACCTGGAAAAAGCCCGCGGCTTCTCCAAGGAAGAGATGGCCGAAGTGGTGTTTGCGGCGTACTTCGTCAACGCGGTGGCCGCGATGCTGGCCGGCTGGGGACTCGACCGCTGGGTGCGCTCGGGCCGTCCTGCGACCGGCGCCTACAAGGTGATCATGGGGCTGGCGCATGTCGCGGGTCTCGGCTGCATGCTCGCCATGCCGACGGCGTCGTTGACCAGTTGCCTCGTGCTCCTGTTCGTCTACGAAATTTTCTTGGGCTTCTCGTCGCCGGGCTACTTCAGCATCCCGCAGGTGATTGCCGGCCCCACGGCCGCGGCGCGCTGGGTCGGCGTGCAGAACATGGTGGGCAACATGCCCGGGATCATCGGCACGTTTTTCGCGGGCGTCCTCATCGATGCCGAGGGCGGCTCGTACGGCACCGCCTTCGCGCTGGCCGGCGTCATCAATATTTTGGGTCTGATCGGCTGGTGCGTGATCTTGCCGAAGATCGAACCCATCGATTGGGTGGCACGGCGCGCGGCCCGCTGAGCGGGCCGGTTTTCAGGTCGGAATGACTTTGCCGGGATTCAAGATCCCGTTGGGGTCGAAGAGGGCCTTGATCTCGCGCATCAGGAGACGCTTGGTGGGATGCACTAAGCGCTCCAACATCGGCTTCTTTTCGAGCCCGATACCGTGCTCGGCGGAATACGAGCCGCCGAGTGCCTTCAGGCCATCCGTGACGATCACGGCGATCTCGTTGTAGCGTGCGCTGATTGGGTGCGGGGCGTTGACCGTCACGTGCAGATTGCCATCGGCCAGGTGACCGATCAGGTAAATATCGAGCGTCGGATCGTAGGCCGCGAGACGCGCGCAGAGCGCGTCGATGTACTCGGCCGCTCGGGCGAGCGGCACGGAGATGTCGTACCACAGGCCGCCCGGTCGCTCACGATCCACCGCCCAGTCTTCGCGGACTCGCCAGAACACCTGCCGTTGCACGTCGTTCTGCGCGATGACCGCATCCTCCGCGACGCCCGCGCTCGCGGCCTCTTCAAGCAGAGCGAGGAGCGCGCCGTCGGCGCTCTCGGCGGACCGCGCGCACAGCTCGATCAACATCAGATACGGCGCGCGCGTCAGCGGCAGCAGCTCGCGGTAACCCAACGAGCGACAGACGGCCTCGGCATGATTGCCGGACATCACTTCCAGTGCGGTGGGCGTTGCGCCGTTCGACGCCAACGCGAGCGCGGTCAGCTGCGCGGCTTGGCTCAGGTCGGCTACCGCCACCAGCGCGGTGGCAGGAAGGCCGTCCATCGGCACGAGGGAGAGGGCGACTTCGGTGATGATCCCGAGCGTTCCTTCCGCGCCGATCAGCAGTCGTTCGACCGCGAGACCTTCGTTGCGTTTGATGACCTGCCCGAGTTCACACAACAGTCGGCCATCGGCCAGCACCGCTTCGAGCCCCAATACCCGCTCGCGCAAGGTGCCGTGGCGAAACGCGGCAATGCCGCCGGCGTTCGTGGAGACCATGCCACCGATGGTCGCCGACTCGCGCGCGCCGAGATCGATGCCGGGCGAGAGGCCGACGCGTGCTGCCGCCTCGGCCAGTACTGACAGCGTTACGCCCGCACCGACGACGGCCGTGCGGCTGATCGGATCGACGGTGAGCGCAGTAAAACGCTCCAAGGAGACCACGATCTCACCGGCGTGGCTGGCCGCTCCCCCCGAGAGTCCAGTGCGACCGCCATGCGGGACCACTGCAATACGCGCCTGATTGCAATAGGCGAGGACGGCAGCGAGTTCGGTGCGATCCGCAGGGCGCAGCCACAGGTCCGCGCCGTAGTTGTGCGGATCGACGCCCGGGTCGTGGGCGCTGAGTTCGGCGGCGCTGCGGGTGTGTTCCGGGCCGACCAGAGCGGTCAGCGCGGCGAGGGAATCGGTGGAGAGTGACATGCCGATCTCGGTGGCGATGATCGGCATTGTCGGGCGCTGACGGGCCGGAGTCAAAGACGCCGGCCCGCAGTCGACCAATCAGGCGCGCATGCGGCTGCCGGTCGGATCAAAGGCCGCTTCGGCCAAGCGGACTGCGGCGCGTCGCTCGCCGATCAGCTCCACTTCAAAGCCCTGAATGGCATCGGCGACGGCGTTGTCGACATAGCCCATGGCGAGGGACTTACCGACCGTGTGGCCGTAGCCGCCCGAGGTAATCCAGCCGCAGACTTGGCCGTTGTGGAAGATCGGCTCGTCGCCAATCGCATCCGCATCGGTCGCGTCGATGTCGAGGGTGATCAGGCGACGCACACCGCCCGAGGCCTTCTCGGCTTCCGCGGCGGCACGACCGATGAACTCGGGCTTCTTGAGGTCCACGAAGCGGCCGAGACCGGCTTCATAGGGCCCGTAGATCGGGCGGAACTCGCGGGCCCACGTGCCGAAGCTCTTCTCCAGACGCATGGCATTCAGCGCGCGGCCACCGATGACCTTAAGACCGTGCGCCTGACCGGCACGGGTCAAGAGGTCGTACAGCGCGCGCTGGTAGTCGCTCGTCACCCACATCTCGTAGCCGATATCGCCGGTGAACGAGACGCGACCCATGAGCGTTGGGATCATGCCGACGTCCATGCGGCGGAACGACATGAACGGGAAGGCCGCCGTCGATAAGTCTTCGGACATGAGCGGCTGCAGGATCTCGCGGGCGGCGGGACCGGCAATCGACAGGCCCGTGTATTCCATGGCGCACGGCCGAACCGTGACGCCCGAGGGCGGCAAGCTGCGCTCGAACCAGCGCATGTAGTAGACCTCGGCAGCGTAGGTGGCTACGAGGTAGAAGTGCTCGGGGCCGAGACGCGCCACGGTGAAGTCACCGATCAGACGGCCCGCGTCGTTCAGCATCGGCGTCAGCACCATGCGACCAATCGCCGGCACGCGGTTCGCCATGACGGTGGCGAGCCATTCGGCGGCTTTGGGGCCCGTGACCTCAAACTTGCCGTAGTTGGAGATTTCCAAGAGACCCGCGGCATTGCGCACCGCGTGACAGTCGGCGGCGACGTGCGCGTGCGCATTCGAGCGACGGAACGTGATGTTCTCCGTCGGCTCCGTGCCTTTCGGCGCGAACCACAACGCGTGCTCGAGCCCGCAGTAGTCGCCGAACACCGCGTTCTCGGCCGCGAGACGGTCGTAAATCGGCGTCGTGCGCAACGGCCGACCGGCCGGCAGTTCCTCGTTCGGGAAGCGGATACGGAAGCGACGCGAGTAGTTTTCGCGCACTTTGGCGTTCGTGTAGGCGAGGGTCGCCCAGTCGCCGTAGCGGGCGACGTCCATGCCCCAGATGTCGGCACCCGGATCGCCGTTGACCATCCACTGCGACAGCGCAAGACCGACGCCGCCGCCTTGGCTGAAGCCGGCCATGACGCCGCAGGCCACCCAGTAGTTCTTGAGGCCGCGCACGGGTCCGATCAACGGGTTGCCGTCCGGTGCGAAGGTGAACGGGCCGTTCACGATCTTCTTGATGCCGGCATTCTCGAGGCGCGGGAAGTGCTGGAACGCCACTTCCAGCGACGGCGCGATGCGCTCCAGATCGTTCTCGAGCAGATCCTGACCGAAGTCCCACGGCGTGGTCTTCGCCGACCAAGGCACACCGGCACGCTCGTACGTGCCGAGCAGCATGCCGCCGCGCTCTTGGCGCATGTAGATCTCGCCTTCGAAATCGATGCAGTGCGGTTGCTCTTTCTGGCCCTGGAACTCTGGCAGGTCCTCGGTGATGAGGTACTGGTGCTCCATCGCGAGGATCGGCAACTCAAGGCCGACCATGCGGCCGACTTCACGGGCCCAGAGGCCGCCGGCGTTGACGATGTGTTCGGCGTGGATCGTGCCTTTCTCGGTGACCACGTCCCACGTGCCGTCGCTGCGCTGCACGGTGTCGATCACGCGGTTCTGGCGGATGATCTCGGCGCCGCCGATCTGCGCGGACTTCGCGTACGCGTGGGTCACGCCGTACGGGTCGACGTGACCCTCGATCGGGTCGTACATCGCGCCGACGAAGTGCTTCTCGTCCATCAACGGGAAGATCTTTTTCGCTTCAGCGACCGAAATCAGCTCGAGGTCCATGCCGAGATAGCGGCCGCGGGCCTTGGCCATCTTGAGCCAGTCGAGGCGCTCGGGCGTGCCGGCCAGCATGATGCCGCCGGTCAGGTGCACGCCACACGACTGACCGGAGATCTCTTCGATCTCGCGATAGAGCTCGATGGTGTACTGCTGCAGCTTGGCGACGTTCGGGTCGCCGTTGACCGTGTGCATACCCCCGGCCGCGTGCCAGGTGGAGCCGGAGGTGAGCTCGGCGCGTTCCACCAGCATGACGTCTTTCCAACCGGCCTTGGTCAGGTGGTAGAGCACGCTGGCGCCGACGACGCCGCCACCAATCACCACGACCTGTACATGATTACGCATGGGATCCTCTGTTCTGTCCTGTGTGCATCGCCGCTGCCGGTCCACGGCAGCGGCCGGGTGGGTTTAGCTGACCGGGTACGCGCCGCCGTCGGCTTTACGCTGCGCGACGAAGGCGTCGATGGCTTCGACGACGGCCGGATCGCGCGCGGGCGCGACGTAGTTGGCGAGCGTCTCGCGCCAGATCTTCTGGGCCCGCTGCGTGGCCGTGAGCGCCCCGGCGTCGGTCCATTGACCGTAATTGCTCCAGTCGGACACGAGCGGCGCGTAGAACGCCGTGCGATAGCGCTCCATCGTGTGGGCGCAACCGAAGAAGTGTCCGCTCGGACCCACCTCGGCGATCGCCTCGACGGCGAGATCGGCCGGGTTCGCCGAGACCGGCTGGAAGGTCTCCGCAAACATCTGCAGCATCTCGATGTCGAGAATGAACTTCTCGTACGACGTCGAGAGGCCGCCCTCGAGCCAACCGGCCGAGTGCAGGATGAAGTTGCAGCCGCCCATCAAGGCGCCCCACAGGCTCATCTGCGACTCGTAAGCGGCTTGCGCATCCGGCGCATTCGAGGCCGTCGCGTTCGACGAGCGCCACGGCAGCCCGATGTGGCGGGCCATCTGGCCGGCGCCGAAGGCTGCCTTGGCGTACTCCGGGGTGCCGAAGGCCGGCGCACCGGACTTCATGTCGACGTTCGAGGTGAAGCTGCCGTAGATGACCGGCGCGCCTTTGCGCGCGATCTGGGTCAGCGTGACGCTGGCCAGCGCCTCCGCGTGCGCCAACGTCAGCGCGCCGGCAATCGTGACCGGCGCCATCGCCCCGGCGAGCGTGAACGGCGTGATGATCGTCGGCTGTCCCCACAGCGCGAAGTCGATGAGCCCTTCGGCCATCGGGATGTCGAGCTGCAACGGCGAGTTCGTGTTGATCACGCCAGTGGCGTAGGCCTTCGAGCGGAACTCCTCGTCGGAGAGGCCGTAGGCGATCTTCATCATCTCGAAGTTGTCGTTGATCTGGCCGGTGCCGCGCGCGTAGACGAGCGGGATCTTGTCGGTCAGGTTCAGCATCTCGCGGGTGGTGTCGAGATGGCGGATGTTGATCGGAATGTCCTGCGGTTCGACGCCACCGCCGAGGATGGTCATCACCTCGAAGCTCTGGCAGAGCTTCATCAGGTTCTTAAAGTCCGCGAAGGTGCCGGCGCGACGGCCGCCCTCGACGTCCATGATGTTCGGCGGACCCGAGACGCAGGCGAAGGACACGTGCCGGCCCGACATCGGTTGATCGCGCGACGGGTCGCGCCCGTGCAGCGTGAAACCCTTCGGGGTCGTGGCCAAAGCCTCGGTGACGAGGCCTCGGTCCAGTCGGACCATCATCGTGGCTTCGTTTACCGACGCGCCGGCCGCTTCGTAGCGACGACGGGCGGGCTCCGACAGGACGCGCATCCCTTGGGTTTCCAAGATCAGCAGCGCCGCCTCGTGGATCGCCGCGACGTGATCGTCCGAGAACACGCGCAGCGGCTCGTACGGGTTCACGAGCTGCCGGTAGGCGCGCGTGCGGTCGTGGGCGGCGGTGCCAGCGACGCCGGCGGTGCGGCGGCGGGGGCGGCGTTCTTCGGGTTGGTCGGACATGGGTCGGTGCTCCGGGAGCGTTCGGGACGGCGCGAGCGTCGTCAGTCGTGAAGAGGTGCGACGGTGTCGAGGCGTCCCGGTCCGAAGTGCTCGATGAGCCAACTGCGGAACAAGGCGATCGCGGTGTCGCTGAGAGAATCGGGGTGAGTCACGAGATAGTACCCGTAACCTTCGTCCAAGGTCGCCTCGTACGGGCGCACCAGTCGGCCGGCAGTCAGGTCTTCGCGGTACAGGTTCAAGTCCACCAAGGCCACGCCTTCGCCGGCGAGCACGTATTGGACCGCCATCAGTGCGGTGTCGAAGACGAGACCGCGCTCAAAGTTCAGGGGTGGCAACTGGGCCTGGCGGACGAGTTGGCTCCACAGGTGGTGCCGCGGCAGGTCCGCGATGCGCACGTGGACGAGCTCGTTGTCGCGCAAGAAGGTACTCAGGTCCTTGCCGGCGTGCCGCTGGGCGAGGTCCGGGTGACAGACGATCCCGAGGTGCACGGGCCATAACAGATCCGACACGAGGTCGGTGACGGTCGGCTTGGAGTACACCACGGCGACGTCGACGTCGTGGGGCGGGGGGCCGACGCCGTAGGGGCTGACGAGATCGAGTTCGACCTCGCTGTTGGCACGGCGAAACTCGCGCAGGATCGGCACGGCGGCGTGCACGGCGAAGCTCGGTGGCATCTGCACGCGCAAGGTGCGCAAGGCCGGAGCCCCGGCGTGGCGGATCTCGTCGAGCGCGTACTCGAGGCGGTCGAAGGACTTGGTCGTCACCGGCAGCAGGTGCTGCCCGGCCGGCGTGAGCACGAGCGCGTGCGGTTTGCGGTCGAACAGTTGCACGCCGATCAGGCGTTCTAAGGAAATGACGTGGCGCGAGAGCGCACTCTGGGAGATGAGCAGGGCATTGGCCGCGCCCGTGAAACTGCCGTGCTTGGCCACGGCTTCAAAAGCCCGTAGCGCATTCAGTGGCAGCCAGCGGCGATCGATCCGCACCCGATCCATGAAGTCTCCGCACGTCATCCCGTCCGCGCCCCAGAGTGGGGCAGGGAACCGACCCCGCAGGTTGGAGCAAGCGCGCGTGGCTCGCAATGCCTTTTTCCGATAGCCGAATCCATTTTCTGGACTTCAGGTGCGCCAACGGCTGTGAAACCCTGTACTGCACCGCTGCGCGGTCCGCGCCGCGGCTTAGGCCTAGGAAGAAGGTAGCCATGACTGGTTTAGAAAACGTCGCTGTTGCCAGCGAACACCGTATCGCCGCGATCGAGATCACCCACCATCGGCTGCCGCTGGATCCGCCCTTTCACGCCAGCTGGGATACCAAGCCGCGCGTGCAGTTCGACGCGACAGTGGTGCGGGTGCGGACCGAGTCCGGACTCGAGGGCGTGGGGTCCGGCGACCTCATGGTCGGCTTTGCCGGTCACGAGCACCTATTCATCGGTCAGGACCCGCTCGCGATCGAGCGCCACTACCGTGTGCTCTCGCACATCGACTTCCATTACGGCCGCTGCTGGCCGCTGGATCTGGCGCTGTGGGACTTGGCCGGCAAGATTACCGGCCAGCCCTGCTGGAAGCTGTTGGGCGGCCTGTCGCGCAAGGTGCGCGCCTACGCCTCCTCCGGCACGCTGCGCACGCCCGCCCAAACCGCGGACGTGGCCGAGCGCATGCTGGCCGAAGGATTCCCTGCGCTGAAGCTGCGGTTTCATCGTGGCGATTGGCGCGATGACATCAAAGCGCTCGAAGCGGTTCGCGCCCGCTTGGGTGATCGCATCGATCTGATGGTCGACTGCAACCAAGGTTGGCGCATGGCGTGGGATACGGAAGCGCCGTGGACCTACAAAGACGCGATCGTGGTGGCGCGAGAGCTCGAGCGCCTGAACGTGTATTGGATGGAAGAGCCGTTGCATCGTGGCGACGCGAGCGGCATGCGCTCACTGCGCGAAGCGGTCGATATCCGCATCGCCGGTGGTGAAATGACGCGTTCCTTGACCGACTTCCGGGATCTCATCGACGGTCGCTGTCTGGATGTGCTGCAGCCCGACGTCGCGCTGGTTGGCGGCATCACCGGTTGCCGTCGCGTGGCGCTGATGGCGCAGGAGCACAACCTGATCTTCACGCCGCACACCTGGACCAACGGCATGGGCGTGACGGCCAATGCCCACTTGTGTGGTGGCTGCACGGACGCCCCGTTCCTTGAGTTCCCGTACGATCCGCCCGAGTGGAGTCTGGACCGCCGTGATTTCATCATGGCGGAACCGCTGACCGTGGATTCGGGCGGTTGGATCGACTTAGGACTGAAGCCGGGAATGGGTTATGCCGTTGACGAAGACCGTCTGGCGGCAACACGAATTGGACGATGATTTTCAGCGAACATTCGCCCATCAAAAAGCTATTAGAGACTGGCTCCCTACTTGCCGGCCACTGAATAGCTTTGGGGACGTCGGTTCGCCACTCGGCTGCGTTCCTATGGAGCGTTTGTTCCGTCAGTCATTAATCGACTGATAGACGAGGTTGGTCCAGTCGGCGAGCAGGGCATAGTCTTCCGGCAGCACTTGTTCGAAATACAGGGCCACGAGCGATTCTTTCGGATCGATGATGACGGTCGTGGTCGCGTATCCGCTCCACCCAAACTGCCCGGGCGAGCCCAGTTGCCCGTAAGCTGCCGGGTCTTTGAGCACGCCGATACCGAGCCCGAACCCGTAACCGCGCCAGGCGGTAGGAATCGTCCCGAGGTGATCGGTGGTCATCAGTTCGACGGTCTTGCGGCTGAGGATCCGATGGCCGTTGCGTTGACCGCCATCGAGCAACATCTGTGCAAACTGTAAGTAGTCCTCGGGGGTTCCCGACAGGCTGACCCCACCAAACGGATGGTCGGTGAAATGCTCGTAGTGCGCGCCATCCGGTGTCGGCACGATGCCGCCGGTCGGCAGTGGGCTGTACAGCGTCGCGAAGCGATCGGCGCGGTCGGCCGGTACACCGAAGACGGTGTCGTGCATGCCGAGCGGGTCCAAGATCGTTTTACGCACGTACGCGTCAAACGGTTGCCCAGAGAGCACTTCCACGAGGCGCGCCTGTACTTCGGCGGCGTAACTGTAGATCCATTGGGTACCCGGTTCGGCCACGAGTGGCATCTTCGCCATGCGCTGGGTGAGGTCGCTCAACGAGGCCGGATGAAAATAATCGACCTCGGCGGCCCGGTAGGCTTTATCGACCGCTGTGTTGCCGAAGATGCCGTAGACGAAACCGGCGGTGTGTCGAAACACGTCTTCGACGGTGATCGGGTGTTTCGGCGGCGCGTATTGCGGTTGGCCGTTCGCGTCCTCGCCGGTGTACACCTGCACGGCGCTGAATTCCGGTAGGTATTTGCTCAGCGGGTCGGTGAGCTGGAACTTGCCCTGTTCGTACAGCGTCAGCAGCGCTACCGCCGTCACCGGTTTGGTCATCGAATACAGCCGAAAATACGCGTCGCTGTGCATCGGCCGTTGGGCGGAGAGATCCGCCTGACCATAGGCTTTTTCGTAAGCAAGTTGGCCGTGCCGTGCGACCAAGACCACCGCACCGGCGGTACGGCCGTCGCGGATGGCCGCGTCGATACGGGCATCGATCCGCTGGAGGCGCTCGGTGGATAAGCCAACCGCTTCGGGGGCGACCTGCGGCAGCGGAGCGGCGGACAGGCGTGCCGCAGCGGCGGCTACGGCGAGAAGAGCAAGCGCGTGGGCGCGACGGCGAAGGGTGTTCATGCCCCGATGGTAATCCGGTTCAGCCCCCAACGGGGGCCGAACCGGCGTCGCCGATGGGCGTTAGCGGCCCTTCCACTCCGGCTTGCGCTTTTCCGAGAACGCTCGCGCGCCTTCCAACAGATCTTCCGAGCGCAGTACGCGCTGCACCGCGCCGAGCGCGTCGTGCAGTTCGAACGCTTCATTCTGCGGGATCATCTCGCTGTGCTGCAGCAGCTGCTTGATGGCCGGGAACAAGAGCGGCGGGCCCTCGGCGATCAGGGTCGCGACTTCGCGCGCCTTATCCATGGCCGTGCCCGAGGGGACGATCCAGTTCACCAGGCCCCAATGCTTGGCTTCAGCGGCATCCATCGTGCGACCGAGCATCAGCATCTCCACCGCGACGTGATACGGGATACGCCGGCGCAGCTTGATGGTGGCGGCATCCGCCAGCACACCGACCTTGATCTCGGGCAGTGCGAAGGTCGCGTGCTCTTCGGCGACGATCAGGTCGCAGCCGAGCACAAGCTCAAAGCCGCCACCGAAGGCGATACCGTTAACGGCAGCAATGACCGGCTTGTCGAGATTGCGCGGGTAGTTGAGGCCACCAAAGCCACCGACGCCCCAGTCGGAGTCGGATGCTTCACCGTCCGCTGCACCCTTGAGGTCCCAGCCCGGCGAGAAGAACTTGTGGCCGGCACCGGTCAAGATCGCGACGCGCTGCGTCGGATCGTTGCGGAAGTTCGTCCAGATCTCATTCAGCTGCCGACTCGTGGACAACGCAATCGCGTTGGCCTTCGGACGGTCAATGGTGACTTCCAGGATGCCATTCTTGCACTCAGTGCGGACGCCGCCGTCGATAGCCATGCTGATTACTCCGAGAGACGTACGAGCGCGTCGACAGCGACGACGCCCCGGCCCTGGGGCCGAACGATGATGGGGTTAACGTCGAGTTCGACCAGCGACTCGACTTGGGTGGCGGCATAGCGCGTGACGGCGAGGATCGCGTCCACCAGCGCGGCCATATCGCCGGCCGGCTTGCCGCGGAAGCCGTTCAAGAGGCGCATCACGTTGAGCCGCGACAAGGCCGCCTGCACCGAGGCGGCGGTGAACGGCGGCAGTACGCTGACGCTGTCGTGGAGGTATTCGGTCAGGACGCCACCGGCGCCCAAAACGAGCACCTGCCCGAACTGCGGGTCGACGGTGATACCGACCAAAATCTCGGCCACGCCGTCGACGATCATCTGCTCGACCAACACGTGATCGCTCAGCGCCGCCATGCGCTCGGCGGTGGCTTGCGCCTCGCTCGCGCTGCGGATATTGAGCGCGACCCCGCCGACGTCGGACTTGTGGGCGAGATCGGCGCTGGCCGCCTTGATGACCACTGGGAAGCCGATGGCTTCCGCCGTCGCCGCACACTCGGCAATGGCCACGGTACGCGCTGCCGGGATCGGCAGGCCGCAGGCGGCCAGGGCGTGCTTGCCCTCGTCTTCGCGCAGCGTGCGCGTCGCCGTCAGCGGGCGCGACGGGCGCTGCAGCACGACCGGTGGCGCCGTGCGCCAGCGCTCGCCGATGCGAGCGGCCGCGTCGAGCGCCTCGAGCCCTTCGCGCTGGCCCTGTAACGGAATGACGCCGTTCTCGGTGCAGTACGTGCGCATCGCCTCGTAGAGCGTTTCCGGCAGAGAGGCGAGCATCGCGGCCCGGACGCCGGCCTTCTTGGCTTCGTCCACGAAGAGGCGAATGGGGCCGTCGAAGGCGGAGGTGTCCGAGCGGTCTGCCGGTGGGCAGTCCAGCATGAACGCCACGGCGTCGTACCCGGCGCGAAACACGCTGGCGAACAACGCCTGCATTTTGGGTTGGTTAAACCAGATGTAGGTGTGGAAATCGAAGGGATTGGCGATGGTCACGCGCGGGCCGACCGCCTCTTGCACCGCGGCGCGGATCTCGGCCGACATCGGCGGAAACTGCAGCGTCGTGTGCCGCGCCACGTCCGAGGTCATGGCCATATCGCCGCCGGACGCCCCCATCACCAGCACCTTGGGGCCGGTGAGCGGTCCGCCCGAATGCAGCACCTTCAAGGTTTCGACCAGCGAGGCTAACGTGTCGCACCGGGCAATACCTGCATCCCGGCAATAGGCGTCGAAGACGGCGTCGGCGCCGGCCATCGCGCCGGTGTGCGTCGCGGCCGCTTGCGCCGCCGCGGCGGTGCGCCCGGACTTCACGAGTGCGATCGGCTTACCCGCTGCGCGCGCGGTGTTCACCGCCTGCGCAAAGCGATCGGCGTCTTTGATGCCCTCGATATAAAGGCCAAACGCGCTGACGCGCGGATCGTCGCAGAGCACTTCGATCAGGTCTTCGAGCGCGAGACGCGTCTGATTGCCGACCGAGACGACGTAGCCGACGGGCAAGTCGCGCTGATTGAACATCAGCGTCAGCGAAATCGTGCCGCTCTGGCACAAAATCGCGACGCCTCGATCGGCGCGAGCGCCGCCGACGACTTGGTCCGGCCAGAGGGCGGCGCGATCAAAGAAGTTCACGAGGCCGTAGCAGTTGGGTCCGGTGAAGGCGAGATCACCGGCCTCGGCAACGAGATCCGCCGTCAGCTGGCGGCCGACATCGGTGGCCGTCTCGTCAAAACCCGACGCAAAGCAGACAAAGCCGCCGGCGCCGCGGCGATTTAACGCACCCGCAAGCGCCGGGATGTCGGCCGCGGGCGCTGCCAGAAACGACGCGTCCGGCGCGCCGGGTAACTCGTCGATCGAGCGGTAGTAGGTGGTCTGCTCGTCCGACACCCGGGTCGGGTGTATGCGCCAGATGTCGCCGGCAAAACCGACCTGACGACAGGCATTGGCGACGGCGTCCGTCCAATTGCCACCGACCAAGGCGATCGACTTCGGCGCGAGCAAACGCCGTAACGATTCGCGGTTCATGCGCGCTTCACGAGCGTCAGTGCGCGTGAGCGAGGGCCTTCCCACTCGCCCGCGTCCGCGCCGTTGAAGTCACTGATCGCCGCCTTGATGGCGTCCGGAAACGTCGCGGCGCCCGCGTTCTCGCCCTGACGGTAGTGCAGCAGCATGAACTCACCGGTCGCCGCCAGGCCATCCTTGCCTTCCACCCGGACTTCGAAGCCGAGATGCACTCGCTTCGAATCCACGCTGATGACGTGGGCACCGATTTCCAGCGTCTCGCCGAATTTCACCTCGCGCAGCCAGTGCGCGTGGGCTTCGAGCGAGTACAACGTGCACTGCGTGCTCGTCCGGTACGCTTCGTCGATCCCGACGAGCGTCATGAACGTGTCGCAGGCGCGGCTCATCGCAACGATGTAGTAGGCGTCGTTGAGATGCTGGTTGTAATCGATCCAGTCCGGCTGGACGGGTGTCCGATAGATGATCCTGGCGGTCATGACCTACCTCAGCCGATCTTCAGGCGCTCGCGCACCTCGGCCGGCCCGATGACTCGCGCGCCCATCGCTTCGACGATGCCGCGGGCTTTGGTCACGAGCTGTGCGTTCGAGGCGTACACACCCTTCGACAGGTACAGGTTGTCTTCGAGGCCGACGCGGACGTTGCCGCCGTTCAGGACCGAATTGGCGACCCACGGCATCTGCATGCGGCTGATGGCGAACGACGACCAGACGGCTTCGTCCGGCATGAAATTTTTCAGCGCCAAGAGGTGTGCGGTGTCGGCCGGCATGCCCCAGGCAATGCCCATGCACAACTGGATCAGCGGCGGCGGCAGAACGAGGCCTTCCTTGATCATCTGCTTCACGAACCACAGGTTGCCCGAATCGAAAATCTCGAATTCCGGCTTGACACCGAGATCCTTACAGATCGCGGCGCCCTGGCGCAGGTAGTTCGGGGTCGAGACGTAGGCGCGATTGCCGTCGCCGAAGTTCAGACTGCCGCAATCGAGCGTGCAGATGTCCGGCTTGTACTTGCCTTCCTGGCAGAGGTCGATGACGTGGCGCATGCGATCTTCCTGCGTGCAGAAGTCGCTGCCCGGCGCCGGCGTGTCTTTCAGACCTTCGTCGCCGATCACGATGTAGCCGCCCATGCCGCACGTCAGGTTGACGATGACATCGGTGCCGCTTTCGCGAATGGCCTTCACGACCGCCCGGTAATGACGGGTCTCCATCGAGAAGTTCCCGGTGTCGGGGTCACGGACGTGGATGTGAACGATTGCAGCGCCAGCCTGTGCCGCTTCGATCGCGCTCTGGGCGATCTCATCCGGCGTCACCGCGCAATAAGGGCTTTTCGTCACCTTCGAGTCGTCGCCGGTTACGGCGCACGTGATCATCACATCATGGTTCATGGGGTTCCCCTCTAAAGACCGTTTCGTCATATTATCGCGACCATAATATTTACGCCACCGGATGCCGGGAGCTTCCCGGGACTGTCTGTGGGCGTCCTTTTCGGGGTAGTGTGAGCCATGAAAAAGACACTCGGCACGTATCTGATTGAGGTCCTGGAGGCCCAAGGCGTCCAGCACGTGTTTGGGATTCCGGGCGTGCACAACCTTGAACTCTATCGAGGCCTCGCCGCATCGCGCATACGCCACATCGCGGGGCGTCACGAGCAGGGACTCGGCTTCATGGCCGACGGCTACGCGCGCGCCTCGGGCCGCATCGGCGTCTGCTTCACGATCACCGGGCCTGGGCTCACGAACATCGCCTCCGCCATGGCGCAGGCCTTGCAGGACTCGATCCCCTTGCTGGTGATTTCCAGCGAGAACCGTCGCGGTGAGATGGGCACCGGGCGTGGCTTTTTGCACGAGGTGCCGGACCAATTCGGTATCGGCGAGCGGGTGGCCGCACACGCGGAGCGCATCGGGGCGCCCGAGGATCTGCCGCCGGCGTTGGAGCGATTCTTCCGCCGCTGTGTCACGGGCCGCCCCGGACCCACGTACTTGGAGATTCCGCGCGACGTGCTGACGCTCGACGCCTCGCACCTGCCGGTCGAGACGTGGGGACTGCCGCCGCCGCCGCAGCCCACGGAAGCAGCCGTAGCCGCTGCAGCCGCGAAATTGGCGGCGGCGACCCGCCCGGTGATCCTCGCCGGCGGTGGCGCACGCGGCGCGGCGAGTGCGATTCGGTCATTGGCCGAGCGCTTGGATGCCCCCGTCGTCATGACCGTCAATGGTCGCGGACTGTTACCGCCCGGCCATCCGTTGGCGGTGCCGATGAGTCCGTCGCTGGAACCGGTGCGCGCGCTGGTTGCCGCGGCGGACGTTGTCCTTGCGGTGGGCACGGAGTTCGGCCAGACCGACTACGATATGTACTCGGTGGCTGAATTCCCGCAACCGCCCGGCCTCATCCGTATCGATATCGATCACGATCAGGTGCAGCGCTCGGTACGGCCCGACATTCCGCTGGTCGGCGATGCGGCGAGCACGCTTGCAGCCATCGTCGCGGTGGGCGTGGGTGAGGCGCGCACTGCCGACGGCGCCGCGCGCGCAGCCACCGCCAATGCCGCGGCGCTCGCCGCCCTACCGGCCGCGTACGTACGCGAGATCGAGTTGTTGAACCTCATCCGCGACACCGTCCCCGGCGTCACGATCGTGGGCGATTCGACGCAAGCGGTGTATGCCGGCAACTTGGGTTATGCCGCGGCCGCGCCCGGCACCTGGTTCAACAGCGCGACCGGCTACGGCACGCTCGGGTACGCCTTGCCGGCCTCGACCGGCGCTGGGCTCGCCTGCCCGGACCGACCCATCGTCTGCCTCGTCGGTGACGGCGGGTTGCAGTTCTCGCTCGGCGAGATGGCAGGCCCTCGCGACGCGGGCGCCTGGACGGCGATCGTGGTCTGGAACAATTACGGCTACGGCGAGATCAAGACGTCCATGATTGCCGTCGGCATCGAGCCGGAAGGTGTCGATGTCCGTCCGCCGGAGTTTTCGCACTTGGCGGCGGCCTACGGCTACGCCCATTGCGTTGTCGACGATCTTGCGAGCCTAGAGGCGGCGTTGCGCGATTTCGCTGCGCGTCGTCAGGTGGTGGTGGTGGAAGTGCGTGCGGAGGCATTCGAATGAAGCGTCGTTTTGCGCCGATCGTGGATTGGATTGCCCACGAAGGGGGCGTCGACCCGTGGGCGATCCACTGGGAAGCGCGACAGGCGAAGGATCGCGGCGAGGACGTGATCATCCTCAGCGTCGGGGACCCGCCGATCGATACGCCGGTACCCGTTGTGGATCGGGCGGTCGCAGCCCTGCGCGCTGGCGATACGCATTACACGGAAATCTTGGGTAAGTCGCCGTTGCGCGAGCGGATCGCCGCAATGCACACGGAGCGTACAGGGCTATCCTGTGCTGCCGAGAACGTTGCAGTGCTCGCCGGGACGCAAAACGGCCTCTTTGTCGCCTCGCTGTGTTTAGCGAGCCACGGCGATGAGATCATCACGATCGACCCCATGTACACCACCTACCCGGCGTCGATCCAGGCGTCGGGGGCCAAGTTGGTGCGCGTACCGGCGCATGCAAGCGCGGGCTTCCACCCGGATCTGAAGGCGCTCGAAGCGGCGATCACTCCGGCCACCCGTGCGATATTTCTCGCCACGCCGAACAACCCGTCCGGGGTGGTGCTCTCGGAGGCCGATTGCGACGGCATCGCAGACATCGCGCGGCGCCACGGGTTGTGGATCGTCTCCGATGAGGTCTACGCCGGCATCGCCGACGGCAACCGGGTACCGAGTCTCGCGGCTCGCCTGCCCAATCAGGTGGTGACCCTGGGCAGTCTCTCGAAGAGCCACGCGATGACCGGTTGGCGGGTGGGTTGGCTGATCGGACCCACTGACCTCATTCGGTTGGTGGACGAATTGGCCCTGTGCATGCTCTACGGCATCCCGGGCTTCGTGCAAGAAGCCGCGATCGCCGCGCTCGACATTCGCCACGAGACCGAACAGGCGATGCAGGAATATTGCCGCGTCCGTCGCGACGTGCTCTATCGGGCCGTTACGGACATCCCCGGTGTGAAAGTCTGCTGGCCGGACGCCGGTATGTTCATGCTGCTGGACGTGCGCGGTACCGGACTGGGCAGCGCCGCGTTCCTGCGCGGATTGTTCGAGTCGGAGAAAGTCTCGCTCCTGGACGGCGCTGCGTTTGGGCGCGAAACCGACGGCTTTGTGCGAGCGTGTTTTGCGGCGGAGCCTGCGGAACTTGAAGAGGCCGGTCGTCGGATCCGGCGCTACGCCGCGAGTCTGGTCAGCGCCTGACCAGACTCGGGCATCGCCAGCATCAGAGCCGGTAGGTGAAGGTGACGCCGATGGTCCGCGGCCGGAACGTGAACGAGTTGCGTTCCGGCGTGGGCTGCGACCACACGTAGTTGCCGCTGCTGTTGGTCGGGATGTTGTAATCCGTCTGTTCCAACTGGTAGTTCGTGATGGTTCGCGAATCGAACAAGTTGTCGATGAACAGGGCGACCGAGGCGTTGCCGAAGCTGACGCCACCGCGCAGCGACGCGAAAGTCGTTGAACTGAGCGGGACGACATAGGGGTTGTACTGAGTCGTGCCGGAGTCCTGTAACGCCGTGAGCCACTTATTGCGCGCGGCGTATTCCCAGTCCATGCGGATGAACGCATCCCGCTCGCCGATCCCGAAGTTGTACTGCAAGCCGACCGACACGGTCAGCGGCGGTGACGACGACGGACTGCCGTTGACCTCGCCTTCGCCCGAGATGGCGTCGCCTGCAATGGCCAAGAGCGGCTTCGGGGCTGCGGTTGATTCTGTGTAGCGGGCGCTGGTGTACCCGAGCGCGGCGTCGAGCGAGAATCCTCCGCCCAGAACCGACTCTAATTGCACGTCGAAACCCTTGGCTGCCGCGGTACCTAGGTTGTCCGTGAACTGCAGTCCGCAGTTGTAGCCGACGTACACGCTCTGCTGAATGTTCTGCCACTTGATGTAGTAGACGCTCGACGCGATGCGCAGCCGGTTATTGAAATTATTTTTCGTGCCGAACTCGTAGCTTTGCGTCGTGTCCGAGCCGTAGGCATTCGGGGCGCCACCGGGATAGCCCGTCTGATTCAGGCCGCCGTCACCGTTGCAGTAGCTCGGCAGGGGGCTATTACCGCCACCCGGTCGGAAGCCCTTGGCGTACGTGAAGTAGTACAGATCATCCGGGTTGGCTTGGAACGACAAGCCCACTTTCGGCGTGAAGGCATTCTCGCTGTGGGAGACGGCGGTTGTTTCCTGGCCGAAGTTTTCGAAGCCATCGCCCAAGTGGTTGAGGTCAAAACCAATGTGCGCAAAGCGGCCGCCGACGGTCAGCTTCAGGCGATCCGTGAGGGCATACGAGCCTTCGCCGAAAATCGCCACTTGGCGATCCGTGACACTGGTGTTGTTGAGATAGATCGCGCAGTTGGGAAGTGGCGATCCGGTGGGATTGCCGTCGTTGCAGGTGTAGTCATTCGTCCCGAAGAACGACTGTGGCGTGACGCCGAAGAGGTCCATC
The DNA here is from genome assembly GCA_036742455.1 of Steroidobacteraceae bacterium. GTDB lineage: Bacteria > Pseudomonadota > Gammaproteobacteria > Steroidobacterales > Steroidobacteraceae > CAIKZZ01. The sequence goes on along the minus strand of DAINQU010000006.1, from coordinate 59,068 downwards.
CAGGTCGTTTCAAAGTGGGAGTCGTAGAGCGCCTCTACGCTGCGCTCCTTAGAGACTGAGAAGAAAAGACCCGTGGTCCACACCAGCTTTGAGGTCGGATCGTTCGACTGCCAGCGGACTTCTTGCGTGAAGGCATTTTGCTGGTTCGTCATGATGTTCGGCGTGGTGTAGCCGAGATAGTTCGCCCCGGCCGGCAAGTGAATGCCGTTGCCATCGATCAACGGATACCAGCTGCACGGGCTGTACCCATTGCCTTGGCTGTTGGTGGGGTCGCCCGTGTAATTCGGGCCGCAGGACCCGACCAAAGGCGCCTGTGACTGATAATACGCCAAGTCGTAGGCCGTGCCTTGATAGCCGGTCAGTTCTTTGCGGTGGAAATAGGACGTATTGGAAATGATGCGCGTCTTGCCAGCATCAATCTCTATCTTGAGAGCGGGCAAGTAGTATTCGTCGGGCGTGGGGATGCGCTCGGGCGTGGCGTTGTTGAACTGCCCCGCGGACACGTTGGAGTACGCATCCCAGAACGTGGATTGATCGTGCTTTCGGGCGTCCTGGTACATCACGCTTGGCGTGACAGAGACCGCATCGTTGGGTTTCCACAGAAAGGCGACACGCGCCGCCAGCGCGTTATTGCGATTGGCGCGTGGATCGACCACCGCCTTCGTGGTGGGGTCGATGCGATCAATCCAGCCGCCGTCGTGCCGGTACCAGATGCTCGCACGGTAGCCTAAGACGTCGTCGATGATCGGGCCACCGTGAGCGACGCCGGCTTCGAAACTCGGATCCCCGCCGCGCGTGGTCGAGAACTCAGACCGAACGTAGGTGGACTCTTTGTTCACACTCGGCTGGTTCATGATGTAGCGAACCGTGCCGCCTTCGGACCCAGAGCCAAAGAGGGTACCCTGCGGTCCACGCAAGACTTCCACGCGATCGAGGTCAAAGGTCTTTGGGAGGGCATCGTCAGGGTTGAATCCCACAGCGCGCATTTGGATGGGCGTGTCATCAATGTAGATGCCCGTTGTTCCTGCGCCACCGGAGGAAGAGATGCCTCGAATGGAGATCGCGTTGGTGCCGGAGTTGTCGATGGTGACGCCCGGCGTGAAGCGGACAACATCTTGGAAATCCTTGATGCCCTTGGCGTCCAGCGACTCCTGCGTCATCGCGGTCACGGAAATGGGAACCTTGCTCAAGGATTCTTCGTGACGCGTCGCGGTCACGACGATCTCTTCGAGCTGCCCGGTCTTCGGGTCGGCCGCCTGCGCGCTGGATATGATGGCGCTGACCGCGACGGTGAGTAACGCGGCGCACTGACGTTGCTGTCTCATCTCGATTCCCCCAAAGCGTTGTTGTCGCCGGCCTCGAGACCTGAAGATCCTTCTAGGCTTCGAGTACGGCTGTCGCATCGGCCGACCAGTGCACGTGCACTTGGTCGCCCCAGTCGATCGCCCAGTCCAGTGTGCGTCGCTCGTTCTGCGAAAAGACGGTGAACTGCGTACCACTCGCCGTCTTGATTCGATAGATCGAGCGGTTGCCTAGGTAGCCGAGCTCCCACACTTCTCCACAAACCGAATTCCCCCCGGAATCCGCGTCTGCGGTTTTCGAAAGATGCACCTTTTCCGGACGAATGGCGACTGTCACGTGCGTGCCGTTCGCCCACGGACGATCGTCCTTTGCCCGAATCCGTCCGACCGAGTCGGTGAGAACGGTCACGATGCCGTCCGATTGGGACTCGATCACGCCCTCGATCAGATTCGCCGTCCCGAAAAAATCCGCGACGAACTTGGTGCGCGGATATTCATAGACTTCCGCCGGCGTGCCGACCTGCAACACGTGACCGCGGTCCATGACGGCAACCCGGCTCGACAGCGCCATCGCTTCGTCTTGATCGTGGGTGACCACGATGAAGGTGATGCCGAGCTCGTTCTGCAGATCCATGAGCTCGAACTGCGTGCTCTCGCGCAGCTTCTTATCGAGCGCGCTGAGGGGCTCGTCGAGGAGCAGCACCTTGGGGCGTTTCACGAGCGCCCGTGCCAATGCCACCCGTTGCCGCTGGCCGCCGGAAAGCTGGTGCGGCTTACGGCGGCCCAGAGCCCCTAACTGAACCATCTCCAATGCCTTGGCGACACGCCGGACGATTTCGGGCTTATCCACGCCGTCGCGTTTCAATCCGTAGGCAATATTGTCTTCGACCGTCATGTGCGGGAAGAGGGCATACGACTGGAACATCATGTTGACCGGCCGCTCGTAGGGCGGCACGTCGGTCATGTCGGCGCCGTCGATGAGGATGCGCCCGGCGGTCGGTCGGACGAACCCGGCCAGCATGCGCAGTAGGGTGGTTTTGCCGCACCCCGAGGCCCCGACCAGCGCGAACATCTCCCCACGGTAGATCGACAGATCCACCCCAGCGACGGCCGTGAAGTCGCCGTATCGCTTCTGTACGCCCTCGATGACTATCTGCGGCTGGGCCGTGGGGTCTAGCCACGGCCGATCACTGGCATTAGGGCGCTGCGGTGCGATCACCATTCGCGGGTCCGTCGTCGGTAGGCGTCGCGTCGAGAGTATCCCAACACCGTCATCTTGTGGGGTTCCTCAACGATCGGCCGGCGGCGTCAGGCGACGACGATCCGGTGCGAAGAAGGGGCGTTCGACAACGGTGGCCGTCACCATGCGTCGCTCCCAGACGAGTTCGCGGTGCAGGTAAATGTCCGCGTGCACGCGCCGGCCCATCTCAAAGTGGGGAGCGTCCAGAATCGCGAGTGCGATATTGCGCTTACAGGTGGGGGACCACATCGCCGAGGTGACGAAGCCGCACTCCTTTTCGTCCTTGGGCGAGGCGTAGAGTAAGGCGTTGTGGGCGGGTTTGTTGCCCGCGATATCAAGACCCACCAACATCCGCTGCAGGCCCGCCGCCTTCTGGCGCACGAGCGCCCGGCGGCCGTTGAAATGCGGCTTGTCGAGATCCACGAGCCACCCCAGACCGAGCTCGAGCGGCGTGCGCTCGCGGTGCATGCGGATGGTGTGCTCAGCCGAGATGAAGTCGACGTTCGGCATCAAGAAGCCGGCCTCGATACGGGCTAGGTTCAGCGCCTGAGAACCGATCGCGCGAATGCCTCGCGTGCGACCGGCCAGCATCAGTTCATCCCAGATCGCCAACGCGTGTTCCGGGCGCATCCACACTTCGTAGCCGAGGTCTCCGGTGAAGCCGGTCCGTGACACCATGAGCGTGCGACCGGACGCATCGAATTCGCGGAACTCGAAAGGCTTCAGTTGCTCGACGCCGGCTAGGCCGAACTTCTTCAGTACGTAGCAGCTGGTCGGCCCCTGGACGGACAAGGCAGCGACCTGGGAGGTGATCTCCTCGACACGCACGTCAAAGCCGATCGCAGAGTCGAGGAACCAGTCCAGCTGACGTTCGGCGGTACAAATGCGGAAATCCGTGTCCGAAAACCGGAAGACGGTGCCGTCGTCGATGATATGGCCGTCATCGTTGCACCAGACCACGTAGCTGACTCGGCCGGCGCGCAATTTGCGCATATCCCGGGTCACCAGGCGGTTCAGGTACCGTTCCGCATCCGCGCCGGTCACCCGATACTTCACCATCGGCGTCAGGTCGTACAGGGTGGCCGCGTTGCGGATCGCGAAATATTCCTGCTCCATCGTCGTGAAGACGTCGACGGTGGAGTAGCCAGCCCACGGGACGAACTGATCGATCTGGGACAGTTCCCGCGCCCGCGCGTGGAAGGGAGTCTCCAGCAATGGCTTGCGGAAATGCGGAGGCGATGGATAGTCGGACGTCGTGCTCATGCGCGTTTCCTCAAGATGCGCTCTGCCGCCAGTCGGCCGGGTAGGCCCGTGAGCCCACCGCCAGGGTGAGACCCAGCGCCGCACAAGTGCAGCCCGTCCAACGGCGAGTCGTATTGGGCGGCACCGGGGAACGGGCGCACCATCAAGTACTGGTCGAAGGCCAGATCACCGTGATGCCAGTGTCCGCCGCTGATGCGGCACACGTGCTCGAGGTCTTTCGGGAGCAGCAGTTCGCTCGCGACAATCTGTCGACCGACGCCCGGCGCGACCGTTTCAAGAACGGCGAGGGTGTTGCGCAACAGATCGGCTCGCGCGGAGCTGAGGTCAGATTGGGTGTCGTACGCGCAGTAATTCACCACAGCGGTCAGCACGTGGCGACCCGTGGGCGCGAGCGACGGATCGTGGATCGTCGGGATGCTGATCTCCAGCACCGGGCGCGACGAGACTTCGCCGTACTTGGACGCATTGAAGGCGAGCTCGATCTGATCCAGTGACGAGGCGACCAAGAGTCGATGGCCCAGTTGTTCGGGGTTCAGGTGTGTGAAGGTCGGCAGACCGTCCAGCGCGAGGTGCAACTTGGCCGTGATCCCGCGTTGCCGGAAATGGTCGACTCTGCGAACAAATCCGGTATCCAAATGCTGGGTGCCGAGCAGCGACAGGAACGTCTGACGGGGGTCTACACTGGAGACAACCCGCGGCGCGATCAGGCGTTCGCCATTGGCTAAATCCACACCCGCGACACGGTCATTTTCAACGGCGATGCCCGCGACGGGCGTACCCATCCGCACGGTGACGCCCGCCGCTTCCGCCGCCTTTGCGAGCGCGGCCGCAAGCGCGGCAGGCCCGCCAACCGGTAGCGAATAGCCGCCTTGGGTCGTGGACTCGTTGGCGCGTCGGCTCAACAGGGTGAGGACCGTGCCGGGTGCGCGCGGACCAAAATTGGAGCCGAGAGTCGCGTCCATGGCCAGCAGGGCTTGCAACAGCGGATCGACGATCTCGTCGGTCGCAAGGTCATAGACGTTCATGCCGGCAATACGCAGGAACTCGCGCATCTCGCGTCGTCCAAGCAGGCGCAGGCGCAAGCCGAGTTTCAGAAGGCTCCACGTGTCCTCAAAGCGCGTCGTGCCGAGTCGTGGCGGCGACGTGTGATGCAGCGCGGACATAAACTTGCCAAAGCGCGCGAGCCGGGTCGATAACGACGCCCACGCCGACGCGTCGGCAGTCGAGACCCCGGTGACGGCACCCGAGGCGTCGGTGACGCAGCGTTCGGGGGAGACTACGGTCGTCGCCACGTTGCGCTTCGCCCATGTCAGCCCATGACGTTCGAGTTCAAGCTCTCGCGCCAAGCCGTCCGAGAACTGATGGACCCATTGAGCGGCGACGGTGGTCTTGAACCCCGGGGCGAATTCGCGCGGTGCGGCAAAGCCACCGACCGAATCGGCCGCTTCCACGACGAGCACCCGTTGACCGGCAGCGGCGAGGCGCTGGGCACAGACTAAGCCGTTGTGGCCGGCACCGATGACGATGGCATCCCAACTGTGAGTGGTCATGCGGGGCTCCTGCCGAAGTCCTTCAATACACGCTGTGCGCAGTTGGCACCCGGCGCACCCATGACACCACCGCCCGGGTGGGTGGACGAGCCCGACAGGTACAGCCCTTTGACCGGCGTACGGTATTGGGCATAGCCCGGCACGGGGCGATTGAACAGCAACTGATCCATCGTCAGTTCGCCTTGGAAAATATTGCCTTCGGTGAGGCCCACTTCGCGTTCGATGTCCCACGGCGTGCGGATTTCCGCGTGGCGCACGAGGCTCTTAAAGTCCGGGCTGTGCTCCGCGATAGCATCCATCACGGTCGCTCCGAACGCTGTCCGCTTTTCGTCCGTCCACGGACCGTCAGCTAACTCGTACGGGCAGTATTGGACGAATACGGACATATAGTGCTTCCCGTCGGCCGCCATGGTCGGGTCGATCTGCGAGGGAATCAGCATGTCGATATACGGCGCACGCGACCAACGACCCTCCTTCCAGTCGTCGTAGGCGCGTTCCATCATCTCGAGGGTGTCGGTGATATGCATGTCGCCGCGCAACGCCGGGCAGCCGGCCGGTATGGCGGGGAAACTCGGCAAACCGTCGAGCGCAATATTGAGTTTGCCGGACGAGCCGCGAATCTTGAACCGACGCACGGCGGTCAGGAAGTCCTCGGGCAAATGCTCGGGCTCCACGCAATTCAGGAACGTCCGTTTGACGTCCATGTTCGAGATGACCATTTTGGCGTGAATTTCTTCACCCGACTCAAGGACAACGCCGCGGGCTTTGCCGCCTTGAATCAGCACGTGGTTAACGGGGGCCGAGACCCGGACGTCGCCACCGCTGGCGCGCAGCGACGAGGTCAATGCCGCGGTGACGGAGCCCATGCCGCCGCGTGCAAATCCCCAGGCGCCGACGGTCTCGTCGATGTCACCCATGTAGTGATGCAAGAGGACGTAAGCGCTACCGGGCGATCGTGGGCCCAGAGCCGTGCCAATAATCGAGCTGCCGGCAAAGTGTGCCTTGACGATCTCGCTTTCGAAATACTCGTCAAGGAAGTCCGCCGCGGACATGGTCCAAAACCGCAGCGTGTCATACATGCGCTGCTCGCCCATGCCGTTGAAACGCGCACCGAGGTAGAGCAACTCGGAAATGTCGCGCGGCTTGAACGACGTCGGATCCGGCGGTTCGCGCAACAGAAGCGGTCGGATGAACTTGCATTGGCGCATGACGTCGCGGGAATAGCGGTCATAGGCCTCGGCATCGCGCGGTGAGTGCCGCGCGATCTCGCGGCGCAGCGCGTCGTGATTGTCATACAGCGCCAAATGGCCGCCGCCACGCATCATCGTGCAGCCCGCATCGTACGGAATGATCTGCAATCCGTGCTTCGGAAGCTCCAACGTCCGCATAATTTCCGGTCGCAGCAAGCTGCAGACGTAAGAACAATTGGAGTACGTGAAGTCTTCGTAGAGTCGTCGACTGACCGCCGCGCCCCCGATGTAATCGTTGCGCTCGACAACGAGCACGTCGAGCCCGGCGCGGGCGAGGTAGCACGCGGCTACCAGGCCGTTGTGGCCGGCGCCGACCACGATGACGTCGTGGCGCTTCGAAGAGGTATTGCTCATGACCCTAGCCGTGTTGTTCGAGTTGACCCGAGGCGCGGGCCGCGAGGGTGGCGTCGACCGCGACCTCGAAGCCCTTTAGCGTGTCGGCCAAGCAGGACGCATCGTGCGCGGCAGAGATGAACCACGGCTCACGCGAGTCGGGTTCACACAGCACGCCTTCATCGTGGAGCACCTGCGCCATGGCATCGTAGAACGCGTAGTCGCTGCCTTTCCACGTACGGTAATTGCGCGGCGGGCTCGCATCGAAGTAGAGACCGAACATGGACGGATGGCCGACAAAACTGTGGGCGATCTGACGCGCCGAGAGGACCGACGTCATCCCGCTCATCAGGTCCGTCCCGTACTGGGCAATGCGCTCGAGCGCATCCGTTTCGTCCAAGATCTCAAGGCACTTTTCCGCCGCGGCGAGCGACACCGAATGGGCAGTGTACGTACCGCCGTGCGCGACACCATTGCCGAACTTGCGCATGATCTCTTCGCGGCCGGCAACGACCGAGATCGGATAGCCATTGGCAACGGCCTTCGCCATGGTGCAGATATCGGCATGAACGCCGTAGAGCTCTTGCACGCCGCCGCGGGCGACACGGAATCCGGTTTTCACTTCGTCGATGAAGAGCAAGGTGCCGTATTTGTCGCAGAGTTCACGCGCGCCCCGCAGATACTCGGGCTCTGCCGCGATGCCGAGGCAGTTGCCCATGATCGGCTCGATCAAGAGGCACGCGATCTTTCCCGCTGTGCGCTTGAACGTGTCTTCCAGCTGATTGAGATCGTTCGCCTGCACGAAGTGAGCGAAGCTGCGGACGCCGAGCGGGATGCCTTGGCTGTACGGGGCGACCTCGGGTTCCCCTTCCTGTGACCACTTCTCCATGGGCGTGTACCACATCGCAGCATCGAAGAGGCCGTGGTAACCGCCTTCCAGAATGATGTAATCGTCGCGGCCGGTGTAGGCGCGTGCAAGACGTAAGCCGGCCATCACCGCTTCGGTGCCGGAGTTGGAATAGCGCACCAGTTCCGCCGCCGGCACCATCTTTGAGATGCGTTCGGCCACGCGAAATTCGCGTTCGGTCGCGAGCGCGAAGACGCCGCCAACGTCCATTCCTGCCCGAGCAGCCGCATCGACCTCGGGGTGTGCGTAGCCCAGGATCGCGGGCCCGTAGCCGAGGCGGTAGTCGACGTAGCGATTCCCGTCGATGTCCTCAATGCGCGCACCGCGGCCCTGCTTCACGTAGATCGTGCGGTCTTCGCCCCAGTAGCGAAAGTTGGAGGCGACGCCAAGCGGGAGCCGAGTAACGGCTTTTTTCCAGTGGGCATTACTGAGGGTTAAGTCACGTGGCATGGCGGCCTCCACAAATTCCAAATGAGTGCATATCTCGATGATGCGACGCTAGCATTCCGTCGTTCACCCGTCCACGAAATTTGTACGTTCATATAAAAAACTAAATTGATGCGCCGCAACACGAAGATAGCCGAGTTTCGGTTGCAGAGTCTTGGATAAAAACCCTCATAAAACAGACAGTTAACACGTTTTATATGCATAAATGACGATCTCTAGCTCCACCGATCGACTTGCGATGCCGCTTGTGTAGAGCGTAAATTGAACGCTCGTATATAAGAGGTGGGCGGTATGAGCGTTCCCGAGCCGACCGTGAGGCAAGCACTGCCCGCGTGGGTTTATAGCCATCCGCGGATGACGCAGTTGGAGATCGAGAGAATCCTGCGCCCGAGCTGGCAGGTCGCTTGCCACGTCAATTCGATCCCTCGCCCTGGCGATTACACGGCCTTTGATCTCGGGCCCGACAGTGTGGTGGTGCTGCGAGACAAAGAAGGACAGATCCGGGCGTTCCACAACGTCTGCCGGCATCGGGGCGCGCGTCTCCTCGACGGCGACGGTCACTGTCCGGGGCTGATTGTTTGCCCCTATCACGGCTGGAGCTATCAATACGACGGACGGTTAACGGGAGTTCCGCTGCGCGAAAGCTTTCCGGGTTTGGATCGTGACGCGCACGGCCTCAAGCCGGTGCACGTCGAAATCATGCTTGGTTTGGTGTTTGTCTGTGTAGCGGATGCGCCACCTGCGCCCCCCTCGCAGGTCTGGGCGGGTCTCCTCGATGAACTCACGCCGTACCGAATAGAAGAGATGCAGCCGCTCGGCCCGATTGGAGAGGAGCATTGGGAGGTCGACTGGAAGATTGCGATGGACAATTACCTCGAGTCCTACCACGTACCCATCGGTCACCCCGGCCTCAACCGTTTGGCGACGCCCGATTACGAGGACCAAAGCGGGGTGCCGGGCGTGGCGCGTGGGATCAGTTGGCTGCGTGATACGCCGTCGCCGCGTTGGAGCGAGCGGGCGTATCAAGCGCTGTTGGCGAAAACACCGATCGATCTGCCGGCGGCACAATTGAAATCGTGGCGCTTTTACAGCGGCCTCCCCAATCTCGGCATCGATCTCTACCCCGAGCAGGTCGATTTTTTCCAGATTCTGCCGCGCGGTCCGGGCCGTTGCACGATTCGCTACGCCCTGTTTGGTCATCCGGACAGTCGTCGGGAGATCAAAGCACTTCGGTGGTTGGGGTCGAGAATCAATGCCGCGGTGAATGCCGAAGACCGCTGGCTGTGTGAGCGGGTCCAACGCGGATTGCAGTCACCGAGTTACACGCCAGGGCCCCTCTCGTCGATCGAAAAATGGATGCGGGAGTTCCACGAGCAGCTGGAGCGGGTGATCCCCGAAGTACGTCAGCCGACGCCGCCGGCACACTTTGCCCCGAACGGGCGGGAGTGAGTCATGAGCACCGATCATCCGGGCGATCCAACCGCAGGCGACTTCAACGGCCTGCGTCAGTTGGTGCATACCCTGCCAAGCCGCTGGTATATCGATCCCGAGCATTACGCGCGGGAACGGCGGGAGATCTGGTCGAAACAGTGGGTCTATCTGTGTCGGGCCAATTCCCTTCCGTCGGTCCGCTCCTATCGGACCTTTGATCTCGTCGGGCAACCGGTCCTGCTCGTTCGCGACGAGTCGGGAGCGATACAGGCGTTCTACAACGCGTGTCGGCACCGCGGATCGGCGTTGTGTCGAGAGCCGGAAGGGCGGTTTGCGGCAGGCGGTATCACCTGCCCATACCATGCGTGGACGTATCGGCTGAACGGCCAGTTAGCCCGTATCCCATCGGGCGGTCGAGACCACCACGTCGATATCGAACACACGCAGTTGCATCCGATCGCCGTCAAAGTCTGGCGTGGCTTCGTTTATGTGAATTTGGCCGGCGATGTGGCCGAACTCGGTGACAACTTCAACGCCAATCATGCGCTGTTCGACCACTGGCCACTCGAAGCGCTCGTCGTGGGTCACCGGATGACCAAGCGGATCCGCTGCAATTGGAAAGTGTTCTGGGAGAACTACAACGAGTGCCTGCATTGCCCGGGTGTACACCCGACGCTGATCGATGCGGTTCCGATTTACAAACGCGGCATCATGGAGGAGCGTGATGACCCTCACTGGCGCGCGCACGCCGGGAAGAATGATCCGCTCTACCAGGGGGGGCTCAAGACGGGCGCGAAAACCTGGACCGTGGATGGTCAGTCCTTGGGTCACGAGTTCCCCGACCTCACGGAGGCAGAGCGCAACCTCGGCTATCACTACATGACGAGTTTGCCGTCTCACTACCTCGTGTTACACGTCGACCATGTGCGGTCGTCGCGCCTGTTGCCCCTCGGGCCGGAAGAAACCGAGCTCGAGATTGAGTGGCTGTTCCCTCAGGAAACGCTCGCAGATCCGAGCGTCGACATCATGCAAGCCTGTGATTTTTCGGCCAACGTGATGTTGGAGGATGGCGAGGTGTGCGAACTGACGCAGCGTGGGCTGCATGCGGCACCGCACGAGCACGGGATGCTGATGCCGGAGGAGTACGACGTCTGGCGCTTTCAGGAATGGGTGCGCCAGACGCTCGGCTCGCGGTGAGCCGAGCGTCCGAGGTCTGACTTAACCCAAATGCACCCAAGCCGACTTGGTCTGGGTGTAGCCGAGCAGCGATTCGAGGCACTTGTCGCGGCCCTGACCTGACTGCTTGTAGCCGCCAAAGGGCTGAGTCATGTCGCCGTGATCGAAGCAATTCACCCAGATCACACCCGCTTCCAAATCGCGGACGGTCTTGTGCGCGGTGACGAGATCTCGGGTCCACACAGACGCCGCCAAGCCGTAGATCGAGTCATTCGCGATGCGTATAGCCTCGGCGAGGTCATCGAAGACGAGCACCGATGCGACCGGCCCGAAAATTTCTTCGCGAGCGATCGTCATCTCATTGGTGATGCCGGTGAAGAGCGTCGGGTTGACGTAAGAGCCGGGCAGATTCGGACGGTCACCGCCAAACTCGACTTTTCCGCCTTCGCGAATGCCCGTCTCAATCAGGCTGCTGACGCGCGAGCAGTGCGATGCGGTGACCAGTGGCCCTAAGTTGGTCGAAGGGTCGAGCGGGTCTCCCGCCACGTACGCACTGCGCCCGGCCTCGCGGAATTTCGCGATGAATTCCTCTGCGATCGCCCGATGCACGAGGATGCGCGAACCGGCGTTACACACTTCGCCCATGTTGCCGAAAATGCCATTGATGGCATAGCTGACGGCGCGGTCCATATCGCCCAGATCCGGCAAGAAGATCTGCGGCGATTTGCCGCCGCACTCGAGGCTCACGCGCTTCATGTTCGAGCGTCCTGCCGCGATGAGCATCAATTTGCCCACTTCCGTCGAGCCGGTGAAGGCGATTTTGTTGACGTCCATGTGCAACGACAGAGGGGCGCCGACCGCTTCGCCCATGCCGTTCACGACGTTGAAGACACCCGCGGGGCCGCCGGCTTTCACGAAGAGCTCCGCCATCAGCAGCGCCGACAACGGCGACTGCTCAGCCGGCTTCAAAACCACCGAATTGCCAGCGGCCAAGGCCGGCGCCACCTTCCAGGAGGCCATCAGCAGCGGGTAGTTCCACGGCACAATGCATCCCACGACGCCCAAGGGCTCGCGCAGAATGTAGTGAAACGCATCCGCGGCCGTGCTCGTCACGCTGCCATCGATCTTGTCCGACAGTTCCGCGAAGTATCGAAAGGTTTGCGACGATGACGGCACATCGATCGACAGCATGTCCCGGATGGGCTTACCCATGCACAGGGTGTCCAGTAGCGCGAATTGCTCGGCATGCGCATCGATCAAGTCGGCATAGCGCTGCAGCACCGCCATGCGATCGCGCGGCGCCATTCGACGCCACACGCCGCTGGCGAATGCCGCACGGCCTGAGGCCACCGCGCGATCGACCGTGGCGCTGTCACCGGCAGCCACGGTACACAACTCGAGTCCGGTCGCTGGGTTGATGACCGAAAAGCGACCGACACCGCCGTCGGTATGCTGGCCGTCGATAAAGTGGCCCGTTTCGTAACGCAGTTGCGCGGCGCGCTGGTGCCAATCGTGGGTCGTAAGAGTCGTCATGTCAGTCTCCGTCGGGTCGTGAGGCCGGTGGGTCTCACGGTGGTTGAAATCAAGGGCTACGCAGGGAGCGCCGGTGCGCGCGTGCGTCGGCTTCGAGCCCCCGTTGGGTTGACGCGGCAAGGCGGCACAGCATGCGCAGTTTGCGCGCCATGAGGTAGCGGAGCGCGCGCACGTGACGCGCATCTCCGAGCCGATCATAGCGCCACTGCACAATCTTTGAATCGCCCTCGCTGACCGGCAATACCTTCGTCACGGTCAGTCCCGCCGGACCCACGTCAATAAACTGGTTGGGGTCCAGCCAAAACACCATCGTCGCCGCCCCGCCGGTGAGCGCGACGGCGCGGCGATCGGTCCACGAGACCGACGGCGCGTTCACCGCTTCGGCGGCGACGGACTTGAGCACATCCGTCATGACGGTGCCGGCGGCCGCGACCGACATCTCCTGAAGGCGCAGGTTGTCGAGCCGCATGGCCGCGACCCGTTCGGCCAAGAGTGGCGCCGGGGGCGGTGACGCGGTGCCCGTTGCGGCCCAAATCAGAGCGCCCGTGCTGGCGCACAAATGCTGCTCCAGCGGTGCCCCATCGAGCAACGAATCCCCGTTCAGGTCGAACGAGGCGCGATGTACCGAGCAGGACAGGTCGGCGACCCGCCGCCCTTTAGGGCCTTCCACGAAGGCATGGGGGCGTACCGGGCAGCGATTCACGAAGGTGCGTAGCGCCAGATCCTGTCCGCGGACGACCAGTAGGCGGGCCGCATCCGTGTCCACCACAGCGCACGCGCCGGCTTCCTTGAAGTCCGCGGCGAGGCCGGCGAACTGCCATCCGGTGTCGGTCGCCGGTACCGGAGCGGTGGCGCGTTGACCGAACGACGAGGGGAATACGGACCGCAGGTAACGATCGACGCGTCGCCGTGCCGCTCCCCGATCAATGGCCGACTCGGTTTGAAACGCGAAGCCTTGCCACAGGACTTCCAGCGTTCCGATCAAACCGAGCGCAATGGCGTCGGACTCGGCGCGGCTCGCAGGCTCGCGCTCGATCAGGCGCCGGGTGATCTCGTACACCAGCGACTCGAACTTTGTGTCGCGGGCGCCGCAGATGTCGTAATACTCCTGCCGAGAGCTTGCCTCACCCCAGAACGAATACCACACCGACACTTTGCGGGTGCTGGCCAGCTCAGGGCCTAAATAGAGGTCGACCAATAAGTCCATCGCGCCGATGGGGTCGTGGGATCGCTCGGATACCGGCTGGATCAAGCGTTGCTCAAACTCGCTGGCGAGGAACTCCAGCGAGGCCACCAGCATCGCGTCCTTGGAATCAAAATAGAAACGGACAATGCCCGGCGACAGGCCGGCGATGGCCACCACTTTGTCGACCGTGGTCTTGGACGGACCGTACAGATGCAGCGCCGAAATGCAGGCGTCGATGAGATGAGGGCGATGGCGTGCGCGGGAGGTGCGCGCAGTCGCCACTTTCGCCGTGGGAGTGCGAGCCCGCGTCATGAGTGCAGGCAGCCCCGTTTCGCGCAGAAAGGGCTTCCCGGATGTGGCGGTCTACGGCAGACTCGGCAGGCGTTGCGCATGCACGCTCCTGGGGGGGAACAGGGTGGGACAACAGATGGCGAGATTTGTGGCGCGTCGTGGACGCTGGCTCATTATCCTGCCGCCATTGCTGTTCCTGTTCCTATTCTTCCTCATCCCGTTCGTCTTCGCACTCAAGATTAGTTTTGGTGAGGCAGCACTGCGTATTCCGCCCTTCACGGATCTGGTCGGACATTCGGCCACCGGTGGCTGGGTCTGGCAGGGCAGTTGGGCGAACTACCGCTACTTATTCACCGACGACGTCTATGTCATCTCCGTGCTCTACTCCCTGCGCACGGCCCTATTCGCCACCCTGATGTGCCTGTTGGTCGGGTACCCGATGGCCTATGCCATGTCCCGCGCGTCCAAATCCACGCAGAACATCCTGATGATGATCATCATCTTGCCGTTCTGGACGTCTTTTCTGCTCCGGGTGTACGCCCTCGAAAGCATCATTCGCGATAACGGCCTCGTCAACGCGGTATTACTGCGTTTGGGGGTTATTGATCAGCCCATCCACATGATGCACACGACCTTCGCGATTTATTTGGGCATCGTCTATTCCTATCTACCCTTTATGGTGCTGCCGCTCTACGCGACGCTCGAAAAATTAGACCGTACCTTGCTCGAGGCCGCCTCAGACCTCGGTGGTCGCCCGTGGCGCGCCTTCCTCGACGTGACCTTGCCGCTCTCGATGCCGGGCATCATTGCGGGGTCGATGCTCGTGTTCATCCCAGCGGTCGGTGAGTACGTGATCCCGGCGCTGCTCGGGGGGCCGGACAATTTGATGATCGGCCGCGTGCTATGGGATGAGTTCTTCGGCAACCACGACTGGCCGGTCGCCTCTGCCGTGGCGATCGCGTTTCTGGTGTTCCTCGCCGGCCCCATCGCCATCCATCAGTACTATCAAGTGCGCCAAGCGGATTATTGATCATGGACAACCGGATGCCGACGCCGCTGATCACCGTATTGTGTCTTGGCATTGCGTTTTTGTACGTGCCGATCCTAGTCCTCATCGGGTACTCGTTTAATGGGTCGGAGCTCGGCAGTGTCTGGGGCGGATTTTCGACGCACTGGTACGTTGCGCTGATGCACGACGTTCAGATCCGTAAGGCCGCTTGGTTGTCACTCCAGATTGCATTTGCGAGCTCGACCGGCGCGTTGGTGATAGGTACGCTCGCCTCGATCGCACTCGTTCGGATCCCGAAATTTCACGGTCGCTTTCTGTTGGCCGGAATGATCAATGCGCCCTTGGTGATGCCAGAGATCATCACGGGCATCACCCAGTTGCTGCTGTTTGTGTCCATGTTGCAATTGATTGGGTGGCCGGCTCGCGGCGTAACGACTGTCATTTTGTCGCACGTCGCCTTCTGCGCGGCCTACGTGGCGGTTACGGTTCAGTCACGGCTGCAGTCGGCGGATCTGAGTCTGGAAGAAGCGGCGATGGACCTCGGTGCGACGCGCACGCGCGCATTTTTCGACACGACCTTGCCGATCATAGCGCCGGCGTTGATGTCGAGCTGGCTGCTGTCCTTCACCCTTTCGTTAGACGACCTGGTGATTTCCAGCTTCGTCTCGGGTCCTCGGTCGAGCACTTTGCCGATGGTGATTTATTCAAAGGTGAAGTTAGGGGTGAGTCCAGACGTCAATGCGATGGCGAGCCTGATCATTGCCGCCGTTGGTGCGTGCGTGATCACCGCCAGTATTCTTATGCGGCGAGCTGAGCGATCCCGTGCAATGGAAACTCAACTCGCCGGCATGTGAGCCCGAACTTACGTAGCGACGAAGATGGGGTCGTGCGCCTGACGGGTAAAGATCTCGTAGACCATCGGTTCAAACGTTGAGATCGGCTCCGACGGGTATTCCGGATCAAACGACGCTTGATCCCAGCGCTCACAGAAATTAACGCAAGCGCCGTACCACGGATGATCCTTGTAGCGGTCGCGCCCATTCCGATTCTTGCCGTAGTGATGGGCGAAGTAATAACTCTGGAAGAGCCCGTGCTGCTGGACCACCCACGTGACCTCGGGTCGTACGTACGGCTTTAGAATCGCGGCCGCGATGTCGGAATGATTGTAGGGCGACAGATCGTCACCGATATCGTGTACCAATGCCGCGACGATGTATTCGATATCCGCGCCGTCGCGCATGGCGCGGGTGGCGCTCTGCAAGGAGTGCTCGTAACGACTGATCGGGAAACCGCCCATGCCGATCCCACCGTCGAGTTTGGCGAGCGCCTCGAGGATCCTACTGGGCAGGTGTTTCGCGTACTCGTGCTCGTAGCGCGCAATGAGTTCGTACTCTTCGCGCGTGCCTTCCATCATGTTGCGAAATTGGGCTTGTTTCATTGCGGAGATACTCGGCGTTACGTGTTGAGAACGAACTCAGCGGCTTTTTCGGCCACCATGATGACCGGTGCATTCGTGTTGCCCGTGGTGACGGTCGGAAAGACCGACGCATCGACCACGCGCAGCCGCGAGATGCCGTGAACTCGCAGTTGCGGGTCGACGACCGATGTGACGGGATCCGGCCCCATCTGCAGCGTGCAAGACGAGTGATAGACGGTACCCGCCCGCTGGCGGAAATCGGCCAACACCGCCTCGTCGGACATCGCCTCGGGGCCGGGGAGATACTCGCGCTCCGTAATGCTGCGAATCGCACCGGTTGCCGCCAGACGGCGCAGGAAACGGCCGCCCTCGTAGACGTCGTTGATATCTGCGTCGGTCGCGAGAAACGATGCGTTGATTTTTGGTGGCGCCAACGGATCCGCAGAACGGATGGAAACCGAGCCACGGCTCGTCGGGCGACAGGTATTGAACGAAATGAGGAACGCAGAGAACGGGTCTGCGTTCGCCATGGTCTTGGGCTTCGTAGAACTCGCCGTGTAGGTCAGCGGATTAAAATAAATTTGCAAGTTCGGTCGCTCGAGTTCTTCGCGCGTGCGAACGAAGGCGCCGGCTTGATTGACGCTGCGGCCGAGTGGCCCACCGCGGTTCCAGGCCCAGTGCAGGGCCGCTTTGACCTTACCCGAGAAGGGATTCAGCACATCGTTCAGCGTCGGTTCCGTGCAGCGGTAGTAGTAAGACACCGCCACGTGATCCTGCAGACCCTGACCGACGCGAGGTTGGTCCAGTACCGTCGGAATGCCGTGCTGCGCCAGCGTCGCCCCGTCGCCGATGCCGGAGATCATCAGGATCTTCGGAGAGTTGATCGCGCCGGCGCAGAGGATGACTTCTCGACGCGCCTCAGCCACTTTGCGGCGTCCGTGCTGCAGATACTCCACACCGCGCGCCTCGCGGTCGCGGATATCAATCTTCAGGACCTGCGCGTGCAATTCGACCGCGAGGTTCGCGCGTCCGAGCGCTGGGTGCAGATACCCCGTCGCCGAGGAGACGCGCCAGCCTTTGCGCATATGGAAATCCCACGTGCCGGAGCCTTCCATCTGTGCGCCGTTAAAGTCGTCGGTGCGCGGGATTCCGAGTTCGTCGCAGCCGGCGAGAAAATTCTCGCAAATCTTGTGGGTCGAGCCGCGTATGCCGGAAACGTGCATCGGGCCGCCGGCCCCGTGATACGCCGATGCGCCGCGTTCGTGGTCTTCGCTTTTCTTGAAGTACGGCAAGACATCAGCGTACGCCCAGCCGTCGTTGCCGAGAGCCGCCCAATCATTGAAGTCGCCGGGATGACCGCGCATGTACACCATGGCATTGATGGAGCTCGAGCCGCCCAACACCTTGCCGCGCGGGCAGAAGCCCCGACGGCCATCCATGGTGGCATCCGGCTCCATCTCGTACATCCAATTGAACTTCGGATGTCGGAAGGTCATTCCGTAGCCGACCGGGATGCGTATCCAGGGGCTCGCGTCCGATCCACCGGCCTCCAGCAGGAGGACGGAATAGCGGCCATCCTCGGACAGGCGATTGGCCATCACGCAGCCGGCGGATCCCGCCCCAATGATTACGTAATCGAATTGCGACATCAGACGTTCTCCCTCGAGGGCGAGCCGCGATTCAGAGTCTGAACCTGCGGACGCCACGGTCATCCTGATAGTCTAACGCTCTGAGGTGGGGGCCTGCTTTACGCTCGCACCGCAAATCTGACCGCGCGAGGAATCCGAGTGTCGACGAAGATTGACCTGAGAAAGTTGCCGCCCCTGAATGCCCTGAAGGGCTTCGAGGCCACCACGCGTCGTCAGAGTGTCCGGGACGCGGCGGATGAGCTCTGCGTGACCCACCCGGCCGTCAGTCACCAGATCCAGTTGCTGGAAAGCGATCTGGGTGTCCAGTTGTTTTCCCGTGAGGGGCGGGCCATCGTCCCGACGCCTGAGGGTCGTCTGTTTTACGGCTACGTCCGCAAGGCGCTCGATACCCTCATCGAGGGTGCCGAGGCGTTGCGTCGCTCCCGTTTGGAAAAGCCGCTGCGCATCCAAACCTACGTCACGGCATCGATTCGCTGGTTAGCGTCCCGGATCCCGGCCTTTCAGGACGCGCACCCCGACGTGCGATTGCAACTGTCCACCTGTGCGTTGGAGTGGGATTTTGACGAGTCGCTGGGCGACGTCGGCCTCGTTTACCGCGAAACCCCGCCGGGACCGGAGTTTGAGTGGGTCCCATTGTTCGATTACGCCTTGTATCCCGTCTGCAGCCCGGCGATGCGCAAGCGATTGCCCGAACGGGCGCAACCAAAGGACTTGGTCGGCCTGCCGCTGGTCGTGGTCTACACCGAGACGCGCAATTGGGACATTTGGTTTCAGGCGGCCGGCGTGGACTACGTACCCGGCAGCCGGGTTGTGGTCGACACCCTGGCGATTGCCCTGCAAATGGCCTTGGATGGCGCGGGTATTGCGCTCGCTAACGGCCCGTTCGCCGAGGATGACTTGCGCTCCGGTCGCCTAGTCATCCCGATGGAACACGTGGCGCGAGGCCCCGGTGGCTGGGGGCTGATTTGCCGGCGCGACGCGCTCGAAAATCCGAAAGTCCAGGCCTTTATGGACTGGTTTGGCCGAGCCGCGGGTTAACGCGGCTCAGCCTCTCCACCGAACTTACTGCCGGTTGGACGGAACGACTTCGTAGCCCGGTTCTTTGGGCTTGTCGTCGGTCATCTGCGCCGGGAAGCCGACGCCCAGCACTTTCACGCCCATCGGCTCTTCGTAGCGACGGATGACGTTCGGTGACAGTTCGCGCGGACCGTAGGCGGCTGCGCTCTTCTTAAACACATCCAGAATGAGCGGCGACAACTCCAGCGGCACGTGATGCTTCTTGGCGATCGAATCGAACAGGCCTACGTCTTTGATGACGAGGTCCATCGTGAAATTGATATCACGGCTGCCGTTCAGGATGACCTGCGACTCGGTCTCGTGCACGAATGAATTGCCGGACGAGATGCGGATGGCTTCGTACACCGTGTTCATGTCCAAGCCCACGACCTTCATCGTGGTCAGCGCTTCGGCCAAGGCCACGAGATGTGCGGTGCACAAATAATTGGTCATCACCTTGAGTACCGATGCGGTGCCGATCGGGCCGGTGTGCAAAATCTGGCAGCCCAAGATCTTCAGGATGGGCAGCACGCGCTCGAAGCCAGCCCGTTCGCCACCGGCGAAAATCGAGATATTGCCGGTCGCCGCGCGATGGCAGCCGCCGGAGACCGGGCACTCCATGGCGAGCGCTCCGGTGGCTTCCACCAGCGGCGCCAGGCGCTTGATTTCCGCCTCGTCGGTGGTGCTCATTTCCATCCAAATTTTGCCCGGCGACAGTCCGGCGATCACGCCATCGGCAGCCTCGAGCACCTCGGCCGAGGCTGCGGGGGAGGGCAGGCAGGTGATCACGACGTCGACCTGTTCGGCCATTTCTTTGGGGGAGGCAGCGCTCTTGGCGCCCTTGGCGACAAACTGCGCCACGAGCTCGGGGTTTAGGTCGCGCACCGTGAGATCCGCGCCGTTACGGAGGAGATTGCCGGCGAGGCTCGCGCCAACGTTGCCGAGGCCGATAAAGCCGATCTTCGGAAGGGTCATAGGTGGCTCTCTGAGTGAGGAGTCATAGGTTGGAGTTCGGTGGGAACCGCCGGTGGGGTGATTCCCGAGGGAGACGAGGCTAGCGATCTGCCAAAATTGCCGGCAAGTTAATTTTTTTGCTGTCTAGGACAATTAATTTCCCGAACCCTCGGGGCGGCCCGATGACTTCGGTGTCGGTATATGATGCCGTAGCCTCAGGGGTGCTTCGCCCTCGAGGTGGGTCTCCCAACCGGGGGGCCCTACCCGGTCGATGGGGGGGACTGTGGAACAGAAAGCGCTCAAGACAGGCGATGTCGCGAACACGACGTCGACGCTCGTCCGATGGTACGTACTGGTGATGATGGTGCTGGTGTATACCCTCAGCATCGCCGACCGGTATGTGGTGTCGACCGTGTTGGATTCGATCAAGGCCGATCTGCATTTGAGCGACGGCGGTGTCGCCATGCTGACCTCGTGGCCATTGGCGCTGTTCTACGTCGTGCTCGGCTTCCCCATCTCCTACATCCTCGACCGGCACAGCCGCAAGAAAATCGTCGCGGTCTCCATCGCACTGTGGTCGGCGATGACGATTTTCTGCGGCATGACCAAGACGGTTTTGGGCTTTGCGTTCACCCGGATCGGTGTGGGCGTGGGCGAGGCCGGCGGTACGCCAGGCGCCAACACGATCCTGTCCGACTACTTTCCAGCGTTCCGTCGCCCCATGGCGCTGACGATTTTTTCGCTGGGCGCGCCGATCGGCGCGTGGCTGTCGTACAACTTTGCCGGCGGAATCGCCGTCGCGTTCGGCTGGCGCTCGGTATTTTGGGTACTGGGTGCCCCCGGTTTCTTGGTCGGCCTCCTGATTTGGGCAACCATCAAAGAACCGCAGCGGGGTCAATTGGACCACGCGCTCGAAGGGTCTGCGCCCAGTGTGGGTGAAACGGCCCGTTTTCTGTGGCTGCAGCGCTCTGCGGTTCACGTCATGCTCGGCAGCGCACTGACGGCGCTCTGGGGTTGGGGCTTGATCTACTTCACGCCGTCCTTTTTGCAGCGGTTGTATCACCTCGACGCAGGCCAAGCTGGCGATATCACCGGTCCTATCCACCTCTGGGGCGGCGGTTTGGCCACCGCGTTGACCGGTTGGTTGTTGGGCCTCGGCGTCTTCAAGGATCCTCGCCGGATTGTCTGGTTCATGGGCTCGATCATTGGCATCGCCACGTTTGCGTCGATCGGAATCTATTGGACGCGTGACCTTGAGGTCGCCCGCGCGTTGTTCTGGATCTTCATCCCCGCGATCTATTTCTACATCGGTCCGTGTTTTGGTCTGCTGAATAATCTCGCCAAGCCGCGCATGCGGGCCATGTTTTGTGCCGCGACCCTGTTTGCCGCGAACGTCGGTAATCTTCTGATTGCACCCTTTTACGTGGGGGGTCTGAGCAATTACTTTGACCCGCTGGGTCAAGGGTCCACGGAATCGCTGCGCATGGCACTGTTGTGCCTCGCGCCCATCGGTTTCTGGGCAACCTTTCATTACTTCTGGTCCGCGCGGCAGCTCGTGCAGGATCAGGAGCGTGCCACCGGTATCAAAATCTGAGGATCGCGATCCTCAACTGTGGGCGTTTTAAGCCCGCAGCGTCATTACGGAGAGAGTTATGAAAACCTTGCTGCATTACATTGATGGGGCCTTCGTCCGTCCGGTCACCGACATGGGACGCTTCCCGGTCTTTAATCCGGCCACGGAAGAACAAGTGGCGGAGATCGCGATGGGGTCGGCGGACGATGCCAACCTTGCTGTTGCGGCGGCTCACCGAGCCTTTCAGACCTATTCGTTGACGACGCTCGACGAGCGTATTGCGTTGATGGAGAAGTTGCTCGAGGTGTACATGCGCCGTTACGGCGAGGTCGCTGAGGCCATCACGACCGAAATGGGTGCGCCCAAAGATTTCTCGTACAACGCGCAAGCCGAGTGCGGCTCGGGCCACATCAAGGAGACCTTGAAGGCGGCTCGTGAGCTGGATTGGGAAGAGCGCAGCGGCGCCCGAGGCAATGTCGTGCGCGAAGCCATCGGCGTCTGTGGTTTGATCACGCCGTGGAACTGGCCGATGAACCAGGTCGCGGCGAAGGTGGCGCCGGCCCTGATTGCGGGCTGCACCGTGGTGCTGAAGCCGTCGGAGCAGAGCCCGCTCTCGGCGCAGATTTTCGCGGAGTGCGTCCACGAAGCCGGCTACCCGGCGGGCGTATTCAACATGGTTCACGGTACGGGCGTCGAGGTGGGCAATGCGCTCTCCGTGCACCCCGACATTGAATTGATGTCGTTCACCGGATCGACGCGCGCCGGCATCGCGGTCGCGAAGGCGGCAGCCGACAGCGTCAAGCGCGTCTCCCAGGAACTCGGTGGCAAGTCGCCGAACATCGTCTTTGCCGATGCGGACATTGAGAAGGCCGTAAAGCGCGGTGTCCTGCATTGCATGAGCAATACGGGGCAGTCCTGCAACTCGCCCACCCGCATGCTGGTCGAAGAGTCGGTCTACGAGAAGGCGGTCGCCGTCGCGGCGGCTGTTGCGGCCAATGTGAAGGTGGGCGACCCGACGCAGTCGGGCAATCACATCGGACCCTTGGCGTCGAAGATCCAGTTCGAGCGGGTGCAGCACTGGATTCAGGAAGGCATCGCGGAAGGTGCTCGCCTCGTCGCGGGCGGGCCCGGGCGTCCGGACGGCATCGAGAAAGGCTACTACGCGCGCCCAACCGTGTTTGCCGGCGTCAACAATCAGATGAACATTGCGCGAAACGAAATCTTCGGGCCGGTGCTGGTCATGATTCCATTCAAGGATTTGGACGACGCCATTGCGATCGCGAACGACACACCGTACGGGCTTGCCGCGTACGTGCAGACCGGCGATCACCAGAAGGCCTTGTACGTGGCCAAGCGCTTGCGCGCGGGTAGCGTGTACCTGAACGGGGTGGGCCAGGATTACAGTTCGCCGTTCGGTGGCTTCAAGCAGTCCGGTAACGGACGCGAGTGGGGCAAGTACGGTCTGCTCGACTTCCTCGAGTTCAAGGCCATCAACGGTTACTACGAGGCCTGAGACTATGAAGCTCGTCGACATCGAGACGTTCGTCGTCGGTAATCCGCCGCCGCATTACGGCGGCCGTTACTTTGTGTTTGTGAAAATCACGACGGACGGCAACGTCTCGGGTGTCGGCGAGGCGTATTGCGTGCCGTTTGAGCCCCACCTGGTGGCGAAGATGTGCGAGGACCTCTTTAACCGCTATATGCGCGGCGAAGACCCGCATCGCATCGAACACATGTGGCGCCGGGTGTACTCGGCCGGCTTCACGCAGCACCCGGATCTGACGGTCATGGGCTGCATGTCGGCGTTGGAGATGGCCTGCTGGGACATCATTGGTAAAGAGGCCGGTCAGCCGGTGTACAACCTCTTGGGCGGCAAGGTGCACGAACGGCTGCGCTCGTACACCTACATTTATGCCCGACCCGGCGACACCGTGGATGTGTATCAGGACCCTGAGCTCTCGGCAGTCCGCGCGGCCGAATACGTGGCACAAGGGTTCACGGCGATCAAATTCGATCCCGCCGGTCCTTACACGGCGTTTGATGGCCGCCAGCTGTCGTTGCACGCCCTCGACTTGTCGGAACGCTTCTGCGAGGTGTTGCGCGAGGCGGTGGGCTCCAAAGCCGATCTCCTGTTTGGTACGCACGGCCAGATGACCGCCGCAGGCGCTATCCGCTTGGCGCGCCGTTTGGAGAAGTACGACCCACTCTGGTTTGAGGAACCGGTGCCACCCGATGCGCCGGAGGAAATGGCGCGTGTTGCGCGGGGCACGACGATCCCCATCGCAGCGGGCGAGCGTCTGACGACGAAGTACGATTTCGGTCGGATGTTGGCAGCAGGATCGGCCGCGATTCTGCAGATGAACCTCGGACGCGTCGGCGGATTGCTGGAGGCTAAGAAGATCGCGGGCATGGCGGAAGTCAGCCACGTGCAGATCGCGCCGCATCTGTACTGCGGTCCCGTGGTGGGTGCTGCCAACGTGCAGTTGGCCACGTGCAGTCCCAACTTCCTCATTCAGGAAAGTATCGAACGTTGGGATGGTTTCCATGCGGAGATCCTCACGAAGGGAATCCGTTGGGAAGAGGGCTACATCATTCCGCCGACCGAACCGGGTCTCGGTATCGAGTTGAACGAAGCGGTGTGCCGCGCCCACCCGTATACCGGCACTCAGCTCCACTTGGACATGACGGGTCACCCCGTTGTCTGAGTCGGTTTCGATCGCGCGCGGTCGGTGCGAATGTGGGGCCGTCGCGTTCGAGATCGACGGGCCATTGCGCGATGTGGTGGCCTGTCACTGCACGCAATGCCGGCGGACGAGTGGGCATTACAGCGCCTATACGTCCGCCTGCATCGCCCACGTGCGGTTCGTGACGGACGAAGGACTCGTCTGGTACCGCTCCTCGTCGACGGCTGAGCGAGGCTTCTGCGGTCGGTGTGGCAGTAACGTGTTTTGGCGCCCGCTGCGCGAACCCGAACGAATCAGCATTGCGGCCGGTTCACTCGAAGGCGTTACCGGGCTGACCCTCAGCCAGCATATCTTCGTCGCCGACCGAGGTGACTACTACACCGTCCCGGCAGACGAGCCGCAACGGTTGGGCTGGTAAACAGAGTCGAGGTAGGGCGCGCTGCTGAGACGCGCACCGACCGCTTGGGTCGCTACGCCCAGCAGTCGGGTGGCAGTCGGACTTTGAAGTCCGCACTAGCTGCGTAAGCGCGTGCCCTCGGGGTCATACAGCGGCTGCGCACGCACGACGGCCTTCGCGATTCGACCGAGGATGTCGATCTCAAAGACCTCACCGTCCCGAGCGTAAGCGCTCGGCACGAACCCGGCGGCTAGGCTGCGTTCCACACAGTGCCCGTAGGCGCCAGACGTCACGTAGCCCACCGCCTGGCCGTCCTTCACGATGGACTCGTAGCCGACCACGTCGGCATCATCGGCATCGACTTCCATGACGACGAAGCGCCGGTTCGGGCCGTTGGCGCGTTCTGCCAAGGCGGCGGCACGACCGATAAATCCCGGCTTGTCGAAATCCACGTAGCGGTCGAGCCCGGTTTGCGCGGGTGTGTAATCGGGGCGGAAGTCTCGATTAAAGGACCCGTAGTTTTTTTCCAGTCGCAACGACGACAGCGCACGACCGCCGAAATGCACCAGACCCAAGTCGTCGCCGGCGTCGCACAGGTCATCGTGCAACGTGGCGAGGTAGTCGAGCGTGGTCCATAACTCATAGCCCAGTTCGCCCGTGAACCCCGCGCGTGTGAGTATCACGGGTGCGTAGCCGACCGAGGTCTGGCGTACGTCGAATAGGCGGAACGCATTCGCCGACAGATCGAGTCGCGTTAATCGCTGCAGCAGTTCGCGCGAGCGGGGGCCGGCAATCGACACGCCCCCCAACGTGGAGGCGGCCGACCGAACGAACACATCCGCCGGCGGTTGCTGTTGCCAGAACCAGCGCAGGTGAAACTCCTCGGCAAAGCCGGAGCCCACAATCAGGTAACGATCTTCGGCAAGGCACGCGATGGACAAGTCCCCGACGAGGCGGCCCGCCTCATTGAGCATCGGGGCGAGGGCGAGGCGCCCCACCTTCGGCAGGCGACAGGCAAAGACGCGATCCAACCACGCACGCGCGCCCGTGCCGGTGATTTCGTACTTGCCATAGTTCGTGGTTTCGTAGAGACCGACGCGACTGCGAACCCCTCGACATTCCTCGCGCACGATGGGGAAGGCCTCTGAGCGTCGATACGTGGGGGTCTCGCGACCCTCCACGCCGGGCGGCGCGAACCACAGCGCGTGCTCGAGCCCAAAGTTTGCGCCCATCACCGCGCCGCGGGCACGGAAGCGGTCGTACAGCGGCGAGCGTCGCACCGGGCGCGCGGCGGGGAGCTCTTCGTTCGGATAAGCGAGGCGGAAGCGCCGCGAATAATTTTCGGGCACCTTGATCGAGGTGTATTTCGGCGTAGCAAAGGTGCCGTAACGCGAGACATCCATTGACAGAATGTCTTGTCCGGGATCCCCGTGAGCCATCCACCGGGACAGCATTAAGCCGATACCACCACCCTGACTGAATCCGGCCATGACAGCGCAGGCGACCCAATAGTTGCGCAAGCCTCGCACCGGGCCGACCAGCGGGTTGCCGTCGGGCGCGAAGGTGAACGGGCCATTGATGGCTTTGCGGATGCCCACTTCGCCGAGTGCGGGAAAGTGCTTGAAACCCACTTCAAAGTGCGGCGCCAAACGTTCAAAGTCGTCCGGCAGCAGTTGCATCGAGAAGTCGGTGGGCGTCGTGTCCGGGGACCAGACGCGACCGTTCGGCTCGTAAGTGCCCAGTAACGCGCCGCCGCGCTCTTGGCGCATGTAGATCTCGCCCGCGTAATCCGTGGTGTTGACGATTTCTTTGTCGCGCCCGGCGAGTGCCGGGATGTCTTCGGTCAGCAGATAGTGGTGCTCCATCGCGAGCACCGGCAATTCGAGGCCGACCAAGCGACCGATCTCCCGCGCCCACAAACCACCGCAGTTCACCACGTGTTCCGCGTGGATCTCACCCTTGTTCGTTTGGACCGTCCAACTGCCGTCCGAGCGCTGCGCGAGACCCGTGACTCGCGTAAATCGTTCGACTTCGGCGCCCAAGGTGCGCGCGGCTTTGACGTAGGCGTGGGTGGTTCCGGACGGGTCGCAGTGACCGCCGTCCGCTCGCCAGAGCGCGCCGATGAAGTATTTGGGATCGATCAGCGGATTGAGTTGCACCGCTTCTTCCACGGTGATCATCTCGGTTTCCATGCCGAGATACCGTGCTCGGGAGCAAATCAGCTTCAAGCTATCCAGCTCACCGGCCGTCGCGGCGAGCATCAAGCCACCGTTGGGATGTAAGCCGCAGGACTGGCCAGATATCGCTTCGATTTCACGGTACAGGTCGATCGTGTACTTCTGCAGACGCGAGATATTCGCTTCACCATTGAAGGTGTGCATACCGCCGGCCGCGTGCCACGTCGATCCGGAGGTCAACTCGCTTTGTTCGAGCAGTAGGACATCGGTCCAGCCAATCTTGGAGAGATGGTAAAGAACGCTCGCGCCGACGACGCCGCCACCGATTACCACGGCCTGTGCCGAAGTCTTCATAACTCCACTACTCCTAGAATGGGGACGCGACCGTCGTGTTGCCGGATCGATGGGCAAGCCAAATCTCGACATGACGGGCGTACGTCGACGGTACGAGCGCAAAGAGTCCCGTCGGATGCGGTATGAGAATGACGTTGACTTGCGCAATGAGCGTAGCGGCCACGTGACCGGGCCGGAATACCTCCGGATCCAGATCGATGCGGCAGCCGAGGGAGAGGCGGTTACGCCATTCGATGCCGATGAGGTCAAAAACGACATAGCCCGATGACTGATCGACCACGATGGCGCCCGTGCCTAAGAGCGCGGAAATGCGTGCCGCGGTCTCTGCGCAGGGACGTTCTGGGGCAATCACCCACCAGCGATCCGGTCGAGTACACAGGGTGACATAGTCGTCCGACCAATGCGCCTCACCCGGGGGCGGCAGAACCAGATGGCGGGCGCGCCCTGCGTACACGACATCTCGGTGACGACCGCGGCGGGCGATGACTTCCGCGAGGTCGGCCTGTGACCGCTCGAACCGACACGGATTCAGCGGCTCAGGCGCGGACACGAGCATTCTCCGGATCAAGGTGATGAGGGCTCGTGATCTCGACCGCGCACGTCTCACCGTGCACGGGCGAGACCGCCAAGAGCCGCTGCCCGCGGCGGGCGTGTCCGCCACGCAAAAGCGCGAGACCCACCCAGCCGACCTGTTCGGTCGCGGGCGTCGATGAGGTGATAAACCCGAGACTGTGATCATCGGTGTCCGGGTCGATCAGATGGGCGCCATTTCGCAGACGCTGTTCGCTGTCCACCGGTTTGACGCCAACGAGCTCCAGCCGCATGTCGCCGCTTTGCAGCGCCTCGCGCTGGACGAGAGCGGCGCCGATGTAATCGGCGGTCTGTTTGCAAAGACGCCCCAATCCAAGATCGCCTGCGGTCGTCTGGCCGTTCAATTCCGCACCGGTAACGTGGCCCTTTTCGATGCGCAGGGTATTCAGTGCATCCAAGCCGTAGGGTTTGAGTCCGAGGGGCGTGCCGACCTCTAAGAGTCGCGTCCAAACGGTGAGCGCGTGTCGAGCCGGTACGGCGACTTCGTAGGCCAACTCCCCGGAAAACGAAATCCGGAACAAACGACCGGCGATGCCGGCGATGGTGATCCCGGTGACGGCCATGAACGGGAATGCTTCGTTCGAGAGGTCGGTCTGGTCCACGACTTCGCTCAAGACCGCCCTAGAGAGTGGGCCTGCAATCGCAAATTGCGCCCAGTGGTCCCCGACATCGCTGATCGTCACGTCCCAATGCGGGCAGACCGTCTGGCGATGGAACTCCAGGTGGTCCAAGACGGCGGTGGCATTGACCGTCGTCGTCGTCAGAACGAAATGATCCTTGCCGAGGCGCGCCACCGTGCCGTCGTCCAGGAGGATCCCGTCCTCCCGGAGCATGATTCCATAGCGGCATCGGCCCATCGGCAGCGTCGACATCGTATTGGCATAGACGAAATCGAGAAAAGCGGCCGCGTCGCTGCCGGCCACTTCCAGTTTGCCCAGACTGGAGACGTCGGTGATACCCGCCTCCCGGCGCACGTGCCGTGCTTCGCTCAGGACAGCGCTCCAGCCGGTGTCTTGGGAGTACACGAGTGGGCGCATCCACAGGCCGGCGGTGACAAAGGTCGCGCCTGCGGCGACGTGCCAATCGTGCAGGGGCAGCAAACGGCGGGGTTTGAAATGCTCACCGCTCTCGCCTCCGGCCAGAGCGGCAAAGGGGACGGGTTCGACGAAGGGACGCGCTTTGGGCTGCCCGACTTCGGCGACATCGATACCGCGCGCCAACGCGAGGACCGCTTGTCCGACGAGGCCGCCGATGCGGCCTTGATCGGTCGCCATGCCGTGGGTCGTGTAGCGTTTCATGTGCTCCACGTGTTCGTAGCCCTCGCGGCGGGCAAGCCGAATGTCGGCAGTGGTCACGTCGTGCTGGAGATCGACGAAGGCTTTGCCGCGACCGGGGACTTCCCAGCACGGTTCCAGATCGCCGCGCGGTTGATCGTTCGGCGGCGTTGGCAGATCGGGGGGCTCGCTGAC
Source organism: Steroidobacteraceae bacterium (assembly GCA_036742455.1). Lineage (GTDB taxonomy): Bacteria > Pseudomonadota > Gammaproteobacteria > Steroidobacterales > Steroidobacteraceae > CAIKZZ01. The sequence continues at coordinate 29,830 of DAINQU010000006.1, read as the reverse complement.
GGCGATACCGAAGGCGCTCAGCACGTGCGTGGCCGCGCTGAGTCCATCGGTCGCTGCTGCCGCGAGACCGCACACGCCGTGCGCGGATCCAGCCACTTGCCCGAGCGAGGGGGCCAGATCAGGGATGAACGCCGCGATCGGCGAGTTCCAATGCAGCGGCGCGCCCAACTGTGTGGCCAAGGCCGTTGCGGGCGTATACCCGCCCGACAGCAGTACACCGTCGACCGAGAGGGTGAGCGCCTGACCCGAGCGATCCCGAACCTTAATGCCACTGACGCGATGCCGTCCCAGTATGGATTCCACTTTGGCGCTCGCGTAAACCGTGAGGCCAGCACCGCGCGCGCGGTCGGCCGCCGGCGAGTATTCGCGAATGTCGATTACCGCTTCGACGGCGATGCCCCGGCGGCGGTACTCCAGCGCCGTCGCGTAAGCGTCGTCGTTGTTGGTGAAGATTGCGATGCGATTGCCGACACAGACACCGTGGCCAACGAGGTACCGGAGGGCGGCACCGGCAAGCATCACGCCCGGCAGATCGTTGCCCGGCACGGCGATCAGGCGCTCAACGCTGCCGGTGGCGAGCACGGTGGATGCGGCGCGCACCACGTGCAAGTGCCCTGTCTGTGATCCCGGCTGCGTGCCGGCGCGCGTCTCGAGTGCCCCGTAGACACCGTGGCCGTACGCCCCGATGACGGTGGTCCGCGGCCAAAGGCGGACATTCGGGAGCGCCGCGAGGCGCGCGAGCATCTGTGTGCGCCAACTCTGCCAGTCGGCATCCAGCAGAGTGCCGCCGCCGAGATGCGCATCTTGATCGGCGAGAATGACTCGCAAACCCGCAAGGCCCAGCATTGCCGCAGCGCTAAGCCCGGCAGGGCCGGCGCCGACCACGAGCACATCGGCGTGGTCGTGTTGCGTCTCCGGGGAGGGCGCGGATCGCGGCGGATGGTCCAGTCGACCCAGTCCTGCGGCGCGACGAATCAGCGGTTCATACAGGCGCTCCCAGGCGAAGGAGGGCCACATGAAGGTCTTGTAGTAGAAACCGGCCGGCAAGAATCGCGACAGCGCACCGAACACGCCGTAGGCGTCAAACGCGAGGGACGGCCAACGGTTCTGGCTTTCCACGACGAGGCCCTCGTCCAGTGGAGTGACCGTGGCGGGCCGATTGGGCTCGCGACCGTAAGGGCCAATAATCGTCACCAGTGCCGACGGTTCTTCCGGGCCTGCCGTGTAGATGCCCCGACGGCGGTGATACTTGAAACTGCGCCCGACCACCGTTACCCCGTTGGCGAGCAATGCCGAGGCGAGGGTGTCGCCACGACGACCCTCGTACACGCGACCGTCGAAGCGGAATGACACCCGTTGCGTGTCATCGATGAAGGCGCCGGTGCCGATGCGAGTGGGCCCGGTCATCGCACGTCACCCGGAACGTCAACGGGCTCTTGCGGGAGCGTCACCGAATGAATCTCATGGGTCACGGTATGCCGAACCACGCGCAACACGGCCCGACAGCCTGCGACGTGCATCCACCATTCGACGTGCCAACCCTTCGGATTGTTACGTGCATACACGTAGTGAACGAACGCCTCACGCGGCGCACTCCCGGCGGGCCGCAATTGCGTGGCATCGCCGCGGTAGCGAAATTCGGCTTCATCGCGTAAACCACAATGCGGGCAGCGCAACCTCAACATATCAGTGCGCCCACGGGTAGGGACCGGCGCCGCGCTCATCGATGAGGCGTCCGTCCGCGAAACGGTCGAGGTCCAAGTGCTTGGCAATGGCGTGGGATTCACCGGTTGCGATCAGATGCGCAGTGGCGACCCCACCGGCGGGAATGGCTTTGAATCCGCCATAGCACCAGCCGCCGTTCAGGTAGAGGCCCTCAAGCGGTGTGCGCGAGATGATCGGCGAGCCGTCCATGCTCATGTCCATGACTCCGCCCCATTGGCGGAGTATCCGCAGTTTGGCCAGACTCGGTAGCAACGTCAGGCCCGCGGCCACGACTTCTTCGGCCACGGGCAAGGTGCCGCGTTGGCCATAGGTGTTGTAGCCGTCGATCGGCCCGCCAAACACGAGTCCTCCCTTGTCCGATTGGCTGATATAGAAATGGCCGGCCCCATAGGTCAGCACCACGTCCAACACCGGTTTGATCGCTTCGGTGACGAAGGCCTGCAACACATGGCTTTCGATCGGGAGGCGCAGGCCCGCTGTGCTCGCAAGAGTCGATGAATGGCCGGCGACGGCGAGGCAGACGATGTCGGCGCCGATAAAGCCCTGTGTCGTCTCGACGCCGGTCACACGACCGCGCTCGCTCACCACCCGGCGTACTTCGCAGTGTTCGACGATATCCACGCCCGCGCGGGAGGCAGCGCGGGCGTAGCCCCACGCGACGGCATCGTGGCGGACAGTGCCGCCGCGCGGCTGGAGAAAGCCACCGAGTACCGGGAAACGGCCGTGATCCAAGTCCACGCGAGGCACGAGGGCTTTGACCTCTTTCCGGTCGAGCGCGACCGCGTCGACCCCGAGTAAGCGCATACCGTTGGCGCGGCGGGTGAACAGATCGCGCTGCGCCTCGGTGTGAAACAGATTCAACGTACCGCGTTGGCTGACCATGCCATTGAAATTAAGGGTCTGCTCCAGCGTTTCCCATAATTTCAACGAGTGCTCGTAAAAGCGCACGTTGTCGGGATGAAAATAGTTTGACCGGATGATCGTGGTGTTCCGGCCGACGTTGCCGAGACCGATCGGTCCTTTTTCGAGTACCGCGACGTCGCTGATACCGTGTTGGGTGGCGAGTGCATGGGCGGTCGATAGACCCTGACCGCCTCCGCCGACGATCACGACCCGATACCGCGCGCGTGGCTCGGCTTTATGCCACGCGGGCCGCCAGCCTCGGTGACCGACAAGGCCTTCGCGCAGGAGACGGAAGAGACTGTAATCCCCACTATCCGTACCCGAGGAGCGACGCGGACGGGATCGTTTTGGCAGTAGTTTCACGGTGGAAGTCGACTCTCTCGTCGGCGAGCGTGCATCACTCGTGCAGATCGCTCCCGCCGACAGTTCATGTCACCACGTCGCGTGCGAGATGACAAGCGGTGTAATACTTGACGCGTCGGCCCGTAATGGCCATGGTTCCTTGCGCCCGAGCGTCGGGCGGGGCCGTCCAGGAGAGGTTGTTTTGCCCATCGCACTCGGTCGGCTGCTGTGTTTGTTGTTGCTGGTGGCGCTGCCCGCGTCTGCAGGCAATGCACCGGTGGTTGTGTCGTCGAAGTTGTCGACCGAGTCCGCCATGATCGGCGAGATGATCCGTTTGGTCTTGGACGCAAAGGGCATTCCAACGATAGACCGGATGATGCTCGGAGCAACGCCGGTGGTCCGGCGGGCACTCCTCGCAGGGGAGATCGACCTCTATGTCGAGTACACCGGTAACGCCGGTTTTTTCTACAACCGACCCGCCGATCCCGTCTGGAAGGATGCCGCGCAGGGGTACCGGGAAGGGGCTCGCTTGGATTACGCCGCCCATCGCATTGTGTGGCTCGAACCGTCGCCGGCCAGCAACGCCTGGGCGCTCGCCGTCCGAGAAGATGAGGCTCGGCGTTGGCATTTGCACTCGTTAACCGATTTCGCTCGTTGGGTCCGTAATGGCGGGGCGGTGGTGCTGGCCTGTTCGGCTGAGTTTGCGAACGCCGGCACCCTACGCTCGTTGGAGCGAACATACGGGTTCCACCTAAAACCGTCGCAAAAGATCGTTCTCGCCGGCGGTGAAACCTCCGCCACCATCACGGCGGCTGCGGCGCGAACAAATGGCGTGAACGTGGCGATGGTGTACGCCACCGACGGCGGGATCGTCACGGCGCACCTGCGGGTCCTCGAAGATGATCGCCATGATCAGCCGGTGTACGCGCCGGTACCGACGGCACGCGAGGCACTGATTCAACGGCATCCCCAGATTCCGGCGCTGGTGGCGCCGCTGATGCGCAGCCTGGACCAAGAGCATTTGCAGCGGCTGAATGAGCGCGTGCAAATCGACGGGGAAGCGCCGACGGTGGTGGCTCGGGACTACCTGCGTGCCAGAGGATTCCTGCCATGACCCGCCCGCGGCTGGATCTTCCTGGGATGGTCTTTGGGCTCGCCGCGCTCGTGGCGTGGTCTGCAGGTCCCTTTGTCGTCGAAAAAGCCAATCGCATCGTCCCGGGTGTGACGTTGCCGCTGAAAGCCGTGTGGCACAGCGGGTCCGTTCACTCCGTTTTCATCGCCTACGGCGTGCTGCTGGCTGTTGCGAGCCTGGTGCGCCGTCCAGTGGTTCGATTTACGGCGGCCGCCACGGCTCTCTCGTGTCTTTGCTGGGCGCTGGGCACGGTCGCTACCGAATTGACGCCGCCGGACGATCGCGTCCTTCGTATTGCACCGGGGCTCGGCTTTTGGGCGGCGGCCGCGTTGACCGGATTGCTCCTCGTGGATGCCGTCGCGATTGCGCGACTGCGGCCAGTGCGCCGGGTCGTACTCCTCGGCGCTGTGATAGGCGTGATTGGGTGGGCGTTGGCGAGCGGTCATTTCGATCAGGTCTCGATCGGTCGGGAATACGCCGCCAATGCCGATCGGTTTACGCTCGAACTCAAACGCCACCTGATGTTGGCGACCGGTTCGTTAGCCGGCGCCGTGGTCGTTGCCCTGCCGATCGGTATGCTGTGCTTCGCACGGGAATCGATGGCGCGCGCCGTGTTATCGGCCTTGAGCTTTGTGCAGACCATTCCCTCGATCGCGCTGTACGGCGTTCTGATGGCGCCGCTTGCGGCGCTGGCAGCGGCACTGCCCGCGCTCGCGGCCCTGGGAGTGGGAGGGATCGGCTACGCCCCGGCCATCGTCGCTCTGTTTTTATATGCGCTCTTCCCAATCGTCGCCAACACCGTGCTCGGATTGCGGCGTATTGATCCCGCCGTGATCGAGGCGGCGCAAGGCATGGGTCTCACCGATCGCCAGATTCTGTGGCAGGTACGGTGGCCGTTAGCGCTGCCTACGGTGGTGACGGGTATACGGGTCGTTTTGGTCCAGAACGTGGGCTTGGCCGCGGTGGCGGCACTCGTCGGCGGTGGCGGACTCGGCACCTTCATTTTTCAGGGCATCGGGCAAACCGCTATCGATTTGGTACTGCTCGGGGCATTGCCGACGGTCGCCATGGCGCTCGTGGCCGGCGTGCTGTTGGATGCATTGGTTGACGGGTTAGAACGGCGGAGAGTCGCATGATCAAGATCGCGGGACTGACGAAGCGCTACGGTGCGACGAAGGTCGTGGATCACGTCGACTTGGAGGTGCCCCGCGGCACGGTGACGGCGATCGTCGGCACGTCCGGATCGGGCAAATCCACATTGCTCCGAATGATCAATCGGTTAATTGAGCCCTCTGACGGATCCGTCTGGATCGACGGGCGGTTGACGACCGATGAACCGGCTCCGTTGCTGCGTCGGCGAATCGGCTATGTCATTCAAGGCAACGGATTGTTTCCGCATCGCACGGTAGCGGAAAACATTGCCACGGTGCCTCAGTTGTTGGGTTGGTCGGCGGCGCGAATCGCGGCGCGTACCGACGAACTGTTGCGTTTATTTGGCCTCGATCCGACCACCCAAGCGCAGCGCTTGCCCGCCGAGCTCTCCGGCGGCCAACAGCAGCGGGTCGGCGTGGCGCGTGCGCTTGCGGCGGGCCCCTCGGTGCTGCTGATGGACGAACCATTCGGCGCGCTGGATCCAATCATCCGCGCCAAGGCACAAGAGGACCTGCGATCCATCCAACGGCAGTTGGGGACGACCGTCGTGTTGGTGACGCACGATATCGACGAAGCCTTCAAACTCGCCGACCACGTGGCCGTTATTGATAATGGCCGCTTATTGCAGCACGACGCGCCGGCGCGCCTGCTCACCGCACCCGCCCATCCGCAGGTGACGTTGCTGACCGGTACGGCGGATAGAGCATTGCGCCTTTTGTCGCTCGCGACCGCGGCGGATCTGGTGGAAACGGGAATCTCAAAGGGCCCCACGCTGTCGGTGCACATGTCGCTGCGTGATGCGCTGTCGGCGCTGATGTGGGCCGGCGCAGACGACGGCGTCGTCGTCGATGCAGCGGGTCAGCCGTTAGGCCGGGTCACCGTGGCGGCGATCCTCGCGCGTGGGGCAGTTCGGTGACGAGTCGAACCGGTTGGCTGTTGCGCGGTCTGGGGTGGGGCCTGTTGATCAGCTTCCTAGTCCGGCCCCAGGCCTTTGCCGGACTCCTGATCCCGCTGACGCACGACGGCGCGCCCGCCATCTATGACCAAGGCGATCTGCTCGCTCTTGCGAGTGCGCATCTGGGGATCGTGTTGGTCGCGACAGTCTTCAGTACGGCGATTGCCCTCGCGCTCGCGATTGGCGTCACCCGTGGTCCCGGTCGAGCCTTCTTGCCCCTTTCGCGTACGCTAGTGGGTGTGGGGCAGACGTTCCCGCCGGTCGCGGTTTTGGCGGTCGCCGTGCCGTTGGTGGGATTTGGGGCTACCCCTACGCTGATCGCGCTGATCGCCTACGGATTGCTGCCGATTTTCGAGAACGCGCTGTCGGGTCTCGAGGGCGTGCCGTCGTCGATCCGAGAAGCCGCTGACGGCATGGGGTTTGATCCGCTTCGACGCTTGTGGCGCGTGGAGTTGCCGTTGGCGCGGCCGTTGATTGTGGAGGGCGTCAAGCAAACGCTCGTGATCAGCGTCGGTACCGCCACCTTGGGATCGACGGTGGCCTCCCAAGGACTGGGTGAAGTGATCGTCGCTGGGCTTTTGTCCGACAACACGGCGTTCGTCTTGCAAGGCGGTGTCTTGACGGGCCTGATGGCGGTCTTGTTACATGATACGGTGGGTGTGATGACGCGTCCGTGGATGCGTGGAATGGCCTGATTGCGGTGAGCCACCTGAGCACGGATTCGACGGTCCGATACACTCAAGGTGACATGTGTTCGTTTTATCCTTTCGTTAACGATTTCAATCATGCTGACTCGTGAACCGTCCCGTTACGCCGATGCGCCGGCCATCGAATGGCCGACCGTACTCCTTGCCGGAGTCATTTATGCCGGCTGGCTCACCCTGACCTATGCATGGGGTCGGATGTCTCCTTGGGTCGAGTTACCGCTACTCGCGCTCCTTGTTGCGTGGCACGGATCCTTGCAGCACGAAGTGTTACACGGCCATCCCACCCGATGGCGCGCGATCAATGATCTGATCGGCCGAGTGCCGCTGTCGTTGTGGATACCCTACGTGCGCTATAAGCGCCTCCACCTGAAACATCACAACAACGAACGATTGACCGACCCGGTGGATGATCCCGAGTCGTATTACGTCACCCCCGAACACTGGGCGGCGATGTCGGCGCCGATGCGATGGCTGTGGCGCATTGATCAGACGCTCTTGGGTCGTGTGACGATCGGGGCGCCCATGCACATCGCGATGTACTGGGTGGGCGAATGGCGCGCCATTCGCCGTAACGACCCGGGGGCGCGGCGCGCGTGGGTTGTGCACCTGTTGACGTGCATACCGGTGCTCTGGTGGGTGACATCCGTCTGTGGGATGCCGTTGTGGGTCTATTTGGTCGGGGTGATGGTTGCCAGCAAGGGTATCGGCTCCGTCCGATCCTTCGCCGAACATCGGGCGCGGAACACGGTGTATGAACGGATCGCGATCGTCGAGGGCAGTTGGTTCTTCGGGCCGCTCTTTCTGTTCAATAACCTACATGTCCTGCACCACGACGAGCCTCTGATCCCGTGGTATCAATACAACCGGGCCTATCGACGCCGCCGCGAGGAGTTGCTGCGACTGAATAACGGGTTGCTGTATCGGACGTATTTTGACGTCGCACGCCGTTATTTATTGAAGCCACACGACGTCGCCGTCCATCCCACCGGCCGAGTGCCCTGAGCGGATTCAGGCAGGCTCCGGATAGCCCGCGGCGTGGGCGGCACGGTCCCATTGCAGCGTACGGTCGAAGTCGGCGGCGGTGACCGCGGTGAAGCCTACGAGACCGAGCGGTCGGGCGCAGGCGGCGAACCACGGGCGCGTGTCAGCGGCTTCGAAGGCGGCTTTGAGCCGCTCGACCGCTCCGGGGTCTAAGTGTTCCGACGCGACGAAGGCCGGTGCCGGTGCGAGATCGGTGGACTCAATCACACGAATCCCGCGCACGAGTTCCGGTGCGTGCGTTGCGATCAACCAGTGCCAGTAGGCATCCAAGGGTCCGACATCAATCTGCCCGGAGCGCACGGCCTCGAGGATGGCGCGCGCCGTGACGGTGTCCTGCAGCATAGTCTGATAGAGCGGACCGGAGTGGGCGTCACGATAGCGCAGCAGGTGATGGCGGAACGCGTTGAAACCCGAATGGGAGTGCCGCACCGTCCACGCGGCGCGACGGCCAAAGGTGTCCGGCAGCGTGGTGTATGGCGCGTCGGCACGAACGATCAGACCACTCCGGTACACCGCCCGTCCCTCGGCCCACGGCATCGCAAGACGCGGCGCTGCAATCGGTACGACGGGCGCGAGTCGCAACGCGATGGGGTAGCCGCACATAAACACGCAGCCGAGATCCGGACGACGCCACAAGTCTTCGAGCGGCTGTGGTGCGGGGTATGCAACATATTCCAGCGCGACTTCCGCATCGGCCGCGATATGGCCTAGGAGTGTTTGCCAGATCGCCTCGACGCTCGGCGTGACGGCGTACATCCGCGCATTGGCAATCGGCGGTGTCATCGGCTTAATGCCTCCTGCCGACGCGTCACGTAGGCGATGGCCGCGTCACGGATCGCCGGATCGAGCGCAGGCGCCTCGTACTCCGCCAAGAGCCGTTGCCACAACGCCGTTGCCCGCGTCGTCGCGTCGCGCGAGCCGGCTTCCGTCCACGCCTCGTAACTGGACCAATCCGATAGCAACGGTCGATAGAATGCCGTCTGATAGCGCGCAAGGGTATGCGCCGTACCGAAGTGGTGCCCCCCGGGCGGCACGTCACGAATCGTCTCGAAGCCGAGATCATCCTCGGAAAACTCGACCGGCCGCAGGATGCCGGCCCAATGACGGATGAGTTCGGCATCGACCACGATCTTTTCGTAGCACGCCGACAGTCCGCCTTCGAGCCATCCTGCGGCGTGGCTGACAAGGTGGCTGTGCGAAAGGATTGCGGCTTGCAAAGCGAAGGCGGTTTCGTAGGTCGACTGCGCGTCGACGCAGGGCGATGCGTTGACCGCACTGGTGCGCACCGGCAGACCGAGTCGGCGACCGATTTGGGCGCTGGCGATGACGCCCTGTACATATTCGGGCGTGCCAAACGCAGGCGAGCCGGATTTGAGATCGACGTTGGACGTGAAGCCGCCGAGCACGCAGGGCGATCCCGGTCGAATGAGCTGGCAGAGCGTGACGATCGCCAACGCTTCTGCGGTTTGTTGCGCCAAGGCGCCCGCGAGCGTCACCGGCGCCATCGCGCCCATGAGGGTGAACGGGGTGACCACGACGCACTGGCCGTGGGCGGCCATGATCGAGATGTTATCGAGTATTTCCTCGTCGACGCGCCGCGGTGAATTGACGTTCGTTACCGTCATCAACGTCGGCCTTTGGACCAAATCCTCGAGACTGCAGCCGTGCTCGATGGCGGACAGTTCGAGCGCATCGCGGGCCTGGACGCCGCCGACCCCTCGCGCGGCCCACACGAGATCAGAACATTCGATGTGCGCGAGATAGGCGTCCAGATGTCGCGTGGATACCGGTCTGTCGGTGGGTTCGACCACGATTCCGCCCTGCCACTGGGTCACGCCCAGTGCGTGCGTGAGTTTTAGGATGTTCCGGAACGCCTCAATCGTCCCGTAGCGACGGCCGGAAACCCCGTCGCGGATGTTCGGTGCCCCGTGCACGGGGCCGAAGTTCACGGCATTGCCACCGACGTGCAAATCCCGATCGGGATTGCGCGCGTGCAAGACGAATTCCGAGGGCGCGTGTTGTAGCTGCGCCTCGACGAGGTCTCGTCCCAAACGAACGATCTGAGAGTCGTCATCGACGAGGGCACCCGCGCGCGCATACACGCTACGCGCGGCCGCGCTGCGGATTTCGATACCCAGTTCCTCAAGTATCCGAAACGCAGTGCCGACAATGCGCTCGACTTGTTCGACCGACAGCAGTTCCAGCGGTGGACCCAAGGGACGCAGTGCCGGGAGCGCGGTTCTCGAGGCGCCGGTCTGGCGTAACCGTGCTTCGTCGCGCCGACGTGGGCCCGGCCGCCGCTCGGTCATGGCGCCAGATCTCCTAGCGCCGCCTTCAAGGGCGCGAGCCACGGCTCGAAGTGACGCCATTGATCCAGGCCGTCCCGGAAGATCGGCCGCCGAACCTGCTCCGAGCTCGCCGTGCGCACACTGCGTTTGGTTTTGTGGAACTCCAGACAATTGTCCTCGAAGGGCAGTCCGCAATAATCGAGAATGCGGCGGACGTTGCTCTCGAGATTGTCGACCACGTCTTCGTGTTGAATGCGCAAGACACGTCCTGGCAGGACGGCTTCCCAGTGATCCATGAGTTCGATGTAGGTCCGGTAGTAACGGGCGATATCCTCGATGCCGTACGTAAATTCCTGACCGGCAGCGAACAACTGTTTGAAGTTCGAGAAGCAACAGGCCATCGGTTCGCGGCGAGCGTCGATGATTTTTGCGTTCGGGAACATTAAGTGAATGAGACCAATGTGCCGAAAGTTGTTCGGCATTTTGTCGATGAAGAACGGCTTGTCGGTGCGGTAAACCCGGGTATCCGCAATGTATTTTTCGCCGATTCGGGCGCAATCCGCCTCGGTCAGTTCGGCGAGAACGCGCGGATAGCGTCGATTGGACGCATCCCGATTACGACCTTCCAAGTCGACCACAGCGGTCGCGATATCGGATAATTCCATGGTGCCTTCCACCATGGAATGCGACGCCAAGATTTGCTCCAGCAGGGTGGAGCCTGACCGGGGTAAACCGACCACGAAGATGGGTGAGGGATCTGGGCACCCCCAGCCCTTGCGAGTGGCGAAGAATTCGGCAGTGCACACGGCTTTCTGGTCGGCCGTATTCTTCTCCACCAACTCCGGCATGTAATCGCTTTCGGATTTCTTCAGCGCGTTGCCCCGTTCGTAATACTCAAAGGAGCGGGCATAGTCTTCCCGATCCTCAAGCGCTTTACCGATGGCAAAACACATGTGGTATCGATCCATCAGGTCGATGTCAGGATCGCTCTCCGAGGCGATCATCCGGTCAATTTCCTCGTCCGTGAACCGATAGGTCTTCAGATTCGCAAGACTCCAATACGCATCCCCGAAGTGCGGGCGCGCCGCCGCTGCCCGACGGTACTCGGCAATCGACTCGTCGGTTCGGCCGAGCGTCTTCAACGTGTGAGCAACAGACAGATGCAGATCCGCGGTATTGGGTGCGCCTTCCAAGAGTTCTTGATACAGCGTGAGCGCTTTTTCGTGGTCACCCAGTCCAACCCACGTGGTCGCATAGGTCGTCCGGTACATCCGGTTTTCCGGCTCGTCTTTGAGCAGGATGTCCAATTGCTCCAGCGCCGCTTGGTGACGGTGTCGGCGCAGTAGGGCACGCGCGTAGTCGTAACGCGCGGCTCGATAATCTGGGGCTAGTTCGATGACGGCTTCCAATAGGAAGTCGGCGTCGTGCAGTACGTCGAATTCGAGGGCAATGCGCGCCAAGATGCGCATGGCCTCCACATCCTGCGGATGTTGGAGTAAGTAGGGTCGAATGATTTTTTCGGCTTGTGAGATGTCGCCGTCGCTCAAGTAGCCGGTTGCGGCAATGACCGCAGGATGTAATTGGGACGTGACGTCAACATGCTGCTGCGCCGTGCGCGCACTGTCCTCGTCACCCACCATGCGAAAGAGCGTTACCAAACGCAGCCATGCGGCAGGAAGGGCCGGGTTGCGATTGACCGCCTGCTGATATGCCTCAATCGCATTCGGCGCATCACGCAAAGCGACGTAGCAATGGCCACGCTCCTGATAAAGCCGACTAAAGCCCGGCGTTTTTTGTTGCAAATCGCGAAGAGTATCAAGCGCCTCTTCAATCCTATTTAAGTACCGCAAGGCGACGGCCCGAACATAAATGACATCACGATTCGACGGATATGCTGAATACAAAGCATCAGATGCGACCAGTGCCTCTGCATATTGGCCATTCTGAAGCAGGCCCTGAATACGGCTCACCTCCGCTTCTACAGGCGATGGATTTACGTCAGTATGGTATGTCATGACTTTCCTGACATAGGTACGGCCAAATATAGGGCTACAATTTCCAACGTGTAGTAGTGCCTAGTCATTTTGGCCAAGTCGCTCCCGCATTCCGCGAATAACTGTCGCAATGTACTTCCCGTTGCGTCAATCAACCCGCGCGCCACGGACACGCGACCGATATTCGTTGCACGCGGTTACACCAGGCCCTCTAGTTGGTCCTTTAGCGGGCCCAGCCACGGTTCGAAATTCCGCCATTGCTCTAGACCGTCGCGGAATATTGGCTTCCGGACCTGCTCCGAGCTAGCAGTGCGTACGCTACGTACAGTTTTATGAAATGAAAGGCAGCTTTCTTCGAACGGCAACTCGCAAAACTCAAGAATGCGACGGACATTACTCTCGAGATCATTCACGACATCTTCATGGTGCACGCGCAATATTTTTCCCGGCAGCACGGAGTCCCAGTGCTCCATAAGTTCAACGTACGTTCGATAATAACGGGCAATATCTTCTAGGCTATACGTGAAATCTTGGCCAGCAGCGAACAGTTGTTTGAAGTTGCTGAAGCAGCAGGCCATCGGTTCTCGTCTCGCATCGATGATTTTTGCATTAGGCAGCATCAGATGGATTAGACCGATATGCCGAAAATTATTCGGCATCTTATCCACAAAAAATGGCTTACTGGTTCGGTAGCTCGCTGTGTCCGATAGATACTGGGCTCCGAGGTCTTTGAACTGGGCTCCAGTCAACTCAGACAAGATCGCCGGATAGCGCGGGTTGTCGCTTTCTACCTCCCGTCCTTGCAGTTCGTGAACTAAGCGCGGGATATTGGCAAGTTCTGTCGTTCCCTCAACCAGTGAATGTGACGCCAGAATCTGTTCAATGAGTGTAGATCCCGACCGAGGTAAACCTACAACGAAAATCGGTGAGGTGCTTTGATCTCCGTAGTTCTCTCGATCTTTAAAGAAGTGAGCCGTGCATACAGTTTTCTGAAGACGAGTATTTCTCTCAACCGGTTCGGGTCTGTAGCGGCTTTCCTCTTTCTTGAGTTCATTGCCGATAACGTAGTAACCAAAAGATTCCTCGAAGCGGCCTTTATCTTCTAGACCCTTGGCAAGGGCGAAGGCGAGGTGATATCGATCAAGCATTTGTATCGAAGGTAATGCTTCCTGCTCCCGCATGCGTTGGAGTTCCTCGTCCGTAAACGCATAAGTCTTGAGGTTGGCGAGGCTCCAGTACGCATCTCCAAATTGTGGTCGCGAGGCGGTGGCGGCTCGATACGCTTCAATCGCGTCCTGCTCCTGTCCTAGCGTCTTAAGCACGTGGCCTAAAGACAGCCGCACATCGGCAGCGTCTGGAACGGCTTTGAGAATGGCCTCGTAGATGCTAAGGGCTTCCGCATCACGGCCCAGGCCTACACAAGCGGTTGCATAAATTGTTCGGTAGTTGATATTGCCTGGCTCTGCCTCAAGCAGTTTTCTTGCGTTCTCCAACGCTGGCTCGTGTTTGTGCCGTTTGATGAGCACGTTGACGAGGTCATAGCGTGCCGGATGATAGTTGGGCGCTCTCTGTAGGACGGCCTCGAGCAGGATCTCCGCATCGTCGAGTACGAGTAGGTCAATCCCGATTCGGGCCAATAGACGCATGCCCTCTAGGTGATCGCCATTCTTCTGCAGGAATGTGCGCACGATTTGCTCGGCAGGTATAAGTTCCCCGTCGGAGTACATTCCCGTTGCGACAACGATTTCTTGGGGAAGTTCACGAAGCTTCGCGACATGGGAGGCCGCAGTTTTCGCATCCGCTTGACGGTTCTGCATTTGGAACAATCGTTCCAAGGCGGACCAGCTTGCTGGGAGCGCGGGGTTCAAGTTCACAGCGCGTAGATACGCGTCGGTCGCAGCTGCAGCATTTCGCAAGACCATCTGGCAATGCCCCCGCTCTTGATAGAGGCGGCTGAAGCGCGGATGGTAGAGTTCTAACTGATCCAACGTCTGCATCGCGTCATTGATGAGGCGTTGATACCGGTAGCACACCGCCGTCATGTATAGAGCATCGCGATTCTTGGGCACTTGAACGATTAACGCCTTGAGTGCCTCTAACGCATCATTAAATTGTTGGCGCTCCATCAGGGAGCGAATGCGAAGCACCTCGGTTTCGACGGGTGATAGCGGCGGGGTTTCTTGATTTTCCTGCATGGGCCACCCCAAAAAAAAGGCGAGCATTGCTGCTCGCCTCGTAGTCTAACGCAGTCGGCGCGAGCCGACTGCGCTCTCGCGATCAACTTAGAACTTCAGGCCGAACTTCACTCCCAACACGCGCGGACGGATGGGTACTTCCGTCTTCACGAACTGGGCGGTCGACGTGAACGTGCTGGCATTCACATCCGTGATGTTCTGCCCGAACAACTGTACCGTCCAGTTGTCCTTGCTCGTTCCGATCGATGCGTCGAAGGTCGAGTATCCCGGCATTTCGAAGCGCCACGTCGTCGTGGTGATCGGCGTGCCGGCGGCCCACAACACGTCACCGTTGATCGACGGGTCGGTGTTCGACTGAGTGAACGAGTGGCCAATGTGCACCATCCCGATCTGCCAGAACGACGCGTAGTCGCCCATCGCGAAGTCGTAACGTGCGCGCACGTTGTACTGCAGCGGTGGCGAGAAGGCCGTTGGCACGCCAGGCGCGCCAAAGGTATTAACAACTGGCGCGAGCGTGCCATTCGGCTCGAGGAGCTGGGTGATCGACTGTCCGCATGTCGGGCTGACCGGCACGCTTGAGCTCAACAGAGCGCGATTTGGGTTGTTTGCGCAGTTGTTGTCCACCAAAGTCGGCGATGTAGTCTGTTTGCTCTGGTTCCACGAGCCGGAAGCCATCAAAGACAACTGAGCCGTAACCTTCGCCGTCAACTGCAACTCAATACCCTTCACTTCGTAATCCGGGCCGTTCACGCCGAACGTCGTATTGCCGAAGTACTGGGGATTGAAAATGGCCGTCTGAACGTTCGACCACTTTTCATCGTAGATTGAACCGTTCAACTGAATGCGGCGGTTCAAGAATTCGGTCTTGAATCCGAGTTCCTTATTCACCAGCGTGTCGGGCTGAACGTCGAGCGGCTTGATGTATTGCGGGATGCCGTTCGCATCTTTCGCTTCGAAGCCGGTGCTACGGTTAAATCCACCCGGGCGGTAACCCTGCGACCAGGTCGCGTACACCATGGTATCCGGTGTCACGTGCCACGTCAGGTTGGCGCGGCTCTTGAACCCGGAGTAGGTGGAGTTCAGGTTGTAACCCGAGATGTTGGCCGAGTACTTGAAGTTGGTGCACGGACCGGTCGGGACCGTGGAGCCGTAGTTGAAGCAGCCGAAGCTGCTGACCACGGTGCCACCGAAATCTTCCTTGTAGCTGTAGTGGCGAGTGCCGGCGGTGAACGTCAGCACCTTTGGAATCAAGTCCACGTCAACGGAACCAAAGAAAGCCGTCTGCTTAATGTCGCGATGCGTATCTTCGAAGAACGCAACGTTGTCATTACGCGGATTTGGGTTGCCGACCACAGAGCCCGTCACCGGCTGCACGTTTTGGAAGCAGTCGACGCTACCGTCCGGCGTACAGGTCGGAACCGACTTGTACGACCATTCGGTATCGTCGGCGATCTTGTAGTCTTCGTAGAAGGCGCCAACTATCCCGCGGATACGGCGGTCATCCGGCGAGCTCAGGCGAATTTCGTGGCTCTGATGAGTGTTGTTTTCTTTCTCTAACCACGACGACGCCGGTGAGAAGCAGGTCGGTGTGCCCGCGTAGGCACCGTAGCACTGGTAGTAGTCGGCATACACGCCGCGTGCGTAGTTGGTGTAGTCCTGCACCTGCGTGATGTTGCGCGACAGGTAGCCGCCCGTGTAAACGACCTTCACGTCGCCGATCTTACCGTTCACCGTGAGAGCGGTATTTTCAAAACGATCCTTGTCGTAGGAAGGCGTGAAACTCGTGACGCTCAACGGAGCGAGCGTTTGCGGCGCTGAGGGGTTGACCCCGTAATCCGAGCCGCGAGGCATCTGGTAGAACACACCGTCCGCTTCCATGTTCTGGTAGGTCTGTGTGAGCTGCGCGCTCCAGTCATCGTTGATCTGCCACAAGGCGCTCAGTCGCGTACCCTTGTAGCCGACCGGATTGATGGCATTAGCGGCCAAGCCGTAGTTATTGATGACAGGCGCGCCCGGTGGAGGTGCGGCATGGCCGCCCTGCGAGTAGCCGGCATAGTAAATACCGTAGTCGTTCGAGCTACGCGTGAACGTGCTGGGAACGTTATTGATGTACCCACCACGGCTATCGTTATAGACCACCGCGCGAATTGCGAGCGTGTCTTTGATCAAGGGCAAGTTCAGTACCGCGTTGATGGCGGTATTGGGGTCGCCGTGTGCCGTCGTGCCGTACGTGGCGTCCACGCTACCCTCGGTGACATTGAGCTTCGGCTTATTGGTGATATAGCGAATCACACCAGCTTCTGCGCCGCCGCCAAACAGGGTGCCCTGAGGACCTTCGAGTACTTCAATGCGCTCCAAGTCGGCTGCATAGACGTCGAGGTTACGACCCGGCAGCTGACCCGACTGGTCGTCGAGGTAAACAGCAACGTTCGGGAATCCACCGATCGTGCCGGAGGACTGTGTACCGGCTGAACCCAGTGCGAGGCCGCGCATAAAGATGTTGCCTTGCCCCGGGCCGTTAGTGGCCAACGACACGTTAGGCAAATACTTGATGTAGTCTTCGGCGGTCGAAACGTTGAGTTGTTTCAGCGTTTCGGTCGTGATTGCCTGAATCGTGATAGGCACGTCCTGGATGCTTTCCGAGCGGCGCTGCGCGGTCACAACAATTTCAGCAATCTCAAGGCCGCTAGCCTTTGTTTCTTCAGCGGATGAAGTGGCGGCAAGCGCCACGGAGCCCGTGGTGCCGGCGCTGAGTGCCGCCAAAACCGCGTAGGCTAACTTCTGATTCGTTTTCAAGCGATTCCCCTCTCTCATGTGGGCTCAGGAATACACAGAAGGGAGAGCCACATCCCATCTGGTGTGTGCCGTTCGATTCCAAGAATCCAACGGCGCAAGCT
>DAINQU010000006.1:0-12399 GCA_036742455.1 Steroidobacteraceae bacterium | reverse complement strand
CCGATGCGGTCGGGTGACGGCGCACACGCGAGCGCGCTCGGGAAACCGGGACACAAAAAATTTCTTATCTGGTAGAAAATCTGTTCCGCGGCGGGCCGCGGGACATGCCACCCTCTGCCGGTTGTGGGGGATAGTTCCATCCCCGCGATCTGATTTCGTAGGAGGAATGCCCCGTGTCCGATGACTCTACTGCTCGAGTTCGCCGCCCGTCCGGTCGTGATGCACGCCGCGCCCAGCGCAGCGGTCCGTTGCCTGACCACTTGCGCCCGGTCACTCCGGGTATGTCCGGCGGCCATTTCAAGCCACTGAGCGACTCGGATATCCAGCAGATCCATCAGACAGCGCTGCGGTTGCTAGAGGAAGTGGGACTCGCCGATGCGCCGCCGTCCGGTGTGGAAATCCTCACCAAAGCAGGCTGCACGGTGAGCGATCGGGGCAGACTGTTGTTCCCGCGCGCCCTCGTCGAGGACACGCTCGCCAAAGCCGCTCGCAACTTTCCGTTGTACGCCCAAGACCCGCGTTTTGACCTCGAGCCTTGGGGTACGAAGGTCTACTTCGGCACAGCGGGCGCTGCAGTCAATATGGTGAATGCAGACGGCACCTACCGGGAGTCGACGATTCAGGATCTCTACGACATCGGTCGCATCGTCGATACGATGGAACACATCCATTTCTTCCAGCGAGCCGTGGTTCCGCGCGACCTGCCGGATCCTTACGAAATGGACTTCAACACGTGTTACGCGTCGGTCTCGAGTACCACCAAGCACGTCGGTTCCAGCTGGGTGCTCCCTGAGCACTTGGAAAAGTCGCTGGAAATGCTGCATATGATTGCGGGCGGCGAAGACAAGTGGCGGGAGCGTCCCTTCGTCAGCCAGTCGAACTGCTTTGTCGTACCCCCGATGAAGTTCGCCACCGACGCGTGTAAGTGCTTGGAAGTTGCGGTGCGCGGCGGTATGCCGGTCCTCTTGCTCTCGGCAGGTCAAGCCGGCGCAACGGCGCCAGCGGCCATCGCCGGCGCGTTGGCGCAAGAAGTGGCTGAGTGTTTGGCGGGCTTGGTGTACGTGAATGCCATTAAGCCGGGTCACCCGGCGATCTTTGGCACCTGGTGCTTTGTATCGGACTTGCGCACCGGCGCGATGTCGGGCGGCAGCCCAGAACAGGCGCTGTTGTCGGCCGCGGCTGGCCAAATGGCGCACTTCTATAACCTGACCGGTGGCACGGCGTCGGGCATGACCGACTCGAAGATTGCCGACGAGCAGGCCGGCGCCGAGAAGGGCATCAATCACGCGCTAGTGGGTAACGCGGGCGCCAATATGATTTATGAGTCGGCCGGCATGCACGCCAGCCTCTTGGGGTTCTCGTTGGAGAGTCTCGTCATCGACAACGATACGATCGGTATGGCGCAGCGCACGATCAAGGGCATCGAAGTTAACGAAGAAAAGTTGTCCTTTGACGTCATCAAGGACGTCTGCCTGAACGGTCCGGGGCACTATCTCGGCGCCGATCAGACCCTGCAGCTCATGCAGACGGAGTATTTGTACCCGGGGATTGGCGATCGCCGCAGCCCGAACGAATGGATCGAGCAGGGTTCGACCAGTGTTCTCGATCGCGCAGAGAAGAAGGTTAAGGACATCCTGTCGACCCACTATCCGAGTCATATTGCCGAGGATGTGGACGCCGAGATCCGGGCGAAGTTCCCTGTCAAGTTGCCGCGCACAGGCATGCGTCGTTCCTGATGACAGTGACCGCTGCCCGACGTCGTCGGGCAGCGGTCGATGGAACCCGTTTTCGCGGGCTACGTACAAGCAATCACGCCGTTGTCGCACAGGGCAGGTAGAATTGAGGGGTTAACTTCCAGTTGCCCAGAGTGACCTACCCATGACTGCTCGGATTATCGACGGCAAGGCCGTGGCCAAAAAGCTGCGCGCCGAATACAAGGCCCGTATTGCGCGATTGAACGCCTCGCACGGGGTTACCCCGGGGCTGGCGGTGATTCTGGTAGGCCACAACCCGGCGTCTCAACTGTACGTCAGCAACAAAGTCCGCGCCTGCGAGGACGTCGGTATCCGCTCGGAGCGGATCGTGATGCCCGCCGACATTTCGGAAGCGGCGCTGCTCTCCGAGATCGATCGTCTGAATGCGGACCCGACCGTCCACGGCATCTTGGTGCAATTGCCGTTGCCGGCACATATCGAAGTGCGCCACGTATTGGAACGCATTTCGGCGGCCAAAGACGTCGACGGCTTTCACCTGTACAACGTCGGCGGCCTGCTCACGGGCTCCACGGTATTCCCGCCGTGCACCCCTTATGGCGTTCAGAAACTGCTTGAACACGAAAATGTTCAGATCGCGGGTCGCAACGTCTGCGTCGTCGGTGCCAGCAACATTGTGGGTAAGCCGGTGGCGATGATGTTGATGCAGCAAGATGCAACGGTGTCCATTTGCCACAAGCTCACGCGCGATTTGGCGATGTTTACGCTCATGGCGGACATCCTCGTGGTTGCCGCGGGCGTTCCGAATTTGATCGTCCCGCAGATGGTGCGCACGGGTGCGGTCGTGATCGACGTGGGCATTAATCGCTTACCGGATGGACGTATCGTCGGTGACGTCGACTTCGAGGGCGTTCGGCAGAAGGCGTCGCTGATCTCGCCGGTGCCGGGTGGCGTCGGACCGATGACGGTCACCATGTTGTTATTCAACACCTTGCGATCCGCCGAACGTTCTGCGGGGCTCGTGGTGGCCGACGATACGCCGGGCGTCTGAATCCGGTCAGTCGATCGTCAGTGCGATTTTGCCGACGTGCTCTTTGCGCAGGAACGCAGCTTGCGCGTCGGCGAGTTGCACGAGCGGAAATTGGCGGGCGACCAGCGGTCGGATGACTCTGGTCTCGATCGCTCGCACGAGCTCCCCGAACAGCTC
Source organism: Steroidobacteraceae bacterium (assembly GCA_036742455.1). Taxonomy (GTDB): domain Bacteria; phylum Pseudomonadota; class Gammaproteobacteria; order Steroidobacterales; family Steroidobacteraceae; genus CAIKZZ01. The sequence continues at coordinate 9,480 of DAINQU010000006.1, read as the reverse complement.
AGGCGGTGGGATAGTGCAGCCGTGCAGCGTCAAGTCCTTAAGGTAAAGCGTCCGCAGATCCAATGACACGATCGGCCCGGCAATGGCGCCCGCGGTGGCGTAGTGGCCCCGGGGGCGCAGCAGCTCAAGCAGGCGTGGGAATCGCTCGCCTCCGACAACGTCCAGCACGGCATCCAGACTGTCCATGCCTAACGAATTGCATGGGTCGCAATCCCTCGGCAGACAGGTTTCCACCCCTAACGCGCGCAATTCGTCGGCTTTGCTCGGTTCCGCCAACGCGACCACCCGTGCCCCGCGGGCAATCGCCCATTGCACGGCCGCGGATCCGACGCCCCCGGAAGCACCGGTAACCAGTACGCGCTGGCCCTGGCGGATGTCCGCCCGGGTGACTAGGTGCAGTGCCGCCAGATACGAGCAGGGGAACGATGCGATTTCCGCATCACTGAGGTCCGAATGGATCACCACCGCGTTACGTTGAGGCACGCACACCACTTGCGCGAAAGCACCGGGCGTATCGGAGCCGAAATAACGGACGGTGTCGCCATCGCGCAAAATGGGATCGATCACGACGCGCTCGCCAATACGAGCCGGGTCGACACCCGTTCCGACAGCGACAATCCTGCCGACCCCGTCCGCTCCTTGGATTCTTGGAAAGGACAGGGTGTTGCCTGCCCAGCCGGCATCCGCGCTCGCATGGGCCGTGGCTTGGGCGGCCTCCGTCGCGTTCGTCACGGACTTCGAGTACCAGCCCACCCGTAAGTTGATGTCGGTGTTGTTGACCGCCGCCGCGCCCAGTCGAATGGACACTTCGCCCGGGAGGGGCGTGGGCGTGGGCACGTTGGCGACGACCAACCGCTCGAGTCCGCCGTGACCGGTCAGGAGGACGGCTTGCATGACGGCCGAGGGTTCGTGGGGCATTGGTTGGGTCTCCGAGGTCCCGGCCAGTCTAGAAGCGAGTCAAAGATCGGCACAAGGGCGGCGGCTTGCAAGAATTATGAAATTCGGAAGAAAAATTTCACAACCGTGAAGGATTCGGCGCGAGTACACTCCAACGATGAAACTGGCGCCGGGAGGGGGTATGACGGAGCCCGTGACACTGCGGTTGAACGACGTGCCCACGGCACCTGGCGTGGCGCGCGAGCCCATTTCACTGGGCGCCCAAATTCGGGATCTGCGAGAGGCGCGTCGGATGCGTCTGGCAGAGCTGGCGCAGGCCATTGGTAAATCGATCGGCTACGTCAGCCAAATCGAACGTGGTCGCTCCGAAGTCTCCATATCGACACTCAAATCCATCAGCGATGCACTGGGCGTGAGCATCAGTTGGTTTTTCCAAGGCTATGACCCTCGCGAGCCCAGCGAACACGGCTACGTGGTGCGCCGAGAGCATCGCCGCCGCTTGGATTTTCCCGGCACCGGAATTGAGGAAGAACTCCTTTCACCCACCTTGAATGGCGAAGCGGAACTCATCATGAGTCGCTTCGCGCCCGGCGCGCGCAGTGGCGACGTGCAGGTCTCACGAATGGCGGAGCAATCGGGTGTCGTACTGTCCGGTGAGCTCGAACTCGCTGTCGGTGACCGTCGTTTTTTATTGAAGGCCGGCGACAGCTTTCGGATCGGTCGCGGTGAGCCGTTTACAGCGTGCAATCCCGGCAGCGAGCCTTCGCACTCGTTGTGGGTGATCGCTCCCCCTCTTTATTGATCTTCTGTACCCATTAGGTAGGACCCCATGGCACTTCCTTCACATGTCAATGTAGTCATCATCGGTGGTGGCGTTGCCGGCTGCTCGGTGGCGTATCACCTGACCAAACTCGGCATCACCGACGTCGCCTTGCTCGAACGCAAGCAGCTCACCTGTGGTACGACGTGGCATGCGGCGGGCCTCGTCGGCCAATTGCGCGCCACACGTAATCTGACCGAGTTGGCCAAATACACCGCGGGTCTATACGGCTCGTTGGAAGCGGAAACGGGCCAAGCGACGGGCTTTAAACAAAATGGATCGGTGAGCGTGGCGAAGACCGAAGCCCGCTTTGAAGAATTGAAACGTGGCATGTCGATGGGCAAGTGCTTCGGACTCGAAGTCGACTTGTTGACCCCGTCGGATATCAAGTCAAAGTGGCCCCTACTGGATCTCACCGACGTGGTGGGCGGCATCTTCTTGCCGAAGGACGGACAGACGAACCCGATCGACGTAACGCAAGCGTTGGCTAAAGGCGCGAAGATGCGTGGCGCCAAGATTTTCGAGAATACGAAGGTCACGAAGATCTTGGTCGAGAACGGACGCGCGTGCGGCGTGGAAACGGACGAAGGCGTCATTCGTGCAGATACCGTCGTTTTGTGCGGTGGCATGTGGTCACACGGACTGGCCTCTGCCGCCGGTGTGGCGGTCCCTCTGCACGCTGCCGAGCACTTCTATATTGTCACGGAGCCCCTCGAGGGCGTCCCGGCTAATCTGCCGGTGCTGCGTATCCCCGATGAATGTGCCTACTACAAAGAGGATGCCGGAAAAATCTTGATGGGCTGCTTCGAGCCCGTCTCCAAGCCGTGGGGCATGCAGGGGATCCCCGAAGACTTTTGCTTCGATTCGTTGCCCGAAGATTACGAGCACTTTGAGCCGATCATGGACATGGCAATCAAGCGGGTTCCGAAGCTCGCGGACGCCGGCATCCAACTCTTCTTCAACGGACCGGAGAGCTTCACCCCGGATGACCGTTACTACATCGGCGAAACCCCGGAGGTGAAGGATCTGTTCCTCGCGACCGGCTTCAACTCCGTCGGGATTGCCGGCAGTGGTGGTGCGGGCAAAGTGCTGGCCGAGTGGATCCAGAATCGTCGTCCGCCGATGGACCTCGCCGACGTCGACATCCGCCGTATTCAGCCGTTCCAAAAGAATCGCCGCTACCTCCACGATCGGACGGTCGAGACACTCGGCCTCTTGTACGCCATGCACTGGCCCTACTATCAGTATCAAACGGCCCGCAATTCGCGGCGCTCGCCGTTGCACGATCGTCTAGTGGCCGCTGGCGCCTGCATGGGCGAATTGGCCGGGTGGGAGCGTCCCAACTGGTACGCGGCCCCCGGGTCGAATCCGAGGTACGAATACTCCTACGGTCGCCAGAATTGGTTTGACGCGTGCCGCGCAGAGTGCGAAGCCGTGCGCGACACCGTGGGCTTGTACGATGAGACCTGCTTTGCGAAGTTCCTCGTTCAGGGACCGGACTCGCTGGCGCTGCTCGATCGCCTCTCGACGGCGAAGGTCGATGTGGCCCCGGGTAAGCTTGTCTACACGCAATGGTTGAACGAATTGGCGGGTATCGAAGCCGACCTCACCATTACGCGATTGAGCCAAGACGAATTCATGGTCGTGACGGCGGCCGCGTGCCAGACGCGCGATCTCGCCTGGTTGCGTAAGCACCGTGAATCGTTGGGCCTGACCCAATGCTGGATTACCGATGTGACGCCGGGCATCGCCATGTTGGGGTTGATGGGACCGAACTCGCGGCCATTACTCGAAAAGCTAACGGGCGAAGATTTTTCAAACGCCGCGCATCCCTTCGCGTGGTCACGCGAGGTGGAGATTGGCTACTCCACCGTACGCGCCAGTCGCATCACCTATGTCGGGGAATTAGGCTGGGAACTGTATCTGTCGGCCGAGCATGTTCTCGACGTCTACGAGCGCATTGTCGAAGCGGGCGCCGAATTCGGCTTGAAGCATGCCGGCTATCACTCGATGGCCTCATGTCGCGTCGAAAAGGGCTACCGTAGCTGGGGTCATGACATCGCCGATGAAGACACGCCGATCGAGTCGGGACTCGCATTTACGGTGGCGTGGGACAAGACGGGTGGGTTTATCGGTCGTGAGGCCTTGTTGGCGCACCGCGCCAAAGGAACCCCCACCAAACGCCTCGTGCAGATCGTCCTCGAGGACGACTCCGACGCAGCGCCCCTGATGTATCACGAAGAGCCCATTCTGAAGGACGGCGTGATCGTAGGGTCCATACGTTCGGGCGCTTGGGGTCATCGCCTACGAAAGTCCATTGGTATGGGCTTCGTCGGCTGTGCGTCCGGCGTGACAAAGGAATGGTTGTCGAGCGGTCATTGGGAAGTGGAGGTGGCTTGCAAGCGCTATACCGCGCGCGTGCAGTTGGAGCCGCTCTACGATCCTAAGAACGAACGAATCAAAGCCTAAATCAGACATCGCAATCAAAATCAGCGGCGCTTCGCGCGCCACGGAGTCGGAATCGTATGAAAACACATGCACGTGTGGTGATCATTGGCGGAGGCGCCGTCGGTGCGAGCGCGCTCTATCATTTAACCGAGTTGGGCGTGACGGATGTGGTGCTCTTAGAGCGGGATGAGTTGACGGCAGGGTCAACGTGGCATGCCGCTGGCAATTGCCCCAATTTTTCCACGTCCTGGAACACGATCAAGTTGCAGCGTCATTCGACGAAGCTCTATGCAGAGTTGTCCAAGAAGACCGGCTACGACATTAACTACCACGTCACGGGCAGCATTCGCATCGCCCACGAAGACGATCGTGTCGACGAATTTAAGCACGTCGTGGCTCAGGCGCGGGCACAGGGCATCGACTTTCAATTTATGACGCCTTCGGACGTTGCAGCGATGCATCCGTTCATGAACGTCAGTGACATCAAGGCAGCGCTGTACGATCCGTACGACGGTGACATCGATCCCGCCCAGCTGACACAAGCGCTGGCAAAAGGGGCGCGCGATCGCGGTGCAGAGGTCTATCGAAACACCAAAGTCACCGCGATCGAACGGACCGCGACGGGCGAGTGGAAAATCACCACGAACAACGGTGACATCATTGCAGAGTCCGTGATCAATGCTGCGGGTTACCGCGGTGGCGAGATCGCCGCGATGGTGGGGCAGTACTTGCCGATCGTGACGCTCTCGCATCAATACATGGTGACGGAGGATATCCCCGAGTTGGTGGCTCGTGGCACCGAGCGCTTACCGCTTGTGCGCGATCCGGATGTGAGCTACTACCTGCGTCAGGAACGTCATTCACTGCTCCTCGGTCCCTACGAATGGGAAGCCCGCGCGCATTGGTTGGACGGCGTTCCCGAGGAGTTTGCGAATCAGTTGTTCGAAGACGATTTGGATCGCCTAGGGGATTACATCGAACGTGCGATTGGGCAGGTGCCCATCCTCGGCAGTGTTGGTATTAAGACGGTGATCAACGGTCCGATCCCGTACGCGCCGGACGGCAATCCGCTCATGGGTCCAGCGCCAGGGTTACCTAACTTCTACCATTGCTGCGCATTCACCTTCGGTATCGCACAAGCGGGCGGTGCCGGTAAGTCGATCGCTGAATGGGTAGTGAACGGTCACCCCGAGTGGGATATGTGGCCGTTTGATCATCGCCGCTATCTGGAGCATGCGAATCAGAAGTTCACTCTGGCGAAGGCGATCGAGACCTACCAGCACGAGTATGGCATCGGCTATCCGCAGGAAGAGCGACCGGCGGGGCGCCCCGCCAAGGCGTCGCCGCTCTATGATCGCCTGAAGGCCAAAGGCGCGGTGTTCGGTGCGCGTGGTGGCTGGGAGCGAGCGGTGTATTTCGCGAAGCCGGGTGATACCGGCGGGACGGATACGTCGTTCCGCCGTTGTCACTGGCATCAGGCTGTCAAACGCGAGTGCGAAGCCGTTGAGCAGCGCGTGGCAGTACTCGACTTGCCGGGCTTTACCAAGTTTGAAGTGACGGGTCCCGGCGCTGCGACGTGGATCGACGGCATGATTACCGGCGTCCTGCCCAAGGAAGGCCGTACGGCGCTGAACTATTTCCTCGCTCCGACCGGCGGTATCGTCACAGAAATGACCGTCACCAATCTGGGTAACGGCAAGTACTGGCTGATCAGTGCCGCGTCCGGTGAGCGGCACGACTTGCACTGGTTGGAAGCCCATGCGCCAACCGATGGTTCCGTCCATATCGCGAACGAGACTGCTCGCTATGGAACTCTGATTCTGGTGGGCCCGCGCTCTCGCGATGTGTTGGCAAAGTTGACCTCGGCGGATCTGTCGAATTCGGCGTTCCCATGGCTCAGCGTCCGCACCATCGAGATCGGCTATACCAAGGCGTTGGCGTTCCGCGTGAACTATGTCGGCGAACTCGGTTGGGAGCTGCATATTCCTGCGGAACACGTCGCATCGATCTATGAGCTGTTGTTTGAGGCAGGCGCCGAATTTGGAATTGCCGATTTCGGCCTTTATGCCATGGACAGCTTGCGCCTTGAGAAGTGCTATCGATCGTGGAAGGCTGACCTGACCACCGACTACACCCCTTACATGGCTTCGTTGGACCGCTTTGTGAAGCTCGACAAGGCCGGGGGGTTCATCGGCCAAGCTGCGCTTAAACAGTGGGTAGAGAAGGGGCCGCCTGAGCGGTTTGTGCCATTGATCGTGGATGCCGCGGACGCTGACGCATCGGCGGTCTCAATCGTCTACCACGGCGACGAGGTCGTTGGTCTTGTGACATCCGGTGGATTTGGCTACCGCATTAACCAGAGTATTGCGCTGGCCTACGTGCGTACGGATCTTGCGGTATCCGGTCAGGAACTGACGATCGAGATCCTCGGGGAGCGCAAGCGTGCGGTCGTTGGCGTCGAGCCGCTCTACGACCCGGCGAACGCGCGTCTGCGGGCCTGATGTGATGAGGCCCACCGTTGGCACAGTGCCAACGGTGGGTCGCTGCCCTTGATGGAATTCGGTCGTCGGATGATGCGTTGGTAATACGTATCGCGCTGGCGGTGCTGATGGACGGGGGTCGTGCCGCCGTTCTGCAATGGCATTTGATCGGTGCCAGTATCCCGACGGAATCCGCGCCGAATGGACGCCCAAACCTAACCGTCTAGGTTGACGCGGTCGCCCTCAAAGCGCTGTCTTCACTCGCGTCCAAGACCGCGTGAGTAGCCGTTCGGTAGCGGGGCTGACTTCTGCCGATAAGAAGGTCCGCCGCTCCAATTCGGGGGGAGGGTAGATCACCGGATTACGGCGGATCGCGGGATTCACCAAGCTGTCGGCAGCGCGGTTGTCATTGCCGTAAAAGATATCGTTGGTGATGGCTGCGATCGTCGTGGGCTTCAGAATGAAGTTCAGAAATTCATATGCCTCATCGATATGGGGCGCATCCACCGGGATCAGGAATGCCGAATAGTCTGCGTTCGAGCCTTCCTTGGGGATCGTGAAAGCCAAATCGAGTTTCACGCCTGCGGCGCGCGTACGGGCGATCGCCGTGGCGTAATCGCTCGACCAACCCATGGCGATACACGTTTCCCCGTTCGCGAGCGAGTTGATGTACTCCGCCGAGTCGAATGTGCGGATGTACGGTCTTACTGCGAGAATCAGATTTTCCGCAGCACGAAAGTCTTCCTTTCGCGTCGAGTTCGGATCAATGCCGAGGTACACCAACGCGAGCTGCATAACATCGCGCGCTGAATCTAAAAACGTGATCCCACAATCGGCGAATCGACTCGCAATGGCTGGATCGAAAATCATCCGAAGGCTGTTGACCGGTGCCTTTGGCATTCGTTCGCGGATTTTCGCGACGTTGTATGCAAACCCGTTCAACGAGTGCAGATACGGGACCGCATGCTCATTGCCCGGGTCGAACCGCGCATAAAGCTCCAGAATTTTGGGGTCTATATTCTCTAATCCCTTCAGTTTCGTACGGTCGAGCTTCAGGTAGGCTCCGGCCTTAATTTGTCGACTGAAGAGCAGCGTGGATGTCTCCACAACGTCGTAACCCGAGCCACCCGCCAGCATTTTGGCCTCTACGGTGGAATCGGCATCGAACGTATCGTAGTCGACCTTAATGCCGGTCGACTGTTCGAAATCTTGAAGCGTGTGTTTGCCGATGAAATCGGCCCAGTTGTACACACTGACCGTGCGCGGCTCAGGTTCCTTCGAGCCACAGCCTAGCAACAGCGAGAGAACGACACATGACGCGGCGAACGAGAGGGACCGGAAGATCCACACTCGTTCGCCGCGACCGATCAAGCCACCAACTCCTGAGCGGCTTCGACCAACATGTCAACGACGTACGGTGTGAACGATCGCCATGTCTCTATCAGGAACACATCGGCCGCGACTCGCCAGAGGTAAATCTCGGACTTCATGTACACCGTCCGAGTGCACATGCCGACCGGGAATGCCGACAAGTCTAAATCCAGCGGGCAACCCGACCCGAGCAGCCACTCCGCATGCGGGCCTTTCAGCAGGAAAGATGCATGCCGGTGCCCGATGTCCACGATCGAGTGCGGAATGTCTCCCAGCGCGTCGGCGAGTTGCGCCAGTACGGCACCGGATTCCGACTCAGGGGCCAAGAGCACGTATTCGTCTGGGCCGACCCACCAGGCCGTTCGGACGCCTGAAGTGGCCGCACGGCACGCCGTTGTCGGGAGCTCCACGCCAAATCCGCGGGACGCCGCGGCAATCGCATCCGGGCCTCCCCGGAAGCTGAGGCGCGTCATCGGCGGCAACGGTTCCAGCCATGAGTGAGTCGGCACTGCCGGGCGTCGTCGTGTGAGATTAGACATTGATGCGGCTCCCTTGCGGGTCGTAGAACACGGTCGATACGACTTTCACCGGAATATCACCGCCCGGCATCGCGACGTAGATCGTTTCGCCCATTTTTGCGCGGCCACCGGCAACGACCGCCATCGCGATCGACCGCCCGAGATTCGCGCTGTGGTAGGACGACGTCACGTGTCCGACCATCTTGAACGGAATGGCTTGATTCGGCGCGAGCACCACCTGGGCACCTTCTTCGAGGACGACCTTCGGGTCTTCGGTCAGCAAGCCCACGAGTTGCTTACGATCCGGCGACTTCAGTGCCGGACGCTCCATGCCGCGCTTTCCGATGAAGTCCCGCTTCGCCTTGCCAATAGCCCACGCAACGCCTGCATCGTCCGGCGTCAGAGTGCCATCGGTGTCTTGGCCTACGATGATGTAGCCCTTCTCGGCACGCAGCACGTGCATTGCTTCGGTGCCGTACGGCGTGATGCCGAACTCTTGGCCCGCAGCATAGATGGCGTCCCAAAGATCAGCGCCGTATTCCGCCGGCACATTGACCTCAAAGCCGAGTTCGCCGGTGAAGCTGACTCGCATCAGCATCATCGGTACACCGGCGATATGTCCACGCGCCACCCCCATGTGAGGGAGCGCGGCGGCCGACAGATCGACGTCCGTCACCAATTTGGCCAGTACGTCACGCGCCTTCGGACCCTGTACGGCGACAACGGACCACTGTTCTGTCGTCGACGTAATCCAGACAGACAGATCGTTCCATTCCGTCTGGATGTAGTCTTCCATCATGCCGAAGACGCGCGCCGCGCCACCGGTCGTGGTGGTGACGTGGAAGCGATCGTCAGCAAGGCGCACGATGACGCCGTCGTCGTAGACGAAACCATCGTCGCGGCAGAGGATGCCGTAGCGCGACCGGTTGACGCCGAGGTTCGACCA
>DAINQU010000005.1:0-163184 GCA_036742455.1 Steroidobacteraceae bacterium | reverse complement strand
TTCGGCTTCGGCACGGCAGGCCCGGCGTACCTATGGTCTTGGCCGCTCGTCTTGGTTGGTCAGTTGGCGGTCGCCTTGTGCTTCATGGAACTCGCCGCCAAGTACCCAATCGCAGGATCGGTCTATAACTGGTCCAAATTGCTCGGCAGCCGTGTGGTGGGCTGGTCATCTGGGTGGCTGATGCTGACCGCTTCGATCGTCAGTCTGGCTGCGGTCGTTCTGGCATTGCAGCTCAACCTGCCGCGCCTTTGGAGTGGCTTTCAGGTCATCGGTGACGGCTCCGGACCGGGCGACTTCGCCGAGAACGCCGTTGTGCTGGGTACGGGATTAATTGTGCTGACGACGCTGATCAATGCGCTGGGCGTTCGCTTGATGGCCGTCATTAACAGCGCGGGTGTCTTCATCGAACTGATCGCTGCGTGTTTGATCGCGGTTATTCTGGGTCTGCATGCCACGCGCGGACCCGAGGTGTTCTTCTCGACACACGGCTATGGCGCGGATACCCCGGGCGGCTTCTTGGGCGCCTTCCTGATCGCCTCGCTGGCGTCGGGCTACGTCATGTACGGCTTTGATACGGCCAGTTCGCTCGGTGAGGAGACGTTAGAGCCGCGACGCACCGCGCCACGGGCGATCTTGCGAGCCATTTTGGCGTCGTTTGTGATTGGCGGTGCGATTTTGGTGTTTGCAGTGCTCGCCGTTCCGGATCTGCACGATCCCAAAATCGCGAGCGGTGACGGCGGCCTTCAATACATTGTTGAACAAGTCATGTGGGGGCCGTTGGCCAAAATTTTCCTGATCTGCATCGTCGTCGCCGTGGCCGTGTGTGCGCTTGCGGTGCACACGGCGGCGATACGTCTTGCCTTTGCGATGGCGCGCGATAATGCGTTGCCGTTTGGAGAGCGACTGGCGCAAGTCAACGAAAAGACCCAGGCGCCGATCGTGCCGGCGGTGGTCGTGGGCGCCATCGCCGCATTGATTTTGGTGATCAATGTCGGTCAACCGAAGATTTTCACCGTACTCACCTCCATTGCGGTGATCATGATTTATTTGGCGTATTTGATGGTGACGGCGCCGATGCTGCTGAAACGGCTGCGGGGCCAGTGGCCGCCGCCGGATCTGGCGCAAGACGGCTACTTTTCAATGGGGCGATGGGGCCTCTGGGTCAACCTCGTCGCCGTTGTTTGGGGTTTTGGTATGGCGCTCAACTTGGCGTGGCCGCGGGAATCCGTTTACGGGTTGCCGTGGTACAACACGTGGGGCGCGTTTGTGTACATCGCCGTGATCCTCGGGGCCGGCTTACTGTGGTACGTCCTCAGAGGGCGGCACCACATTGGTACCTTGGCGTCGCACGCCGCACCCCCGATCGGCGGCAACGACTGATCGGTCTTGCCGCCGGACACGGCGGAAGGAACCCGCGAGTTGCGGGCGACTGCCCTCATTCCCAGCGGCAGGCTGTCACCGGCTGCCGCTGGCGCCCGCACGAGGACTCGCGACGGCGCATTGGTCTAGGGCGCCAGCGGGGCATTTATCCACACGATTCAGGAGAGCTGCCGGCTGACGGCGGCGGCATGTGGCACCCCGTCTTGGGGCGACGCGAGGTGCCGCGCTAACGGCTCTGGCCGATACGGTTGGGGTCGCGCCGCAGCGAGATGAGCCAGCGGCGAGGGCGCCAGAGAAGGCGGCAGACAGCCACCTTCCCCATGGGCTATGCGTTATTGACCGCGACGACTGTTGGTACGCCCGCTATCGCCCAATTGATGCTCGAGCCACTGGCGGACGCGCTGTGCGTCGGCGACACGCGTGTACTTACCGGCGGAGTCCAGCAGCACGATAATGACGGAGCGCCCTTCGACCACCGCGCGCAGTACCAAGCAACGGCCCGCTTCGGCGATATAGCCCGTCTTCTGGACGATGATGTTCCAGGTCGGATTCTTGACCAACGCGTCCGTGTTGTGGAACTCGGTGGTACCCCGGTGCTTGACGGCGACGGAGTAGCTCGGGTCGGTCGAATATTCCTGGATCACCTGGTGTGCGCTGGCCGCACGAACGAGCTTGGCCAGATCTTCCGGGCTCGCCACATTCTGCGTGTCCAAGCCGGTGGGCTCGACGAAATGGGCGGACGTCATGCCGAGCGCCTTCGCCTTGGCATTCATGGCCGCAACGCACGCGGTGATGCCACCCGGGTAAGTACGACCCAGGGCGTGGGCTGCCCGATTTTCCGAGGACATCAACGCGAGATGCAGCAAGTCGCTACGGCTCAGCGCGGTGCCAAACTCCAGGCGCGAAGTGGACGTTTTGGCCGTTTCGCCACGATCATCCGGGGTGACGGTGATCACTTCGTCCATCGGCTGGTGCGCTTCCACCACCACCAGTGCCGTCATGAGCTTCGTGATCGACGCGATCGGCATCGCCACATCGGCCTGGCGGGAAAGCACGACTGACTGCGACGCCTCGTCGAGCACATAAAACGAATTGGACTTGAGGTCGGGGCCCGCACCATGGGACGCCGTCGCGTGGGCGTGACTTGCCGCCGCGACAGCGTGTGCCGTGGCGGCCTGTCCGACGGCCCGATGCGTTGAGGCCGATGTCTCGTGGTGGTGCGCCGCCGCGTGATGACGGGGGGCGGACTCCGCGGTGGCGCCGAAGACGCTGAGCATCACGGCGGGCATCAAGACAGTGATCGCGCGCTGACAGCTGTTCATGGGGATCCCGCTAAAACAATCCCAATAGATTAAGGCCTTGCACCCGATACGTCACCCCCATTCTGGGTATTTTGCGTGAAATTTTATGTCCAATCGTGCCCGTCACTCGGGTACTGTCCCAACTCCGGTTGTTTTCGGTCTCAGAGGCGCCGTCGTGATCAAATTCTTACTCTGGTTGCTGCTCTTCGTGGCGTGTTGGCCCTTGGCCATTTTGGCGTTGGTGCTCTGGCCGGTGATCTACGTTGTGACCCTCCCGCTACGACTGATTGGCATCACGGTGGAGGCCGCGTTCGCCTTGCTTCGGGCGCTCCTGTTCCTGCCGGCTCGATTGCTCGGGGGTCGCTGATCGCGTCATTATTCGACGGGGGTTGCCGTTCTTCCCTCCCATTTCTACAGCGTTAGCCAATTTCCGGAGTATTCCAATGCGTTTTCAGCAAACCCGAGTGTGGCTGTGGGCCGCGGTGATGATGGGGTGGGCGGCTGCGTCCCCGGCCGACACCGTGGTGGTGACCGCGGATCGCATGATCGATGTACTCGGATCGCGCGTTGTTTCCCATCCTGTCATTACGATCGTCGACGGCCGGATAGCGTCCGTCACCGACAAACCCACGCCAACGCCGAAAGGTGCGCGCGTCATTAATCTGAGCGGCCAGACTGTCTTGCCCGGGTTGATCGATATGCACGTGCATTTGACGTCCGACCCAGCCTTCAACGGCTACAAAGGCTTGGAGTACACGGATAATTTCTGGACGGTCGTGGGCGTCGCGAACGCGCGCCGAACCCTCGAGGCGGGGTTTACCACCGTGCGCAACGTCGGCTCATCCAATTATGACGACGTAGCCCTCAAGCAGGGGATCGAGGCCGGGTACGTGCCGGGGCCACGCATCGTGCCGGCGACGTATGCCATCGGGGCCACGGGGGGTCATTGCGACGCCACGGAGTTCCCTCCCTCGGTGCAAGTGCCAACCCCGGCCGTCGCAAACGGGCCGGCTGACATTCGGGCAACCGTGCGCAAATTGCGGAAGTACGGCGCGGAGGTGATTAAGTTCTGCGGTACGGGCGGCGTTTTCTCCAAGACCGATTCGGTCGCCGGGCAGCAATATTCGCTCGAAGAAATGCAGGCTTTGGTGGACGAGGCGCATATGTTGGGTTTGCGCGTCGCGGTCCACGCACACGGCGCCGCAGGCATTAAGGACGCCATTCGTGCGGGGGTCGACACGATTGAACATGCGAGCTTGGCCGACGACGAAGCCATCGCCATGGCGAAAGAGCATGGAACGTATTTTTCCATGGACGTCTATGACGACGACTACATCTTGGCCGAAGGCGCTCGAAACGGCACGTTTGCAGAGTCGCTCGAGAAAGAACGCAAATTGGGCTTGCTGCAGCGGCAAACCTTCCGCCGCGCCACGGCCGCTGGGGTGCGCATGATTTTCGGCACCGACGGCGGTGTGTATCCCAATGGGGATAATGCCAAGCAATTCGCCACGATGGTGCAATGGGGTATGACACCCCTGCAGGCGATCCAGGCCGCATCCGTCACTGCCGCCGAAGCGCTGGGCCGGTCCGCCGATGTCGGAGCAATCGATGTGGGTCGATACGGCGATTTGGTCGCTGTTACCGGCGATCCGATGACCGATCCGGTCACTCTGCAGCACCCGTCTTTCGTGATGAAAGGCGGTGTTGTCGTCAAAATGAGCCCTTCGCGGTGACACAGCGCCAGCGGATTCTCATTACCGGGGCGAGTGCCGGTTTAGGGCGCGGAATGGCGCTGGAATTTGCGGCGCGAGGGCGCGATCTCGCGTTGTGCGCGCGCCGCATGGATCGTCTCGAGGCGCTGCGCGCGGACATACTGCGTCGCTACCCGTCGGTGAAAGTGGCGGTCCGGTCGCTCGATGTCACCGATTATGCAAATGTCTTCACGGTTTTTCGGGAACTCGACGAGGAACTCGGTGGGCTAGACCGAATCGTGGTGAACGCGGGTATTGGTCGCGGCGCACCGGTCGGCACCGGGCGGTTTGACGAAAATTTAGCCACCGTCACGACTAACTTCGTCGCCGCTTTGGCGCAATGCGAAGCGGCACTGGAACTGTTCCGACCGCGTGGCCACGGCCACTTGGTGACCATCTCATCGATCGCCGCCTTGCGGGGCATGCCGCGCGCGCAGACCGTCTACGCCGCCACGAAGGCCGGTCTGTCGTCGCTGACCGAGGGTATACGCGCAGAGACGTGGAACACGGATATCTGCGTGAGCGCGATATTGCCGGGTTATATCGATACCGAGATTCTGTCGGGCTCCCGACGCCGCCCATTTATCGTGGATGCGGAACGTGGGTGTCGGGCGATTGTTCGCGCCATCGAGCGGGAGAAGCCGGTTTCGTGCGTACCCCCGTGGCCATGGGCCCCGATCGCGTTCCTGCTGCGCCGCGCGCCCCTCGGACTGATTTTGAGGTTCCTCTAATGACCGTACACCTCGGCTGCCCACACCTCTCGACCGATGCGGCCGCCATTCGGGTCGTCAAAGACGAACGGGTCATGGTGGATTTTGCGGCGGCGCCGGGCGTCCTAATGAGCGCGGTGGGCCCGAACCACTACGGACGAGGCGATGCGCTGATTACCGGATCGACCGGCGATCGTTGGTCGGTGACCCGGGATCGGTTTGACGCGAAATACCGCCCGGACGACGGTCAGTCTCCCGGCATCGCGGGAGCCTATCGAAACGTTCCGATGCCCATCTGGGCCAAGCAAATCCACCACGCGTTTACGATAGAGCGACAGGCGGGTGGTGATCGCTTAGAGGGCGCGGCCGGTGATTGGGCGGTGGAATACAGCCCGAACGATTGCGGGCTCGTCGCGCGGGATCGATTTGACGCCGTGTATCGGCCGATCCCCTAGAGACTCGAAAAGGGCGCCGCGACCGGTCGGTCGCGGCGCCCCACACCGTCAATGACGGTAGGTGAACGTAAAGCCAATCGTCCGCGGCCGATAGGTCCAGTCGCGCTCCAATCGGGTGGTTGAAGAGTTCACGCCGGCGGCGGCGACGCCCGGGTTAATCGTCCAGTTGTAGTTGGTCACCGTGTGTGCATCGAGCAGGTTGTCGATGAACGCCGCGATTTGCCAGTCGCCGAACTGCATGCCCAGGCGCGCGGTCACGAAATTCGTTGCCGGCAACGTGTAGTTGGCATCGTCGTATTGCAGCGTACCCGGATCCTGTCCCGGGGCGGCCCACTTCGCCTTGCCCTGATATTCCCAGTCGCCGCGCACGAAGGACTCGTGGCCGAAGGCGTCGAATTTGTATTCGAGGCCCAACGACACCGTGACCGGCGAGCCGGGCTGTCCACCTTGGCCTACGATGGCGTTGCCATCGGCCGCGACCGGTGGGACCAGCGTGCTGGTGCCGACGTAACTGGACTTCACGTAGCGGGCGTCCGTGTAGCCCGCGGAGAACTCGGCGGTGAAACTGGGCGTGACCGCAATGTCGGCCTGTATGTCGGCGCCCTTCGCGACGGCCTCACCCAGGTTCTGGATCCACGTGATCTGACACACCGGTGGCAGCACGGTCTGCTGAATATTGTGCCACTTGATGTAGTAGACGCTCGAGGCGACCCGCAGTCGGTTATCGAAGTTGTTTTTCGAACCGATTTCGTAGCTTTGCACCGTATCGGAGTCGTACGTTTCCGGCGAATGCGTGATGCCGAAGTTCTGGAAATCGGTGGCGCATGCCGCTTGCGGGACCGGATTGTTCGCGCCACCCGGGCGGAAACCTTTCGAGTAGGTGGCGTAGTAGAGGTTGTTCGGATCGTGCTGATAGGACACGCCGAGTTTCGGTGTGAACACAGATTCGGAATGGCTATTGGTCAGGTACGTGTCGTAGTCGAACAACTGCGCGGCGCCGGTGACCGTGTCGACCGAGAACTTCACCTTGGCGAAGCGCCCACCGGCGATCAGCTTGACCTCATCGGTCACGGAGTACGTCGCTTCACCGTAGACCGCCGTCTGCTCGTCTTTCGCGTGCGTGCGCAAGAAATAGGAGTCCAGCGGGTCGATGCCGGTGACCGTTTGGCCGCAGTGCGGTGCTGGAGCGGACGGGTCGCAAGGAATCGGATTGCTTCCGAGGCCGACGCCAAAGAAGTTGCTGACGCTGCCCGCACCGGCGGCCGCGAGGAAAGCGGGGAGCATCGGGTCGTGCAGCTGCTCCAGGTAGTCCTGTTTGTTGGATCCGTAGAAGAGGCCGGCGGTCCAAAACAGCTTCGAGCTCGGGTCGTTGGACTGCAGGCGAATCTCCTGCACGAAGTTGCGCTGGCCGTTATTGATCGACGTTGGCGATTGGTAGTTCAGACCCGGCGCGATGGGATGGATGCCGTTTTGGTCCAGAAGCAGCGAACCGGCGCCCAGACCCAACAAGGTTTGGTAGAAGCCTAAGTTGTACAGGGTGCCGTCGTAGCCGGTGACCTCATCGCGATGGTAGTACGAGGTGTTCGAGATCAGGCGTACCGCACCCAGATCTGCCTCCACCTTGAGTGCGGGCAGGTAGAACTTGTCCGGCGATGAGCGCGCCGTCGGGTTTGCGCTGATGAATTGGTGAGACGACGGGTTGGAATACAACGGCCAGTAATTGCCGACGTCGTTCGCTTCTCGGTCCTGATAGTAGAGGCTGGGAGTGACCGTCCACGTGTCATTGGGTGCCCAGATGGCGGCAAGCCGGATCAAGTTCGTGTCGGTGCGATTCGCGTGTTTATCGAGAACGTCCGAAGGGTTGTACGGATCGACGCGATCAATCCAACCACCGTCGTGACGGTGCCAGACGGTGATTCGTGCGCCGAGCGTGCCGTCGACGAGCGGTCCACCCGCCGCGTAGCCCGCCTCGTAACTCGGATCACCGCTCGGGGTGAACGAAACTTCCGCGCGGCCATTGACGCTCGTCTTCGTTAACGACGGCTGCACGGTGATGTACCGAACGGTTCCACCCTCCGAGCCGGCGCCGAACAACGTGCCTTGTGGGCCGCGCAAGACCTCGACGCGTTCTAAGTCAAAGGACTTCGGCAGGGATTCGTCGGGATTGAAGGCCAGCGAGCGCATCTGGATCGGCGTGTCGTCCACGTAAATACCGGTCGTACCGGCACCGCCCGATGACGCGATGCCGCGTATGGAGATATTGGCCGTGCCGGAGTTATCGACGTGGATACCCGGGGTGAAGCGTGCGACGTCCTCAATGTCCTTGATGCCGCGCAAGTCGAGGCCCTCGGAGGTCATCGCGGTGAGGCTGACGGGGACTTTGCTCAGAGCCTCTTCGTGCCGCGTGGCGGTCACCACAATCTCGTCCAGACCGCCGGTCGGCGCATCGGCTGCCCAAGCGGCGGCGCTCGACAAGACTGCCGTACAGGCGAGGGACAGCAGCTTGGAGAGTCGAAGGGAAGCGCGTTGGGTCATGGGGGGGTCTCTCTGAAATATTTAGGGCGAACAGACCTGGAAATCTACGTGACAGCGCCGGTTCGCGCCAGCGCAATTCACGCACGGCACACGCGTCAAGAATTTAACATAATGCTTGTTTTGCCTCCATCTGCGATCGCAGATTGTTGACGAGCGGTGATTCCGCAGGTAGGTTCAATCGGCACAGGCCGTCGATTGGGGGGCTCCCGTTCAGGGAACCGACGAGTGGCCGCAGGGGCTTTCATGACCAAGCGTCCGCCGCGCAGACCGTCTGACCGCGTCCTCGGGATGAACGAGGCCATTACGCGTCGGGACTTTGTCCACGGTGCGTTGTTGGGGGCGGGCGCGCTGGCGCTTCCTGCGCTGGCGGGTTGTAGCCACCGCACGGTCCCGTTGGCGCCTGCTGCACAAGATCGGCTTGGCTACTATCCGCCGACGCTGACGGGCCTCCGGGGCAGTCACCCGGGCGCGTTTGAGCCTGCGCATGCGTTGCGGGATGGACATTTCCACGCACAGCCACTCGACATCGGCGAGGACTACGACCTTGTGATCGTCGGAGGGGGTATTAGCGGCCTTTCCGCAGCGCACTTTTACCGTAAAGAACGACCCAACGCGCGCATTCTGATACTGGAAAATCACGACGATTTCGGCGGTCACGCCAAGCGCAATGAAATTTGGATCGATGGCCAGATGCGCCTGCTCAACGGCGGAACGTATTCCATCGAGAGCCCGCGGCCTTACAGTTCAATCGCCGATGGGGTGTTGCGCGACGTCGGTATCGACGCCGCCGCGTTGAGCAAGGAGACCCAAAAAAAGGATTTCTACCGATCCGTGGGTCTCACCGAAGGCGTCTTCTTCGACCGCGAAACGTTCGGACGCGACCACTTGGCTGCGGGATACCGGCAAAAACACTGGCCTGATTTTCTCAAAGGCGCGCCGCTGTCGGATGCCGCGAAACGGGATATCGAACGTGTCGAATCCGGTTCGGTCGATTACTTCCCCGGTCTGACCCCACTTGAGAAGAAGCAAAAGCTGCTTCGGATGAGTTACCTCAGCTACCTCCGTGACGTCGTCAAAGTGGATCCCTCCGCGCTGGCTGTTTACCAAGCCATGACGCAAGGGTGGTGGGGGGTCGGTATCGACGCGATCGGTGCCCTGGATGCTTGGGGTGCCGAAATGCCGGGATTCGCCGGCCTGCGCTTGCCGCCGGGTTCTATTCCGGGCATGGGTTACACGCCGGCCGGTTTTGTGGACACCGGTGGCTCGACGTTCATGCATTTCCCGGACGGTAATGCCTCGATCGCACGCGCCCTTGTGCGGCGCCTGATACCGACGGCTGTGCCAGGATCGTCGATTGAGGACTTGGTGACGGCGAGAGTCGACTACAGTCGATTGGACCGTGACGGCGAACCGGTCCGGCTACGACTGAACTCCGTCGTCGTTGGGGTGCATCACGATCAACCGGACGCCCTCAACGCGAAGGCCGTCCGCGTGGCGTACGTCCGGGACGGGCGTGTGCTGGAGGTGCGCGCGTCGCAGTGCATCCTTGCGTGCTACAACGCTCTCATCCCGTATCTCGTCCCAGAATTGCCGGCGCCGCAAAAAGCAGCGCTACACGAGGCGGTCAAAACGCCGCTCGTTTATACGTCGGTGGCTCTCGCCAACTCCCGCGCTTTTCACGAGGCGGGGGTGCATTCGATCTACGCTCCGGGTGGCTACCATACCTCCGTCCGTCTGAACCTCACGGTCGACATCGGCGAGTATCGCAGTCCGCGGTCCCCCGACGAGCCGACCCTATTGGCGATGGTGCGCACGCCGTGCCACCCCGGTCTGACGGAGCACGAGCAGAACAAGGTGGGCCGAGCGGAATTGCTGGCCACGCCGTTTGAAACGTTTGAGCGCGAAATCCGTGATCAGTTACGTCGCATGCTCGAGGGAACATCCTTCGATCCGGCTCGCGACATCCGAGCGATCGTCGTTAACCGATGGCCGCACGGATATGCGCCGGAGAATAACCCCCTGTTTGATCGTGATGAGCCGGTTGGGCAAGAACATTACGTGCGTGCACGAGCCCGATTCGGGCGGATTGCGATCGCAAACTCGGATGCGGGTGCGGGCGCCTATACGGACGTGGCGATCGAACAAGGCCACCGCGCGGTTTATGAATTACTCGGCGCTTAATTGCTGCCGTCTTTGACATCAGAGGGCTATGAATCATGAGTATTGGACAACTGCCGGCCAGTGAAGTTGCCGAACTAAAGCGTTTGGATGTGTCCCACCATCTGCCCGGTCAGAGTGATTACAAACTGCAGGTTCAATTGGGCGGCAGTCGAATCATCACGAAAGCATCGGGCTGTCTCATTCACGACGCTGATGGCAATGAAATTCTGGACGGTATGGCGGGTCTATGGTGCGTCAACGCCGGTTACGGCCGTGAAGAACTCGCCAAAGTGGCGTACGAGCAGATGCTCGAATTGCCGTACTACAACACCTTCTTCAAGACAGCCACGGCGCCTGCGGTCCGCTTGGCCGCGACAATTGCCGGCAAGCTTGGGCATGGCTTGAACCATGTCTTCTTCAACTCCTCGGGTTCGGAAGCTAACGATACGGTCTTCCGTCTCGTCCGCCATTACTGGGCCGTTAAGGGGCAGCCATGGCGCCACGTCATTATCGGCCGGTGGAATGGCTATCACGGTTCGACCGTTGCCGGCGCTAGCCTGGGCGGCATGAAATTCATGCACGAGCAGGGAGGCCTGCCGGTGCCGGGCGTTGAGCACATCATGCAGCCGTATCTGTTCGGTGACGCTTTCGGTGAAGATCCGGAGGCCTTCGCTGCGCGTGCTGCCGATGCGTTGGAAGAGCGCATCCTGAAGGTCGGGCCCCATAATGTGGCCGCGTTCATTGGCGAACCGGTCCAGGGTGCCGGCGGCGTCATCATTCCGCCCCCCGGCTACTGGACTCGCATCGAAGCGATCTGCCGTAAGTACGGGATCCTCCTGGTCAGCGATGAAGTGATCTGCGGCTTTGGACGCCTCGGTCGCTGGTTCGGATTCCAACACTTTGGAATTCGTCCTGACATCGTGTCGATGGCAAAGGGTCTTTCATCCGGATACTTGCCGATCTCCGCGACCGCTATGACAAGCGAGATCGTCGAGACGCTTCGCGAGGGCGGCGAGTTCGTCCACGGCTATACCTATTCCGGTCACCCGACGAGCGCAGCCGTTGCCTTGCGCAATATCGAAATTCTGGAACGCGAGCATTTGGTTGAGCGAACTGCCCAAGACACCGGCCCTTACATTGCGAAAGCGTTGGATCGCCTGCGCGGCCATCCGCTGGTGGGAGAGGCTCGATCGCTGGGCCTCATCGGTGGCATAGAGATCGTGGCCAAGAAGGGTACGAACGAACGGTTCGGTGGCAAGGAAGGCAATGCGGGCCCCGTCGTGCGCGATATCTGCATCCGTCGGGGGCTCATGGTGCGCGCTATCCGAGACACGATCGTCTTCTGTCCGCCACTGATTATCACGCACGCGCAGCTTGATCGTCTTGTCGACACGATACACGCGGCGTTGGACGAAGCCATGCCCATATTGTCGGCGATGCCGAAGACTGTTTGAAATTGACGGGGCGTACGGAAATTGGCGGCCCTGTTCGTGCGAGCGTGCACGACGAACTGCGGCTGCGCTTCCTGACCGGGCGAATCACGCCCGGAACGCCCCTGTCCACGCGCAAATTGGCGCAGGAGATGGGTGTTAGCGCCATGCCCGTTCGGGATGCCTTGGGGCGTCTGGCCGCTGATGGAGCCGTCGACATCCGCTCGAAGCGGCGTATCGTTGTCCCGGCGATGACCCACGCCCGACACGGGGATCTGCTGGCATGCCGTGAGTTATTGGAACCGGCGGCCGCGCGCAATGCGTTGGCAGGCTTGGATGATCGCGCCGTGCACCGCCTTGAGGTCGCCGATCACGCGATCGGTGTCGCTTTGGTGAATGGCGACGTTGAAGCGTACATGCGTGCGAATTATGAATTCCACTTCACGATCTACCGTGCGCAGACTCATCCGACCCTCGTACAACTGATTGAGACGCTCTGGTTGCAGTTCGGGCCTTACATGCGCGTCGTCTACGATCAGTACGATGGCGACCGATTGGCGGACCAACACGCCAAAGCCTTACGCGCGATTCATCGGCATCGCCCCAACGATTTGGCGAACGCGATATTGCATGACATTCGGGATGGGATGAATTTACTGCAGCGACACATGTTGATGGGAAATTCGTGATGTCGATGCACGCAAGCGCTGTACTACCGGCTACTCGTCATGTCGATTCTTACTACGCGGCGACCGTGCGGGAACGTGCGACGCCGTCCCCCTTTGTGGCCGACGCTGTCACCGATGTGTGCGTGGTTGGCGGTGGATACGCCGGGCTTGGTACGGCCTTGCATCTTGCTCGACGGGGCATTGCGGTCACGCTGCTTGAGCAATCGCTGCTCGGTTGGGGGGCGTCAGGACGAAATGGCGGTCAGGTTCATGTGGGTATGCGGCGCGACCAGTTATGGCTGGAGCGCACGGTGGGTGAGCAGAGTGCCCGGCAGTTTTGGCGGATGGCGCTTGATGCGCGGGAGCACTTGGACTGGCTCATGCAGACCTATCAGGTCGATTGCAGTTACCGGGCAGGTCTTTTGCACGCGGATCATAAGCCGCGATACGTTCCGGAGACCCGCGAATACGTTGAGTTCATGCGCGAGCGCTACGGATACCGCAGCCTCTCGTTCTTGGATAAGAGTCAGCTCTCGGAAGTCCTCTGCAGCCCTCAATACCACGGCGGCAGCTACGATCAATACAGCGGGCACCTGCATGCCTTGGACTGGGCGCTGGGCATTGCGCGGGCGGCGGGTTCCCACGGCGCTCAGTTGCATGAAGGTGTCGAAGTCCTTGATGTCCAAAAGGATGGATCGGCATTTCGGGTGTTGACCACGCAGGGCGCACTGAAGGCAAAACGCGTCGTCATGGCCTGTAACGGGTATTTACGGCGAGTGGCGCCTCGTGTGCAAAGTCGCGTGATGCCGATCAATAATTTCGTCGCAGTCACGGAGCCACTCGGTGATCGCGCGCGCGAATTGATTCGGAATAACGCCGCGGTCTCGGATTCCCGTTTCGTCGTCAACTATTTCCGACTCACACCCGACGATCGGTTGCTCTTCGGAGGCGGTGAAAATTATAGCTACCGTTTTCCGTCGGACATCGGCTCGTTCGTTCGCCCACACGTGGAGGGAGTATTCCCTCAATTGCGGGGCGTGAAGTTTGATTATGCGTGGGGTGGAACGCTCGGCATTACAGCGACCCGCATGCCGTATGTTCGGGAGTTGGAGCCGGGGATGGTGAATCTCAGTGGATTCTCAGGGCTCGGTGTCGTGCTCGCCCCGTATATCGGCAACGTGGTTGCCGATGCATTAGCCGGTGAGCACAAGTCGTTCGAGTTGCTATCGAATTTATCGGTCCCGCCATTTCCTGGCGGTCCGTTGCTGCGCTGGCCCACGCTGGTCGCTGCCATGCTGTATTTCGCGCTCAGAGATCGTCTCTGAGCCTATTTCGAGTAGAGGGCATCATGCATGAACGCAAACACGGTACTTATGCGTCGGTAAGTGAGTGGGAAGGATTCTTGGCAGGCAATCCGGATATCGAGGCGATCGACGCATTCGTCATTGACTCGAACGGAATATTGCAAGGCAAGCGGCTCGAAGCCGCCGATGGATCAACCCTGTTCAAGAGCGGGGTTCTATTCTCCGCATCCGCCTTGATCGCCGATATTCGAGGCTACGGCATCGAGGGTCACGGTTACGGCAGTACGGACGGCGATCCGGACGGAGCGGCCATGCCGTTGCCGGGCACCTTGGTCCGTGCCCCATGGACTCGAAAGCCGACAGCGCAAGTATTGTGTGAGATGACCCACGTCTCGACGGGTCGTCCGTTCTGGTATGACCCAAGGCTTGTACTGGCCGATGTCGTCGCCCTCTGCCGCGCAGAAGGGATCCATCCGGTCGTCGCCTGCGAGCTGGAGTTTTACCTCATCGACCCGAAGCGCAACGACGATGGGACGATACGCCTAGGCGCACACGCCGGACGCTCGCCGCCGCGTCGTGGCGCCAACCTCTCGATGGAAGCCGTTGATGACTACGGCGAGTTTTTGGATCGCGTGAACACGGCGGCCAAAGTTCAGGGATTGCCGGTCGCCGGATGTGTCTCTGAATACGGCGTCGGTCAATTTGAAGTGAATCTCAGTCATATCGCCGATCCCGTTGTCGCCGCTGACCAAGCCGTTTTACTGAAGCGGCTCGTTAAAGGAGTGGCGCGCGAAATGGGAATGGAGGCGACCTTTATGGCGAAGCCGTTCGTCGCCGAGGCTGGCAGTGGATTGCATATCCACGCAAGCATCGTCGATGAGGCGGGCAAGAATCGATTCGGTGCCCCGGGCGGTGAGGAGTTACTTCGTCACGCGATAGGGGGCATGCAGGCGCTGCTCTACGATTCGTTCGGGCTGTTCGCACCCAATTTCAATTCTCAGCGGCGTTATTTGGGGTCGTTTGTGCCAACCTCACGGGCCTGGGCCGAAAACAACCGCAGCGTTGCCTTCCGCATACCGGCTCAGCAGGGTTCGGCTCGCCGTATTGAGCACCGCGTGGCCGGCGCCGATGCCAGCCCTCATCTGGTCATGGCAGCGATGTTGGCAGGATTACTCCATGGCATCCGACATCGGATCGACCCGGGCCCTCCGGCGGTTGGCAAAAGCGTCGGTGGTGATCCCGAATTCCCAGGTGACCTGATCGTGGCGTTGGATCGATTGGCCAATGCAACGCTGTTGAGCGAGTACATTCCAAAGAAATACTTGGAGGTGTTCGCAATCACCAAGCGCGGCGAGTATCTCGACCTCATCGAACATATCTTTCCGCGGGAGCATGACTTTTATGTCTGAGCGCCTACGCGGCGTTGCCAGAGACCGTCTCGACGCGTTTGTGCGCGCCGAGACGGAGACGTTTGTCGCCAGGCATCCGGTGTCCGCTGCCGCGGCCAAGCAGGCACGGGGGTTCTATGCGGGCGTCCCGATGCATTGGATGCTGGATTGGCCGTCGCCGTTTCCGCTGTCGGTCGCGGAAGCTCGGGGCGCCACCTTGCGAACGGTCGATGGCGATCAGTTGAACGACTTCTGTCTCGGTGACACAGGGTCCATGTTCGGCCACTCGCCGGAGCCGGTCCTGCGAACCCTCGCGGCGCAAGCCGCGCGTGGCTTTACGTACATGTTGCCCACCGCGGATGCCTATGCCGTTGGCGAACTGCTCAAAGAGCGGTTTGGAATGCCGCATTGGCAGATCGCAACGACGGCGTCCGATGCCAATCGGTTTGCCTTGCGCGTCGCGCGTGCCGTGACCGGCCGACCGCGAGTGTTGGTGATGAACGGTTGTTACCACGGCGCGGTCGATGAGACCTACGTGGGGCTATACGACGGTGTACCGCGAAATCGACCCGGTCTCATCGGGCAGGTCGTGGATTTGACGGCGCAAACCCGGGTGGTCGAGTTCAACGACTTGGCCGGCTTGGAGAATGCGTTAGAGGATCGTACGGTGGCGGTGGTCTTGGCGGAGCCCGTCATGACGAACTGTTGCATGGTGTTACCGGATCCGGGTTATCACGCCGCGTTGCGGGACATGACTCGCCGCACCGGTACGCTGCTCTTAATTGACGAGACGCATACGATCTCGAGTGGTTGGGGCGGGTATACCCGTCAGCACGCACTGGAGCCCGATCTGTTCGTGCTGGGGAAGCCGATCGCCGGGGGCACGCCGGCCAGTGTATGGGGATTCACGGACGCCATCGCCGAGCGTTGGGATGACATCCGCCGCACCAAAGAAGCGGGGCACTCCGGTCTCGGGACGACACTCTCGGCCAATGCGCTTGCGATGGCACTGATGCGTACGACGCTATCGGAGGTCATGACCGAATCGGCCTATGCGCACATGGAGCAACAGGCAGAGCGTCTGGCCGAGGGCCTCGCTCAAAACATTGAACGGTACCAATTGCCGTGGCACGTGGTACGGGTCGGGTCGAGGGTGGAATTTATCTGTGCGCCCGGCCCTCTGCGCAATGGAACCGCGGCGCTCGCCGCCCATTGTGGTGAACTCGAGGCGGCAGTGCACGTAGGGCTCGTCAACCGTGGCTGCCTCATCGCCCCCTTCCACAACATGATGTTGGTCTGTCCGGCGACGACGGAGGCTCAGATCGATCAACTCGTCGACGCCTTTGGCGCGGTATTGCACTCACTGGTCGGCTAAGCCGCCAGTGAGTCCTGTGCGACCCTCGTCAGGAGTCCCGTTTACTCCGACGCATTAAGCTCAGGGCGAGGATTGCGGATACCACCATCAGGAACAGACTCACGGCATTCAGTACCGGGGTCGCGCCTTCGCGCATCCGCCCATACATCAAAATCGTCAGTGGCGTGTCGGCGCCAACGAGCATCAGGGTGGTGTTGAAGTTTTCGAACGACATCAGGAATGCGATGACCGCTGATCCGATCATCGCAGGCCGTAAGTACGGCAGCGTGATGTGCCAAAGCACGGCCGTTCGGCTGGCGCCAAGATTAAATGCGGCTTCTTCGAGCGTTCGATCAAAGCGCTTCAACCGTGCGCTGATCGTCAGCGTCGCGATGGCAGCGACGTAGGAGAACTGTCCGAGCACCACGAGTGGCAGTCCCGGACGGAGAAATTCCAAGTCCAGTCCCCAAACGTCGTCCGCGAATTCAGCCAACCGGCTTGCGAACGCCAAGATTGAGATGCCGAGAATCACGCCCGGAATGACCAGCGGCACCAGCATGAGCATCGACAGTGCCTGTTGGCCGCGGAACTTTGCGCGCTCCATCAGAAAGGCATTGGTCGTTCCCACCAGGACCGAGAGTCCCGTGACCCACACGGCAACAAGGGCGCTGGTCAGAATGCTGTCCAACAATTCGTCATCGTGGAACAGACCCACGCGCCCCGTACTGTCATTGCCGAAAAACCAGTCGAGCGTAAAACCGTGCCACGGTGGAGCCGGATACGGTGCGTCGTTGAACGCGAATACGGCCACCGTCACCAAAGGCAAAAACAGGAATACCAAAAAAAGGCCGATATAAATCGAGTTGGCCGCACGTAACCAGGCGGGTCTCGGTAGTGAGGGAATCATGCGCGTTGCATCACGTCAGCAAACCGTTGGCCACTGGCTTTCAGTCCGAGCCAGACCATGAAAGTGGATAGGCCCAGCAACAGGAATCCAAATGCAGCACCTTGTTCCCAATTAAACCGGGTGATGAACTGGTTATAGATCTGCTCGGTAAACCACTGCGAACTGGTGCCCCCTAACAAATTGGGCGTCAGATAGTTTCCGAGCGTCAGCATGAAGACGACGATGCATCCGGCCGTAATACCGGGAGCGGCGTGCGGAATCACTATGCGGCGCAAGACCGAAAAACCGTTCGCACCGAGATCATAGGCGGCCTCAATCAGGGCGTTGTCGAGGCTCTCGAGACTGTTCACCAACGGGACGACCATGAAAAGGAGCGATGTGTAGACGAGTCCCACGAGTATCGTTGCGTCGTGATAGAGGAGTTCGGGGGGCTCTGCCGTCAGGCCGAGCTTTACAAGGAGCGCCGGTAGGACGCCAGACTCGCGCAACAAAATCATCCACCCGAGGGTTCGGACGGTTTCACTGACCCAAAAAGGAATCAGACAAACCATGAACAGCAACGTGGCCCGACGGCCTTTTGCGATCTTCGCGATCGTCCACGCGACTGGGAAAGCGACGAGCAGCGTTATGCCTGTCGCGACCGCTGACAGAATGGCGGTCCGAACAAACACCTTCCAATAGAGCGGCTCGGTGAAAAAAGTCGTGTATTGCGCGACACTCGCGACGTACTCACGCGGTGCGACGCGCTCGCGGAACGACACGAGTGCAAGATCAACGTGCGGCAAAACGATCAGTAGCAGTAACCACAGCAATGCCGGCGCCAAGAGAAGCGCCAGCAGCAGACGGCGTTGCCACAGAGGACCGTTGTCGGTCACGAGATTGCTCCGTCGGCGAAACACACCGCACGGTCCGGGTCGAAGGCAAAATGAATGTGCTCGCCCGGCTGGAGATCCGAAAACTGCCCGGTTTGCGGTAAGGCAATCCTGAATTCAACGCCGGACCCCGATTCCCGGATCAGAATCGCCGAATTGGCGCCGTCAAACAGAAGACTGTCGACGCGACCGGTATGCGGACGCAACGATGCGGGAAGACTCTGCGCATCGCGCGCTAACACCGCGGCTTCCGGTCGGACAAAGGCGGTTGCCGCAGCGCCGACTGTTAAGCTCCCGCGGGCACGCGCCTCGAGTAACCAACCGTCCGTCGTTTCGAGGGTTGCGATGGATCCGGTGACCGATTGGATGCGTCCTGCAACCCGATTGTTCGACCCAACGAATCCGGCCACGAACGGCGTGGCGGGCTCGTAATACAACGACTGTGGCGTGTCCAATTGCTCAAAGCGCCCCTGATTCATGACGCCGACGTGGTCGGATAGGACCAGAGCTTCGGATTGATCGTGCGTGATGTAGACGAAGGTCGTGCCGAAGGCTGCCTGCAATTGCTTCAATTCGATCTTCATGTGTTCGCGCAATTTCAGATCGAGCGCGCCCAGCGGTTCATCCAGCAGCAACAACGTCGGTTCGAGCACCATGCTTCGCGCAATGGCGACGCGCTGACGTTGACCGCCGGATAATTCATCGACTCGCTTACCGGCAGACCCCGCGAGACCCACCCGCTCAAGCATGGCGTGCGCCTTGCGCATTCGATCTGCCTTGCCGATCCCACGGCGCGCCAGTCCAAAAGCCACGTTCTCACCGACATTCATCATCGGAAACAACGCCAACTGCTGGAATACCATGTTCACAGGGCGTTGGTTGGGGGCAACGCCCCGCATCGACCGCCCACCGATACGAATATCACCGCCGTCGGGCTGGATAAATCCAGCAATCATGCGCAACAGCGTTGTCTTGCCGCAGCCGGACGGGCCTAAGATCGAAAAGAAACTGCCGTGCGGAACACTGAACGACAGTCGGTCCACGGCAGTGTGGGTGGCGAACGTCTTGTGGACGGCATCGACGTCAAGGTCCGCCGTCTGCGTGTGCGCCGAGGCGTTCAATTCGCCGCCTTGATGCGATCGAGCACTTTGCCTTCGATCTCTTCGAGACCCGGCGGGATCGCTGGATACCACCGGACATTCTTCAGTCCGTCAGGGAAGGTCGTCGCGAACTGCGCTTTCAGTTTCGGATCCATCAGTGCGTCAGCACCTTTCGACGCGGTGAAATTGCCGATCTGCTTTGCGATCCGAGCGGCGATCGCCGGCCGCATGGTGAAATTGATCCAAGCATAGGCGCCTGCGTCATTCTTGCCGCGCGCCGGTAAGGCGAAGGTGTCGAGCCACGCTATCGCGCCGGATTTTGGATTGATGAAGCGGATATCGGGGTTTTCACGACCCAAATTCCAGCCACCGGAATCCCACATCATGGCAGCCGTTATTTCGCCAGAGCGCACGCCATTCAGCAGTTGATCCTTGTTGTCGTAGAAGAAACGGAAGTTTGCCTTGCAGGCAGACAGTGTCTTACCGACCTCATCCATGAGCGCTGAATAGGCCTTGATGTTTCCATACAGCGCAAAAGGGTCTTTGCCGGACGCGAAGGCAAAGGCCATCAGCGTGGGTCGCTTGAGGCGTACCGCAACTTTTCCCTTGAGGTCCGCCCGGCAAAGGTCGGTGTAATCAGCGATCTTGGTTTTCTTGCTGTTGTACACCAGCCCTTCGGTTCCCCAAACGTAGGGCAGCGCGTACAGTTTTCCGTCGACAGAGGCGTTTTTGCGCACGGTGTCCATGAGATCAGGCAGGAACTCAGTGACCTGGACTTTGCTCAGATCAATCGGTTTGTAGATTCGAAATTCCTGCTGGGCACCCTCAATGCGATCTTGCGAGGGCTGGGCGAGATCAAAGCCCGCCCCGCCCGTGGCGCGCAATTTAGAAATCATCTCTTCATTATTCGAGAGCGTGACCTCGACTTTAATGCCCGTTTCCTTCTGGAAGTCGGCCATCACATCGGCCGGTACATAGTCGGCCCACGTGATGATGCGCAGACGCTTCGCGTCATCGGCCAGTGCCGGGGCCTGTGCAGCCCATCCGACGGTCAAGCACAGCAAGAGGGGGGCAAAGCGTTTCATACAATCTCCAAGGCCAGAGCACGCAGGCCGGCCGTCTGGAAGGTTAGCGGGAGCCTGTCGATTCGTCACCGGGGTGATGCAATAAGCGGTCCGTCGAGGACGACAGCTTGCCCGTCCTGAGTCGCCAGGCGGTCACAGCGGCCCCGAGCGCACCGACCGTCGTGAAAATAATCGCGATCTCGACATTGTTCCAAACGATCGATACGAGAGCGGTAACCGCTATGGCCGCCGCGATCCAAGGAAAGAGCGGATAGGCCGGTGTTCGGTACGGTCGATCAAGGTGAGGTTCCGTTCGTCGCAGGCGGAACAGGGAGGCAAGACTCGTCAGATACATGACGATGGCCCCCAATGCTGACATCGTCACGATGCTCGCGGTCAGCGGTTGGCCAGCGATGACGATCCAAGAGTCGGAATAAATGGCGGCGATCCCGACGACTCCGCCTGCCAAAATGGCCCAATGGGGCGTCCGGCGAGTGGGATCGACGCGGGCCAACACGGAGGGCAGAAATCCCGCCCGCGCCAGCGCATAGATTTGTCGAGAGTAGCCCATGATGATGCCGTGGAAAGAGGCAATCAGACCGAGCAGGCCGATCCAAACCAACAAATGCAGCCACCCAGAGGTCCCGCCGACGACCACCTTCATGGCTTGTGGCAGCGGGTCATTGATGTTGGCGATGTTGCGCCAATCGCCCACACCACCGGCAAACACCATCGTGCCGAAAGCGAGTAGGACGAGGGTCGTGATGCCGCCAATGTAAGCGCGCGGAATCGTCCGCTTCGGATCGCGCGCTTCTTCGGCGGCCATCGCGGCGCCTTCAATCGCCAAAAAGAACCAGATCGCAAACGGGATCGCGCCGAAAATTCCCGGTATCGCACTGGCCGAAAACGTGTCTGCGCCCGCCCAGCCGTGCGCAAGGTAATGATTAACGGAAAAGCCGGGAGAGACCACGCCCATGAAGATCAGCAGTTCGACGATGGCAAGAATCGTCACAACCAGCTCAAACGTGGCGGCAATGGTCACACCGGCAATATTCAGCGCCATGAACAGGCCATAGGCGCCGACGGCCGCCGTGCGTGCGGAGAGCCCCGGGAACTGGACGTTGAGGTAAGCGCCGATCGCGAGCGCAATCGCCGGCGGCGCAAATACAAATTCAACGAGCGTGGCGAACCCCGCGAGATAGCCGCCCATAGGCCCGTAGGCGCGGTAACTGTACGCGAACGGTCCCCCGGCGTGCGGAATGGCCGTGGTCAGTTCTGTGTAACTAAAAATAAAGGTGGTGTACATGACGGCGATCACTGCCGTGGTCACCAAAAACCCCAGTGTGCCGGCCTGCGCCCAGCCATAGCTCCAACCGAAGTACTCGCCGGAGATCACGAGACCAACGGCGATCCCCCAAAGGTGCCATCCACCGAGAGTACGGGCGAGTTCCGTTGTTTTATGCATGGCGTTGCGCGCGGGGTCGGACAACGGCCTGCAGCCAGTTGCTGATCTCCAGACGCCGGAGCGTTTCATCGGTCATGGCCGGCCCCAATCCATACCGGAACGCCAGCGACCGGTCGGTTGGATGCGCTTGTAACAGCTCAAGGTCCGACGCATAGGTCTCGAGCGCGGCTTCATCGCTGAACGTACCGTCCGCTATTAACGCGGCTGCGTATCGGCGGGAAACCGCCGCGATGTCGATATGGTCGTACTCGGGGTGATATTGGACACCCCAGACGGTGCTCTTTCCGAAATCGAAGCAGGCCGCTTGTAAGCCCATTTCGTTCGTCGCCAGAGGAATTGCGCCAGGCGGCAGTGCGGTGACGACATCCCGATGGATCGTCGGGGCTTCAAAGACATCGGGCTTACCGGCAAACATCGGATGGCGGCGACCTTCCGCCGTTACGGCGATGCGTCGCCCAAACCCAAATTCCCGCCCGAGCGGATTGGCCTCCACCCGGCCACCCGCAGCCACCGCAGCGACTTGTAAGCCCCAGCAACTGCCGAAGAACGGTAAGCTAGCCGACAGTACGGCCGTCACCAGCTGAATTTGTCGGTCGATCGACGGCCCGCCGTCGTAGACGTTGAGTGCCGAACCGGTCATCACGCAGCCGTCATAGTCGGACAACGCGGCGCCACTCGGTAAGGTCACGGGTCCATCCGCCGCACGAAGGATCTCGCATTCGATGTCCGGAGCAAGCCGTTGCAACATGCGAGCGTAGCCGGCACCCGAATCGTAGCCGACAGCGGCCGTCAATTTGGCCCGAATGGCGGCGGTATTGCCGTCAAGGATCAGTATGCGGGGCGAGGTCATCGCTCAGGCCGCCGCCGGCAGCTCGCCTGCGATCGCGCTGCGGAAGATGAACTCATAGCCGGCTGCATCAATCGAGATCGGGTTTCCACCGGCCGACGGATCCAGCGCCGACTCACGACCGATCACGTCGGCGTTATGGTCGTCGACGCCGATCGCGGCTAACGAATGAGGAATGTCTAGGCGTCGACGCAGATCCAGCACCCAGGCCAACAATCCGTCAAAGCTAGCGTCCGCGAGGCCCAACACGCGCGCGATACGCGCGCAGCGCTCCGCGATGGCATGACGGTTGTAACTCATCACGTAGGGCAGCAGGACCGCATTGGTGAGGCCGTGGTGGGTGTTAAACCATGAGCCGACCGGGTGCGCAATGGCATGGACGCCACCGAGACCTTTTTGAAAAGCGGTGGCACCCATGGAAGCTGCGACCAACATCTGTGCCCGCGCCTCGATATCGGTGCCGTCGGCACAGGCGCGAGGTAGGTATTCGGCCACAAGGCGCATGCCTTCCAAAGCGATGCCTTCCGCCATCGGGTGAAACCCCGGTGCGCAATACGCTTCAAAGCAATGGACGAACGCATCCAGTCCGGTGGCTGCCGTGACGTGGCGCGGCAGGCCGACGGTTAATTCAGGGTCCAGAATGACGACCTTCGGCATCATCAACGGATGGAAGATGATCTTTTTCTGATGTGTCTCCTCGTTGAGGATAACCCCGGCTCGGCCCACTTCCGAACCGGTGCCTGCCGTGGTCGGAATGGCCACGACGGGTGCGATGCCGGCCGGGTTCGCGCGCGTCCACCAGTCGCCGATGTCTTCAAAATCCCAAAGCGGACGGTTTTGCCCAGCCATGAACGCGACGACTTTGCCGGTGTCGAGCGCAGCGCCGCCCCCGAGCGCGACCACACCGTCGTGGTTGCC
This sequence comes from Steroidobacteraceae bacterium, assembly GCA_036742455.1. Taxonomy (GTDB): domain Bacteria; phylum Pseudomonadota; class Gammaproteobacteria; order Steroidobacterales; family Steroidobacteraceae; genus CAIKZZ01. The sequence goes on along the minus strand of DAINQU010000005.1, from coordinate 139,575 downwards.
AGCGCGGTAGGCAGTGAGTCCGTTTTCGACGTGAGCAGCGGAGGGATTGCCGGCCACATTGGAGAATACGGCGGCGCCGTTCAGCAGTGCGCTGGTGCGCATCGTCATGGCGTGTTGCGCGAGACCTGCGTCAGTCACGATGAGTGGACGCTCAATGCCTGCGCGAGCACAGGCCGCAGCGACTTCTTCCAGGCGTCCGGGGCCGGCCCAGATGGTCGTGGGGTAATTCCAATTGCCACGAAGTGTCGTCATACGGAAATCCTGCTGTTGAATGATTTGGGTCGGGTGAGTTGCTCGTAACCCACACGCGACAACGTGCAGCCGCGGCCTGAATTCTTAACGCCGGTCCAGGCCAGCGCAGGATCGAGATAGTCGCATCGATTCAGGAAGACGGTCCCCGTCTCCAGCGCGTCTCCAATCCGTTCAGCCGCTTCCGCATCACCGGAATAGATCGCTGCCGTGAGACCGTAGTCGCTATCGTTCATCCAACGGATTGCTTCTTCATCCGAACGAACGCGCATAATTCCAACGGCCGGACCAAAGCTTTCCTCGCGCATAAACGGCATGCTGTGGTCGACATCAACCATCACCTGCGGGGCAAGATAGGGCGTGCCCGGTTGATTCAGCGCAAAGCGGCTCTCGTCGACTAATTGGCGGGCACCCAGTCGCTTCGCTGCGGCGACTTGATCCCGTATCCAATCCGCTGCACTGGCGCGAACGACGGGACCGAGCGTCGTGGCAGGATCAATGGGCGAACCGAGCGTGTAAGCCTGTGCGAAAGCGACGACACCGTCGACGAACGCGTCGTAGAGTGCGTCGGCGACGTAAATGCGCTTGATCCCACAACAGGATTGACCGGCGTTGAAGAAAGCGCCATCGGCTAACGAATCAATGGCGTGCTCTAATTTTGCATCCGCACGCACATACGCCGGATCCTTTCCGCCAAGCTCCAGGCCTGCCGTTGCAAAACCGCGGGCGGTGGCGGCGACGACGGCGCGACCGCCTTCAACCGAGCCGGTAAAACACACGTGCGCGATGCGCGCATCTGCCATGAGCGTCGACGTGTCGGCATGCGAGAGATGCAGATGCGTGAACACGCCAGGCGGCAATCCCGCAGCCGCAAAAGCTGCTGCGAACCGCTCCGCGCACAGTGGCGTTTGATGCGAATGCTTCAACACGACGGCGTTACCGGCGGCCAGTGCCGGAATGACTGCGTTGACGGCGGTGAGATAGGGGAAGTTCCACGGGGCAACGACGGCCACCACGCCGAGCGGAACGCGTTTGATGCGCCGATCGAATCCTTCCTTCGGTGCCGCAACCACCGGCGCGAGGGTCTCCGCGGCGATGGCGAGCATGTGGCGAGCCCGCTCTTCAAAGCCGCGAACTTCGCCCGGCGAATGGGCGATCGGACGCCCCATCTGCCAGCTGATCTCAAGGGCAATGGCGGCCGCGTCAGCGACGAACGCGTCTACGGCTTTGGTAAGCAAGGCCACCCGTTCAGGCAGTGGGGTGTTCGCCCAAGCGCGCTGACTCACGACGGCCGCATCCAGAGCGGCATTGATTTCGTCGGATCCGGCGAGGGGGCGTTCCACATAGACCGAGCCGTCGACGGGAGTGATGGTTCGTTGTATCGCGGTCATGTCGTGTCTCAAATAAGTTCGAAGTAACGGGCGAGTTCCCAGTTGGTGATCGCCTTGCGGAATTCGCGTTCTTCCCACTGGCGTGTCGCCGCGTGATGCTCAACGAATTCATTGCCGAACAGTGCGCGCGCCGCTTTCGACGCGAGCAGACGCTCGGAAGCTTCCCACAAGGTGCCCGGCAAACGGCGCTTCTTGGGATGTTCGCGGTCATACGCATTACCGACGATCGCGGCGTCCGGTTCAATACGGTGCTCAATTCCCCAGAGACCCGATCCGATCGCAGCGGCCAGCGCGAGATAGGGATTGATGTCAGCGGCGGCGATCCGATATTCGACGCGCTGGCTGTACGGTCCGCCCTTGATCACACGGAGTGCGGTCGTTCGATTCTCAACGCCCCAGGTGGCGGACGTAGGTGCCCAGTACCCCGGGACAAGACGTGAATAACTGTTGACCGTACACGCCACCATCGACAGTAGTTCTGGCATGAGCGCCTGCTGCCCACCGATGAACCAACGCATCTCATCGCTCATTTCGTCCGGCTTCGTCGGGTCATGGAAGACGGAGCCGCCGTCATGACGCTTCAACGAGACGTGAAGGTGACCGCTCTGACCGGGTACATCATTGGACCACTTGGCCATAAAGGTGGCCATTAGCCCGTGACGTTGCGCGAGCACTTTGGCGAACGTCTTGAACAATGCGGCGCGGTCGGCCGCTTCCAACGCATCGGTATAGACGAGCGCCGCTTCGAGTACGCCGGGGCCGGTCTCCGTGTGTAGGCCCTCAATGGGGAAACGCATGTCTCGGCCGAGGTCGAGCAGTTCCTGATAGAGCTCCGCGTGGACGGAATTGCGGAGGACTGAATAGCCGAAATTGCCGGGCGTCAGCGGCTTCAGATTTCGGTAGCCCTTCTCGCGGACGGTATCCGGCGTTTCCTCGAACATGAAAAATTCGAATTCCGCCGACGCGTTTACCCCAAAGCCCATGGCGTCAGCGCGGTCGAGCACGCGGCGTAGCGTCCCACGAGGGCAGACCGCCTCGGCGCGACCGGAAAATTCTCCCAATACCAGCGCCGTACGCGGCTCGAAGGGGATCTCCCGGTAGGTTTCCGGCACCACCCGGATAGGAGCGTCCGGGTAGGCGGTATGCCAGCCCGTGTACTTCACGTTATCGAACAGTTGGTCGTTCGAGTCCCAGCCCAGCACCACATCGCAGAAACCGAGGCCCTTATCGAGCGAACTCAGGAACTTATCCCGCGAGACATACTTGCCGCGCAAGATGGCGTCACCGTCGAAGACCCCTAGCTTGACGTGCTCGATGTCCCGTTCGATGAGAAGGGCGCGCAACTGATTAGCATCAGTCTTGTGTTCGGCAGTCATAGCAGCCTCGCTCGGGCCTGAAAGTAATCCCCGATCATAGCCCGAGGACCCTCCCGGATCACCACGCGCGCTAAACTATTCCGGTCTACGGATCGACGGAGCTTCCCTTATGCGCATCGCCAAACCGCTGCTGCTCGTCACCACGCCCATCGGAGTACTGGCCGGGCTGCGCGAAGCGTGGCGTTTTCATTGGTGGCTCGCCATTTTGATGGGCGTTCTGCTGACGGTCATCGGCCTTTTCATCGGCATGACGGTGCGAGTCGGCCGCCGCGAAGCCCGCGGTTCCAGCGGTCGCTAGAGTATTTCCTCGCGAACCGCGTCTGGATGGGCTGGATCGTGGGTTTCGGTGTTGATGCCGACCAAAACCATCATCCCGTCACCGGTATTCTGGAAGGCGTGGGCTACGCCCGGTGGGATCGTAAAGCGCCACGTCTCCCCAGCGGGAACCGCGATGTCGTGATCGACGCCGTCTTCCCGCAGTCGCGCCAATGCCGGCCCGGTCACGACGGTGATTTCAGTGCCCACCACATGTTTGTGATTTCCGCGGACAAAACCCGGCAGCGTCAGTACGACGTGTAAGTTCCGCTTACCGGCCAAGTGCGATTCGTCGCCGGGCTCAAAGAGCGACCCACGATGGTCGTGGTGCGTGCGCAAGGTTTCGATCAACGTCTTCAAGGCCAAGCTCTCCGGGTGGAATTCCACCCGGAGAATACCAATCCTTCGCTCAGCGCGGTGAATCGCGCCGTTCTTCCTTTTTTTCCGGGCGAGGCGCTTGCGGATGCGGTGCTGGCGCCGCAGGCGGTGCTGCGGCAGGGCGAGGCATCTCACGGGGCATCGGGGGTGGCGACGCGGGTCGATAGTCAGGCGCCCGCGAAGTCTCCGGATGGTATTCCGGGTGTTCCGCCGGCGGCGTCGCCTGGATGGGTTGGCTGGGCTGCGTAGGCTGCGTGGGGGCAGGTCGCCACTCGTTCATCACCGGGCGTTCCGGACGACTTTCCGGCGCGTTCACCGGGGCCGAGGGCGTCGGATTCACGCTGGGCATGGCGGGACGGTACGCCGGTGTGCGCTCCAGCGACGGTCGCGGCTCTGGCGCGGACGGGTTCGTCGACCCGGTCGGTGCGGCCGAAGGGCGCCATGGATTTCGGTTTTGCTCTGGCGGCATCGGTGGTTCGGTCGCCGGGCTTGGTGCCGGTCGATAATCCGGGACGCGCGGCGTGTCAAAGCGAGCCTCGGGGCGACGGGTTCCGGCCCCGGGGGGCGCGGTCGCGGGAGCCGAGCGGATGAACATCTCCTGGCGGGGCGTGACGACGGCGGGGCGACCGTAACTGACGGTTGCGGGCCTCACGTCGGGCGCCGCGTAATTGATGCGCATGTGGTCAAAGTGCGGCACGTCGGACGGGTGAGCGTGCACGGATTGACCGGCGACGAAGGCATCACGGGTGGTCGCGACGACCGAGCCCTTAATCCCAAAATTACGGTACTCCGGTTGCATGCCGTCGCGGCCGCCGCCGTGTACGCGATCGTAGTATTCGTTCACCGTGACGTTGGTGACGTGGATGTTGGTCACGTTGATGTTCTGAACGTACAGGCGCGATGCGTGGTACGAGGGCACGTAGACTTCGTTCCATCCGAGCGGGAACCACGCGACCGGCGCGACGCCTACCGCCACACCGACGCCGAAGCCGCCCACCCAGCCGACCAGTGCCGGCGCATAGTACGGCGTTCCGTGCCGCGGTCCCGGTGCCCAGCCCCAGACCCCGCGCACATTGACCCACCGACCGTAATGGAAGGGCGCAAAACCCCACGGCGCGTCATCGACCCACGTCCAGCCCCACGGCGAGACAAAGGCCCAGTGGCCGTATCGGTAGGGGCTCCAATCGGCCGCGACGGTGGGGTACCAGACCGGACCATAGTCGTCGACTACCTGCCAGTTACCGTAGTTATCCAAATCCTCGTAGCCGGTCATCTCACGTGACACGTAACGGGTCGAAACGGCGCGATCTTCGCGGCGATCGCGTTCCTCTGCCCAGCGGTCCAAGTCGTCCGCTCCCGCTAATCGGTCGAATTCCGCGGCGGCCACCGCTCCATGGAATCGGGCCTGGCGCCCCGAGTCCACCGTGACGGCACCACTGCCGTCGGTGACGGCCACCTGGCCGAAGGCGGTCGCAACGCGCAGTTCGTCGCCGCGCGGGCTCACATCGAGTCGATAGGTGCCTGGGGTCAGGACGGCAATGTGCGCAAAGGGCGTGACAACCTCAAAGGTCTCGTCGGCGCCGAGCGCACGCACGCGAAACTGGAGCGAGCCGGCGCTCAACTGTAAGCGAACCGTTCGGTCATCGACCGTACCGAGGGTAATGCCCGTTTCCTGGCCGAGACGGACGGCCGTCGATCCAACGTGGAGCTCGACGCGCGCATTCTGATCGGCCCACACGCGATCGCCGGTGGTCAACGGCCAGTTTGCAACGTCGCTCGTCCAGGTTGTGCTGCCGCTCGGCTCGATGGAAACAGGGCCCTCGGCGAGGTTAATACGTGCAACTCGCCCCGGCGGATCCATATCCGGATCGGCGACGGCAATGCTGCCAAACAGCAGCCCGCTCAGGCAGAGCGCGAGAAACCAGCGTGCGTTGAGTTTGAACATACGATTATCTCCACAGCCGAGCCTTTGTCCGGCACAGTGACACGGTGCCCCGGATTTGCGGCATTGGCACAAACGTTGCGCCAACTTAACCTATCCGTCACCCCCTCGCAGGGATTACCGAACTCGATACGGAGCATCGCATGGCGACCGAGTCTGTGGGATTGTTGGATATCCTGTGCCGATTGGGTGCGGCCGGACTCTCCGGAGGTGCCATCGGCCTGAACCGAAACCTCCACCATCAAGGTGCCGGCTTACGTACCTATGGCCTCGTTGCGTTGTCCACGGCGGGTCTTACCGTCGGTATCCTGCTGGCCGGCGGCGGCTCGGAAACCCTCTCCCGAGTGGTCCAAGGCATCATGGCCGGCGTGGGGTTTCTCGGTGGCGGTGTCATTTTACGTCGCTCCGACGGTGCCCGGATCACAGGGCTGACCTCGGCCGCCGCCGTCTGGTTTGTGGCCGGCATCGCGGTCCTCTGTGGGCTCGGGTTATGGTTGTTGACCGCGGTCCTTTTGGCGCTTGCACTCGGACTGCTCGTGTTCGGTCGTTCGATCGAACGCATAGCCGAACGCATTTTTGGCGCCGGTCCGGATGACGATGAGGCACACGACGGGCTGTAACTCCGCTCAGCGCGCCCAGTGCCGGGAGCGCTCGACAGCCCGCGTCCACTGCGCGCGTCGTGCCTGCGCGGCGTCGCGACCCGGTCCCGGGTGATAACGACGGCCTACCTGCCAATTGGCGGCGACTTCCGCGTCACCGCTCCAATAGCCGGCGCCGATGCCGGCCAAATAGGCCGCACCCAGTGCGGTGGTCTCGGAGACGGCTGGGCGCACGACGTCGACGCCGAGCAGGTCGGCTTGGAACTGCATCAGCAGATCGTTCATCGTGGCTCCACCGTCGACACGCAGTTCAACGAGTTCACGGCGAGAATCTGCCTGCATCGCATCGAGGACGTCCGCGCTCTGGAACGCAATCGCCTCGAGGGCGGCTCTCGCCAGATGTGCGGCGGTGGTCCCACGGGTCAGGCCGACGATGGTCCCTCGCGCATCGGGATCCCAGTGTGGCGAGCCCAATCCGGCGAAGGCAGGCACGAAGTAGACGTCGCCCGAATCCGATACGCTCGCGGCCAACGGCTCTACCTCTGCGGAGGTGCGAATGATGCCAAGCCCATCCCGCAGCCATTGCACGACGGCGCCGCCGATGAACACACTTCCCTCGAGCGCGTAATGGCGCCCACCGTGATCCCACGCCATCGTTGAGAGCAATTGGTGCTCCGATCGCTGCGGAGTCAAACCGGTATTCATCAACATAAAACACCCAGTTCCGTAGGTGTTCTTAGCCATGCCGGGTTGGAAACACGCTTGCCCAAATAAAGCAGCCTGTTGGTCGCCTGCGATCCCGGTAATGGGAATACGCGCGCTACCGAGGAGCGCGTGCGGTGCGTCATTAGGCGCCAGCGACGATGCGACGACACGCGGCAGGCAGGCTGCTGGAATCCGCAATAGATCAAGCATCTCGGCCGACCACGTACCAGTCGCCAAATCGAGCAATAGCGTTCGACTCGCGTTCGTCCCGTCGGTCACGTGCGCGGCACCGCGCGTTAGATTCCAAATGAGCCAACTGTCGATCGTGCCAAACAATAATTCGCCACGCTCAGCGCGAGCCCTTCCCTCGCTCACGCTGTCGAGTAGCCAAGCCAATTTGGTGCCCGAAAAATACGGGTCTAACGTGAGGCCCGTGATCTCACGAACGCGCTCTTCATGGCCACCCGCGCGAAGCGTTGCGCAGTGATCGGAGGTGCGTCGATCTTGCCAGACGATGGCGGGCGCCACTGGGCGACCCGTCGCCCGGTCCCACACAACGGTCGTTTCCCGTTGGTTCGTAATGCCAATCGCGGCAATGTCGTGTGCCGTTGCGCCGGCGGTAGCCAACACGGATTCCATCGTCGCGGATTGTGTGGCCCAAATCTCAAGAGCATCGTGCTCCACGAGGCCAGGTGCGGGGAAGTGTTGGGTAAATTCCTGCTGCGCTTGGGCGACGATTCGGCCTGTCCGGTCAAACAAAATGGAGCGGGAACTGGTCGTGCCTTGATCTAAGGCGAGCACATAGCGTGACATCCGGCCTCCGGAATTTCAGGGTTGGCGTGCGATCCAGTCATCGATGATGCGTTCTGCGTCAGGCGGTAGATGCAGCGCCAATTTGCTGCGCCGTCGCAGGATGTCTTCACCCGTGCAAGCCCATTCCTCGACCATGAGGTAACGCAGCTCGGCTTCGTACAGTCCGGGCATGACCTCGGCGCCGAGTGTGGCGGCGGAGCCGTCGCCCAACCAGCGCGTGGCGCGCGTGCCGTAACTTCGTGCGACACGATCCAGAAGTCGCGCGGGAAGTTGCGGGTATTGGGCGTGCAAGCGCATCCGGAACGCGATCAGATCAGCGTCGGTACAACCGAAGTCGCCGCCGGGTAACGGGGCGTGCGCTGTCCACGGTCGGTGCACATCGCCGAGCGCGTGTCCAAGCTGCTGCATGGCCTCTTCAGCGAGGCGGCGATATGTCGTGATCTTGCCGCCAAAGACGGAGAGCATTGGAGCGCCGTTGGCCTCCAGCTCCAGCGTGTAATCGCGCGTCACGGCCGAGGGATCGGAGGACTCGTCTTCTAACAGGGGGCGGACACCGGAATAGGTATGAACGACGTCCGTCGGGGCGACGGTACGACGAAAATATTCACTCGCGACGGCGCAGAGATAACGTGTTTCGTCAGCGTCGATCGCTACGCTCGCGGGGTCTCCGTGATATTCCACGTCCGTCGTGCCGATGAGCGTGTAATCGTGCTCATAAGGGATCGCAAAGACGATGCGACGGTCTGCGTTCTGAAAAATGTACGCGTAGTCGTGGTCGAACAGGCGCGGCACGATGATGTGACTGCCTTTGACCAAGCGTACGCTTCGTTGCGCACGGACCGGGGTGGCCTGCGCAAGAAAACGATCCGCCCACGGGCCGGCGGCATTCACCACGGCCCGCGCGCGGACGGTGCGAGCGTGCCGACCGCTCAGGGTTGCGAGCCAACCGTCACCGTCGCGCGTGAGATGGGTGCAGGCCGTGCGAGTCAAAATCTCGGCACCCCGTTCGCGGGCATCCATCGCATTGAGGACGACCAGTCGCGCGTCGTCAACCCACATGTCGGAGTAGACGAAACCTTTGCGGTGAGACTGCCGCAAGGCTGCCCCCGCGATGTGGCTTCCAAGGTCTATCCCCTGTGAACCGGCTAGGCGTCGGCGTCGGGCTAAATGGTCGTACAGAAACAACCCGGCTCGTATCAGCAGGGCAGGCCGTAAGTGGGGCTCGTGCGGCAGTACAAATCGCAAGGGCCACGTGATGTGAGGCGCGGCGGCTAGGAGGACTTCCCGCTCCGCAAGCGCTTTGCGGACCAGCGAGAATTCATAGTGCTCAAGATAGCGCAGGCCGCCGTGGATGAGCTTGGTGCTGGCGGACGACGTGTGCGAGGCCAGATCATCGCGTTCCGCCAAAACAACGGAGTAGCCACTCCCGGCGGCATCGCGTGCAATGCCAACCCCATTAATGCCGCCACCCACGACGAGAACGTCACAGTGAGTGGTAGCTTGGTGTGCGGGGGGAGTGGGCATCAGGCCTCCGTGGCGGTCCCGATGGTGCCATTCTGGGGCGACAATCCTGTTCCAAAAGCGACCTCTAACGCTTTATCGCGCATATAGATGGCTTTTGTGTACTGGATGGGTTACCTTAATCGCAGGTTCGTGTCTCTTTCTCGTTTTCTGTCCTAGGCCGTCCGGGTTCTCCGTAACGGCGCAGTCACTGAAGCGAAGGGTGGTCCGATCCAGGGTCGCGGTGTACGCCGCCTCCGGAGTGCAGGGCTTTTGCCTTCACGCCCCGGTTCGGGTGCCCCGCATTGATTGTCGGTTTCGTCGTAGCGGATAAAGTACCGCCGCGGAGCCTTTCTTCAGAGAGTGATTGCATCAATGACCAAGATTTATGTGGGCAACCTGCCGTTTTCGGCCGACGAGGCTGCCGTTCGCCAGCTGTTCGAACAGCATGGCAAGGTGGACTCCGTTGCCCTGATCAACGACCGTGAGACGGGCCGTCCGCGCGGCTTTGGCTTCGTCGAAATGCCGAGCGCCGATGCGCAGCGCGCCATTGCGACCCTGAATGGCCAGAACATGGGCGGTCGTCCGCTCCGCGTTAACGAAGCGCAGGAGCGCACGGGCGGCGGCGGCGGCGGCGGTGGCTTCCGCAGCGGCGGCGGCGGCGGCGGCTTCCGTAGCGGCGGTGGCGGTGGCGGCGGCTTCCGCGGCGGCCGTGATGGCGGCGGCGGCGGCGGTGGCGGCGGCTACGGCGGCGGTGGCGGCGGCGGCCGCTGGTAATCTGAACGCAACCCACCCGGGTTGCTACAGATGACCTCATGGAAAGGGCCGCGAAAGCGGCCCTTTTCGTTTGAAGGCACTCCGGATCGCAACTACCGAGTCGCCGGATCCAGGTGGTATCGGCCCTGCGACAGCGATGCTGCTTTGATGAGCGCCCAAACCGGGCGTCCTGGCACCAGTCCGAGTTCCACGACGGCCGCCTGTGTGATGCGCGAGAGCAGCCGCTCCGAGCCTACCCTGACGGTCGCCAGTACGAGCCCATCGGACTCCTCATCGATGGACTCGATGCTGCCCGGTAAGGCATTGCGCACCGACAAGCCCACGGGCGCCTCGGTGGCCAAAATGACTTCATTGGCGAGAACATGCAGACGCACGCGGCCCCCCACAGCGTCGCCCTTCTGGTGCGTGAGTCGCAGCGTGTGTCCGCCGAGCCCGACGGTCATGAGCCCCGTCGCAGGATCCGAGCCGACCACGTCGCACTCGACCACCGAGCCCACCCCCAGCGCGCCGACACGCGCACGAAATATCGGCGACAGACTCAGCGCCGAGGGCGTGTCGTGGGCGAGAATCGCACCGCCTTCTATCAGGACAACATGGGCGGCCAGTCGCAGCACCTCCTCATACTGATGACTGACGTACAGCATCGGCAGACGGTAACGATCCCGTAGCTGCTCGAGGTAGGGGAGTACATCTTCGCGACGGACTTGATCAATCGAGGCGAGTGGCTCGTCGAGGATCAAAAGCCTTGGTTGCGCGAGCAAGGCGCGACCGAGTGCCACACGTTGCTTTTCACCGCCCGATAACTGATGCGGTCGACGTCTCAGCAGGCTCTCCAAGCCCAATAACGGGATGACATCATCCCACTGCGCATACCGGGTGCCCGACTGACGTCGCAGTCCGTAGAGCAAATTCTGCGAGACATCGAGGTGCGGAAACAGTCGGGCGTCTTGAAAGACACAGCCGATGCGGCGCCTTTCGCTGGCGACACACCATCCGCGCGACGAATCGAGGAGCACCTCGCCGTCCAGTTCCAGAAATCCCTCGCTAGGCACGAGCCCGGCAATCGCGTGTGCGAGCGTCGTTTTGCCGGCACCGGAGCGGCCGAATAAGGCCGTGATACCCGGTGTGGGGAGTGCAAGGCTCGCCGACATTTCGAACGGCGCACGCCGGATACGCAGATCCATTCGTAACATCAATACCGTCCCAAGCGCCGACGGAGCGAACGGGACAACCCTTCAGCAGCGACCAGTCCGCCCACACCCAGGAGCACTGAGAGTACTGCCAAACGCGCCGCACTCGCATCGCCCTCGGGCGACTGCAGCGCCGTGTACAACGCGAGCGGCAACGTGCGCGTCTCCCCGGGGATATTGCTCGCAAAGGTGATCACGGCACCGAATTCGCCGAGCCCGGCCGCAAATGCCGTGATGGCCCCTGCGAGGATGCCCGGTGCCATCAAGGGCAGGGTGATGGTGACGAAACGGTCCCATCCGCCCGCACCGAGCGTACGAGCCGCCTGTTCCAAGCCCGTGTCGACTCCTTCGAGCACGAGACGGACGGAGCGCACGATCAACGGTAGCGTCATGACCGCTGTCGCGGCCACGGCGCCGGCCGTTGTGAAGGCCAGTCGAATGTGCAGGACTTGATCCAGCCAATGACCGATCACGCCGTGCCGACCGAGAGCGAGCAGTAACAGATAACCGACCACCACCGGCGGCAATACCAGCGGCAAATGCACGGCCGCATCGATGATCGACCGGCCTATAAAACGCCCGCGCACTAATAACCAGGCGAGCGCGACCGCCACCGGGAGCGTGATACACACGCTCCATGCGGCGACGACGACGCTCAGGCGCAGGGCATCGATTTCAGCCGGTGTCAGCACGGCGACAGCCGACCGGTCACGGCATCCGGATTCGGCCGCCGCCGCCGGCGGGACCGCCCAGGCCGCCGCCCGCTTCGGGTATGACGATCTGGGACGCGGCTTCCCGACGCATTTGCTGGAGTTCGCGCATGGTGTCTTCGACGGCACGATTGGCGCCCTCGCCAAACCCGTCAATCGCGGCGGCGAGCGTCTGTGCGCTCTCCAGTTCAAAACTGATGGGCAGTGTTCCCATCGGAGTCGACACCGACACCTGGCCGATGTACAGGGTGCGGCGCGCCGTGTCTGGGGCACCGTCGGGGGTGACGGGCGTTAGGACGCGCAGTGTGCCCACACGGCGGTCGGTGTAAACATCCTCGCGGTACAGTTCATTGGCATCAAAGCGAGCTTCGGTCGGCGCGTTCATCGTCTACTCCATAGGAGGGGCTGATCTTGGTTCACACGCTAGCAGACCCCGATCGTTCGCAGAAGCGGCCTCGCAGGTAAACCGAAGGCCCCTTACACTGCCCCTCCCGGGACGTCCCGGTTCAGCAGGTGGTAGTGACGATGGTGGGCGATGCGCCGGCAGTTCTGACGGTTGACCTGAATGCCTTGGCGGCCAACTACGCGACGGTTCGGCAGCAAGCGTCACGGTCGCGTGTGGCGGCCGTCCTGAAAGCCAATGCCTACGGATTGGGCGTCCGTCCGGTGGCCCGACGGCTCGCGCAGGAAGGGTGTGCCGAATTCTTCGTGTCGTCGCTTTTCGAAGGGCAGGAACTGCGTGCGGTACTACCGGATGCGCGAGTCTACGTGCTGGAGGGAGCGTCCGGCGCGATCAATGACTGTCGTCGCGCCGGTTTGGTGCCGGTGCTCAATACGCTGCAGGAAGTGGAGGAGTGGATCCGCGAATGCAGCGACGCCCCCGCGGCACTGCAAGTCGACACGGGTATGACGCGCGCCGGGCTTTCTGCGGGAGATGTAGAGTCCTTGGCCGCGAGCGGCGCGTTTCTGGCGTTTCGGCCCGAACTGTTGCTGACCCATCTCGCCTGTGCGGACGACCCGACGCACCCCTTGAATGCGGACCAGCTGGCGGCATTCGCCCGTATACGAGGCGCTTTTCCCGGTGTGCCCACCAGTATTGGCAATTCAGCGGGTATTTGGCTTGGGCCGGACTATCAAGGCGACGTGGTTCGGCCGGGCATCGCGCTCTACGGCGGGCGACCCCAAGCCCAAGGACCGAACCCGGTCCGACCGGTGGCCTCTCTCACCGCGCGTGTCTTGCAAGTGCGCGAGCTCCGCGCGGCTGCAGCCATCGGGTATGGCGCTACCGTGGTCCTGCCGGCGGGTTCGCGAATCGCGACCGTCGGCGCGGGCTACGCCGACGGACTCCCGCGTGCCCTTGGCGGGCGCGGGGCAGGCTACCTGCACGGCGAGGTGGTCCCAATCGTCGGGCGCGTCTCAATGGATCTAACGACGTTGGACGTGACGGCGCTGGGTGCAGAAGGTTGTCACGTCGGCGATGACGTGGAATTGCTCGGAGCCACCATGACCCTCGAGTCGGTGGCGGAGTCTGCGGGCACGGTGGGATACGAGGTCCTTACCCGGTTTTCGCCGCGACTGCAGCGGCGCTACATCGGTGTGGTCTAAAGTCAGTGGCCGACTAAACTGCCGACTCGCACCTTGACCTGAAGACCCCATGTGCGGGGATCGCCGAGTTGAACGTACAGGCGGTTCGGATAATCCGGCGGCACCAGTCCGAAATAGAAGCCGCGCGTAACATAGGTCCGGTTGGTCACATTTCGCACATAGAAATCCGCCGACCAACGTGGCGTATCCACGCCGAGGCGCAAATGACCGAGCGCATAGCCGCCGGAGCGTGTCGGGTTGGGAGGCAGGTCGTAGTAAAAGCCGCTCATGCCTGACAGGTCTAGGCGCCCGTAATAACCCGCGGCGTTACGTACCTCGGCGAACAGGGATCCATTGACTCGCGGTGCGTTCGGTAGCTCCCGCGATACGCTCATCGTCCCGGTATCACCGACTCTCACGTAGTTGTGAAATTCGGTGTGTAGCAAACCGACACTGCCGCCGGTCGTCAGAAATGGATTGAAGCGATAACGCACCGTCGATTCGAGACCGTAATCGAGTCCATTCGCGGCGTTGCCGGTGTAGAAAATGAAACTGTTCGGATTCATGGGGTCGGTCTGCACGCTGCTGCGCAGTTGCGCGCTATCGCGGGACACCACAAATACATCCGTGTCTGCGTTGAGTCGTTCGCCGCGCGATTTGTAACCGACTTCCAGATTCCAGTCGAATTCGGGCCGGAACGTGACCTCCGACGGTGCGAGTCCTTGACTGAGATTGAATCCACCCGCTTTGTAGCCGCGCGAGAGTTGCCCGTACACGCTGTGATGATCATCCAGATCGTGGACGATCGATAGATGGCCACCGGTGAGGTTCTCGGCGGGCGCGAACGTATGGCTGCTCGACGCGGCTGCGATCCGGTCGAGCAACGCATCGCTGTAGTCGGACGCGTGATGCTCTGCGCGCAGTCCCATAGACCAGTGGGTCTTGGCATTGAAATCGCCGTCCAGCACGCCGAAGAGCGACACGGTGCGCGATTCGTATCCCGAGTTCAGAACGGTATTCAGATCGTATTCCCCGTTAACCGGGTCGATAGAGATACCGAGATTGTCGTCGTTCAGATGTTCGCGAAGATCGAGTGCGTAGGCGCCGATCAGCCAACGAACGGCCGCTGTTGGCGCGGACGCAAAGCGCAGTTCGGCGCTTTGCGTGGTCCGATGGCGATGTTGAACTTCCGTAAAGTCGTAAACGTAGGGGGCCCAGTAGACGGGATTGCCCCAGTCTCCGTCGTAGCTGTAGACGATCTGGGAGTCAGCCCACGTACCGATCGCGGTCAGTGTTCGGCCGTCGTCTTGGGTCCACGATGTCCGCACGGAGAGTCCGTTGGAATGTTGAACGTCTACACCGGGCTTGTCCGAGTGCGTCGTGCGGCCATTTTCGGGGGAAAAAGCGTCGTACCCGTCGTCGATGGCGACATGAAGAAACGAGACATCCACGCCGACGGACGGCGTTGCCGCCCAATGCCAGCGACCGCGCAAAGTCGTCTCATCGCGACCGTTCGTATCGTTGCGCTGAAGGTAATCGTTGCGGATGTAGCCATCCGACGTGTACCGCTGGGCCGCGACCCGAAAAGAGGAATTCCAGTCGCTGACCGGTCCTGTGATCACGGCGCCGGTGGTTCGTGTGCCGTAATCCCCCGCGCCGACCTCAAAGCGCGCACCGAAATCCTCCAATGGCGCGGCGCTGGTCATGTAAATCAGGCCCGCCAGAGCGTTCGCGCCGTAGCGGGTTCCTTGCGGGCCCCGCAAGACCTCGATTCGATCCATGTCGAACAGTGTTGCCATGGATCCCAGACCACTGAAGTCGATGTCGTCGACCAGCAGACCGACGGAGGGATTGGGTGCGCCTTCGTATTGATCCAGTTCGCCGATACCGCGTAATTGGAAATACCGGGCTCGGTTCGTGCCGGCCGCGAAATTCAGATTTGGAACCGACGCGAGTACGTTCTCAAAGTGCTGGTCGCCGCCCCCTTGCAGGGCCGCGCCTTCTAAAACGCTGATGCTCGCTGCGGTGCTGAGGTCAGAGGTAGGGCGCAGCGATGCGGTGACGATGACGTCATCCAAGGTGCCCGCCGGTGATTCGGCCGCGCTGAACGCCGATAGGCTGACGGCGCAGGCCACAGCCCCTGCGAGTACACGCGGAAAAAAGAAATGTGACGCGCGATGACGCGCGCCGATGAAACTCGTCATGTGTTGCACTCCCTACGCCGGCATTACCCGGATCAGGTTCAGAGGGTTCGCGGACCATCCGCGTCTCAGGCCCCGAAGGACCACCCCAGCAAGGACGCAAAGGCTACACCGATCGCCCCTGCGCTGCCAACTCGCGACCGCTAGCGAACCGGGAGTTCTCGCGACTTCTGCACCGTACGTAAGGCAAAGCTGGAATGCAGCCGTGACACGTGGGGAAGGCTCGTGAGATGTCGGCTGTGCAGTCGCTCGAAATCCGCGGTATCGGCGACGACCACGCGCAACAAGTAGTCGTATTCCCCCGTCATCAGGTAGCACTCCATGACTTCGGGTACCGTCCGAACGGCCTGCTCAAAGGCCGCCATATCGGCACGTTCCTGGCGTTCTAAGGTGATGCTGACGAATACGTTGACGCCAAGACCGGCCTTCTGCTGATTCAGGAGTGCCGTGTAGCCTTCAATCAGTCCCGATGCCTCCAGCGATCTCACGCGCCGCAGGCACGCGGATTCCGACAGGTTGACCCGATCGGCGAGCTCGCTGTTCGTCAATCGCCCCTCGCGCTGCAGGATCTGCAGGATCGAGCGATCGTAGCGGTCGAGAGATCCGGCAGAAAGTTGCGTCATTGTGATATTTCGCGACGGTTTGTTGCGCAATAATGGCCTCAAGGGCTTGTATTAGGCAAGAGGCTGTCCGCGCCGGCTCGCTACAGTGGTGCTTCCATTTACAGAGGGGTCTCGCGATGCGCATTGGCTGTCCCAAAGAGATTAAGGTTCATGAGTACCGAGTCGGCCTCACGCCCGCGGGCGTGCGCGAACTGGTGGCCGGTGGTCACGAAGTAGCACTCGAAACCCAAGCCGGT
The DNA here is from genome assembly GCA_036742455.1 of Steroidobacteraceae bacterium. Lineage (GTDB taxonomy): Bacteria > Pseudomonadota > Gammaproteobacteria > Steroidobacterales > Steroidobacteraceae > CAIKZZ01. The sequence continues at coordinate 122,986 of DAINQU010000005.1, read as the reverse complement.
GCCGGCATTGGCGTGAGCGATGCCGCCTATGCGGCGGCCGGCGCGAAGATTTTGGCGACGCCGGCGGAAATCTTCGCCTGGGCCGAGATGATCGTGAAGGTCAAAGAGCCGCAGCCGTCGGAGTGCGCGATGCTCAAGAAGGGCCAGGTGTTGTTCACCTACCTGCATCTCGCCGCGGACAAAGAGCAGGCTGAGGCGCTGGTGGCCTCGGGCGCGACGTGCATCGCCTACGAGACGGTCACCGTGCCGGGCGGCGCGCTGCCGTTGTTGACGCCGATGAGCGAAGTGGCCGGGCGCATGTCGATTCAGGTCGGCGCACACGCGCTGCAGAAGGCGAACGGCGGGTTTGGCGTATTGCTCGGCGGCGTGCCGGGCGTGGCGCCGGCCAAAGTGGTCATTTTGGGCGGCGGAGTGTCGGGCACTCACGCCGCGGAAATGGCGGTCGGTCTCAAGGCGGACGTGACCGTGGTCGATCGCTCGGTGAAGCGCCTGCGCGAACTCTCGGCGCAGTTTGGCAACACGCTGAAGACGGCCTATTCGACGGCGGATGACATTGAGCATCTCGTCCGTGACGCGGATCTCGTGGTCGGCGCTGTGCTGGTCCCTGGTGCAGCGGCTCCGAAACTCGTGACGCGTGCGATGGTGAAGGGCATGAAGGCCGGAGCCGTCATGGTCGATATCGCGATCGATCAAGGCGGATGCTTTGAGACCAGCCGTCCGACCACCCATGCCGAGCCCACCTACGAGGTGGACGGCGTCGTGCACTATTGCGTCACCAATATGCCGGGCGCGGTGCCCCGTACGTCGACCTTTGCATTGACCAACGCCACGTTACCGTACGTGCGTGCGTTGGCCGATCTGGGTTGGGAAGCGGCGGTTGCGCGCGATCCGGGTTTGGCCGCGGGTCTCAATGTGCACAACGGCAAAGTGACGTTTGAAGCCGTTGCGCGGGATCTGGATCTCCCGTACAGCCCGTATATCCCGGCCTGAACGGTCTGAAACAAAAAGGCCCGCCGTCGCGACGCGATGGCGGGCCTTTTTTTGTCTCAGACGACCGGATCAGTGGTGGTGGCCACCGGCGCCGTGCACGTGACCGTGCGCCAATTCTTCTTCGGTCGCAACGCGCACTTCGGTGACTTCCACGTCGAAATGCAGCGTCTCGCCGGCCAGCGGATGGTTACCGTCCACGGTCACCATATCGCCTTGGACGCGCGTGACCACGACGGTGCGCGGGCCGGCTTCGGTTTGCGCCGTGAACTGCATGCCGGCACGGACTTCGCCCTGAAAGGCGCGACGCGGGACCTGCTGAACCAGACCCGGTTCTTTCATGCCATAAGCATTCTCGGGCGCGATGGTCGCCTGTACCTTGTCGCCCGCCACCTTGCCTTCCAAGGCCGCTTCGAGACCTGGAATGATGCTGCCGTGGCCTTGGAGGTACGCCAACGGATCGTGACCCGACGACGAGTCGAGCACCTCGCCGGCGTCATTCTTGAGCGTGTAGTGAATCATTACGACCGCGTCGCGGGCAATCTGCATGGCGAACCCTCTGTTTAGAATGCCGCGGATTGTACCTGCTCAGCTCGCGTTGCGGTGGCCGAGTCCGCCATTAATCGCGGCGGCCCGCCCGCGTGCCTGAGCGCGGGCGGTGCGAGTCGCCGGACGGCGGTGAAGGCCCCTCCGTGGGGAAGGGCCTTGCCCGTGGCCTCAGGTCTTCGGCTTATTGTCGATCAGCTGCTGGACGACGCTCGGATCGGCCAACGTGGACGTGTCCCCGAGCTGGCTCGATTCGTCAGCAGCAATCTTGCGCAAGATGCGGCGCATGATTTTGCCGCTGCGGGTTTTCGGCAATCCCGGCGCCCACTGAATCACGTCCGGTGAGGCGATTGGCCCAATTTGCGTGCGAACGGTCTTGCGCAACTCGGCCAGCAATTCGTCCGTCGGATCCAGGCCCGCTTTGAGGGTGACGTAGGCATAAATGCCCTGTCCCTTGATGTCGTGCGGATAGCCGACGACGGCGGCTTCGGCGACCGCCGTGTGGGCGACGAGAGCGCTTTCGACCTCGGCCGTTCCGAGACGATGCCCCGACACATTGATGACATCATCCACGCGACCGGTGATCCAGTAGTAACCGTCTTCGTCGCGACGCGCGCCGTCCCCGGTGAAATACGTACCGGGGAAGGTGCGGAAATAGGTATCGATGAAGCGGGCATGATCGCCGTACACCGTACGCATCTGACCCGGCCAGGAATCCAGCAGAACGAGGTTGCCTTCGGTCGCCCCCGACAGTTCGGCGCCGGCACCGTCCACCAATGCGGGGCGGACGCCAAAGAAGGGTAGCGTGGCGGACCCCGGTTTCAGCGCGGTGGCTCCCGGCAACGGCGAAATCAAGATACCGCCGGTTTCGGTCTGCCACCACGTGTCCACGATCGGGCAGCGGTGATCGCCGACGACACGGTGGTACCACTCCCAGGCCTCGGGGTTGATCGGTTCGCCAACACTGCCGAGCAAGCGCAATGACTGTCGGGAATAGCGGGTGACCCAATCCTCACCCTCGCGCATCAAGGCCCGTATCGCGGTCGGCGCCGTGTAGAAAATAGTGACGCCGTGGCGATCAATCACATCCCAGCACCGGCCGGGATCGGGGTAATTGGGCACGCTCTCGAACATGAGCGTGGTCGCGCCGTTCGACAGCGGACCGTACACAACATAACTGTGCCCGGTCACCCAGCCCACGTCCGCCGTGCACCAGAAAATATCCTCGGGTTTGTAATCAAACACCGTCGCGAAGGTGTGGGTCGTCCAGACAAGGTAGCCGCCGGTCGTATGCAAGACGCCTTTCGGTTTGCCCGTCGAGCCGGAGGTGTACAAAATGAACAGCGGATCTTCGGCGCCCATGGGTTCTGGGGGGCAATCGGTCGATGCCTCTGCCATGAGCGCTTCGTAGGAGACGTCGCGTCCCGCGGTCATCGACACCGCTCCGCCCGTGCGGCGCACCACGACCACCGTGTCGACCGTGCTGCCGGCGGAACCCAGTGCCAGGGCGGCGTCTACGTTGGCTTTCAACGGCACTTTCTTGCCGCCACGCAGGCCTTCATCCGCGGTAATGACGAGCTTCGACGCACAGTCCTCGATACGGCTCGCCAGAGACTCGGGCGAAAATCCGCCAAAGACGATGGAGTGGATGGCACCGATTCGGGTGCACGCCAACATGGCAACGGCCGCCTCTGGAATCATCGGCAGGTAAATGGTGACGCGGTCGCCGCGTTGCACGCCCTGGCTCTTCAGGACGTTCGCGAAGCGGCAGACGTCCGCGTGTAACTCGTTGTACGTGATGTGACGGATATCGCCCGGCTCGTCTGCCTCAAAAATGATTGCAGTTTTATGACCGTTGTCTTTCAGATGGCGATCTAGGCAGTTCGCCGAGACGTTGAGTACGCCGTCGGAGAACCAACGAATGCGGAAATCCGCGACGTCGTAGGAGACATCCTTCACCTCGGTGTAGGGCTTCATCCAATCGACGATTTGCCCCACTTCTGACCAGTAGCCAACCGGATCGGCGACGCTCCGTGCGTAGTCGGCCAAATACTGCTCGCGGGTGACCTTCGCGCCGGCAGCAAAATCCGCCGGAACTTCATAGATATGACTCATGCATGCCCCTCTTACACGACGAATCCTGCCAACACCGCAGGAGTCTTTCGAATATCCCTATATTCTGCCCGGATTGCCGGTCGTTTGGGCGTAGGGAGCTACCCTTACGCCCGTCCCGTACGTTACACGGCTTTCCGCGGAGCGGCACCCGTGGCGAAAGGACCCGCGTCCCCGAGCGCATTCCCGGGAGCTGTCCCACTGGTGACCGTGAAGTTACCTTAAAAAAGGGAGTTCCCGCTCTCCATCGAATCTGGTTTACTCCATCGGTCTGACGAGACGTTGGCGGTGCATTGCGCATTCTGAACCGACGCCCGTTCGACGGCCGTTCCGAAGGGTCAGGGAATCTCTCCGAGTTCCTGGCGCGACTGCGCGGTCCGTGTGGGTAAACATTCGGGGTCTGACTACCGAAGCCGAAGAGGGGGATATGCATGTCGAGTTCCAGTTCAATCGACTGGTCGGCCGTGATTGCCGATCCGCGGTTCCAAACACTCCATCGACGCAAGTCGAAATTTCTGTGGAGTCTGATGGCGTTTTCAGTCGTCTATTATTTCGCGCTGCCCTTTGCTGCTGCGTACAGCCAGGACTTCTTTAAGGTCCAGGTCTGGGGCGTCATGAATCGCGGGCTGCTCTTTGCGCTGAGCGAATTCGTGATCGCTTGGGCAGTGGCGTACTACTACTCTCGTGTCGCGAATCGCGATTTTGATCGTCTGGCCGCTGAAATTGCTGCCGACGTTGCTCAGCGGTCGGAGGGATAAGCCGTGAAAAACATCAAGGACTCCTTGACGACCGTACTCGCTGCCGTGCCGACGTTGCTGGCGCCCGTCGTCGCCCACGCGGATGACATAGGCTCAAACGATTACCGCTGGCTCACGTTTGCCGTTTTTGCAGCCGTCATCTTATTGACGATGTACATCACCTACGTGGCCTCCAAGAAAGTGAAGTCGGCGGCCGACTTTTACACCGCCGGCGGTGGAATCTCTGGGTTCCAGAACGGTTGGGCCATCGCGGGGGATTACCTGTCTGCGGCATCCTTCCTCGGCATCGCCGGACTGATTGCCTTGTACGGCTACGACGGATTCATGTATTCGGTCGGCTTCTTGGTGGCCTATGTCACTGTATTGTTGCTGATCGCAGAACCCTGCAGAAACATTGGCAAATACACGCTTGCGGACATCTTGGCCTACCGCAACGACCGGAAAAAAATGCGTATCGGTGGGGCGCTATCCGTTATCACGGTGTCGACGTTCTATCTGACCGCCCAGATGGTCGGTGGTGGCGTTCTCGTTAAAACGCTGATCGGTATTGACTACGATGTCTCGGTGATCGTCGTGGGCATACTCATGCTGGCCTACGTGTTGTTTGGCGGTATGGTGGCCACCACGTGGGTGCAGATCGTCAAAGCCATTTTGTTGGTCATCGCATCGCTGTTGATCGTCATGCTGGTGTGGACGCCGTACGGCTTCTCGCTCCCAGCCTTCATGGCTGACGTGGTCGGCGATCCGAAGGTGCAAGCCCAGGTGGCCAAAATTCTGGGCGACCCCGCGAAGTCCATGACGGCTGCGGAACTGGGGCAGCGTTTCCTCGAGCCGGGCCTGTACTTCAAGGCGCCGGTGGATCAGATTTCGCTCGGACTGGCGTTGGTGTTTGGCACCGCTGGGTTGCCCCATATCTTGATGCGATTTTTCACCGTGCCGACGGCGCAGGCCGCGCGTAAGTCGGTGGTGTGGGCAATGGCCATCATCGGTGGTTTCTACGTGCTGACCCTGTTCCTCGGTTTCGGTGCGGCGCATCTCGTCGGACCGGCGGCGATTTCCAGCGTCGACGCGGGCGGAAACATGGCCGCGCCGTTGCTCGCGCAGTTCATCGGCGGTGGCCCCAATTCCTTCTTGGGCAACTTTATGCTCGCCTTCGTCTCGGCCGTGGCCTTCGCCACGATCGTCGCGGTGGTGGCCGGATTGGTGCTCGCGGCCGCCTCGGCGATGGCACACGATCTGTGGGTTGGTGTCGTCCATGGCGGCGAGACCGTTCCAGCTCAGCAACAAGTCCGTGCGGCGCGTATCTCAACGGTGCTGGTGGGCACGATTGCGATCGCTATCGGCATTGCTGCGAAGGGCCAGAACGTGGCGGCCTTGGTGGGTTTGGCGTTCGCCGTCGCAGCCAGCGCCAATTTTCCCTGCATCTTGCTGACGTTGTACTGGAAGCGCTGCACGACAAATGGCGTGTTGGCAGGCCTGATCGTGGGCACCGTGTCAGCCGTTGGACTGACGCTGGTTTCGCCCAATCTCACCTATCCGGTTCTGGTGCGAGCGGCAGCACACAAGGTGCTCGACGGCGAGGCGGCGAAGCGTGAAGCGATCGCGGCTGCCATGGCGACTGGCGACGCGACTGCTATGGCGAAAGCGGCCAAGGACACTGCCGCGCTCGATAAGGCGGTCAAAAAAGCCAATGACGACATGAAGAAGGTTGAGGGCCAGCAAACGTCGTTCATGGGGCTCGAAAAACCGATGTTCGAATTGAAGAACCCGGGAATCATTTCGATTCCGCTGGGGTTCTTGGCGGTGATCCTGTTCTCGCTCTTCGGTCGCGACAAGCGCGCCGAAGAAATGTGGGACGAGGTCTACGCACGACAAGTGACCGGCATCGTGGTGTCGAAAGCGACCAGTCACTGAACCGGGACGGCGCTTCTTGCGGCGGACGGCTCCGTCCGCCGCAAGAGGGCCACTCGAATCGTCAGACGCAGGACGCGTGACGGCGACAGACCTTCGAATAGCAAACGCGCCCTTCGCGCCGCCGAAGGGCGCACCCGCGTAAGCCCCATCCACGATCGCCACCCGGTCGAGTGAATGCCTACGCGAACGGCGCAGTGGCGCCGGTGCACGCTAGCTGCGATCGAGCGCCCATCGGACGACGGTGTCGATGATCGCATCGCCGCGTCCACTTTCCGCCCCCGGCGCGTTCACCATCACGACGACACTGAGCAGTCTTCCCCCGCGACTTGTAACGTATCCCGCGACCGCGGCTACGCCAGCGAGATGGCCTGTTTTCATGCGAATTCGGGCCTCGGCGGCCAGGTCGACAAAACGCTTTCGCAGGGTCCCATCCTGTCCGCCGATCGGTAGGGACGATACAAATTCCGGGAAATAACGGTCGTGGTACGCGGTCGTCAAAATCTCGGTCATCGACTGGGCCGATATGCGCGCGAGTCGTGAGAGACCGGAGCCGTTATCGACGACCAACTCGGGAAGGCTCAAGCCGCGTGTCGCGAGGAACGCGGTGAGTGCGCGTTCCCCGTCGTCGGCGCCGACGGGAGCGCCGAGACGATCGTTCGCCAGGCTGAGCAGCAGCATGCGAGCCATCGCGTTCGAACTCCACTTGTTCGTATTGCGGACGATTTCTGCGAGGCTGTCGGACTCCAATTCCGTGATGAGCGTGGCTTTAGCGGGCCGCGGCGCCAGTCGCAGGCTCCCCTCGAGATGGCCCCCGAGCGTCCGCCAAAACGTGGCAAAGGTGCCGAAGGCGTATTCGGGCGCGGTCATGATGGACCGCTGGGCATATCCGGGGCAGGTGGGGCCGATGGACCCGTCGATCGCGATATGCAGCGGGTCTGCATCGACTGTCGTAAACCGTAGCCAATGCCCCTCCGGGCAGCCATGGCTGCTGGCTTTGACGCGATTATCGACGATCAAATTGGCGGGTGCGGGGTCGACCAGAATATGCGCTTCGCCATTGTCCGCGGTCACATGGAATTCCGCGGACTGAAGATTTACCAGCAACGCGTCCGGCAGGACGTTGTAAGTGCGATATCCCTTGCCGTCGAATTCGTCCGGGTCTTCGGCCTGGGGTTTGTACAGGCTGCGATCCAAAATGATGTCCCCATCAATGTGGGACAGCCCAGCGCCGCGCAGCAGGCGGGCGAATCGCCACCAATGTTCGGCCGTTAGACCGGGGTCGCCGTCCCCTACGATCACAAGATCGCCGGTCAGACGACCGTTGACGATGGGTCCGGTGGCATAGGCTCGGGTGTGCCAGCGGTGGTTCGGCCCCAGTGCCGCCAGTGCCGACCACGTGGTCAGGACTTTCATCGTCGAGGCGGGGCTGCGCGCGACACCGGAATTGTCCTCGAGCAGCGTCTGGCCGCTTTGGACGTCCCGTATCACGATGCTCACCGCCGACGGGGGAACTCCTTCCGCAGTCATGACCTGCTGCAGCCGTGGAGGTAAGGCGGCTGCGGCGGCATACGCGGGAGCGAAGGCCGCGATCAGCGTCAGGAAGAAGGGGAGGAAGCGTGCAAGGACGGTTATCATGACGCCAGTGTAGCCGTGGGCTGGACGGTGCGGCTATGCGCGATGTCGGGTGGAACCGACGGCCGTTTCGCGGGTCAGATCCACCGTCGGGGTCCTCCCCTTTATTTTGGAGTTCGACTGTGTTGAAGGACCGATCCCTGGGTGCATGGCGAGTACTTTGCCTCGTGAGTCTGCTGGTTACGGTCGCCGGTTGCGGGCGTCCCGACGGGCACGTTGCGACGGCCCCGGCGACCTCACGTCAGGGACTGAGCCCGGGCAGTGCGGCCGTTCTCGTGAAGGGGTTGCCGGATTTCACCGAACTGGTGGCCGCCTACGGACCGGCCGTTGTGAACGTCACGACCGTCGAGAAAGCGTCTGAGGCGACAGACGGGCCGCGGGATCCGCTGCACGATTTTTTGCGTCGGTTTGGCGCGAAACCGCAGGACGATAATCCCATTGCTCGGGGGGAAGGGTCGGGGTTCATTATTGCCTCCGACGGCACCATCCTGACCAATGCGCACGTCGTCGAGGATGCCACCGACGTGACGGTGCGGTTGACGGATCGACGCGAGTACAAGGCGCGCGTCGTCGGCGTGGATGCCCGTACCGACATCGCGGTGCTAAAGATCGACGGTCGTGATTTGCCGACCGTGAAATTGGGCGATCCCTCCAAACTGCGGGCTGGCGAATGGGTGGTGGCGATTGGCTCGCCATTCGGTTTCGACAACAGCGTGACCGCGGGTATCGTGAGCGCCACGGCACGCACGCTGCCCGATGGCCAGTACACACCGTTCATTCAGACGGATGCGGCGGTCAACCCGGGAAACTCGGGTGGCCCGCTGTTCAATATGGCCGGCGAAGTGGTCGGTATTAACTCCCAGATTTACAGCCGCACCGGCGGGTTCATGGGGATTTCGTTCGCTATCCCTATCGATATCGCGATTGGCGTGAAAGATCAGTTAGTCCAAACCGGTCGCGTTCGGCGCGGGCGTATCGGTGTACTGGTGCAGGATGTCGGCCAACAACTCGCGGATACCTTTGGGCTCGACCGCCCGCACGGCGCACTGGTCAGTCAAGTCGAAAACGATGGGCCCGCGCGAGCCGCCGGCGTGGTCGCGGGGGATGTCATTTTGTCGGTGAACGGGCAGGCCATCGAGCGCTCAGGGCAGCTCTCCGCCGCGATTTCCCAACTCAAGCCGGGTGTGCGCGCCGATCTGGAAATATGGCGCAATGGCTCGATTGTGCACGTGAAGTGTGAGGTCGCCGAGATGAAAGAAGGCAAGATTGCGCGCGCCAGCGTCGATCGGCCGAAGCACGGCGCGGGCACCCGACTCGGTCTCTCCGTGCGCCCCATCGGATCGGCGGAACGCCGGACGGGCGTGGAGGCAGGTCTGTACGTGGACGAGGTTGACGGCGCAGCGCGCGAAGCGGACGTCCAGGTCGGCGATATTATTGTCGGCGCGAACGGTCATCGGGTCGCCTCGGTCGCGGACTTGGAGGCGCAGATTGATACGTCCAAACGATCCATTGCGTTGCTCGTCAATCGGCAAGGCGCCAACATTTTCATTCCGGTCCGAATCGGTAATTGAGGTATCAGTGAGCCGTGTAACTGTATGGGCGGCAGCGGCCGCCATCGCTCTGATGGCCGTGAGTTCTGCCGCGTCCGCTGCAGATCCCGCTGCCCCGTTTAAAGATTGTCCCGATTGTCCGGAAATGCAGCGTATTCCAGCCGGTACGTTTGTGATGGGCACTCCCGGATCGACGCCCTCAGGGCCGGACACGCACGCCGAGACGCAAGCCACTATCGTGCGCATTGCGAAGCCGTTTGCGTTGGGTCGCACGGAAGTGACGCAGCGAGAGTTCCGACTGTTCCTTGCAGAGTCGGGTCACGAACAAAAGGGCGATTGTGTAACCTGGGACGAAGAGCACTTGCGCTTTTCGACCGAACCGTCGCGCGCTGCTAAGGAAACGGAAGACAGTCAGTTGACGGACGATCATCCGGCGGCTTGCCTCAGTTGGCACGATGCCCGTGCCTACGTGCAGTGGCTGGCGAAGAAAACGGGTAAGCCGTATCGATTGCCCTCCGAAGCCGAATGGGAATACGCGGCCCGTGCCGGAGCGGCGACGCCGTGGCCGTGGGGTGACCAAGCATCCGACGGTTGTGACTTTGCCAATCTGTACGATTTGAACGGCGCTGAACATTACGCGTTGGGATGGGAAGCCGCCCACTGCCGCGACGCCTATGCCGAATCGGCACCGGTCGGCGCATTACGGCCCAATGCCTATGGTCTCTACGACCTGATCGGCAATGTCGCCGAATGGGTGGATGACTGTTACACGGACAGCTACGTGGGTCGGCCGAAAGATGGACGATCGTGGTTCTGGAACGGCGGGTGCCGTCGCCACGTTGTGCGTGGAGGCAGCTGGGCCTCGTCGCCGCACGATGCCCGTAGCGCGAGCCGCACGCCGGCGGACGGCGCGTTCCGTTCCGTGACCGTCGGGATGCGCGTTGCGCTCGACTTGGATGGCCGCGGGGAGGGCCGCTGACATGACCTTGAGAGCCCTCTGTGTGAGTTTGCTGGCGATCATTGCCTGCCAGAGCGTGGCGACGGCCGCAGTGCAGGTCCCCGCGGCGACGCCACCTGCGGCCGCGGCGGCGACAGCGCCGCAGTCGGCCAAAGAGTGTGTGGATTGCCCGGAGATCGTCGTGGTTCCACCCGGCCAGTTCCGATTTGGTTCGGCGGCCGGTGACCCGGAGGCCGCTGTGGGTGTGGGCGAGTCACCGGCGATACAGGTGACCATCGCCCGTCCGTTCGCGATGAGTCGTACGGAAATCACCGTCGCACAGTTCCGCGCGTTCATCGAAGCGACCCAGTATCCGATTGCGGGCGACTGCCGTGTCCCGAGTGGTGGCGCGTGGCAGCGCTTTCCGGAGCATTCCTGGCAGGATCCCGGGTTTGGTTCACCGCAAGCCGATAACGAGCCCGTCGTCTGCGTGAGTTTCGCCGACGCCAAGGCGTACGCGGCGTGGCTCAGCAAACAAACCGGACAGACCTACCGGCTGCCGTCGGAGGTGGAGTGGGAATATGCCGCGCGTGCCGGTACGTCGACCGCGCGGTTCTTCAGCGAGGGCGATTCGGACGAGCGCAGTCTCGTCTCGCTAGCGTGCGAATACGCCAATGTGTACGACGCGAGCGCTGCACGTGAACTGGCGTTCACGATTCCGTACGCACGCTGCTCCGACGGCCACACGTACACTGCACCCGTAGGAAGTTATCGCCCCAATGCCTTTGATTTGTACGATCTGCTCGGCAATGTCCGCGAGTGGACGGAAGACTGCTATACGGCGAGCAACGAGGGGCGGCCCGACGATGCGCGCGCGTGGATATGGGCCGGTGGTTGTGAGCAGCGGGTGGTTCGTGGCGGGTCGTACGCGTCGCGACCATCGCATGCCCGCGCCGCTGCGCGGGAGTCAGAGCTCGAAAGCCTGCGTCAGGCGGATCTTGGATTCCGCCTCGTCCGTGAAATGAACTGAAGGGTGAATGATGCGGCGTCCGAATCGTCGGTGCGGCGGTTCGGGTGCCGCACCGGCGACGCGGTTGCGTCGCATGGGGCGGTCACTCGTGCGGGCGGCGCCACGCGCCGGAGCGCCATCGCCAGGTCAAGCCAAGCCCGAGCATCACGACGTAGGCTACGGAAACGGTCCAGCCACCGATGGCGCCATAGCCCAAACCCGACACGCTCGGAAACCATCCCTGACCCGGCGCAAAGACCATCAGGTACGCGCACGGCACAAAGAACAGCCAACTCAAACACGCGACAAACAGCGCTGGCATCCGGGCATCGCCGGCGCCTCGTAAGCAGAAGCTCGCGCCGATATTGAGGCCATCAAACGCCTGATAGGCCGCGGCGAGCCACAGAACGGGGATACCGAGGCGAATCACTTCCACCGCGGAGGGGTCGCCCGCCTGCACAAACCAGGGAAGGATCCAACGTCCGCCAAGACCTAACAGCAGCCCGATGCCACCCATGAAGGCAGCGCAGGCCCGAATGATGCGATTACCCAGTCGACGGGCCCAATCCAGTTCGCCCATACCGATGGATTGACCCACGAGCGTCGTGCCCGCGAGGGCGATGCCGATCGCAGGCATATAGGCGATCGAGGTCAACATCATGACGATTTGGGTCGCGGCTCCTGCGACGCTGCTCGCCGTCACCAACATCAATTGGAAGAGGGCGAGGCCGGCCAAATCGGCCGTCGTACTGAGTCCCATCGGCAATCCGTCCACGAACTGGCGTCGCAGCATCGGCCGACGCCACGTGAGTCCGGTGCGGAAATCCCGTCGCATCGGCTCGCTCAGGAAGGACGAGAGCGCAAAGCCGAGGCCTACGACTTCGGCGGCGACGGTGCCCCAGGCCGAACCGGCAATGCCCATGTGCAGGTTCACGATGAACCACTGATTGAACGGAATATTCGTGATCGCCATCGTCGCCGTGACGACCAAGCTGATGCGGGTCCGACCGATCCCGTTAAAGAAACTCGTGAGCGACCACACCAACAGCCCCAAGGGCCCACCGACGACGAGTCGCGGCCACCAATACTCGAGGGCCAGCGTGCGGACGGCCGGTTCCACGTGCAAAAGATGCAGCAAGGGCTCGCCCAGGAAGCCGATGGCAGCGAACGCAGGCACTGTGAGGAGTGCCGCATAAATACCCGACCATCCGGCCTGTGCGGCCCGTGCCCGACGCCCACTGCCATACGCTTGGGCGGCAAACGTCTGCACCGCCATCCCGACACCACCGAGTAACAAGATTGCGCAGAGTACGACCCAATAGATCGCCGCCATCGCCGCGACCGCCGTGGTGGAAATGCGGCCGACGAACCAGGTGTCGGTCAAATTCAGTGCCGACTGGATGGCGCTATTGACCATCAGGGGGCCGGCCAAACGGGCCACAGCACCCAGATCCACCTGCGGTTGGCCGTGGCGATCGATGCGCTGCGCCGGCAGCCCTTCGGAGGAAGCGAGTGTCATAGCGGGAAGATCATACGCGAGACGATCGTGACGCTCGGATCGTGTTCGTCCAACCGGACCGTAAATCGCAGTCGACGGGCGACGGCCAGCATCCGAGTGTTGACGGTCAGCACCTGACCTTCGATGCGGTGGTAACCCAGGGACCGCGCCAAGTGGACCACTTCTTTGAGGAGCAGGACGCCGGCACCGCGTCCGTGCCAGGCGTCAATGAGCGACACGGCGAATTCGCAGGTACCCCGCCGTCGCGTCGGTACCACCCGCGCGCCCCCAATCCGCTCCTCACCACGCGGCGCACCGTGATCCACGACGGCGACCGTGACCCCGTACCCTCGGGTACACATTGCTTTGTGCAGATCGCTGAGCGCAGCGGAAGAGAGCGCCTTTGTCGGGGCCATGAAGCGCAAGTAACGTGACTGGGCAGACAAGCCCTGAAAATAGGTCTGCGCATGCGCAAAATCCTCCTCGCGCAACGGTCGGAGGTAGACCCACGTGCCATCCGGTAGGCGCGTATGACGGGCATGATCGCTGATGCGTTGGCGGAAGGTCATGGCCAGTCTGCTCGCGCGCCTCCGTTCGCGGTAAGGCCGGCGCCCACCGTCGGCCTCATCGGGCACGACCGGCGGTCGAAACCGAGTCCGAGGCTCGACTCCCGACGCAGGGACGGCATGGCCGAATCCTACCACTCACGCGGCTAGATGGTGCGTTGCGCTAATATGGCGTATTCGTGATGGTTATTCTCGTTGCCCCGAGGGAGCTTAGAACATGTCTGAGTCACAGCCTATTCAAGCCGAAGTCGTTATTGTTGGCGCAGGACCCTGCGGCCTGTTTCAGGTTTTTGAGTTGGGGCTGCTCGGCATTAAGGCTCACTTGGTGGATTCCTTAGCAACCCCGGGCGGGCAGTGCACGGAGTTGTATCCGGAAAAGCCGATTTACGACATTCCCGCCTTACCCGTGTGCGGCGCGCAGGAGTTAGTCGACCGCTTGATGCAGCAGATCAAGCCTTTCGGCGCGGAGTGGCATTTGGGCGAAGAAGTGACGGGTCTCGAGCGTCAGGCAGACGGTCGCCGTTTTCGGGTCACGACATCGGCCGCGAAAGTGTTCGATGCCGGCGCCGTCATCATCGCGGGCGGCGTCGGATCGTTCCAGCCGCGCCGGTTGGTGGTGGAAGGTGCCGAGTCTTTGGAAGGTCGCCAGGTACACTACCGCGTGCGCGACTCGCAGCAGTACCACGGCCAGCACTTGCTAATACTCGGTGGCGGCGATTCGGCACTGGATTGGGCCCTCGACTTCACGGGCAAAGCCGCGTCGGTGACGTTGGTGCATCGGCGCGCGGAATTCCGAGCCGCACCCGCCTCGGTGGCGCGCATGCGTGAGCTCGAAGCCGCCGGACAGTTGGCGTTCCACGAGGGACTCGTGGATGGGTTGGACGTCGAAGGCGACGTGATGCGTGCGGCGCGGATCAAGACGGCTGCTGGCGACGTCGTTCGGATTCCCTGCGATCACGCGTTTGCCTTTTATGGGTTGCACCCGAAGCTAGGCCCGATTGCCGAATGGGGCCTTGAGCTTGAGAAAAAGGCGCTCAAAGTCGATACCGAAAAGTTTCAGACGAGTGAGCCGGGCATTTTTGCGGTCGGCGATATCAACACCTACCCGGGCAAGAAGAAGTTGATCCTCTCGGGCTTCCATGAAGCCGCGTTGGCGGCGTTCGGCGTGCAAGGGTGGCTGTACCCGGAGAAGAAGCAATTTCTGCAGTACACGACGACGAGTCCGGCCATGCAGAAGCGTCTCGGCGTCAGCGGTTGAATCGCGCCGTGGACGTTCGCCTACAAGACCTGCTCACGGTGCTGCAGCTTGAGCCGTTGGAGGTGAACCTCTTCCGCGGCGAGAGTCGCGACATTGGCAGTCCGCAGGTATTCGGCGGCCAAGTACTCGGTCAGGCGCTGGTAGCGGCCTACAAGACGCTGGAGGCGGGGCGCGGTGATTGCCATTCGCTGCACGCCTATTTTCTGCGCCGCGGCGATTTCGAGGCGCCGATCGTGTACCAGGTCGATCGCAGTCGTGATGGCCGTAGTTTCTCGACGCGGCACGTGACGGCGATTCAGCACGGCGAGCAGATCTTTCGGTTGGCGGCCTCGTTTCAAGTGCCGGAGCCGGGTCTTGAGCACTCAGCGCCCATGCCCGTCGTGCCACCCCCGGAGGCCATCGCCCCGTACCGCCCTGAAGATGACCCTCGGCTGCGTCACTTGCCGGAAAACATTCAGCGTTTCTTAGCGCACAGTCGCCCGTTCGAGTTTCGGCCGGTTCAGGCGCCCAACTACATCGATCCGCAGCCCGTCGAACCGTACAAACAGGTTTGGTTTCGTGCGGTTGATCGCGTGCCCTCGGACGACCCGTGGTTGCACCGGTGCTTGCTCGCCTACGTCTCGGACTACAACTTGATGGATACCGCGTTGCGGCCGCACGGCGTCCCGTTTACGCGACTGCAATTGGCCAGCATTGATCACGCGATGTGGATCCATCGTTCAGCGCGGGTCGATGAGTGGCTCCTCTACGCCTTGGACAGTCCGAGTGCGTCGGGAGCGCGCGGCCTATCGCGAGGCAGCATTTATACGCGCGACGGAATGCTCGTCGCGAGCACGGCCCAAGAAGGATTGATGCGCACTCGCGAACCGTGAGGGCGTAGAGGCCGCTCAGTGTAGGGCGAGCTGGAGTTCCACCGACGTACCGTTTGCCGACGCCTTCGGACCGCGCACCAAAAAAATGCGCGCGGGATCAAGGTGGTCGCTTTCGATCAGTGCCGACTGCACCGCTTGCGCGCGGCCGGTGGCCAATTCCTCCAGATCCTCGGCATTGGGCACCGTCGCTGCGCGAGCTTGGGCTTCTAATTGCGCAACATCTGCGGTCGTTTGCGTCAGGCCTAATACCGACATGAGTACCGCAAGACGGTCACTGGGCGATGCCGCTAATCGCGTCTGCAGCGCCGGCTCTGACATGTCGCCCCAGCGCTCTCGGGCACGCGTGAGCACGATGGCCTGATAGCGCTGTTCCGCCAGTGCCGTCGCATCGCTCGACGTCGTGGCGATCGGAATTTCAATACTGACCTGAGGGCGGGCGGCCATCGCGCGGGCGACGGTGCGCAGCCGCTCTCGGGATTCGGCGGTGGGCTCGAGTGCCCCTGCCGGAAAATCGATGCGCGAAATCTCCTCGCCACGACCGAACAGGCTACCCAGCAGGGCGAAGGGCGAGCTCATCATCTTGCGAAACAGATTGCCAACGACTTTCTGCGTCAATCGACTCAGGCTGAAGTTGGGATCGTCGAAACTTCCGGTCAGGGGAACATCCAAGTCGATATTCCCATCGCCGTCTTTGAGCAGTGCAACCACGAGGCCGAGCGGGACGCCGAAACCTGCTTGTCCCTCGACCCGGTCGCCCAGTTCGAATTGCTTGAGTCGCACGTGATGCGAGGCATTCACCCGATGATTCGCGACGTGATACGTCAGATCCGCCGACGCTTTGCCCTTGCGAATGGTGTAACCCGCGAAGCGGCCGGAATACGGCGACAGGCCGGTCATTTCGAGGTTGTCGAAGTGCATGTGTACATCGGCGGCCACCGGATCGGTGATCAGATTGGCGTCGCCCTCAATCGACACGGGCGCGTAGCGGTCGACATGACCGCTAAAGGCGAGGTGCGCGCGCGTCTGCGCATCCGATGACAGCCCGGTCATCTGTCCGGCGAGATCCGCCATGCCGGCTTCGAAGGTCGGTGTTTGCGATTCGTCCGCGAAATACAGGCGGCCGTTAGCGATCGTGAGCGTATCGATCGCCAGAGGCGGTACGGTCGCCGTTCCGCCATTGCCGGATGTCGGCATTAAGCTGGACAGATTCGACTGCCCGTTCGCCGCGACGCGGACATTGGCATAGGGGACGTTGGCCGTCACGTTGCGCACGTGGATCGCGAGCGTCGGGCCGCGCGCGTCCACGCCATCCGCCTCGAGATGCTCGACGCCGACGAAGTCGCGCTGTCGACTGGACTCGGTGGTACGTAAATCATCCACGGCGGCCGAGCCGACATAGTGCCAGTCGTTCCCGTTCAGGGTGATGTCGCCGTGAGCCGACCACCATCCGGCGTCGATTCGCAACGCGATGAGAGATTGGACGTACGGGCCCAACTGTTTCAACGACAGGTGCTCGGCTTGGACCGCGAGGTCAGCGGAATCGAGGTTCCCGCCGATGCGACCGGTCACCGCGACGCGCCCACGGTCCCCCACGTCGGCCGTCAACTGGACCTGTCGCTCGTCGCTGCCGGCGGCATCGACGGCAGCGGCGAGTCCACGGATTTGCCACTGCACGGGCTCGGGGTGGCCCGTGTCCACCCAATCGCACTGACCGTCGTCAATCGCGATCCGACCGAGGGTCCAATGCGCTGCGAACGCGCTTGGCGCTGCGTTGCTCGGATTTGGCTGGAGTGCCGCTAACGAGGCGCCGCCCGGTATGGCCAGTCGTGGCCCGTGCACGTCAAGACGGGCGAAACCGCCCCGTCCGTTCGAACTGTCGTAGTGCAGATCCGCGAGGTTCCAGCGCGGTACGGACAGGCTGGCGTGGGGTTCACCGGGCATGACCACTTGGAGCGCTGTGCCGACCGCGTCCGCATGCTGCAGGCTAAACGCTGCGGGGCGTTCGCCCGACCAGGCGATCGCACCGTGCAGATCCAGACGTCCGTGTATCTGGGGTGCACTGCGGTCCATGGATGCGCCGATGCGCGCCAGGTCCACGTTCGTGACCGTCACATCGGTTTGTGCCTGCAAAGGAGCGAGGGCCAGTTGCGTCACCGCCCGAAGCGTCTCACCACGATCCGTCGTCAGCGCTAGGCGCCACACACTGCGGGCTGCGCGGGTATCGACATGATCACTGGCGAGCGTGAGCGACTGGATATGCCACGGGCCGCCCGGCACCTCACGATCGTCTACGGACAGTTCCGCCCACTGCAGTGAGGCCGTCGCGATCCGCACGACCGGCCACGGCGAGCGAGGGTCCGTCGTCGGCGCGAGTGCCGCCAGATTCCAGGTGCCGTCCGGCAATTTCGCAGCCCGCATCTGCGTGATGTGCGCGTCCAACGCCTGCAGATCGGTTCCTTGGCCCCACAACGACGCCCATCCGATTGCCACGGTGAGGTCGTGTACCTCGAGGTCGGGTGCGCCAGAGACGGGCACGAATTGCAACCCGTCGATCCGTAACGTGAGCGTGATCGGATTGAACCGGACGGAGTCGATACGTGCCGTATGCCGATGATCCCGGGCATAGGCGGTGAGGGCATGCCGAACGACGTGGGGTACGCCCCACAGTCCCGCAACCCCGTACAAGGCGCCGAGGACGGCCGTAGAAACCAGCGTGCGACGAAAGATGGGGGTCACGTGGGGATCATTCCCGGAGAGTGGCCCTCATCATCGGCGAGACGGGCGGGTACGGCAAGCCGGGAGAACCGGGGGCTGGCCGACGTAGATATACCGTTCTGCATCGATCGACCGGCCCGCCGCCCGGGTGCCGCGGCGGAGCAACGCGTCCCAGACGAAACCCGCCTTTTGAACGACGCGACGCGATCGCGGATTGTCCAGGGAAATCGTGGCGTGCAATTGCTGTAAGCCGAGGACGTCCAATCCGTACACGACGAGTGCGCGCGCAATTTCGGTGCCGTAGCCATAGCCCCAGTGGCGGCGCCCCAATAAATAGCCGATTTCCCCTGAGTGACGTGCTCCGACGATGAGTTCGCACGCGCCGGCGATGCGCCCCGTGCGCTTCACGACTACCGCGAATTCGTACGCTCCGGGTGACCGTCGACGGTTGCCGGCCTCCGCACGCTCCGCGGCGGCGATGGCGCGAGGCTCTTCCGGTGTCACAGCGAGCAACGAAGGCTCGCGGAGCATTTGGCGCAACGGCGCAAGATCACCGGCTTCGAACGGCCGTAACACCAGTCGGGCCGTTGCGATCGGTGCGGCGGTACCGCGGGGGGAGGCACCACGTGTCATCGGCGCCCTAACACCTTGCCCGGATTCATCAGGCCGCGTGGGTCCAGGGCCGTCTTGATCGCCCGCATGACCGACAGCGCGACGGGATCCTCGTACCGCGCCAGTTCGTCGACCTTCAGTCGACCGATGCCGTGTTCTGCGCTGAAGCTACCGCCGAGCTCGGCAACGAGGTCGTGCAGCGCGCGCATGAGCGGCTCTTTGCGGGCGAGAAAATCCTGTTCTTGGGCCGATCGAGGCGCGACACCGTCCGGCGGACTGACGTTGAAATGGAGATTGCCGTCGCCGGCATGCCCGTATCCGATGCTGCGTCCGCCGGGCACAAGCTCATCGATCAGGGCGAGGCCGCGACGTTCGAACTCGGCCAATCGATCCAGTGGAAGCGACACGTCGTGTTTGAGTGAGGCGCCCTCGCGCGTTTGCGCGGCCGGAATGTGTTCGCGCAAAAACCAAAAGGCCTCAGCCTGAGCGGCTGACTGAGCGACGGCCGCGTCACGAATCCGCTGCGCGGCCATTTCGTCTGCCATGAACGCGGTAAAGCTGTCGCGCAGCCCTTCCAATGCGGCGGGCAGCGGCATATCGACCAGCACCACCGCCGGATGGGGTTCGCCGAAGGGATCGGGGATCTGGGGGAAGTGGCGCCGCGCCAATGCGACGGCGCCGGCCGGCATGTATTCGAACGTCTCGATCAGATCGCCAAAAGCGCTTCGCAGTCGACCGAGGAGCTGCAAGGTCGCGTCCAGATCGTTCACGGCGACGAGCGCCGTGAGCGAATCGGCGGCGGCGGGGCCGATCCGTAAACAGGCCGCGGTGATAATGCCCAGCGTCCCCTCGGCGCCGATGAACAACTGCTTTACGTCGTAGCCCGTGTTGTCCTTGCGCAGTCGACGCAATTGGTCGACGACGCGACCGTCCGGCAGGACGACTTCGAGGCCGAGCGTTAACTCCCGCATCATGCCGTGCCGCAGTACTTGCGTTCCCCCGGCATTGGTCGACAGATTGCCGCCTATTTGGCAGGTGCCCTCTGAGCCGAGCGAGAGGGGGAAGTGGCGGCCAACGGACTGCGCGGCCTCGCGGACCTGCAGCAGGGTGCAGCCGGCATCGACGACCAACGTGCCACCGACCGGATCGATCGAGCGTATCGCTTTCATACGCTCCAAACTGACCACCACTTCCGTGCCGGAGCTATCCGGTGTCGCTCCGCCACAATACGAGGTGTTGCCACCGTGCGGCACCATGGCCACACCGTGAGCTGCGCACACCCGAACCACCGCGGCCACTTCTGACGTGGAACCCGGTCGTACGACGCAACGATTACGTCCGGTATACAGTTTGCGGTGATCGACGTTGTACCGATCGGTATCCGCGCCCATCGTCACGGCAGCGCCGCCGATGACTGTGATGAGGTCTTGCAGGAGGTCGGTCGAGGTCATTCTGCGACCCGCAGCGGCGCTCGTCGACACCGCGGCTTCGTGAGCAACAACTGCACGTCGCCGATGTGGCGCTCCGCAAAACCGCCCTCGCAATAGCACAGATAGAATTCCCACAGCCGCAGGAATTCGTCGCTATAGCCCAGATCACGAATCGCTTGAGTGTCTGCGAAGACGTTGTGGCGCCAATCCGCCAAGGTGCGCGCGTAATGCGGGCCGATGTCCTCGAGGTCAAACACCTTCAGATCGGTCGCCCGCGTGAGCGAGGCGGTGATCGCCGAGACCGAGGGAATGAAACTGCCCGGGAAGACAAAGCGCTGGATGAAATCGACCTGCTTGAGTGCCGCTTCATAGGACTGATCCTGCAGGGTGATGGCCTGTAGCAGCATCATCCCGTCCGGCGACAGTCGGCTACTGCACGTGCCGAGATACGTGTCCAAAAATTGATGCCCCACAGCCTCGATCATCTCGATCGACACCAATTTGTTAAACGTACCTTTGAGATCGCGATAATCGTCGAACAGGAGCGTCACGCGGTCAGTGAGGCCGGCACGGGCGACGGCGTCTCGGGCGAAGTCGTGCTGCTCTTTGGAGATCGTGGTTGTGGTGACGTTGGCGCCGTATCGCTGCGCCGCATGAATGGCCAGTCCGCCCCAGCCCGTCCCAATCTCCAGTAACTCATCACCCGGCCGTAAATCGAGTTTCCGACAGATCGTGTCGAACTTAAACAACTGCGCCTCGTGCAGGGAGGCGGAGGATGACGGATAAATGGCGCTTGAGTAGGCCATCGTCGGATCCAACATGCGTTCGAAGAACGCATTCCCCAAGTCGTAGTGCGCCGCAATATTGCGACGGCTACCCGAGAGGTCATTGCGATTGAACCAATGCAGGATACGTCGCGCCGGACCCGTCAGTCGGGCCAGCCCGCCTTCCAGATCCTCCAGCACGCTGGCATTGCGAGTCATCAAGCGTATCAACGCGGTGAGATCGTTAACCTGCCAATCGCCGTGTATGTAGCTTTCGCCCGCGCCGACCGACCCACCAAAGGCCACGGCGCCCCAAAAGCGTTCTGACAACACCCGCAGCTCAACCGTCGGCAAATCCGCGGTCTCCCGGCCAAAAGTCAGCGTCTCGACAGCACCGTCGGACGCGTTACTCGGCACGGTCAGTCGCAACTGCCCATCGCTGAGTCGTCCCAACCGGGTGACCAATTGCTGACGCGCGAGGGCCGTAAAAGGGGGCGTACGTTCGAGCCGCTGGGCACGAGGTTGCGGAAGGATCAACTGACTCATGTCACGATTCCGGATGACTGTAAAAGGGGACCCGTTTGACGAACAAGCGCAGTGCTTGCCAATGGATCAGTGTGATGACCTTGAAGGTCATGAATGGGAATGCGCACAAGGCGGCCATGAGGCTACGCGTGCTGATCGGTCGTCGCCGTAGGGAGAGCGATGCCTCAAAGACCGTCGCTGTTTCGATTCGGTCGATCATGTGCACGTGGAGAGCCTGTCCGGGTGCCGTGAAACGCCAATCGTATTGAATATTCATCGGCAGGAACGGCGAAACGTGAAAATCTTTACCGAATTGAAACATCGCGCTGCCGTGCTCGTGCGGCGCCTGTGCGACGTCGAGGACGTAGCGATGCCGCTCGCCCCACGGCGTGTTCGTGATTTCCGCGACGATGGCATCCAAGCGGTCGCCTTCGTACGCGTAGTAAAACGAAACGGGATTAAAGCAGTATCCAAAGTGGCGTAAGTGGGTCAGTAGCCGCACCGCACCCCTCGGACGACGCCCCAGTGAGGCCTCGATGGCGTCCAAGACGACGGACTTTAACGGCCGGTCCGTGGGGGCCATGTAATCGCGACGATCAAATCGTATGGGCGCCCATCGCTGGGTCGACCACAGCCAGCGGCCGGCGAAAACGTCGTGGATTTCGTCGAGATCGAGAAAAGCCATCATGAGGCGATAGCGAAAAGCATTGCGCTTGGGCGCATGGCGCTGATGTTGGACGGTTCCTACATAGAGCGCACTGTGCATATCAGGCGAGAGCCCGACGGTACTGCTCCAGTACCCGAAGTCCGCTGACGACACCGTCTTCGTGAAAGCCGTAACGCCAATACGCACCCGCGTAATAGGTGTGGCGAACGCCGCTGATGCAGGCGTGTTGAGCCTGTGCGGCCACCGCAGCCGGCGTGTAGACCGGATGCGCATAGCTCCAGCGCCCGAGCACCTTGCTGGGGTGAATTCGATCACTGAGGTTCAGTGAAACGAGGTACCGACGTCGGCACCGTAGCGACTGCAGGATGTTCATGTCGTAGGTGAGCGAGCAACCCGTGTCGCGATCGGCGCGTATCTGATAGTTCCATGCCGCTTGCGCCAGCGCGGTTCTCGGCAAGACGCTCTCATCCGTGTGAAGGATGACGTCATTCGCCTCGAACGGAAAGGCGCCCAGCAGTTTGGACTCCTCCACCGAGGGGTCCGCGAGTAGGCCGAGCGCCGTGTCGGCGTGGGTTGCGATGACCACGGCGTCGTGTCGCGCAATGTCACCGTCGTGCAGGTGGATCAACACCCCCTCGGCGGTCCGTTGGACACGCTGAACCGGCGTATTCACCCGTATGCGCTCGCGAAAAGGCGCGGTGATGACGTCCACGTACCGCGACGATCCCCCCGGAATCGCCTGCCAGACCGGCCGATTGTCGATGTTGAGAAAGCCGTGGCGCTGGAAAAAGTCGACAAAGAATCGGGCGGGGAAATTCAGAATCGCGTCAGCGCCGGCTGACCAGATGGATCGACCCATCGGGAGGATGTAATGATCAACGAAGCGCTGGCCGTAGCCGCCTTGCCGTAACCAATCGCCCAGTGTCGGGCCGGGGTCGGGCCCTTGCAGAACCGTCGGTGCTGCCCGATTGAACCGCAGAATGTCCGCGATCATTCCGATAAAACGCGGTGAGAACGCATTGCGGCGTTGCGCAAACAGGGTGTTGAGGTTCGTTCCGTTGTATTCGAGACCTGAGCGTTCATCACGCACGCTGAAACTCATGTTCGAATTTTGCGTTTGTACGCCGTATCGGGCGAGCAAGGCGAGAAAATTCGGATACGTCCACTCATTGCAGACGATGAATCCCGTATCGACGGCCACGGTTTCGCCGTCCTCGTCGATATCGACGGTGTGCGTATGCCCCCCGACCCAGGCTTCGGCTTCGTACACCGTAATATCGTGGTCGCGATACAGGCCCTCCGCGACAGTCAGCCCGGCAATGCCACTGCCGATAATCGCCACGGACTGCCGCGACGCAGCCATCAGGTGCTGCTCTCAAATCGGCGACTGTCGCGGACAGTGGCCGGTACCGGTTGCAGGTCCCAGATGATGCCCAGCCACGACAGCGCCCGAAGCGCGTAGTAGGTGAGGTCGATTTCCCACCAATAGAACCCTTGACGGGCCGACTTCGGATAATGGTGATGATTGTTGTGCCAGCCTTCACCGAGCGTCAGCAGCGCAAGCCAGATGTTATTTCGACTGTCGTCCGGCGTGCGATAGCGACGACGACCCAAGGCGTGCGACAGCGAATTGATGGTGTAGGTCGCGTGGTAACACGCCACGGTGGAAACAAAGAAGCCCCAAACGAGAAATTGACTCCCGCTCGTGTGCTGCTCGGGCGCGAATCGATGCAAAAGGGCGCCGGCGATGAACAAGCCGATTGCGAGGAGTATGGGCATGGCGATGTCATAGCGATCCAGCCAGCGCAATTCCGGGTATTGCAGTAGGTCGCTGATGCGCTTGGTGTCCGCGCGATAATTGCCGCGCGCCAAGAACCAACCCATGTGGCTCCACAGAAACCCGTGTTGCCGTGGCGAATGGGCATCGTCGGGACGGTCGGAATGGGCGTGGTGATGCCGGTGGTGGGCAGCCCACCAGAGCGGGCCACGCTGCACTGCCATGGCGCCGAGTGCGGCGAACACGAACTGCGCAACGCGCGAGGTGCGGAAGGCTTTGTGTGAGAAGTAGCGATGGTAAAAGCCGGTGATGGCAAACATGCGCAACAAATACATCGCCAGCGCGCAGTAGAGCGCTGCACGGCTCACGCCCACCCAAAACACGCCAAGGCAGGCGAGATGAATACCGATGAACGGTACGATGCGCGCGACGTCAATGGCTTTGGGATTGCCGCGCGCGTCCGGGCCGGCGTCGCTGTCGAACCAGGCACGGATGGACGTCCACAGTCGTCGTAACCGTGAGGGAGGGGTCGGGTGCACGTATTGCTCCATAGGGTCAGGCACGGGCATTCTGCGTTGCTGCTTTGACCGCGTCGTAGGCGGCCAACGCACGATCGCGACTGCCCTTGAGGTCGACGATCGGGCGGGGGTAGTGTCGGTCGAGGACGACACCCGCGGCGGCCAATACGTTAGCAGGTGCATTGAACGGTTGGTGTATCCATGCATCCGGTAATCGCGAGAGTTCGGGTACCCAGCGCCGGATGTAGCGGCGTTCGGGGTCGAAACGCTCGCTCTGCAGGATGGGATTGAATATGCGGTAGTACGGCGCTGCATCGGCGCCGCAACCGGCCGCCCATTGCCACCCAAGCGTATTCGCCGCCAGGTCCGCATCCACCAAAGTGTCGTGGAACCAACGAGCGCCGTGCAACCAATGCTGGCCGAGATTCTTCGTGAGCCACGAGGCGACCACCATGCGGACTCGATTGTGCATCCAGCCGGTGTGCCAGAGCTCTCGCATGCCCGCGTCAACCAAAGGGATCCCCGTGCGCCCGTGGCGCCACGCCGTGAGTAAGGTTTCGTCCGTTCCCCAAGGGAGTGCGCGAAAGCGCTCATCCAACGGCTGCTCCGGCGTGTGCGGGAACGCATAGAGTATGTGCGCGGCGAACTCTCGCCAGCCGATTTCTCGAATGAATGCGTCGATACCCGTGCTGTCGGCGGCCGGGGCTCCGGCAAGCGCGCTGTGCGCCGCGGCGAGCACTTGCCGCGGTGAGACTTCGCCGAAGTGCAGAGCCGGGGCTAAGCGGGAGGTCGCGGGCAAGTCCGGTCGGTCGCGTTGCGTTTTGTACTGCCCCGCGTCGGTCTCTAAGAACGCTTCCAATCGCTCCAACGCCGCCATTTCGCCGGGTGTCCACAGCGCCCGAAAGCCCGTGTCCCACGGGAGAGTCGGGGCGAGGTTCAGCGCTGCGACGGCCTCACTCGCGGGCCACACCGTCGGGGTTGGCAGGCGGTCGGGGGCGGGTATCGGTGGCGGCACCTCGTGCAGGCGTGTCAGGCAGTGTTTCCAGAACGGCGTGAACACCCGAAACGGCGTTCCGGCGCCACTGCGTACGGTCCACGGTTCAAACAAGACATTGCCAAGGTGACTTTCCGCCTCGAAGCCGCGGTCACGCAGTGCAGTCTTGACCGCCGTATCGCGAGCGATCGCCGCCGGTTCGTAACTGCGGTTCCAATAGATACGCGTCGCACCGCACGCCTGCGCGAGTTCGCACAGCGTCTCCAACGAGGCACCTTGGCGCACGATGAGCCGTGAACCGCGTTGTTCCAACGCCGCGGCGAGTGCGGTCAGGCTGCGATCCAGCCACCAGCGGCTGGCACCCCCGGGCGACCAGGGCGCTTCTTCGCCCGGGGCGTGTATGTAGACCGGCAGTATGGGCTCGCCCGTTTCGAGGGCCGCTTGCAGGGCCGGATGATCGGTCAGCCGCAAATCGCGGCGGAACCAGACGATGACAGGTCTCATGCAATGTCCTTGCGGAGGGGGCGCAACGCGAGCCGCAGCGTGTCGGCGGCATCGCGAATCGCCAGACGCGCGCTGTCGGGCCGCGCGTCGAAATTGCGCACTTGCTGGCCGAGTCGGGGATGATTCACGAAGCGATCCCGATGGCGTGCGAGAAAGTCCCAATAAAGGGTCGTGTAGGGGCAGGCGCGCGGCCCTGTAGCCTCGCCGGGCCGCTTGGGGCAACGGTCGCAGTAATTGCTCATCCGTTCGATGTAACGCCCGCTGGCTATGTACGGTTTCGAGGCCATCGTGCCCCCGTCCGCAAACTGGCTCATGCCGATGACGTTCGGCAGTTCCACCCATTCGACGGCGTCCACGTACATGCCCAGAAACCACTGATGGATTTCGCGCGGCCGGACCCCGAGCAGCAGGGCAAACAGGCCGATCACCATCAGTCGTTCGATGTGGTGGGCATAGCCGTGATCGAGGGTATGCCGCAGCGTATCGCGCAAGCACGCGTACTCGGTCTCACCGGTCCAATAGAGGTCCGGCAAAGGCGCATCCGCGTCGAGTTGGTTGCTGTCCGCGTAGCCGGGCATGCGCCACCAGTACAGTCCTCGGACATATTCCCGCCATCCGATGATTTGGCGGACGAAGCCCTCGACCGCGGGTAGCGGTGCGGCGCCACGGCGCCACGCGTCGATCGCCGCGTCGACAACTTCGCGGGGATTCAACAACTTGAGATTCAGCGCGGCAGACAGTCGCGAGTGGTACAGCGTCGTCTCGCCGTGCCACATGGCATCTTGGTATTGGCCAAAGAGCGGTAGCCGCTGATCGATAAACTCCTCAAGGGCAACCCGCGCCTGCGTACGCGTCACCGGCCATGCGAACTGGGCGACCGATCCGGGCAGGGCTGGCAGCCACGTTTGAACGTCCGCGAGCGCCTCTCGGGTGATGGGGTCGGGGTCGAACGCCGTGGGCGCGGGCACGAAGCCGGGGCCGGCTGCCGTAAAAGCTCCTCGATTGGATGCATCGAAATTCCATTCGCCGCCCGCCGGTTGGTCGCCGTCCATCAGGATGCCGGTGCGCCGGCGTATCTGGCGATACCAGTGCTCGAGGCGTAGGACTTTCCGGTTGCGCGCAAACTCCGCGAATTCCTCGGGCGTCGTGAGGAAATGCGTGTCCGTCTGCCATTCGATCGACATTCCCGACGCCGTCGCCGTGGCCTCCAATTCCGATTTGACGTGGTAGTCACCGGGCCAGACGCAAAGGATGTGCCGCGGGCGATGCCGGCGGATGGCATCCCCCAGCGCCGCGCCGAGCGTTGGAAAGTTGTGCTGGCCCAAGCGACGGTAGTCGACGAGTAGACCGCGCGTTTGCAGAGCCGAGGCATGATGACGCATCGCGGCGAAAAAGAGCGCTGTGCGTGCCGCGTGGCTGGGGATCCGCGTGCTCTCCGCTGGGACTTCCGCCATGAACACGAGGTCGGTCCCTGGATCCAACGCGTTCAGGACCGGGGCGTCGGCGTCCAGTTGGTCGCCGAGCACGATCAGAAGGCGACCGCCCGAGGGGGCCGTGTGCAATGGCGGGGACGGTGGGACCACGAAACACTCCGTGAGGGGTGGCGAAATGCCGTACAACACCCTCAGAACGAGTATTTTATCCTAAACAATAGCTGGACACGCAGAGACTTTGCGCCGTTCAGACCGGGCGCCCGCGTTAGGTCAGCGCGTTGGCTTGCAGTCCCAGTGCGCCGCTGCGACCTTCGATTTCGCCCATGACCACGGCATGCCGCGGAAGGGCTCGGACGTCCAGATCCGCTGCCGCCTGTGCCATGGTGCCCACCTCGATGCCCCGTTGGCGCCAGGTGTCGATGAGGCGCAGAAAGGGGGCGAGGAATCGCTGGCCTTCCAATTCCGCGTGCAGCGTATACACGTGCAAGCCGGCGGCATTGGGGCTGGCCGTCAGGTCGAGGATGCGGTCGATCGCGCCGTCTACGGTGAGACCGTCAAGGCCCACGAGTTCGTCCAACGTCGGCAGCGTCGTCGGCAGTTGCGGACAGCCGGCACGGACCGCACCCATCGACGGCAAAAAGGGATGGGTACCGCGCGTATCCGAGGCGTAATCCAGGCCCGCGCTGTCTTCCAGGGCGAACAGTTCTGCGTTCAATTGCCAGCCCGCGGCGCAATGCGACCGAGCTGCGACGCCGAAGGTGGCGCGATAGGCATCCAGAGCACGCAAAAACTGGCGACTCGTCCACGCGGCATCCCGCTGAGCGACGTTGTCTTGCCAATAAACGTGGTCGTAACAGTGGATGCCGGTCTCGTGCCCACGCGCCTGCGTGCGCCGTAGTACGTCGCCCAACCGCCGCGCTATGTGCGGCCCCGGCAGGAGAGTGCCGTACAAGAGGGTGCGGATACCGTAGTGGCTGACCACGGATGTCCGCTGCACTTTCTTCAGGAAGCCGGGCCGAAAGACTCGCCGCAACGCCCAACCGGTGTGGTCCGGGCCGAGGCTGAAGTAAAAACTGCCTTTCAGCCCGCGCGCGTCCAGCGCATCGACCAACGCCGGGACACCCTCACGGGTGCCCCGAAACGTGTCGACGTCGACTTTGAGCGCAACCCGCATCGGCAATCAGGCGCCGTTGTCGAGCAGCTCGGCCGCGGCCGTCACTTCGGCGGCGTAGGCTTCAAAGACCGACTTCAGGATGTCATCCAGCGTGCCCTTCGGGGACCAGCCGAGCTCGGCCTTGGTGTTCTCAACCCAGGGCACGCGGGTCTTCACGTCCTGATAACCCTTGCCGTAGAAGTCCCCCGAGCTGACTTCGCGGATGCCCACTTTGGCGGCGTTCTTCGCGTAAGCCGGGTGCTGGCGTCCGACCGCGATCATGCGTTCCGCGAGTTCGCGGATCGACAGGTCGTTCTCGGGTGTGCCGATGTTGTAAATCTTGCCCGAGGCCACGCCACCTTCGTTACGGATGACGCGTACCAGCGCGTCAATGCCGTCGTCGATATGCGTGAAGCAACGACGCTGTGCGCCACCGTCGACGAGCTTGATGTCTTCGCCGCGGGCGATGTGCGCGAGGAACTGCGTCGCGACGCGGCTCGAGCCTTCCTTCGCCGTCGCCAGGGAATCCAAGCCCGGCCCGACCCAGTTGAAGGGACGGATGAGGGTGAAATCCAACCCGTCGCGCTGCCCGTGCGCAAAGATCACTCGGTCGAGCAATTGCTTGCTGCAGGAGTAGATCCAACGCTGCTTCTCGATCGGGCCGCAGACCAATGGCGAGGTGTGCGGGTGGAATACCGATTCCTCGCTCATGCCGTACACCTCGGAGGTGGACGGGAACACGACGCGCTTCTTGTATTTGACGCACTGACGGATCAGCGGGAGGTTGGCTTCGAAATCGAGCTCGAAAACGCGCAGGGGATCGCGGACGTAGGTCTGTGGGGTCGCGATGGCGACCAGCGGAAGGACCACATCGCACTTGCGGATGTGATACTCAACCCACTCCTTGTTGATCGTGATGTCGCCTTCGAAGAAGTGGAAGCGCGGATTGTCCTTCAGGTGCCGGACGCGGTCGTCCTGCATATCCATGCCCCAGATCTGCCAATCCGTCTGTTCGAGGATGGCACGGCTCAGGTGGTGGCCGATGAACCCGTTTACGCCGAGGATCAGTACTTTCTTCATGTCGTTCTACTCTCAGGTCCCGTGTGGGGGGGCGGGTACACGGTCGCACCCAAAAATCGTCCGGAAACGGTCGGCATCGACGCGCGCATCGTCGACGACCGCCTCCAATATCTCAAGGCGTCCACCGTCGCCGCACGTGGCAACCAGTCGGCCCTCTTCAATACCCAGCGACGGACTCCCGCCGACGGGTCCGTTCGCAGGCAATCGCCGCGTCCGGTGGATGCGAAGTATGACATTACCGAGACGGAGAAAGGCACCCGGGAAGGGGGGCGCGACCGCTCGGACGAGGTCGTGAAAGCGCCGCGCTGGCCAACCGAGCTGCAATTCGCCGTCGGCCGGCTTCCGCCCGCCGAAGTAACTGCCGGCGGTCAGATCCAGCGGAATAGACGGCGCAGTGCCGGCCAACAGGCCGGGCAGCGCCCGCTCCAAGGTAACGACGGCGGCGCTCGCGACCCGATCCGCGACCTCAAACGCCGTGTCATCCGCGCCGATGGGCACCGCTTCCTGGTCCACCAAGGGTCCGGCATCGGGCTTGGCGACCATGTAGTGCAGGCTCGCACCCGTCTGGGTTTCGCCGTTCAGGACGGCCCAGTTGACCGGGGCGCGGCCGCGGTACTTCGGTAACAGCGAACCGTGCATGTTCAGCGCCCCACGCCGAGCCAGCGACAGAATCGCGCTGGGCAACATTCGGCGATAGTAGAACGAGAAAATGAACTCCGGATCGATTGCCGCAATCTCCGCCAGAATCGCCGGCTCTGCCGGGTCCGCGGGCGTGATGACGCGGCAGCCCGCAGCGCGCGCGATGTCGGCCACACTCGAAAACCACCGGTGCTCCTGCGGGTCGTCTTCGTGCGTGATGACAAGGCGTACGTCTACGCCGCCCTTCAGCAACGCGTTCAGGCAGCGAGCACCGACCTCGGAGTAGGCAAAGACAACGGTGTCGCTGCGCATCAGTCGACCTGACGCGAGCCGCGCGGCTCGTCGGCCGTTTCGCCGAGTACGGCGCCGATCAAGTAGCGCGGTCGCTGCCGCACTTGCAGGTAAATCCGCCCGATGTACTCACCGAGCAAGCCGATCCCAAACAGCGCGATGCCGAGGAAAAAGAACACGATCGCAAAGAGCGTGAAGACGCCGTCCACTTCCGGACCGAGTAACAGGCGGCGACCCACCATGTAGACCACGAGTACCGCTGATAACGCCGAAACGACAGACCCCACGAGCGAGAACACTTGCAGGGGAACGGTGGAGAAGCCCGTCATCAGGTCGAACGTCAATCGAATCAACCGTAACAACGAATATTTGGAGGTGCCGGCAATCCGCTCGTCGTGCTGCACCTCAATCTCGATCGAACGCGCCGAGTAGATGGAGGCCAGCGCGGGGATAAACGTGACGTTTTCGCGGGTCGAATTGATCGCATCGATCACCGGTCGGGCGTAACCGCGCAGCATGCAGCCGTGGTCAGCCATGCGGATGCCGGTGAGCTTCGCGCGCACGACATTGACCACGCGCGACGCATACTTACGAAACCAATTGTCCTGCCGCTTCGCACGCCACGTGCCGACGTAGTCATAGCCCTCTTCAAGCTTGGTCAACAGTCGGCCGACTTCTTCCGGTGGGTTTTGCAAGTCGGCATCCAACGTCACCACGTAGGCACCGCGTGAACGGGCAAAGCCCGCGAGGATCGCCGCATGCTGACCGAAGTTGACCTGCAGCAGGACGACACGGGTTTCGTGGGGGCGGCGCTGATACTGCTCGCGCAGCAGCGCGACGGAATTATCGCGACTGCCGTCGTTCACGAAGACGACCTCGTACGGACGGCCCAACGCGTCCAATGCCGGATAGAGCCGATCAAACAACTGAGGCAGTACGGCTTCTTCGTTGTAGACCGGAATGACGACGGACAAGGTGGGTGCAGTCACGGTATTGAGCCTCAGCGCGGCAAGAGTTCAAGCAGAGCGTCGCAGACGCGGTCGACATCGTGGTCGGCCATCGCCGGAAACAGCGGCAGAGTCACCGTTTCGGCGCCAATACGCGCCGCATTCGGGAAATCATCAGGGTTCCAGCCGCGACCGCGATAGTAGGTCATGCCCGGAACGCACGGGTAATGAATGCCAAGGCCGATACCTTGTTCGCGCATACGCGCGACGATCGCATCGCGGCTTTGACCGAGTTCGCGCAGCGGCAATAAGAACGGGTACATGTGCCAGCTATGACCGTCGCCCGGCAGCGGCAATTGCTCGGCGGGGACGTGCGGTGCGAGGCGGGCCTCGTAGCGAGCGGCGAGCTCGCCCCGGCGCCGGTTGAAGTCCTCGAGCCGGCGCAATTGGCCGAGTCCCACGGCCGCCGCCACGTCGGTCAGATTGTATTTCCCACCGGCCGTTTCGATATCAATATTGCCCGCGGCGTCTTTAACGATGCCGTGGAATCGCTCGCGCTCCAGAGGGGTCGTGAGCGACGCATCCGCGAACGACAGTGCGCCACCCTCAACCGTCGTCATGTTCTTGTTGGCGTGGAAGCTGAAGCTCGCCACGTCGCCGAAGCTGCCGATGAGGCGACCCTTGTAACGGGTGCCGATCGCGTGAGCAGCATCTTCCAGCACGCGTAGGCCGTGGCGCGCCGCCACCTCCAGTACGCCGTCCATATCCACCGCGAGCCCGGAGAAGTGCACCGGCATCAGCGCCTTGGTCTTCGGGCCGATGGCCGCCTCCATCGCGGCAGCCGTCGCGTTCCGGGAGCGCAGTTCGACGTCGACAAAGACGGCCCGAGCGCCCAGGCGCTCCACGACATTGGCGGAGGCCGCGAACGTCATCGCCGGCACAACCACCTCATCGCCAGGCCCGACCCCCATCGCCTTGAGCGCCATTTCCATGCCGCCGGTCGCGGAGGTCATGGTGCGAACGGTGCGCCCGCCGAGGTAGTCGGATAACGCGTTTTCCAATGCCGCGACACGGGGGCCGGTGGTGATCCAACCGCCTTTGAGAACCGCCACGACCTCGGCGATGGTCTCGTCGTCGATGGAGGGGCGCGTAAAGGGCAGAAAAGGTTGATTCATAGCGTTACCACCGACTGACAAACACGTGATCAAAGTCCCGCGCAAGTTCGCGCATGGGCAAGCCGTCTGCAAGGAATTGCGGGTAGTCCTCGGTTCGGATCAATGCGTACATCGGCGTATCCGCTGCATCCCCTGCGCGACGCCAGACCGCCTCGAAATCCGCCACCGACGGCAGGCCTCGCTCGGGCGCTGCTCTCAGGCCCATCTCCAATTCACCCGTGTAGACGACCGGGACGACCGGATGGCCCACATAGAAGGGTAGCGTCCAGTCGTAGTCGCGCACCGTATAAATGGTGGCCTCTGCATCCAATGTGCCGACTCGGCTCAACAGCGGCTTGATCGAATACAACGTTGCGATCGACGTGAATGCGCCGGTAGCGAGCACCATCACGACCGTGAAGCCAGTGGTCGCAACCGCGAGACGCGCGGCATCGAAATGCGTACGCGCGCACGCGCGCAGTGTGATGAGGCCACCGGCGACGTACAGGGCGCCCACGCCGATAAACCACGGAACCAACTGCGCGATGCGCCAACTTTGCATGGGGCGCGTTTCATGGTGCCCCGCCATGGCCGCCGCGATCAAACAAGCGATACCGAGGAGGACTAACAGACGACCGTTCCAGGCGAGGAGTCGTTCGCCGCACCCGTCGGTGGTCGAGCCGAGCAATGCCAACACCGGCAGTACCGGCAACACATAGGGGGCCAATTTGGAGTCGGAGGCGGAATAGAAGGCCACGATGAAGACGGCAGCCACCCAGAGTACGCGTCCGGCATCGAATCGCCCGCGCGGGGCCTCGGCGCGCCAGCCACGCACATACGCCATCGCGACTTGCGGCAACCACGGCAATGAGCCGGCGGCAATAATTTCGACGAAGAACCACCACGGCTCGTAGCGATCGTGCATTTTCGTGAGGTAACGCTGAAAGTGCTCACGGATGATCAAAAAGTCGAACGCACCGGGGTAGGCGCGCTCGACGAGCACGAACCAAGGCACCACGATTGCCGCGTAGAGCAGCAGCCCTTTGCCGAGGTGCAAATGGCGCCATGCGGTCCAGTCGCGCTGAAACAGGGTGTAGAGCACGAGCACGCTGCCGGGCAACACGAGCCCGATCAAGCCCTTGGTCAGCGTCGCGGCGCCCATGGCCGCCCAGCAGACCAACATCCATCGCCGTGTCGATGCGGGCGCTGTCTCACGGTCGACGTGCGCCAAGCAAAACGCGGCGATCGCGATCAGCAAGCCGGTGCTGAGCAGCATATCCAGCGTGGTCAGCTGCGCCATGAGCACGAACAGCAGCATGCTGGCGGTCATAGCCCCCGCAAAAAGCGCACGCCGCGGGTCGTACAGTCGGCGACCTAAGCGCACGACGATCGCAACGCCGAGGAGCGCTGCCAATGCGCTGACCAGGCGTCCAGCCCACTCGTTGTGGCCGAACAGGCCGAGCGAGGCCGCGCTGAGCCAGTACTGAAGCGGTGGTTTCTCCAGATAGGCGAGACCGTTGAGGTGTGGCAGAACCCAGTCATGGCTCGCCAGCATCTCCGCCGGAATGTCGACGTAGCGACCCTCGTCGGGGTTGAACAGTGGGCGTACACCGAGCAAGCCGAGTGTGGCGACGCCAAACGCGAGCAGAAGGAGCAGAAAGCCACGCCCCGGTCGGCCCCGGTTTAGATCGCCGCGCATGTGGCGTAACTCTCAGGAAAACAAACGTTAATGATAGCGACGACCCGCTCCTTGAGCCACTTTTTGCCGGGGCACCACGATGAAGTGTGCTTAATGCGGCGTTTGGGCCCCGGTCACCCTCGCAGAGCCTAGAACGGAGAATCCCATGCAACTGACCTTTTTGGGTGCCGCTGGCACCGTGACGGGATCCCGACACCTCATCGAGACGGGGACGACGCGCCTCCTTCTCGATTGTGGGATGTATCAGGGCGGTCATCAGGCCTATCTCGACAACCATGCACCGATGGCCGTCGAGCCGCGTCATTTGGATGCGGTGGTTCTTTCGCACGCCCACATCGATCATTGTGGGCTCCTGCCGCGGCTGCTCCACGAGGGTTTTCGCGGCCGAGTTTACGCGACGCCGGCGACGATCGAGTTGGCCGCGCTGCTTCTTAAAGACAGTGCGCATTTGCAACTTGCTGATTTTGAAAGGCATCAGAGACGCGGGCGCGCAGCCGAGCCGCCTCTGTACACGCTCGAGGACGTCGAAGCATTACTGCCGCACTTTACGCCCGTACCGTACGGCGACTGGCACCGCGTGGGGTCGGATGTGCGTGTCCGACTCCACGAAGCCGGGCACATCCTGGGTGCTGCGATCGTCGAATTGGCCTACGGTGCCCCGGAGACCGCCAGAACGCTCGTGTTCAGCGGCGATCTGGGTCAGCCAGGCCGGCTCGTCTTGCGCGACGCCGAGCGGCTGGCCCATGCGGATATCTTGCTGCTCGAATCCACCTACGGTGACCGACAACACAAGTCCTTGACGGCGACAGTGGATGAGTTGGTGGCTGTCGTGTCGCGAACCTTGGAAGGCAAGCACGGCAATGTGGTCGTTCCGGCATTTGCGGTAGGCCGAACCCAAGAACTCCTCTATTGGTTTGAGCGTCTGACCTTTGAAGGTCGGTTACCTCCCCTTGAGGTCTTCGTGGACTCGCCGTTGGCGACCGAGGTCACGGAGCTGACGCGACGCCACCAAGAACTCTACGGGGACGAGGCCACGGCCCTGTATCGGGCTGTGCAGCAACGGGGCAGTCGGTGTCATGTGCGGTTTACTCGCTCGGTCAGTGAGTCGATGGCCTTAAATCGTGTCAGCGGCGGTGCCGTCATCATCTCGGCCAGCGGCATGTGCGACGGTGGCCGGATCCGGCATCATTTGCGTCACCATCTGCCGAACCCGCACACCACCGTACTTTTCACGGGGTTTCAGGCTCAGGGTACGCTGGGTCGCCAACTGGTTGATCGCGCGCGGGAGGTCTACATCGACGGAGCGCGAATCCCGGTCCACGCCGAGGTGGCCACGCTCGGTGGATTTTCCGCCCATGCCGATCAGGCGGCCTTGATTGACTGGTTACACGGGTTTGAGCGGATGCCCCAGACATGGCTCGTCCACGGCGAACCGGCGGCGTCCACGGCGTTGGCGGACCGTATCGCGCGCGATTTTGGTCAGTCCGTGGGTATTGCGTCGAGAGGGCTCACTGTTCCACTGTAAGTGGTTGATCGGCAATCGGCTGGATGTCTTGAAATTCAGCCACGAATCGCCATGCAGGCGCTATTGGAGTGACGGTTCGATCCATGGAATACCGCGATTACTACAAAGTGCTCGAAGTCTCTCGGTCCGCTACCGCGGAGGAGATTAAGCGCGCGTATCGAAAACTCGCCCGTAAGTATCATCCCGACGTTTCCAAGGAAAAGAACGCCGAAGCGCACTTCAAAGAGGTCCAAGAGGCCTATGAAGTGCTGAAGGATCCCGAGAAGCGGACGGCCTACGACCAATTGGGTAGCCAGTACGGTCGAGGTCAGCAGTTTCGGCCACCACCCGGTTGGCAGCAGCGCGGATTTCATCACGGCGATCCGGAGACCGAAGCGGGATTCAGTGACTTCTTCTCGAGTCTCTTTGGCGCCGGTGACCCGTTCGCCCGGGCCGGTGCCGGCCCGCGCCGGCGCGCAGCGGCCCGAGGGGAGGATACGCGCGCGACACTGGAACTGACGCTGGAGGAGGCGTATTCCGGCGTGGTCCGCGAGGTGCGCCTGCGCAGCAGCGATGGGACCGAAAAGACCCTACGGGTGACGGTGCCCGAGGGCGTGACGGCAGGGCAGGTCATTCGCTTGAGTGGTCAGGGTGCCCCCGGACCGGCGGGGCCGGGGTCTTTACTGCTGGAAGTCGCGCTGCTGCCGCATCGGCTGTTCCGGCTCGACGGTCGGGATCTCACGCTGGATCTACCGCTCGCGCCGTGGGAGGCTGCGCTCGGTGCCACGGTGTCGACGCCGACGTTGGCGGGCCCGGTGGAGCTGAAAATACCGGCCGGCGCGAAGGCAGGCCAGAAAATGCGTCTACGCGGGCGTGGATTGCCGGGAGACCCGCCCGGCGATCAATACGTGGTGTTGCGCATCACCACCCCTCCGGCTGAAACGGCAGATGCGCGCGCGTTCTACGAAGAGATGTCCCGGCGATTTACGTTTGATCCGCGCGCGGAGTGGCGCTAAGTCGTCACCGTGCGCAGACCGCCGGCGGAGTCGACACCGAGTCGTGCTCCGCCGTCCGGTGGGTGCTTAAGGCGCGACGCGATCCGCTTCAATGACCATGCGGACCAGATGGGCCAAGGATGACGCGCCCATTTTTTCCATCACGCGGGCGCGATGAATTTCGACGGTGCGTTGGCTGACATCAAGGTCACCGGCAATGACTTTGTTGGCTTTGCCCTTGGTGACCAGTTCCAACACCTCGCGCTCGCGCGGAGTCAGTTGGCCGATTCGGCGTCGGATAACGTCGCGCTCGCGCAGCCCATCGCGATTTTCGCGATCTTTCTCCAGCGCCTGATTAATGCGATCAATCAAGTCCTGATCGCGGAACGGCTTCTGGATGAAATCCACGGCGCCGTGCTGCATGGCTTCGACCGCCATCGGCACGTCACCGTGTCCTGTGATGAACACGATCGGCACGATGGCGTGCAGTTCGTTCAATTTCTGCTGCAACTCCAGACCGCTCATGCCGGGCATACGAATGTCCAGAACAAGGCATCCGGCGCGTTCGGCATCGAACGCATCGAGGAATTCTTGGGCGGAGGCGTACGTCTCGACGGGTAAGCCGACGGACTTCAGCAGCAAGCGCAGTGAGGTACGGACTGCATCGTCATCATCGACTACGAAAACGGTAGAGGGCTTGTCCTTCATCATCAGACTCCCACGAGTTGCGGCAGAGTGAAAAAGAAAGTAGTACCGCCACCGGGGGTCGGGCGATATCCCAGTTTACCCCTATGCGCGGTGATGATGGAGCGAGAAATGGCCAAACCCAGTCCCGTACCCGTCTCTTTGGTTGTGTAGAACGGGTTAAACAGGTTCTGGGCAACGGCGTCGGTGATGCCGCCGGCGTGATCGATGACAGCCACTTCCACGCCGTCGCCCAGTGGACGGGTCGAAATGGTGAGTTCGCGCAGCGCGCCCGGATGTTCGCACGTGGCATCAATCGCATTGCGGATCAAATTCAGAAGCACTTGTTGGAGTTGCACCGGATCGCCCGCGATCACCGGCGACTGCGGATCCAGTTGCAGTACGAGGCGCACGTCGTTCACGCGAGCATCCGGTACGGCAAGAATGCGGATATCTTCGACCAATCGGTTCACTTCCAATTGTTCGGAATGCGCTGTGCGCGTTTTAACGAACGCGCGCAAACGACGGATCACTTCGCCGGCCCGCAATGACTGATTGACGATTTGGACGAGCGCATCGCGTAAGTCCGCGGCGTCCGCGCCGCCTGGGGCATCCATCATGCGTACGGCCGCTTGCGCATACGTTGCAATCGCGGTCAGCGGTTGATTGATCTCGTGCGCCAAGCCCGTCGCCATCTCCCCCATGGTGGAGAGTCGGGCAACATGGGTCAGCCGTTCTTGACCCACGCGCGCCTCGTGCTCGGCCAATTTCCGGTCGGTCACATCATGAAGGGTGCCCGTGACCAACTGTCCGGCGGGGTGTGGGTCTATTTTGCCCTTGGAGTGAATGTAACGGATTTGGCCATCGGTCCGGCGGATGCGGAATTCAAGATCAAAGCGCTTGTGATTCGCATAGGCCTGAGACCACGCCGCATTAAAAATCCCGAGGTCATCGGGGTGCACGAAGCGCTCAGCAAACTCGAGAATGCCGATCGGTCCTTGGCTAGGATCCAGTCCCAAGAGACGGAATAGTTCGTCGGACCACGTGATCGGGCCGTCGGGATGCACAATCTCGTAATTGCCCAGATGCGCAATGCTCTGAGCGCTCCGTAAGAGGGCTTCACTCTGCCGCAGGGCTGCCTCCGCGGCCGCGCGCTCCGTAATGTCCTCGCCCGATGCCAAGCACCCCACGGACGTTCCGCGATCGGATTGCAAGGGCGTTGACCGCCACGCAATGAGCCTGCGTTGGCCATCGCGAGTGACAATCGGTGCGTGGGATTCTGTCTGCGTCGATGGCGCGAACTGCAGTTCCTGGGCAAAGCGTGCCCTGCGCTCGGCACGGCAATCCTCCGGAACGCATAACTCGAACCAATCCGCTCCGATCAGTTCCTGTTCCGTATAACCAAGGATCTCTTGACCCTTGCGATTAATCATCGTGACCGTGCCGAGCGCATCGAGCGCCAACAGCATGACCTCCGCGACGTCCAAATAGGTTTGAGCCCGATCGCGCTCACACCGTAACGCTTCGATAGCCGCTTTGCGGACGGTAAAGTCTTGGATGAAGCCGACGAAACGGGGAGGGTTGACGCCCCGAATTTGACCGACTGACAAGGCGGCCGGGAACACCGAGCCGTCGCGACGTTTCGCTGAAATCTCGCGACCGATGCCGATGATTCGTGCGCGCCCCGTCTCAAGATACGAGGAGACGTAACTGGCGTGAGCGCTTTGATACGGCTCAGGCATCAACATCGCAATGTTTTGCCCGATCACCTCGTGCTGCTGATAGCCGAAGAGTCGTTCGGCTGCCCGGTTAAACGTGAGAATGACACTGCTGTGATCGATCACAATGACCGCATCGACCGCCGCATCCAACAGAGCCTCAAGCTCTTGGACGGCGTTAATCCGAGATTTCACGGAATGCGCGGTCATTGCCCCTCCGAGCGCCCGGCTCATCCGGGCGCAATCCGACGCGGTCAGTAGTCGTCGCGATCGTCGAAATCGTCGTCGTCATCGTCCTCGTCGTCTTCGTCGTCCCAGTCATCGTCCTCGTCGTCTTCCTCGTCCTCGTCCCAATCATCGTCATCATCATCATCGCCTTCCGAGCCCGACCAGCCTTCCGGCTCGTCGGTCGGATCCAGGTCGAGTTCCGCCCACGTATCGAGGTCGATTTCCTCAATGTCGCCGTCGACATGCTGGATTTCGATCATTTCGGCATCTTCGTCGACGGAGAGCACCAGGAAGGACTCCTTTTCGTCCAGATCGCGATACCAATTACCCACGACCGGTTCGTACTCTCTACCCACGGTTCAGACCCTCAAAAAACAAGAAAAAAAGATGGCTACGCCCACCACGCGGCGATTTGGCCCATGACGGGGAGTGTAGGTGTTCCCCCCCGCCGAGGCAACGCATCGGAATCCGTTCCGAGGATTCCGGACATGTGGTGGTGCGCATGCTCGCCACCGCCGGTCATCCCGTGGTGGTACACGGCGACGCTCACGCTGGCAATGGCCGCTGCGATGAGCAAGAGGCCCAGCACGCGTCGAGTCGGGCGGCGCTGTAGCCATTGTCCGATCCGAGCGCCGGCCAGCGACAACCCGAGCACCGCCGGCAGCGTGCCGAGGGCAAAGGCGCCGGTGACGAGGATCGCCTCCGCGAGCGATTCTCGGGTCGCCGCCACTAACAACGTGGAATAGACCAGCCCGCAGGGCATCAATATCCACAGGAGTCCAAAAAGCAGCGGTCGCAACGACTCAGGTGCCGCCATCGCGCCGCGCACCGCTGGCCCGAGTACGCCACGCGTCCGTGACCAGACGGGCGTCATTGCCCGTTCCAAGCGCGATAGCATCGGCATCCCCAGCAGTCCGGCGCCAACGAGCCCGACGAGGCTCGCCGCAAAAATCCGAAACACAAAAGCGATTCCCTCGATGCCTGCCGAGTGAACGGCGCCGCCGAGTGTGAGAAACGCCAGGGATCCGGCGAGCACATAGGCCAGTACGCGACCTGTGTTGAAGCCGATGGCCGCGACCAGTGAATGGCTACGCCCGGCGAGAGGTCCGCTGCCGAGCGCCAACGTCAGAGGGCCGCACATGGCCGCGCAATGGGCGGCGCCGCCCAGACCGGCGAGCGCGGCCGTAATCCAGCCCGCCGGGTCAATCATGCTCGTCACGGCCCGGGTCGGCCGTCGGTGGGTGTTCGGCAGCACTGTCGTGCGTGACCACCGACCAACCGGGCGAATCAAGGTCGTCGAATTGGCCGTCACCGACGGCCCAAAAAAAAGCCCAAATCGCGAAACCGACCAAGACGAGACCCAAGGGGATCAGCAGGAAAATGATGGTCATGCGGGGCAGGCTACCCTGGGTGCGCCCACCGCATGGGCGGGCTTGGTGGAACGCGTCAGACGCAGCGCGTTCAAGACGACCAAGAGAGAACTCGCTGACATGCCGATGGCCGCGAGCCATGGCGGTATCCATCCAAGCGCCGCGATGGGCAGAGCGACCAAGTTGTACAACGTGGCCCACGCAAGATTTTGACGGATGACGCGTGTCGCACGCCGCGCGGTGGTAATGGCGTCGGGCAAGGCGGCGAGGTCGCCGCGGAGGACCACGACGTCCGCCGTCGCCTGCGCCAGTGCGGACCCCGTACCCAAGGCGACAGAGACGGAGGCGGCCGCGAGCACCGGGGCATCATTGATGCCATCGCCGACGGCCAACACCTTATGATTTTGCGCGGTCAAGCCGTGCACGAACGCTACCTTCTCGTCAGGCATCTGCCGCGCGCGCCAGTCCGTAATCCCGAGTTGGCCGGCAATCCGTGCGACCGCGTCGATCTGGTCGCCGCTCGCAATATGGCATGTGAGGCCCAGTTGTTGGAGCTCCCGGACGCTCGCCGCCGCTTCCGGACGCAGTCTGTCCTCTAATTGAAACGCGGCCTGCCAGCCGGTTGCGCCGCCCAGATAGATCGAGGCTTCGTCAGCTCCGGTGGGCGGTTCGCCGGCCATTGCCGCGACAAACGACTTTGTGCCGATACGCCAGAGATGGCCGTCGAGAACGCCTTCAAC
Source organism: Steroidobacteraceae bacterium (assembly GCA_036742455.1). Lineage (GTDB taxonomy): Bacteria > Pseudomonadota > Gammaproteobacteria > Steroidobacterales > Steroidobacteraceae > CAIKZZ01. Next base: position 81,206 of record DAINQU010000005.1, on the reverse strand, counting down.
ACCCTCACCCGGGAAAATCGTGACCCGTTGCGCCCGTTGGTCGGTTCGGATCTGCGCAAACGCTTGGGCGAGAGGATGCTCGGAGACCTGTTCGAGGCCGGCGGCGATACGCAGTGCATCCTCCGCGGTGCCGCGCAGCGGCCATACCTTCTCGATCCGCGGCTTGCCTTCGGTGAGTGTACCGGTCTTGTCGAAGAGGACGTGATCCACTTGCGCAAGCGACTCGATCGCATCCGCGCGGGTGATCAAGAGTCCTTGTCGTGCGAGTGCTGCCGTGGCGGCAGTGACCACGGTTGGGGTGGCCAACGACAGCGCACACGGGCACGTGACCACCAATACCGCCAGCGTGGCCTCGAAGGCTCGGCTGGGGTCGATCCAGAGCCAGATCACGGCGACAAGCAACGCACCGAGGAGTACCCGAGTGACAAACCACGTGGCCGCTCGGTCCGCGAGGCGGGCAATGCGCGGGCGCTCCGTCTGGGCGCGCTCCAGCAGCCGGACGATGCCGGCCAATACCGTGGATGTTCCGACTGCCGACAAGGCAACTTCCACGGGACCGCCGACGTTGAGGGTGCCTGCGATGACCGTGGCGCCCTCCCTTTTTTCGACCGGTCGAGACTCGCCGGTGAGCATGGACTCGTCCGTCTCGGTACGACCGGCGACCACAGTCCCATCGGCCGGAAAGCACTCACCGACCGGAACGATAATGCGATCGTCGGCGACCAGCGCGGCAATGGGTACCCGTTCTCGCAATCCCGCCCGCACCCGTAATGCCGTCGCGGGTACAAGCCTCAGCAGTGCGTCGCCGGTTGATCCGGCGCGGTGACGGGCGCTCATCTCGACGTAGCGTGCGAGCAGCAGCAAGAACACGAACATCGTGACCGAGTCGAAGTAGACCTCGCCGCGGTGGGCAAGGGTATTCCAGGCGCTCGCACCGAAGGCGAGTACGAGCGCGAAGGTGACCGGCACGTCCATGCCCAAGTGACGGCTCCGCCACGCGGCCCAAGCGCCCGCAAAAAACGGTCGTCCCGCGTACACGAGCACGGGACCGGTGATGACCAAGCAGGTGATGCGTAGGTACTCGCGAATGATGGGATCGATGCCTTGCCGCGCGCCGACATACAGCGCAGTGGCGATCATCATGACCTGCATCATGCCGAAGCCGGCGACGGCCAACCGCTTCAATGCCGTTCGGCGCTCACGGGTCGCGACCTCCAACGTGTCGGTGGCGCCGAGCACATGGGGGCGGTAACCGAGCGAAGCGACCGATCGCAAAATCTCTGCCAATCCGACGCGGGTGCTGTCATAGGCAACCTGGGCGCGGCCGGTGGCCGGATTCACTGCCGCTCGGGCAATCCCCGGAAGGCGCCGCAGCCGTTCACCGATGAGCCAGCTGCAGGCTGAACAGCGGGTGTCTTCAATCAATAAATTCACGACCGAGAGGTCGCCTTCATGTCCGAGCAACGGAGTCGCAACTTCCGGACGGTCGTAGGTCGACCAGACGTCGTCGGACGATCCTTGGGGACGCGGTGCGGCGGCCGTTCGAAAGCGGTAGAAGTCAGCCAGCCCGGCGTCCGATATCAATTCGGCAGCCGCTTTGCAGCCGAGACAGCAAACCGGCTTTGCATCGCCAGCGACCTCAGCCGTGAGGTCCAATCCAGTGGGTACTGGCTCTTGGCAGTGAAAGCACGCGGTCATGCCGTTCAGGGCGTCCGACTGGGGATGAGTTCCAATTGTGTAGGGATTGTGGAGAAATTGCCGCGCAGACGCCAACTACGATCACTTGGCGACACCTCGACATACCAATGACCGGCATCCAACGCCTCAAATCGCGCCTCGTACGCTCCATCGGAGGTTCGGGACAGCACAATCAGGCGATCAAGCTCCGCGCGCGTTGCATGCGATAGAACAGCGACGAGGCTGCTCGGCGACGTCCCGTTCGCCAGATTCAAGCGAACCCGAAGGCGATCTGGCGCGATATCCAGCTGTGCGTGAGCGCCGATGCGTGCTGCGGCGAGATCACGCGTCGGGTCGTGTTGAATGGCCAGGCCTTCTTTACGGAATTCGTCGGAGACGATGGTGTCGCTGTGTTTGTGAGCGATATACACCGTCGATAAGCCGGCAACGACCGTTAGCAACGGAATACCGACCACCAACCACATGAAGGGTTCGCGATGCCACGGGCGGCGACTCTCGGAATCGGTAGTAATCATAGTGCTCTCAAGGAGGGGCAATGAATCGAGCCTTCTCAGCCAACAAGCGCTTGCCGGTCGAGTCATCGATTAACACGAGACGCAACGTCTGACCCCCGTGGATTTTGCCAGACGGCACGTCGATTCGGATGGCGGTGGTGTATACCTCGCCTCCATTGACGAGCCAATGGGGTGACCCGCCGTCGATCCGAGCATAATCGAGGCCTTCGATGGCCAGCGAGAAGGTCCGCGACTGCATCTGTTTGTTCAGGATGCGAAGCAGATAGACATTTTCAATCTCGTCGTTGTTGGTTTCCCGGTAAAGCGCATTGCGGTCACGAATGATGTCGAGATCCGCTGTCTTTCGATGGATCAGACCGACGACGCCCGCCAGGAAGATCAGCATCAACAAGGAGGCGTATACGAGGGTGCGACCACGGAAGATATGGGTCTTGCGTCCGTCGAGTGCGTGCTGGGTGGTGTAGCGAATGAGTCCGCGCGGATAACCCACCTTGTCCATCACGGTATCGCACGCATCAATGCAGGCGGCACAGGCGATACACTCATATTGTAGGCCGTTGCGAATGTCGATCCCCGTGGGACAGACTTGCACGCAGACCGTGCAATCCACGCAATCCCCCAAACCCAGTAGGGCAGGGTCACCGCCGCGAGCTCGGGCGCCACGCGGTTCACCGCGCTTTTGATCATAGGTAATGATTAACGTATCCCGATCAAACATGGCGCTCTGGAAGCGCGCATAGGGGCACATATATTTGCAGACTTGCTCGCGCATGAAGCCGGCATTTGCATAGGTCGCGCCGCCATAGAACAACGTCCAAAACAACGGCCAACCCGAGACGTCGCCACGGGCGACGTCGTGAATCAGAGTGCCGATCGGGACGAAGAAGCCAACGAATGAGATTCCCGTCCAAAGTGAGAATGCAATCCAGACGGCGTGCTTGGCGACCTTCTTCCGAATTTTTTCCGGCGTCCAGCCGGCGCGCTCGAGCTTAATTCGCCTGTTACGGTCGCCTTCGATCCAGCGCTCCATCCACAGGAAGACTTCCGTCCAGACTGTCTGGGGGCAGGCGTAGCCGCACCATAGGCGTCCGGCGAGCGCCGTGAAGAAGAAGAGGGACAGGCCGAGCAGGACTAACAGCCACGTCAGGAAGATGAAGTCTTGGGGCCAAAGCACGAGTCCCCAAATGTAGAATTTACGCGCCGGCAAATCGAACAGGACCGCTTGCCGCCCATCCCACGATAACCATGGGACGAGGTAAAAAAGGCCGAGCAGGGCAAACACTGCGATCCGGCGCAAGCGGGAAAACCGTCCGCTGACCTCCCGTGGATGGATTTTCTCGTGCTTCGCATAGAAGGAAACGACTTCTTCCTTAACGGGGCTACTGTGGGATTCGTCCGAGGCGGTCATGGCATGTCCTAGCGGATCGACTACTGGGCGGCTTCCGTGCGCACCAGATAGACGGTCAGAGCGCTCGCCAAGGTAGTGAACGCCCAAAAAAAGAAAAAGCCCAATGCATATCCGGCGTTGTGGCTCGAGATGATCTCCGCAAGTGCCGTTCCCTCGCCGAGATACACCGGATCAAATATGGCGAAAAAGACCATCGTTTGGACGGCGGCGGCCAGAAACGAAGGCCACAACACCATGGCCACATCCCGGCCGACTCTGTTCCAGCCCTTGCTCGGTACCTCGTCGGTCGGAAGGTGGATGGTCATGGGCTCAGTTACCTGCCGCCGCCGGTGGAGGCGCGAGGCTGTAGACGTACGCGGCCAGCAGTTTTACCTTTTGCTCGCCCAGCAATTCGCCCCAGGCAGGCATACGGTTCTGCCGGCCGTTCGAAACCGTTTCCTCAATCGTGGCGAGAGATCCGCCGTAGATCCATATTTCATCCGTGAGGTTCGGTGCCCCGAGCATCGCATTGCCCTTGCCGTCCGCACCGTGGCAGGCGGCACACAGGGTCGCAAACTTCTCCGCGCCGGCTGCAGCAGCCTTGGGATCCGGCGCGGTACGCCCGGAGAGGCTGTAAACGTAGTTGGCCACCTGTGCCACACCATCGGCGCCCAACGCATCCTTCCAGGCTGGCATCACACCCTGCCGTCCGCCGGTGATCGTGGCCAGTATGGTCTCCTCGCTCCGTCCCCACGACAGGTTGGGATTGGTGAGGTTGGGGAATCCCTTCCCACCGTGGGCGTCGGAACCGTGGCAGGCGGCGCAGTTCGCGGCAAACAAATTACGCGCGATCCGTAGAGCGTTCGGGTCAGTCGAGAGTTGCGCGACCGACTTGCCGTCGAATTTCGCGAACTCACGCGCGACGATCGCATCGGCATCCGCCTTCTGGGATTGCCACTGAGCCGTCGAGGACCAGCCGAGCAGGCCTTTAAAGTTCCCGTAGCCGGGGAAAAGCGTGAGGTACAGCACGCCGAAGACAATCGATCCATAAAATACAAACAACCACCACCGCGGCAGGGGATTGTTGTATTCCTTTAGGTCGCCGTCCCAAGTATGTCCGGTCGTTTCTGGGCCGGCCGCCTGGTCGCTTTTCTTACCGGTCGATGTGGCGTAGAGCAGCCACGCGAGAAAAACGATATTTGCGGTGACGAGTCCCGCGACCCATAGGTTCCAGAAACCGCTCATGGCTGCGCTCCAGATTTGATATTCATATCTTCTTCCAGCGGCATCTGCGCAGCTCGGTTGTATTCCGGCGCGCGCCGACGGCTATAGCTCCAGGCGACCACGCCGATAAAGGCGAGCATCGAAATAAGGGTCGAGATTCCGGCGACCCAGCCGTAGGTGGTTGAACTCATGATCAGTTCTTCCAGGTTTTTGCTGCGAGGCCGAGAGACTGAAGGTAGTCAATCAGCGCGTCTTGCTCCGTATGGCCGGCGACGCTGTCATGCGCAGCCGCGATCTCTTCATCGGTATATGGAACACCGACCGTGCGCATCGCCCTCATTTTTGCGGCAGTCCCATCGGGATCCACCGGGGTGGTCGCTAACCACGGGAATCCCGGCATGTTGGACTCCGGCACGACGTCGCGCGGGTTATTCAAATGCGCACGGTGCCACTCATCGGAGTAGCGACCACCGACGCGGGCAATGTCCGGGCCGGTTCGCTTCGAGCCAAATTGGAACGGATGATCGTAGACAGATTCTCCGGCCAAGGAGTAATGACCGTAGCGCTCGGTTTCCGCGCGCATGGGACGGATCATCTGCGAGTGGCAGTTGTAACAGCCCTCGCGCAGGTAAATGTCGCGGCCTTCGAGCTGCAGCGCCGTGTAGGGCTTCACGCCAGGGGCTGCTTCACCGACCTGACCGGTGAAATACAAAGGTACGATTTCAACCAGTCCCCCGATGCTAATCACGATCGCCGTGAGTACACCGAGCAGGCCGACGTTCTTCTCAATTTTTTCATGATTCATGGATTTGCTTCCGAATGAGGTGGGCGTCGGTGGCTCAATGCGTCGGTGCGGGGACCGGTTGATCGACGGTCGACGCATCGGATGCGGAAATCGTCTTCCAGACGTTGTACGCCATGAGGAACATGCCGCCGAATACCAGCAGCCCGCCGGCGAGACGCACTGCGTAGAACGGGTAGGTCTGCTTCAGTGCCTCGACGAAGGTGTAAGTCAGCGTTCCGTCGGGATTGGTGGCGCGCCACATGAGCCCCTGCATAACGCCGGAGATCCACATCGAAGCGACGTACAGAACTACGCCGATCGTCATCGTCCAAAAATGGATGTCGATGAGTCGTTTGCTGTACATCTCCGTACGGCCGTACAGACGCGGAATCAGGCTGTAGAGCGCGCCGATGGTGACCATGGCCACCCATCCGAGTGCGCCCGAATGCACGTGGCCGATCGTCCAGTCGGTGTAATGGGAGAGGGCGTTTACCGTCTTGATCGACATCATCGGACCCTCAAAGGTCGACATGCCGTAGAACGACAGCGAAACAATCAAGAATTTCAGAATGGGGTCCGTGCGCAGCTTATGCCAGGCGCCGGAAAGGGTCATGATCCCGTTGATCATGCCGCCCCACGAGGGCGCGATGAGGATCAGCGAAAAGATCATGCCGAGCGATTGCGCCCAGTCCGGAAGCGTTGTGTAGATCAGGTGATGGGGGCCGGCCCACATGTAGACGGAGATGAGTGCCCAGAAATGGACCACCGACAGCCGGTACGAATAGACGGGCCGGCCCGCTTGCTTGGGCACGAAGTAATACATGATTCCGAGAAAGCCGGCGGTCAGGAAGAAGCCGACGGCGTTATGGCCGTACCACCACTCCACCATGGCGTCGACGGTACCCGGGTACACGGAGTAGGACTTCCACAAGCTCACCGGTATCTCGGCGCTGTTGACGATGTGGAGCACCGCGACCGTGATGATGAAGGCCGCGAAGAACCAGTTGGCGACGTAGATGTGCTTGACCTGACGCTTGACCAACGTGCCTAAAAAGACGATCGCGTAGGCAACCCAAACGATCGCAATCGCGATGTCAATCGGCCATTCCAGCTCCGCGTATTCTTTCCCTGAGGTAATGCCCAACGGCAGGGTAATCGCGGCCGCCACAATAATGGCCTGCCATCCCCAGAAGGTGAAGGCGGCTAACTTGCCGGCGAACAGACGCGTGTGGCAGGTTCGTTGCACGACGTAGTACGACGTCGCGAACAGTGCGCTCCCGCCGAATGCAAAGATCACGGCATTCGTATGCAGAGGTCGCAGTCGACCGTAACTGAGCCACGGAATGTCGAAATTCAGAGCCGGGAAGAGCAGCTGCGAGGCAATGATGACCCCGACCAGCATGCCGACAATGCCCCAGACGATGGTCATCAAGGCGAATTGTCTGACGACAGTATCGTTATAAGTGTCAGCGCGTTGCATGGGCGTTCCGTTCCGCAGGTAAAGGAGGGTGTGCGGTTCTACGGAGGGAAGGGTAATAGGGGCTGAGACGCATACCCATACGCAAAAAACGCAGGGTTCGACGTTTATCGTCTATATCCGCGGCGTGGCGCGGCGCCTTCCTCCCGATGACGGACAGGGCGCGGCATTCTCGGTATAGTTGGGACCCGTTTTCCCGTGCTAATTCAGTCCCATGAGCCATTCCGACTACCTCAGCCGTGCACGCCGTCTGCGTGAATCCCGCCGCTTAGTGGTCAAGGTCGGATCCGCGCTGCTGGTCGATGGAAAGTCCGGCCGGCTCAATCGCGCGTGGCTGGAATCGCTCGCCGACGATATTTTGGTAGCCACCGGCCGCGGTCAGCAGGTGATCATCGTCTCGTCCGGCGCTATCGCACTCGGCCGACGCCATTTGCGACTCGCGTCGGGAAAGCTGAGTTTGCCCGAAAGTCAGGCCGCTGCCGCTGTCGGACAGATCCGGTTGGCGCGCGCCTGGCAGGAGATCCTCGAGGATCGCGGCCTCGCCGTTGCGCAAGTTTTACTGACCCTCGACGATACCGAGGATAGGCGCCGCTATCTCAATGCCCGCGCCACCCTCAATACACTGCTCGATCTCGGTGCCGTCCCCGTCATCAACGAGAACGATACGGTGGCGACGGCCGAAATCCGCTACGGAGATAATGACCGACTCGCCGCGCGCGTGGCCCAGATGGCGAGCGCCGAGTGCCTCGTCCTGCTGTCGGACATTGATGGACTGTACTCCGCCGATCCGGGTAAGGACCCTACGGCGGAATTTATTCCTGAAGTTCGCGAAGTGGATGCACGCATCGATGCGATGGCGACAGGGCCCACGTCGGGCGTCGGTTCGGGCGGTATGACGACCAAAGTCGCCGCAGCCCGCATTGCGGTGGGTGCGGGGTGCAGTCTCTGTATCGCGAGTGGCCATCGGACGCATCCGCTGGCCGCTATTGAACAAGGCGAGCGCTGCAGTTGGTTTCTGCCGTCTACCACGCCGGTGGCTTCACGCAAGCAATGGATTGCTGGCACGCTTAAGCCACTCGGCCGCCTCATCGTCGATGCAGGCGCTGCGGAGGCGCTTCAGCGCGGTAAGAGTTTGCTGCCCGCCGGTGTGATTGAGGTTGCCGGTCAGTTTGGACGGGGAGACACCGTCAGCGTCATACACGAGGGCTCCGAGATCGCACGCGGTCTGGTGGCCTATCACGCGTCCGAATGTCTGCTGATCGCCGGCCGGCGCAGTGCCGAAATCGAGAATTTACTCGGTTATGTGGGGCGCGAAGAGATGATTCACCGAGACGACCTGGTCGTCATGCTCCAACGAGGACGCGAGTGATGCGGCCGAACGACGACAGTGCAAATTTATCGGCCATGATGCAGACGATGGGCCGTACGGCGGTCCAGGCGAGTGGCGTGCTGGCACAGGCCACGCGGGAGGTCAAAGATCGCGCGTTGATGGCAGCGGCGTCCCAATTGCGCACCCGTGCCGGGGAGATCCTAGCAGCCAACGCGCGTGACTTAGTTGCTGCGCAGGCGCGTGGCCTAAAAGGGGCGCTGATCGACCGCCTCAAACTGGACCCCTCACGCATCGAAGCCATGGCGCGCGGATTGGAGGACATTGCGCGATTGGAAGACCCGATTGGTTCGGTCATTAGCGAATGGACCCGGCCGAATGGATTGCGCATTCAGCGGGTGCGCGTTCCGCTGGGTGTGATCGGCATCATCTATGAGAGTCGACCTAACGTCACCGCCGATGCGGGTGCTTTGTGCTTGAAATCGGGCAACGTCGCCATCCTTCGCCCAGGCTCGGAGAGTGTCGAGTCGAGCGCGGCGATTCACGGGTGCCTTGTCGCTGGACTCGAAGCGGCGGGATTAACCGCCGGCTGTATACAGCGGGTGCCGACGACCGATCGAGAGGCTGTCCGACATTTGTTGGCTGAAATGACAGATTTCATCGATGTCATCGTTCCGCGTGGCGGCAAAGGTCTGATCGAGCGCGTTCAGCGGGAAGCGAGGGTGCCGGTCATCGGGCATCTCGACGGCAATTGCCACGTCTACGTGGACCGCGATGCAGATCTCGCCATGGCGACGGACATTGTGCTCAATGCCAAATTGCGACGCACCGGGATTTGCGGGTCCGCCGAAACCCTGTTGGTGGATCAGGCCGCCGATCCGACGTACTTGCCCACACTCGTGAAGGCGTTACTGGATGCGGGCTGCGAGGTGCGTGGCGACGGGCCGTGTCAGGCCGTCGATAGCCGCGTGTTGCCGGCTACGGAGGAAGATTGGTACACGGAATATCTCGACGCGATCATCGCCGTAAAAGTCGTCCGGGGGGTTGAAGAAGCGATTGCGCACGTGACACGGTATGGATCGGCGCACACGGAATCGATTGTGACGAATAACGACACCACGGCCGAGCGATTTCTCACCGCCGTCGACAGTGCCATTGTTCTGCACAATGCCTCCACACAATTTGCCGACGGTGGCGAATTCGGGATGGGGGCTGAGATCGGCATCTCTACCGATCGGTTTCATGCGCGTGGCCCCGTGGGCACCGAACAGTTAACCAGCTACAAGTACGTTGTCCGCGGCAGTGGCCAAGTCCGACCTGGATAGCGGTATTAGCTAGGCCGTGTAGCCGCCCGAGAGCGAAGCCGCCTCGCGACCCACCCGCTGGAGTGCTTTGGCTGCGGCTAACGACCGTTGTCCCTTCGCACAGACACACAGATAGCGGTGTCCGGTTGGCAATTGCTCGGGATTATCGAGCAACTGCCCCAACGGTATCGGCCGACTGAGGCCCGGTAACGGGTCGATCGCGACTTCATGGGGCTCGCGGACGTCAATAACCGTCCACTCCCTGGTCGGTAACGTCACCGATACCGTCAGATCCACAGCAGTGTGTTCAGCGGGTGCTTGGCAGTGCGCTGGGCAGTCGTCGGCGCGGCGAGCGCCGAGTCGCCGACTCTCAAGCGTCCGTAAGTCCAGTAGCACCACGGCGCCCTGCGCCGGCGACGCCATTCCGAGGATGACTTTCAGCACCTCAAGGGCTTGGAGACTACCGAGCACCCCGGGTATCGGACCTAATACCCCGGCTTCTGCGCAATTGCCGACAATGCCGTCGCGCGTGCCGTCCGGCCACAGGCAACGCAAGCAGGGGTCGCCGGCGCGCACGACCTGCAGTTGTCCTTCGTATTGGTAGACACTGGCGAGAACCGCCGGTTTCGCGAGACGGACTGCCGTGTCGTTAATCGCAAAGCGAGCGGCAAAATTATCCGTGCAGTCGACGATCACGTCGTAGCCTGCCGCAATCGCTGTGAGATTCGTGTCTGTCGCGCGCTCGACGTAGGGACGCACATCGACTTCGGGGTTGAGCGCGCGAAGTTTTTGCGCTGCCAGCAGTGCTTTCGACTGCCCCACATCGTCCAAGGCATACAGCGTTTGTCGGTGCAGATTGGACGCATCCAATGTGTCGCCGTCCATAACACCCAAGGTGCCGACGCCTGCACCGGCAAGATACGATAACACCGGCACCCCGAGTCCACCCGCACCCACGACCAATACGCGGGCGCCGCGGATCCGAGCTTGCCCGTGCGCGCCGACCTCCGTGAGGATCTGCTGTCGCGAATAATCCGGCGAACGTACGCCGTGCGGATGCCGTGCCACCGTCATCGGCGTGGTATGCCCGTGATGGTGATCGTCGGCGTGACCGTGATTGTGATTGTGGTCGTGACTGTGATCGTGGTGGTGTGACGTCTGCGCCGTGGAATCCAATGCCGCTGCAGCGCAGCGCTCACAATTCACCCAGCCCGAGTCACCGTCGACGTAATACTCTTTTTTCCAAATGGGGACGCGGTGCTTGACCTCGTCGATGATGTAGCGACACGCGGCAAACGCCTCGCCGCGGTGCGGTGCGCTCACACCGACCCACACTGCCACGTGGCCCAATTCGAGCAAACCGACTCGATGAACACAGCGAGCGCGAGTGACGCCGAAACGCTCAATCGCCTCCGAAATAATACGCTGCCCTTCTTTAACGGCGAGTAGCTCGAACGCTTCGTATTCCAGTCGAGCCACCGAACGACCGTCGTTATGGTCGCGCACCCAGCCCTCGAAACTGACGTAGCCCCCGCAGGTCGCATCTTCGACCGTCCCACGAAGGTGGGTTAGGTCAAGCGGATCGGCCGAAAAGAAGAAGCCTTGCATGGTTAGCCACCCGCAACCGGTGGAATAAAGACGATCTCGCTATTGGACGTGAGCGGTGCGGACCAGTCTGCAAACTCACCGTCGATGGCAACGCGCAGTTGCGAGCGGGCCAGTGTGAAACCGTGGCGTGCCCGAAGTTCGTCGTAAAGTTCCGCGGCGTTTCCGGCAGCGGATTCCACGACTTCGCGGCTCATGCCGGCCTGCTCCCTCAAGATGGCGTAATACTGGACTCTCAAAGCAGTCATGGTGACGCTCCGTTCCGAGTCTGCGCGACTGTCGCCGCGTACTCGTCAGGTGTGTTGATGTTGGCCAGCGCTTCCGGCGTTAGCAAGGGAACCAAACGTACCGGATGGTTGATCAAAAATTTTCGCGGGCAATGGCGGCCCTCAGCGACGAAGGTCGCGAGCGCAGCGTGGCTCGCCGGCTCCCAAATCGCACAGAGCGGCTCGGGCAGTCCATCGTGCGCACTGATGTACGCAGTGGCCATTTGGTCAGTCGCGCGAGATCGCACCAAGTGGGCTAACGTCTCCGCATTCAGAAGCGGCAGATCGACGGCCAGCACGAGCCAAGCGTTATCGGGACGATGGGCGAACGCTGCAAGTATTCCGGCTGCGGGCCCCACGTTATCCAGCTCGTCTACAACGTGCGGGTACGCCGCTCGTACCGGGTCCGCAATTTGGTCCGGCCGGACGGAGACGAAGACGTCTGTGCAAACGGTTTGCAACAGCCGCACGGCTCGAGCCAGTTGTGTTTCCCCATCGACGAGCAGGGCGGCTTTGTCCTGCCGCATGCGCTTGCTGTAGCCGCCGGATAAGACGAGCCCCGCGAGACGAGCGAAGTCGGTCATCACGGGGCTCCGAAGTCGCTCTTGCCGCCACGCTTTTCGATGAGGCGCGTACTTTCGATCACGATGTCGTGGGAGAGCGCTTTGCACATATCGTAGACGGTGAGCGCCGCGACGCTGGCTCCTGTGAGGGCCTCCATTTCGACGCCCGTCTTGTGATGTACGCCGACTTCGCAGCGAATCACGATCAGATTTCCAGCGCCTTCAATGTCGATGCGGCACTTTTCAAGCCCGAGCGGATGGCAAAAGGGAATCAGGTCGTGCGTGCGCTTCGCTGCCATAGTGCCAGCGATGATCGCTGTCGCGAATACAGGACCTTTCTTGGTTGCATAGCCCGTCTCTGCGAGCGTTCGGGCGACATCGTCGGGCAGCCGCACGCGTGCCTCCGCTGTGGCAGTGCGTGCGGTAACAGTCTTGGTGCCGACATCGACCATCGTGGGTCTGCCTTGGTCGTCGACATGGGTCAGCGTATTCATCAGCCCCCGATGTAATACATTTCGATTTTGCGTTCGATGGCCGCTGGTTGATCGGCCCGAATTTCACTGTAACGATCGTTACGACGCAACCAGGTATCGCGTATGCGATCACTGAGCTCTGCATTCGTGGCTCCGCCGCGCATCGGTGCCCGCAAATCAAGGCCATGGCTGGCGAACAGACAGGTGTACAGGACACCTTCCGACGACAGTCGCGCCCGGGTGCACCCACCGCAAAACGGTTGGCTCACCGATGCGATGAAGCCCACCTCGCCGGCTCCATCTTCGTACGTATAGCGTTCGGCGACCTCACCGGGATAGGCGGGAGCGGTCGGCTTAATCGGCCAGCGAGCGTGGATGGCGTCGCGAAGACTACGCGCCGTCACCACGCGTTCACGATCCCAATGGTTCCGATTGCCAACATCCATGTACTCGATGAGACGCACGATGACGGGCGTACCGCGAAAGTGTTCGATCAACGACAATACGGTGTGATCGTTGACGCCGCGTTGGACGACGCAGTTCACTTTGATCGGCCCGAGTCCCGCGGCCAATGCAGCATCGATCCCGGCGAGCACTTCCGCCGGAGATCCAAACCCGCCCGACATACGTCGGAACACATCCGGATCCAACGAATCGAGGCTGACAGTGACGCGGCCGAGGCCCTGCGCTTTCAAATCCGACGCATGACGGGGCAGTAGCACGCCGTTGGTGGTCAACGCGACGTCTTCAATGCCCGGTAGCGCCGCCAGATCACCAATCAACTCCGGCAATCCGGCGCGCAGCAGGGGTTCGCCGCCGGTGAGTCGCAACTTGCGAACGCCCAGAGGCACGAAGAGACCTGCTAACCGTGTGATTTCTGCGAACGACAAACGTTCTGCAGACGATAAGAATCGGTACCCCTCGCCGAAGGTGTCCTTCGGCATGCAGTAGGGACAGCGAAAATTGCACCGATCCATTACGGAAATACGCAAGTCGTGCATGGCACGGCCACGCTGGTCGAGCGGCCGGGAGGGGGCGTTCAAGGTGACGATTTCGCTCATGGTTACCAAGTGTAGAACGGAACCGGCGATCCCGGGGCAATCGTCTCGCCGGGCGCCAATTCCACAAAGCCGTCAGTCCCCACCAAAGAGACAAAATCGCCGGACCCACGAGTTTGGTGCAGACGTACGCTGGCACTGGCCGGGGCAATGCGCATGACAGGCACAAACGCCGTCAACGATCCTTGGCTCTGCCATCCGTCTTCCAACAGCGCGGCGTTGACCGTTGACCCTTGACGACTCGAGAGACGTTCCAACGCTGGCAACACGTACCGGGCCAGGCATACCAGGGTTGAAACGGGGTTGCCCGGCAACGCAAAAACGGGCTGCCCATTCGGGCTGATGCCAAACCAAAACGGCTTGCCGGGTCGTTGCGCAATCTTGTGAAACACTTGCTGGACGCCCAGTTCTTGCAAGACGCCCGGTACGTGGTCAAATCGACCCGCTGACACGCCGCCCGACAAGATCAGTACGTCCCGCGTCGCCAGGGTTTCACCGAGTTGTTGCAAGAGGACCGGTCGTTGGTCGCCCAAATGGAGGTCCATGACGTCGAAATAACCACGACCTTGAAGCATGCCCACGATGCCTTGCGCATTGGAGCGGCGAATTTGCCAAGGCAGTAGCGCCTCCTCGGGTCCTACCAGTTCGTCACCGGTCGAAATCACGGTAATGGCAGGGCTTCGTGAAACCTGAACGGACGAGCGGCCGACGGACGCTGCGACCGCAATTTCGGGTCCACGCAATAAAGTGCCGGGGGTAAGCGCGACGTCCCCCGCTCGACCGTCGCTGGCGCGACGGTGCACGTTGGCGCCCGGTACCACGTCATCCGACAGTACCTCGGCAACGCCAGATGACTGGCGCAGGAGCTCGAACGGAATGACGGAGTCGGTGCCCGGTGGCAACATCGCGCCCGTCATGACCTCAAGGCAATGGTCACTCTCGGCTAATGGCAGCGGTTCGCTACCGGCACCGACGATGCCATCGATCACATACCGTCGGGTTCCTCGTTGCCAATCCGAATGCCGGATCGCGATGCCATCCATCGCGACCCGGTCGAACGGCGGAAGGTCCCGTTCTGCGTAGAGTGTTTCCGCCAACACCCGGAGGGCGGCCGCGCGCAGCGGTACGGTCTCCGCTGCCAACGGCCGTATGGCTGCATTGATCGCCGCTGTTGCCTCCGCCGGTGTCAGCACGGCAGACTCACTGGGCCTTCTTGGCGGCCTGCGCTTCTTTATAGGCGTGGATCTGCTGGTTGAACTCGTCAGCGACCGCCGTCTCCATCGTGACGGAGTCGTTGTGCTTCTGCATCCGCTCCTTTTCACGCGCATCCTGGGCTTTCTTCTGCTCTTCGGTGAGCGGCGCGCCCGAGGGGGCTGGCGGTGATTCCTCATCGATGCACTTGCGGTAGGTCGCCATATCGGCCTGAAATTGCTTTACCGCCTTCTGCGCTTCCACCATCTCCGGCAGTGTGGCAACCGCCCCGTTCGGAAAGGATGTCGGTGCCTTGGGTGCTAGGCAAGCGGCCTGGGCGCCCGCGGCGCTCAGGCCGAACAGGACGAGGGACGCGGCGGCTCGATGGAAGGAGTTCATGAATTCGGTCCTCAAGTGGTCGGCCGACGTGGCCGGAGCCCCCCCATCTTATAACCTCGGCGACGGAGTTGAACCCCCCTTGTCTCGCTAGTCGGCGCGTGGGTCGGTACCATCCGGACGCTCACCTTGGTAGGAGTGGCGAATGGCCGCACTGGACTCGACCGATTTCACCGCTGGATGTGCCGTCGAACTGGACGACGGCGTTCGCCGGCTCGTCGCGCAAAACGGCGGAGCGATGACGGGTCCTGGCACCAATACCTACCTACTGGGGCGAGAGCGGGTCGTTGTCCTGGATCCGGGGCCGGCGATCGACGGGCAGGTCGACGCGATTCTGCGTGCCGTGGGTGGCACCCCGGTGACCGCAATCGTCGTCACCCACACCCATATCGACCATTCGCCCGCGGCGGTGGAATTGGGTCTCCGTCTGGGCGTGCCCCTCTTGGGTCGTGTGTCGCGTCACCCGACTTTTCAGGATCCCGACTTCCGTCCGACCCGAATTGTGGACGATGGCGAGGCGATCGATACGGACTTGGGTCCATTGGTAGCGATCACGACACCCGGTCACGCGTCGAATCACGTTTGCTGGCACCTACCCTCCAAGGGATTCGTCTGCACGGGTGATCACATCCTCGGTACCGTTTCGCCGGTTATTGTGCATCCGGATGGCGACCTGTCGGACTATCTCGACTCGTTGAGGAAAGTGGCCGGATTGAATCCGCAAGCACTGCTGCCGGGTCATGGTCCCGTGGTCAGGGATCCGTCAGCGACCATTGAGCGGTTGATCGCCCATCGACTCTTGCGCGAACAGCGGGTGTTGTCGGCCTTAGACGCGGGCAAGCCGCTCAGCCTCGATACGATACTGCCGAAGGTCTATGCAGACGTTCCGCCGTCTTTGCACGCGATGGCTCGCTATACCCTCATGGCGCATCTGGTCAAATTGGAGCGGGACGGTCGCGTGACATCCTCGGGTGATGACACATGGAGCGTCACGTGACCGGATTGGCCGTCAGTTGCCATCAAGCCGGTCTGATCGTTGACGGAAGACGCCTACTGACGCCGATCAATGTGGAGGTGCGCGCCGGAGAGGGAATCGTCCTCCTGGGCCCCAATGGCGCCGGAAAGACGCAGCTTCTTAAGCTACTGGGTGGCGAACGTTGGCCAACGCCGACCGAAGCCGGTGACGAGCGCCGAGACTATCGTGATCACGCGGGTCTACCGCTGGATACGGTAGAGGTTCTGCCGCGCATCGCTTTCGTAGGAGGCGAGTGGCAAGACAAATATTTCCGTTATGACTGGAATTTCAGCGTACATCGTGTCGTCGCCACTGGTGTCCACAACGTCATACGGCCGGTTGCACGATTGAATGCGGAGCAGCGAGCGCGTGTTCGCGGTTTGCTGGAGCGCTTTTCGTTACTGCGGTTATCGCGCCGTCCGTTCTTGACGCTGTCCTACGGTGAAAAGCGACGCGTGCTGATTGCGCGTGCACTCGCCGGCAACCCGGGACTTGTGTTGCTGGACGAAGTGCACAACGGTCTGGATGCGGACACGCGAGCATTGCTCGATGAGGAATTGGGGCGTCTGCGGTCGGCCGGCGTGACGATCGTGCTGGCCGCGCATCGAGCGGACGATGTGCCCGCCGGTTTCAGCCGGGCTTGGGTCATAGAGTCCGGTCGGATCACGTACGACGGGAGTCTGGAGGGCGCTCCACAACATTGGCTCGCGGTCGATGGTCAGGCCACCCACCCGGGATTTGAGCGACGGGAACACGCCACGCTTCCGTTGATCGAGTTGAATGATGTGTCGTTGTATCGGGACTATCGACCGGTAATCCAGCATCTGTGTTGGATTGTGCGGCCGGCGGAGCACTGGGCGATCGTGGGCGCAAATGGGTCGGGTAAGTCCACGTTATTGCAAGCCGTCTATGGACTGCTGCCGTTCGCGGCCGTCGGCCGCGTTGTACGTCGCGGCCATGAACTCGGGCTTCACATGGAAGAATGGCGCCGACGGATCGGATTTGTCTCGCCTGAATTGCAGATGGAGTACTTCGAGGACGTATCGACCGAGGATTTCGTCGTCAGCGGCGAACGACTGAGTTTTGGCTTGCTCTCGCGCTCGAACCCCGCCGAACGCCGCCGCGCACGCGATGCGCTTGCGTTGGTTGGCTTTAGCGGCCCGACCGATACGTCCGTTCGGCGCCTGTCGTATGGGCAGAGGCGTCTCGCGCTATTCGCCCGGGCGATGGTGCTCAAGCCGGAGGCGCTGCTGTTGGATGAGCCGCTCACTGGGCTGGATGCGCCTTATCGAGCGAAGGTGAAGGGCTTCTTGTCGGGATGCGCTCAATCCGGCATTCAACTCATCGTCGCCGCGCATCATCCGACCGATTTGGTTCCAGAGATTCAGCATGTGCTGGCGATTCGTCAGGGCCAAGGTCAGATCATTTCCCGTGACGCGATGGCCGCTGCATCGGTAGAGTCGCAGCGTCGATCCCAGAGGTAACCATGGCCAAGAAATTAACTGCTGTCGTCGCCGGAGCGCTGGTCGCTGGCATTGTAGCGGGCAGCGTCATTCATGCGTCGGTAGCCGATGAATCGATCCGTCAGGCGATCGCGGGTTACTGCCAGATTGGAACCGATCTATTCCTGCGCATGATCAAAATGATCATTGCCCCGTTGGTGCTATCGACGCTAACCGTGGGCATCGCCCATATGGGGGATCCAGCGCGCTTGGGGCGGGTCGGAATACGGACGCTGGGTTGGTTTTTGTTCGCGTCGCTGGTCTCCCTTGCGCTGGGTTTGGTGATGGTAACGCTGATAGCGCCGGGTGCCGGTGCCGGATTCGCGCTGCCCGCGGCAGAAGTTGACAGCGGCGTGCGCGCGAGCGGAATCACCTTGAAGGATTTCATTACCCATCTGGTCCCAAAATCGATCGTCGAAGCGATGGCCTCGAACGAAATTCTTCAGATTGTCGTTTTTTCGGCGTTCTTGGGTACTGCGATGGCCGCGCTCGGTGATCGAGTGGCGCGGCTCCTCGGGCTGCTGGATGACCTTGCCCAGGTGATGTTACGCATGACCGGCTACGTCATGTTGTTCGCCCCGATTGCCGTCTTTGCGGCCATCACCGCGGTCGTTGCCCAGCATGGGTTAGGCGTGCTCGCCACGTACGGCCGTTTCGTTGGCGGCTTTTACCTGTCGCTAATCGTGTTGTGGGTAGTGTTGCTGACTCTCGGAGCCACCGTAGTGGGGCGGCGATTGTTTGGACTGGCGCCCTTGCTGCGCGAACCGATTCTGTTGGCGTTCTCCACCGCCAGTTCCGAAGCGGCGTACCCAAAGACGTTGCAACAGTTGGAGCGTTACGGCGTTTCAGGACGAATCGCCAGCTTTGTATTGCCGTTGGGGTATTCGTTCAATCTGGACGGATCCATGATGTATTGCACCTTCGCGACGCTGTTTATCGCTCAGGTGTACGGCATCTCACTGTCAATATCCCAACAGATCACCATGCTGCTGCTGTTGATGGTCACGAGTAAAGGAATGGCCGGTGTGCCGCGTGCTTCCTTGGTGGTCATCGCGGCGACGCTTGCCCATTTCGGTATCCCGGAAGCCGGCTTGGTCCTGATACTCGCCGTGGATCAGTTCTTGGATATGGGCCGAAGCGCAACGAATGTGGTCGGAAATTCCGTGGCCACCGTGGTGGTTGCGGCCTGGGAGGGCGAGCTCGTCGGCACTACGGCAGCCAAACGAGCCCGCTCAGCGACTTAGATCAGCCGAGTTTGATCTCGGTCGTGAAGACCACGCGCGCAGTGCCGCTGATCACGATCTGTGACGGTTGCCCATCGGTCACCGTCACTTCGATGTCGACGGTGCCCGGGCGCTGCATGCTCGCGCCCTGAAAGCCCTTCAGAACAGCCTTACCGTCCACAACCGGAATCAAGTCGTGCGTGACCAGGTATGCGCCGAGCATCCCGTGCGCGTTGCCGCTGACCGGATCTTCGGAAATACCCAAGACGGGCGAGAAGAGCCGCGCCTCAAACGTGCCAGGACCGTGCGCGTCACGAACGAAGAGCAGGTACCCGTCGGCGCCGACGTGTGGCGTAAACCGTTTCAGCGCCTCAAGATCGGGCTCGAGGGCTGCCAATGCGTCCATCGACCGTAAACCGATCATCAGACGGGTGGTCGCCCGCTTCGTCACCAAAATCGGGCACTTGGGATCCAACGCTGCCGTATCCATACCGAAAATATCGAGCAGCTGACCTTTCTGCTCGCTGGAGATCGGTGGCAGGCAGGTCGGCGGCGGGACTGTCACCGCGACGTGGGGATTCTCGGCCGTACCCGAGACCGTAATGGCTTGGATGCCGGAGCGGGACTTCTGATGCAGGGTCCCCGTGCCACCCACGCCTGCTGCCAGGCGAGCCACGTGGGCCGCGACCGTGGCGTGCCCGACAAAGCCCACTTCGCTCTTGGGCGTGAAGAATCGAAGGATGACGTCGTGATCGGGTCCATCCGGCGGCAGTACGAACGCCGAATCGGAGTTGTTTAGCTCGCGAGCGAGGGCCTGCATCTCGGTTTCATCGAGCGTTTCCGCCCCGAGCACCACACCGGCCGGATTTCCCGTGAAGAGTGTCTCGGTGAACACATCGATCTGATAAACCTTGACCGAGCGCTGGGCCATGGGGCAAAACCTCGCTGTGGAGAGATCCAACATCCTACCAGTACGCGCTCCGTAGGAGCGTTACCTCGAAGAGTAGATTTAGTGACTGTCACCGACATTATCGCCCCGCTGGCCCGCCTCGTCACCGATTTGTCTCCGTTGGAGGCTGCAGGTGCCGCGCTCGGCATTGTCTATGTCGTTCTTGCAGTTAAAGAAATTCGCTGGTGCTGGGCATTCGCTTTTGTCAGCACAGCGCTCTACCTCGCCGTTTTCGCGCGCGCCGGGTTGGTGATGCAGGCCGGACTGCAAGCCTATTTTCTCGCCGTTGCGGTTTATGGCTGGTGGGCGTGGACGGGCGACTCGGGGGATCGTCCGATTACGTCTGGCGCGTGGATCGGTCAGGTGTTGGGCATCGCGGGGGTCGCGCTGATCAGTGAGGCCACCGCTCGGATCCTCGCCGCTGAAACGCACTCGGTCGACCCGCGACTCGATGCACTGACCACATGGGCGAGTGTGTATGCGACGTGGTTGCAGGCCCGCAAAATCCGCCAAAACTGGCTGTGGTGGATCGGTATTGATCTCGTCATTGCGTGGCTGTGCCTGCGTCATGGTCTCTACCTGAGCGCGTTGCTCTACAGCCTATTCGTGGGGCTCGCGGCATTGGGTTGGCGAGCGTGGCGTCCTGCGATGAGTCGCGGATGAGCGATCCGACGCGCATTTACGACCTGCTCAATCGGTTTCCGGCCGGGCGGGCAGCGGTGGCGAGTGGCGTTGACTGTCAGCCTATCCTTGCCGGCGCCGTCAACACGGTGGTGAGGGTCGTCGGTGAGGGTGTCGACTGGGCTGTGCGGTGCGCCGGTTCGGACGACGAAGTCCTGCGCGTCAGCCGTGCCTCAGAATGGGCGGCGCACGCGGCCGCAGCAGAGTTCGGGTTCGCGCCCGCGGTGATTCATGCGCAACCCGACGCCGGACTGCTTATCACGGCTTGGATCGACGCTCCGCAGGCATCATCGCAGCTCTTCGAGACTGCAGAGGGCTTGGCGAGGCTGTCGCAGCGGGTGAAAGCGCTGCACGAGCTGCCTATTCGAGTGGACATGCGTGCCATCGACGCTGACGCTCTGGCGATGGAGTATTTGGCCGCGGCCGTTCCCCCGCCAAGCAGCCCCATTCGTCGCTCCGCGATCCAGGCGGCCATCGCGCAGGCTCAAGCTCGGCGGCGGAGTCCGCGTCCCGTTTTTTGCCATAACGATCTGCACCAACGCAATGTACTGGACGATGGCCAATTGTGGTTCATCGATTGGGAATACGCCGGTTGGGGCGATCCGCTATTTGAATTGGCGGGTATCGCGTGTTACCACGACCTCGATCGCGATCAGATTGACGCGTTGGTGGCGGCGTACGGCGATGTCACCGCGGCGGATCTACGGCCGTGGCAACGACTCTTCGACGCGATACACGCGCTGTGGCTGGATTCGGCCGACGGTTGGGACACCTTGAGCGAGGCGCGCCGGACGGCGTTCGTCTCCCGTCTATCCGCTTGAGTATCGCCCGACTGGTCGTTTTGGGGCGAGGTCGTTACCATGCGTGCGCCGACCAGTCAGGTCGGATGGTCCATACGATTTTTGGGAGTGCACGGCATGGCAGAGATGGTGGTCACTGATCGAGCGGGTAAAGAGCATCGGGTTGCCGGACGAGCGGGCACTTCCGTGATGGAGACGCTGCGCGACGCAGATTTCGATATGGCGGCCATTTGTGGCGGTATGTGCTCCTGCGCGACCTGCCATATCTACGTCGACGCGGAGTGGGTCGCTAAGCTGCCGGCGGCGCAGGGCGACGAACTGGAATTGCTGCGGGAACTCGGCAGTTTCAAGCCGAATTCGCGACTGTCGTGTCAGGTCACGTTCACCGAAGCGTTGGACGGCTTAAAGGTCGCGGTAGCGCCGGACGAATAATCGGTTCGTTGCGTCGGCGGCTCTGCCGCTCGCAGACAGCCGACGGCTTGGGCCGTCGGCTGTTTTGTTTTGGCTATTTCTTTTCGGTTTGTTTCGCGACGGCTTCTGCCGCAGCGGCGATGGCTGCGGGATCGCCCAAGAAGCGGCGGCCACGTGACGAAAGATCCGGCGCCAGGTCGTAAATAATGGGAACGCCCGTCGGGATATTGAACTCCAATATTTCCGATTCGCTCATTCCATCCAGCATTTTGACCATAGCGCGCAGACTGTTGCCGTGCGCAAAAATCAGCACGTTTCGGCCCTGCTGAAGCGCCGGCGCGATCGCGTTATTCCACAATGGCTCGACGCGAGCGAGCGTGTCCTTTAGGGATTCGGTGGCCGGCAAGAGAGCCGGGTCCAGATCTCGATACCGCCGGTCAGCCCGCGGGTGGCGGGGATCATCCAGTGCGAGCGCGGGTGGCGGAATGTCGTAACTGCGACGCCATATTTTTACCTGCTCCGCGCCGTGCTTGGCCACGGTCTCCGCCTTGTCGAGGCCCTGAAGCGCGCCGTAGTGTCGCTCGTTGAGGCGCCACGACCGCTCAACCGGAAGCCATAAACGCTGCATTTCATCCAACGCGATATTCGCGGTGCGTATGGCCCGAGTCAGGACGGAGGTGTAGACCTGGTCAAAGTCGATCCCCTCAGCGGCCAGCAGCCGACCGGCCTCGGCCGCCTCTTGGCGCCCCAGGTCCGTGAGATCGACATCGGTCCAACCGGTGAAAAGGTTCTTGAGATTCCAGTCGCTTTGTCCATGGCGAACGAGCGCCAACGTTCCGACATTGTCAGCCACGAAAGATCCTCCATAGGGTCATCCGGCACGGTAGCCGGACGACGCGCATGTAGTCAAAAATGTAGTGTGTCACGCGCCAGCTAGGCGTCGGAGCGACTGAAGCGCGACCGACAAGGTGGGGAAATCCACCGTTCCACTGGCCTGAATGTCGCGCGTAATGCCTCGGAAGTGGTCGACGCTTCGTTGCCGCGCCGCCAGCCAGAGCGTCGCCAAATGTCCCGGCTCTCCCTTACCGCGTGCACGCAGTACGTTCTCCGTGAGCGCCCGATGCAATCGATGCAGATCTTCACCGAGTGACGTCCGTGCAACCGACTGCCAGTGACTTTTCGTCTCCAGCGCGCGAATGGCAACGCGCAGCTCGTCGAGTCCCAGATCGGCATCTAAGGTCATGTGCACGCGGGCGACGGACGGGAGCGATTTGCCCAGCGATTCCGCCAACTCGACGATATCGAAGGCACCGGGGACGAGCTCTAATTGTGCGATACCCGTCGCGAGGGCCTCCGG
Organism: Steroidobacteraceae bacterium; assembly: GCA_036742455.1. Classification (GTDB taxonomy): domain Bacteria; phylum Pseudomonadota; class Gammaproteobacteria; order Steroidobacterales; family Steroidobacteraceae; genus CAIKZZ01. The sequence goes on along the minus strand of DAINQU010000005.1, from coordinate 58,000 downwards.
CACGCCAGCGTCCCGTAAACGCCGATGGATTGCGGCGATCCGCACGGCGATACTGCCAGCGAGTAAATCGGGGGCGATTGCCCCCAATGCGGTGAGTCCCGGGCGCAAGGCTGCCACATTAGCGTCGACCGCAAGATTGCGTCGGTGAGCAAGGACCCAATGGGTGGCTAACGTCAATGCCCGCGTGGTGAGGTTGGCCATTTCCGTCTGCACGGCGGCGCTAACGACATTATCCAATGCTTCAATAGCGCCCCATAGATCACGCATCGCGGTGGATTCTCGTGCGATCGCGTACGCCCGTGCAATGGAGCCGACCGTAGCGCCGGTATCCTCTTCGGTGCGTATGACGAAGACGGGTCCCATTCGATTGATGATGCTATTGGTCGTTGCGGTTGCGATGATTTCGCGTCGCAACGGATGCGCTTCCATCAGGTCCTGATACCGCTTTGCCAGCTCGGGTGGGAAGTACCTCAACAGCTCGCTCGACAGGTACGGATCCTCGGGCACATCGGAATCGACTATTTGTTGATTCAGCCAGATCTTGGAATAGCTGAGGAGTATCGCGAGCTCCGGACGCGTTAAGCCGCGACCGTGTGCGGTCCGCTCCAACACGGACGCATCGGTTGGTAAGTATTCGATGGCGCGATTCAAGTCGACGGCTTTTTCCAAGACTGAAATCGCGTGTAGATGCTCGCCCGCGCGTTGCACCGCTCGAGCCTCGAGCGCACTCAATGCTTGGGCCTGCAGGTAATTGTTGCGCAGGACCAGACCCGCCACTTCGTCGGTCATTTGTGCCAATAACTTGTCACGCGGCGAACGCTTCAATCCCCGCCGATCGGCCGCCAACCGGAGCAATATCTTGATGTTGACTTCCAGGTCCGAACAGTTGACCCCGCCGGAGTTGTCGATGAAGTCGGTATTCAGTCGGCCGCCCGAAAGCGCGTACTCGACCCTGCCGAGTTGTGAGAAGCCTAGGTTGCCGCCTTCGCCAACCACGCGACACCGTAGCTCGCGGCCATCGACGCGCACCGCGTCATTCGCCCGGTCTCCGATGGAGGAATGTGCCTCGAGCGATGACTTGACGTAGGTGCCGATGCCGCCATTCCAGAGCAGATCGACCGGCAATTTAAGAATGGCTCGAATAATGTCATTCGGTGGCGCACTGTCCGTTGCGATGCCAAGCAGTTGGCGCGCCTCTGCGGATAGCGTGATCGATTTGGACGAGCGGGAATGAATGCCGCCGCCTTCCGAGAGTATGGTGGCGTCGTAGTCCGCCCAAGTCGATCGCGGCAGCGCAAATAAGCGCTCGCGTTCTTTGAACGAACGCTCTGGATCTGGGGTGGGATCGATAAAAATATGTTGATGATTGAACGCCGCCACCAGTTTGGCGTGGCGTGAGCGTAAGAGTCCGTTGCCGAAAACGTCGCCGGACATGTCGCCGATGCCAGCCACCGTGAAGGCTTGTGACTGGGTGTCTACGCCGAGTTCGCGGAAATGACGCTTTACGCATTCCCACGCGCCTCGCGACGTGATGGCGATCTTTTTATGGTCGTAGCCCGCAGATCCGCCGGATGCGAACGCATCGCCCAGCCAGAATCCGCGCTCTTCGGCGATTGCGTTTGCCACGTCAGAGAATGACGCGGTGCCCTTATCCGCAGCTACCACGAGATAAGTGTCATCCTCGTCGTAGCGTACCGTGTTGTCCGGCGGAACGGTCTTGCCACCGACAATATTGTCCGTGAGATCCAACATGGAATGGATCAGCATTTGATAACACGCCACCACCTCACGGGCCTGTTCTTCGCGGCCGGTCGGTAGCGCGCGGCACACGAAGCCACCCTTAGCGCCGACCGGCACAATGACCGTGTTCTTGACGTTCTGCGCCTTCATCAGGCCGAGGATCTCCGTTCGGAAATCCTCGTAACGGTCTGACCATCGCAACCCTCCACGCGCCACTTTGCCTTTTCGCAGATGTACGCCTTCCATGCGCGCGGAATGCGTCCATATTTCGAAAAGTGGGTAGGGGAGTGGGACCCCGGGAACACGTCCGGAGGAAATCTTTACCGAGACATAGGACTTGGGAATTCCGGCCGCCGTCGTCTGGAAATAATTCGTCCGAACGGTAGCTTCGATTGCCGCTTTAAAAGAGCGAAGAATTCGGTCCTCATCCAGACGTTGGACTGCGGCTAATGCCGAATCAATCTCTCCTTCCAGCCGTTTTGTCTGCGATCGACGTTGCTTTTCCGATCGGTGAGGGTCGAATCGGGCAAGGAAAAGTCGGGCCAAGTTTCCCGCGGCCTTGGCGTTTTGCAGAAGAACGGACTCGACGTAGTTTTGACTGAACGGAATGCCGGTCTGCAGCAACCAGCGACAATACGATCGAAGGACCAAGGCCTCCCGCCAGTGCAGACCTGCCGCAAGCACGAGGCGATTGAAGCCGTCGTTTTCAGTTTCACGATTCCATACGGCCTCGATCGCACCGACAAGTCGAGGTGCGTCGGAACTCACGCTGATGGGCGCTTCGTGCTTTGATTCGAGTTCGAAGTCTTGTACCTGCAGGCGTGCACCGTTGGCCCGTTGGATTGAGTAAGGGCGCTCGCTCAAGAGTCGCAAACCAAGATTCTCGAGAATGGGCAGGAGGTCCGAAATGGCCTTCGGCGCTGCCGCAGTGTACAGCCGTAGATTCACACGACGCGGAGAGGTCCCCGCGCGCTGATACAGTCGCAATTGAATGGCATCGCCCACAAGCGCCTCGAGACGCCCGATGTCGGCAGCCGCGTCCTGGGTCGGCGTATCTTCCCGGTAGGCCGCCGGGATTCCGCGCGCGTATTCCGCGCTGAGACTGAGTCCCTTCGACTCCCCGTAAAGGGCAGTCAGTGCCTCGCGCAACCCGTCATCCCAGGTCAGCACCGCAGCCCGAATCCTGGCTTCCAGCGTCGCGGCGTCCCCGCCGTGGCCAGGTCGAGAGGTACGAACGACGAGTTGCAGTCGAGCCAGCGTCGACTCGGATAATTGAACACTGGATTCGACGCTATCGCCATCCAGAACCTCGACAGCAATCGATTCAATTCTGCGCCGCACCTCCGTTCCGTAGCGGTCTCTCGGGACGTAGATGAGGCAGGACCAGTAGCGATGAAAGATATCCCGGCGCAAGAACACACGAACGATCTGGCGGTCGTACAGATTGACGATGCCCCGAATGGTCGGAATCAGATCCTCGGCCGTCGCCTGGAAAAGCTCGTCGCGCGGATAATTGTCGAGGGCATGAAGCACGGCCTTCGCATCGTGGCTCGACGGGGCTAGGCCAAAGTGCCCGACGACACTCGCCACTTTGTGACGCAACAACGGGATGTCGCGGGGCCGCGCTGTGTACATGCCCGAGGTCCAGAGACCCAGAAAACGATGTTCCCCAGTCACCCGCCCGTTCTTATCAAACGTCTTCAAACCGACGTAGTCGAGGTAGGTGGCCCGATGCACAGTGGCGAGTGCATTGGCCTTGGTGACGGTAATCGGCTGGGGATCGCGGGCGCGTTCGCGTGCCGTCCCGGTCAACGTGCGGGTGCTGCCCTCGCGGCTTCGATGCCCTGACCGAAGGATGCCGAGGCCCGAGTCTGCATCCGCGACGAGTTCATCGGAACGGGCTCCGCGATTGAGGTGATAGTACCGTGCACCTAAGAAGGTGAAGTGATTGTCCGCCATCCATTCGAGCAGGGCCGAAATTTCTGCGCGCTCATTAGAGGCAATGGGCATCGCGAGCGTTTCGAGAGACGATGCGATTTCCAAGGCGCGCTCGCGCATCGCGGGCCAGTCTGATACTGCTGCGCGTACATCGCCAAGCGCGCTGGAAATACGCTGTTCCAGTGCCGCCAGTTGCGCGGGGTCCTCAATCCGGTCGAATTCGAGCCACTGCCAAGATTCAAGACGCCCCGGGGTGGCACCGGTATCTTCGACCGCCAGTAACCGACCGTTCTTGCGCGTACACCCGATGACCGGGTGAACGATCAGGCGGACAGCGACTCCGGATTGGGTAGCGGCCATGCAAACGGAGTCGACCAGGAAGGGCATGTCGTCACAGAGAATCATGGCGACCGTGTTCGGAGTCCGGATACCGTCCGTCGCCGGCTCGGGATTGAAAACGCGTACCCGCGGTTGCCGACCGCGGTGCACCAGACCGAACCCGAGGTGGGTCAGCGCAATCGCAGCTAACGTGTCGAGGTCGTGAGTCGCGAGGTCATCGTCCGCGACTCCCCGGAAATACATTTGCGTGAACTGCTTGACGAGTCCGCGGATGGGCTTCGGCGCGTGGCGGTGCGCTCTTTCGGCAATATCGTCGACGATTTTTAGCCGGGGAGTCGGAACGGAACCGAGCATGGCAACTCCTAAAAAGGGACAGGCGGAAGCCTTGCCCACGGATAAGCAATGTCTAAATACAAAGAGGAACTGCGGGCAAGCCGAACCCGCGGGCGGCAGAGAACGCCGTCATGCGCGTCGTGCAGCGGAGCAGCGAAGGGCGCAGGTTTCACGATGGCCGTATTGTAATACAGCTGGCGTGACAATTTGGATCAGGGGCGGTGTGGTAACTGCAGATAGTCTGACGATTGCATTTCCGTCAGACGACTCAGCGTTCGGCGAAATTCGAAGGCCAGCCGGTCGCCGGTATAGAGCGCTTCAATCGGCGCTGAGGTGGACATCAGTAACTTCACCCCGCGGTCGTACAATTCGTCCACCAGAGCGATGAACCGTCGGGTCGCATTCTCATCGCGGGATAAATCCGAGACGCCCGACAGAATGATCGTGTGAAATTGGTGAGCAAGCGCGATGTAATCGTCGGTGCCTCTCGGACCCCGACAGACGACGTCAAAATCAAACCAGACGACCCCGGCGGCCAGTCGCCGAACGGGCAGCATACGTCCTTCGACTTCGATGGTTCCGCCAACGGTTCCGTCCGCCATCGCGAGGTCCCGGAACCGACGTTCCAAGCGGCGTTCGCTGTCCCCGTCTTCTAAAATATAGAGCGGCTCGCGCTCGAGTCGCCGTAGCCGGTAGTCGACACCGGCGTCGACCTGCACGACCTCGGTGAGCTGCTCCAATAACGCGATCGTCGGCAAGAATCGGTTCCGTTGGAGCCCGTCTTTATACAGTTGATCCGGAGGTGCATTGGAGGTGATGACCAGCGTCACGCCCCGCTGGCTCAAGGCTTCGAACAACGTGCCGAGGATCATTGCATCGGCGATGTCCGACACGAACAGTTCGTCGAAGCAAAGAACGTCAATATCGCTCGAGATTTCGTCGGCGATAAACGCTAACGGATTCTCCTGAGCGGCGTGTCGTAAATCCCGTAGGCGAGCATGCACCTCGTGCATGAAATGATGGAAGTGCAGGCGTCGCAAACGTGCGGGAGCGGACGCCGCGAATAAATCCATGAGCAGCGTCTTCCCGCGGCCGACGCCCCCCCAAAGGTAGATTCCCCTGACGACGGGTTGTCGGGTGCGATGCCACAGACGAACCCAGAATCGACTCAGACGCGTCGGCTCACGAGCGGCCAGCCGCTCTTCCAAATCGTTCAGGCGCGATGCCGCATGCAGTTGAGCCGAGTCTGCCGTAAAACCATGCTCGGCGAGAGAGGCTTGAAAACGCGCAAGAAAATTCACGAGCGATTGGTCTTACGCGGCCAGACGCCTACGGCGTGCACTGCAAGCCCATTGACCCGAGGACTGCGCAGGCGCTGTTGCTATGAGCTGCCTAGGCGTCGCTCGGATCATCGTGAGACGACGCCGGGCAACACACACAGCATCTCGTAGAGCAAATTCGCGCCCAGCAAAGCGGTGTTCCCGGTCGGGTCGTAGGGGGGGCTGACTTCCACGAGGTCTCCGCCGACGATATCCAGGCCTTTGAGTCCGCGAATAATTTCCAAGGCTTGCGGTACGGTAAGGCCAGCGATCTCTACCGTCCCTGTTCCCGGTGCGTACGCCGGATCAATACCGTCAATATCAAAGCTGATGTAGACGGGTCCTCCGGACACTTGCGCATGAATTTCGGTCATCAGCGGCGCGAGCGAGCGGTGCCAACATTCTTCAGCCTGAACGACTCGGAAGCCCTGCTGTCTTGGCCAGTCGAAGTCATCCGCCGCGTAGCCGGTGCCGCGTAGGCCAATTTGCGCTACGCGCTTACAATCGAGCAATCCTTCCTCGACTGCGCGTCGGAACGGCGTCCCATGCGCAATACGCTCGCCAAACATCGTGTCATTGATGTCGGCGTGTGCGTCGACGTGCACTAACCCAACCGGACCGAATTTACGGTGCATCGCCCGAAGTATGGGTAGCGCAATGGTGTGGTCGCCCCCCATGGTGAGTGGCGTTACGCCGGCCGCTAAGATACGGTCGTAGTGCGCTTCGATAATAGCGACGCTTTTTTCGAGATTGAACGTATTGATCGGGACGTCGCCGATATCGGCAATGCGTAAGCTGTCGAACGGTGCAGACCGGGTCGCCATGTTGTACGGGCGCAGCATGCGCGATTCGTCACGAATTTGACGGGGTGCCAACCGAGCGCCCGGACGGTTCGACGTCCCGATGTCCAGCGGTACACCGACGAAACCAACGTCCAGGTTGTCCTCTAAGCTACAGGCGGGTAGACGCATGAACGTTGCCGGTCCGCCGAAGCGCGGCATATCGTTGCCAGAGAGGGGCTGGAAAAGAGTTTTGGTCATGGGGGGCTCACGGGGACAGTGGCGTCGAGACTGGGGCGCTGTTGCATTAAGGACCACCAGTCTGCGATCCGAGGATCAGACAGTCCGAGGTCAATGTCAGGGAGGCGAAAATGAAGATACCCGATCGCAACGGCCGTCGCGATCCGGCCCATGTCGAAGGGTGCCAACGGTTGCGACTCTAACTCGGCGGCCAAATAAGCGACCGATCGGCGAATGGCCGCGACCGCCCGATCCACGGTGGCGGCCGATTGAAGTTCGATCGGCCGACGACGTTCCAGAACGACAGTGACGCCGGCATCCAGGATACCGTCCGCAACGGCTTGGGTTCGCAGCACCGACCAGCGCGCTGGGCCGGCTGGCGGGATGAGCAGCGTGCCGCCGGCCAAGGTATCTAAATATTCGCAAATGACCGGGCTATCAAACAGGGCCGTCCCATCGGCGAGAACGAGAGCCGGAACTTTGCCGAGAGGGTTTCGGACTGCAACGACGGTCGGTTCCGGCCACGGGTTGCCATCAACGAGTTCGATGTTACCCGCTAGGCCTTTTTCAATCGCGACGATCCGAACTTTTCGGACGTACGGCGAGGTCGTCGAGTAGTAGAGTTGCATCGGGGTGGGCTTCCTGTTGCCAGGCTGAATGATGCCTTGATCCGCGTAACGGCGTCCACGATCGCGCGATAGTCGCTGTCGAGACACGGCCTTTGTGGGACGATGGCGCTGCGTTGATGGGTTTGGAGATGCCGCTTGAACGTCTTGATGGAATCTGAGCCGCTACCGGGTATTGTCCAACTGGTACTCAATCGTCCCCAGGCTCGCAATGCACTGGACAGTACGTTGGTTGCGGCGCTGCGTGAGCGACTTGGCTTTCACTCCGCTCGCGATGCGACTCGTGTGATCGTATTGCGGGCGGCGGGGGCGGCATTCTGCTCGGGCGTTGACTTGCGCACCATGGCGGACAAGGGTCTCTCGGAATGGAGCGAGAACGAAGCTGATGCTCTCGCGCTCGCGCGACTTTTCGCGGAACTTCGCGAAATGGCCAAACCGACCATCGCGGCGGTTCAAGGACCCGCGTTCGGTGCAGGTGTCGGTCTGGTCGCTGCGTGCGACGTTGCGGTGGGGTCCGAAGAGGCCAAATTCTGTTTACCCGAGGTCCGCCTAGGCATTATTCCGGCGGTAGTGTCGCCGTATGTCATGGAGGCGATGGGCGGCCGACAGGCACGTCGCTACATGTTGTCGGGCGAGATGATCAGTTCGGAGCGAGCGCGGGAGATTGGGCTGCTCCACGAAGTCGTGCCGACGCCCGCTCTGGGTGGCGAAGCACTGCGGTTCGCAACGGATCTGGCGCAGGGCGGACCCACTGCGCTCGGTGCCTGCAAAGCGTTACTGACGGAATTGGGAGCCCTTTCGCCGGGGCTCGATCGAGACATGGTGCTCTCGCAGCGCCTCGCTCGCCTTCGAGCGAGTGACGAAGGGCAGGCCGGGCTCGCCGCCATGTTGGCACGACGAGCCCCGCCGTGGGCGCCTTAGCGGCGCACCCACGCTTTACAGGTTGGTGTAATTCGGACCCGAACCGCCTTCCGGCGTCGTCCACGTGATCTGAGCGTAAGGGTCTTTAATGTCGCAGGCTTTGCAGTGAACGCAATTCGATGCGTTGATCTGCAATTTCCGTCCGCCGGCACCATCATCGACCATTTCATACACGCCCGCCGGGCAGAAATTCTGGCAAGGATTGCCGTATTCCTTCGCGCACTGGTCGGCACAAATGCTCGTGTCGCGTACCTTCAGGTGAGCCGGTTGCGCATCGTCGTGGGTGGTCGCGGCAAAGTAGACGGCCGCCGTGCGATCACGTGGCTTCAACACACGCTCGTCGCTCCACTTGCGGTCGGGTGACCGATACTCGTCTAGACGGAGCATTTGGGCGTAGTCAACCTTGTTCTTCAAGGTCCACGGCGTACGGCCGCCCGAGAGGGTTTCCAGTGCCCCGTTGGCCAGACCCACCCACAGGCCCTTCTTGAATGCGGGTTTGAAGTTGCGGACCTTGCGCAATTCCTGTCCCGCCGGCGACGCGCGCAATCGGGCGTCGTAGCCTGCCGTCCCGCCGGTCTCGATGAGGTGTTCGGCGGCGAGCACGCCCGATCGAATCGCCTGATGAACGCCTTTGATTTTCGGCAAGTTCACGAGGCCGGCGCCGCAGCCGACTAACATCGCACCGGGCATTTCGGTCTTGGGCAGTGATTGATACCCGCCTGCAGCGATCGTGCGGGCGCCGTAGGTCAATATCTCTCCGCCCTCGAGCAAGGGTCGCACGCTCGGATGATTCTTGAATTGCTGGAACGCTTCGAACGGCTTGAAGCGCGGGTCTTTATAGTCCAAGCCTGCAACGTAGCCGACGTAAACGCGATTGTCGTTCAGGTGGTAGAGAAAGCTGCCGCCGTAGGTGTGTGTGTCGACCGGGAAGCCGACAGTGTGTGAAATCAACCCCGGTTCCACTCGCCCTTCGGGCAGCTGCCACAATTCCTTGAATCCGAGGCCGTAGGTCTGAGGGGAGCAATCGGCATCCAGTCCGAAGTGACTGATCAATTGCTTCGTGATACTGCCTCGGGAGCCTTCGGCGAAAATGGTCGTCTTGGCGCGGATCTCTGGACCCGGAGCAAAGTTAGGACCCGGCTCGCCGTCCTTATCGATGCCCATGTCGCCGATCTGCACGCCGCACACGGCGCCCGTCTCATCAAACAGCGCCTTGGAGGCGGCGAAACCGGCGAACACGTCAACGCCCAACGCTTCCGCCTGCGAGGCGATGTACGGCGTGAGTTGGCTAAGCGACAGGATGAAATTGCCGTGATTGTTCATCTGCGGCGGGGTCGGCATCCAGATTGCGCGCTTCTTCGTCAGCAGCCGGAACTCATCCCGAGTAGCTTCAACGCATATATCGGGCTTGTGATCACGCCATGCGGGAAGCAAGGCATCGAGAGGGCCCGGTTCGAGCACCAAACCGGACAGCGAATGCGCGCCAACGGCGGCACCTTTTTCGAGAACGCAGACGTTCAGGTCGCCGTTCAGCTGTTTCAGCCGTATGGCCGCGGACAGCCCCGCAGGGCCGCCGCCGACGATGACAACGTCATACTCCATTTGGTCGCGTTCAATCTCTGCGCTCATGTGCGTTCTCGTAATAGTCGTGAAAGGGGGCGAACATCAATGGAAGTCGGCGCCCTTCAGCGCGTCGACCCCCTCAAGTTCGTATTTTATCTTCGAAAGGTCGCCGGCGACGACTATGGTCATCCGCGAAGGGTCAAAAAGTTGCGCGGCGGTACGGACGCCGTCCGGAGTAACGGCTTGTAAGCGCTGGATATAGCTCGGCAGCCAGTCGGCACTCAACGCGTAACGGTCGACGAATGCCACCTGGCTGATCAGCCCTTCCCGGCTTGACGCACCCATCAGAAAGTGACCGGCGCGATAGTTCTGAACCCGCTTCAATTCCTCGACGGACGGGGAGGACGCGGCCAGACCACGGATTTCATTGAATATCTCGCGCAGCGCCGCGGCCGTATCCGGCGTATTCACGTCGGCAAACAGGACCCAGAGCCCAGCATCGCGCAACGATTCGATCTGGGTCGATACACCGTAGGTCCAGCCTTTCTCTTCCCGCAGATTCTGGTCTAGCCTCGACATCAGACCCGCCCCGCCCAACACGGCATTTGCCGCGGACAGTTCGGTGTATCCGGGGCTCGTCAACGCCGGAACCGGCATGCCAATCAACAGGGTGGACTGCTTCGCGCCCGGGCGATCGATCAGTATGACGGAGCCCGTTGATGACGGCAGCGAGTGATCCATACGAGGCGGATCTCCTGCGGCCCAGTCATCAAATGCCGTATGAATGGCGTGTTCAACGGCTGCGCGATCGTACTTGCCTGCCACGTAGATGCGACTCCGGCTCGCTGTCAGCTCCGTCGCCGCGTACTGCCGAATGTCAGAATAGGTAATCGCATCCACGTCCGATTCTTGAAGCCGGTGTCCTCTGGGTCCATCGCCGTAAAGACGGGCAGCGAACGCATCGGCCGCTACGCCTTGTTGCTGTGACTGCGAAACAGCGATCGCCCGCTTCAGATCGGTCTTCAGCCGGCCGAGCTCCGACTCCGGAAGGGTAGGGTGGCGCAAAACATCGCTGAGCAGACGAATGGCTTCCGGAGCGTGCTCTGCCAACACATCGATCGAAACGCTGAGGCTATCCACGCCGGCGCCGATATTGACGGCCCCACCCAGTTTCGCCGCGTGCCGGTAAAACGAGGCCGCATCGCCGCCGCGCACTCCTTGCTTCATCAGATCGGTGGTGAGCTGGGCAAGGCCGGGGCGGGCGCCGTCGGCGATTGATCCGGTACCGATGGAAATCACAATGGTCGTTTTGGGGACATGTCCGTAAGGAACCAGTGTGGCATTCAGCCCGTTAGCCAACTGGATTTCATCGCGAGAGGGCAGCGAGACGACCGGTGCCGGACCGGGTTGGGGTATCCCGTTGGCCCGAATTGGGCTAACGCAGATCAGCTCGAAAACCGCCGCTGCACAGGCGACGTGGAGTCGACGGATCATGACTGAGGCCCCTTGGCTCCCGCGAGGAGGTGGATGACGGTCAGGTTAGCCGGCGTCAAATAGCGTCGCGCCACGGATTGGATCTGTTTGGGGGTGACCTTGGCAAATCGAGATTCAATGCGGTTTATTTCGGTCGGGTCGTCGTCAAACAAGGCGGTGCTCGCCAGTATTTCGACCAACCCGAACCGGTCGGGACTCCCCACGACGTCATACAGGGAAGACCGGATTTTGGTCCGCGCCGTTGCCAGTTCCTGATTGCTCACGGTGCCATTCCGCAATGACCCGATAACCGATTCCACGTCCTCGAGAATCTGTGCGTCAGATACGCTGTCGTCATGGACCAGCGACGCGGACCACAACATTGGGCCCTCATAGTCGTAGGCATTCCCGAGCAGGTTCATGCCTCCCTCAACACCGTCGGCGTACCCCCGCTCTGTCACCAGCCGTTGCCACAAGCGACTCTCCTCGCCTTGCAGCAGTATGACGTCGAGGAGTGCGAACGCATACCAATCGTCCGAGTTGCGTTCGGGTAAGTGGTAGCCCCACGCGAGCGCCGGTCGCGGTGCCAAAGCGTCCGTTATTGTTTTGTCCCGCCGTGCCGTTTGGGGTGGTTCGGTCAAATCCGGTCGAGGTGGCGCGGGCCGCGCGGCGAGGGAGCCGAACTGCTGCTCAATCTCTTTTTTGGTGCTCGCCGTTTGAAAGTCTCCCGCGACGACCAATACGGCGTTAGAGGGGACGTAATAGGTGTTGTAAAACGTCTGGACGTCCGCATAGGTCGCCGCATCGATTTCGTCCAATTCGCCGTAAAAATTGTGCGCGTTGAACCAGTTAGTATTCGCAGCTTGAGGCAGGTCGAGCCACGGGAAGCCGCCGTATGGCCGATTTAGCACGTTGACCCGGACTTCATTCTTCACGACGTCCTTTTGGTTTTGGATGCTGCTTTCTGAGATGGCCAAGCCGCGCATTCTGTCCGCTTCGACGTACAACGCCGGCGCTAGCACATTGCTCGGAACCACTTCGTAGTAGTTGGTGTAGTCGAACCGGGTTGAGCCATTTCCAAGGCCGCCATTGCCGGCGATGACTCGGTCCGCTTCACCTTTACCGAGATTCGGCGTCTCCTGAAACATCAGGTGCTCGAACAGATGCGCAAAGCCCGTCCGGTTCTTAGGCTCGATACGGAAACCGATGTGGTAATACGTGCCCACCGTCACGGTTGGGATGGAGTGATCCGGCGCCAATACGACGCGCAGTCCATTGGCAAGGCGGTAGTACTCGATCGGTACCGTCAGGCTCGTCGCACTCGGCCCTGCGGGCGCAGCCTCGATGCCGAGGCTTGCCAAAACCAGGGTCAGGCAACCGAAAACCGAGATGAGCCTCGACATGTAGCACCGGCCTCGCAGGACAAAGCGCGATTATGGCGCGCCGTGCACAGCGCAATCTACAGTCAGCGTGGTGAGCAACACGCAATCGTGCGCAGGCGACGCTTTTACCGCATCGCCTGCGCGCGGACCTTATAGACGCAAGCCGCCGTCGATATTGATCGTGCGGCCGGTAAAAAAGTCGTTTTCCACGATGAAAATCGCGGAATGAGCCACTTCGTCGGGTTGTCCGAGGCGCTTGAGAGGGACCGGCGCGGTCACCTTTGCAAGTGTTTCGGGCGCCATCCCTGAGAGTATGTCTGTGGCGCAATAACCGGGGGCGATCGCGCCGGTCCGAATGCCATAACGAGCCAATTCCTTCGACCACGTGACGGCCATCGCTGCGACACCGGCTTTGGTTGCCACGTAATTGGTCTGGCCGAGATTGCCGTCCTTCGAAATGGAGGACATGTTGATGATCACGCCACCCTTACCGAAGCGAATCATGTGTTCCGCCGCTTCGCGTCCGCACAAGAACACGCCCGTGAGATTGACGCCGAGCACGGCGTTCCACTGATCCATGGACATCTTGCCGACGACCGCGCCGTCTTTTACTTTGACGAGCAGGCCGTCCTTAACGATACCCGCATTGTTGACCATGACGTCCAGTGCGCCGAATTCCGCTGCAACAGCATTCAACGTGGCAACGACGTCATCTTCCTTGGTGACATTGCACGCGTAGCTGCGCGACTCGGATCCCAATTCCGCACACAGTGCCGCTGTTTGCGCGAGGTCGTCGACCGATAAATCGATCAGTGCGAGGCGAGCGCCTTTGCGGGCGAAAGCGACCGCGAGCGACTTCCCAATGCCGCGGGCAGCGCCCGTGATAGCAACCGTCTTACCCTGGATGTCCATCGTCTTCCTTCTTATCCCCGTGCGGGGATGTAAATGCCTAAAAGGGTTCAAATCAACGAAACATAAAGCGGATGCAAAATCAGCAAATCTCAATTGCGACGGCGGTCGCTTCGCCGCCACCGATGCACAGCGCGGCGACCCCGCGATGCAGTCCGCGCGAGCGAAGTGCGGCGATCAGCGTGGCAATGATGCGCGCGCCGGTGGCACCGATCGGGTGACCCAACGCACAGGCGCCGCCATTGACGTTTACCTTGTTTGGGTCGAGCTTCAAGTCATGGATAGCGGCCATGGTCACGGCCGCGAAGGCTTCGTTGACCTCGTAAAGATCCACGTCGCCAGCCGTCCAGCCTGCCTTTTTGAGGACTTTCTCAATGGCTCCTACGGGCGCCGTCGTGAACCACTCGGGTTCGTGCGCGTTACTGGCATACGCGACCAGTCGCGCAACCGGGCTCAGGCCCTTCGCTTGAGCGGCGGATTCACGCGCCAGCACAACCACGGCGGCGCCATCTGAAATAGACGATGAACTCGCGGCCGTCACCGTGCCGTCTTTGCGGAAGGCGGGCTTAAGCGTTGATATTTTGGCGACGTCGCAGGTGAACGGCGTTTCGTCTTGACTGACGACCGTTTCACCTTTGCGGGTCTTCACGGTCACCGGAACGATCTCGTCCGCGAAGGCGCCGGCCTCAACCGCCGCCAAGCTTCGGCGCACCGATTCGGTCGCGAACGCGTCCATGGCCTCACGCGTAAAACCGTACTTTTGCGCCGTGTTTTCCGCGAAGCACCCCATCATTTGACCGTCCCAGGGGCTCTGCAGACCGTCATAAAACATGTGGTCCAGAATTTCGCCGTGACCCATCCGATAGCCTGCGCGGGCTTTCGGCAAAATGTACGGGGCGTTGGTCATGGACTCCAATCCGCCGGCCACTGCGAACTCAACGTCGCCGGTTCGCAACGCGTCTGCGGCCATCATGACCGCTCGCATGGCCGATCCGCACATTTTATTGATCGTGGTGGTCGGCACGTGCTTGGGCACGTCGGCGCCGAGCGCCGCTTGGCGTGCCGGAGCCTGACCCAAGCCGGCGGACAACACACAGCCGAGGATCACCTCGTTCACGTCGGCGCCCGAGATCCCCGCTGACTCGAGCGCACCGCGGATCGCGGCAGCGCCGAGCGTCGGTGCACTCACCTGAGCGAACATGCCCTGGAAGGCACCGATGGCCGTGCGTTTTGCCGAAAGGATGACGATGGCGTCGTGACTCATTCGATGTACCCCTCAAATAGAACCGATGCCCCCCTAGGGGAGGCCGCACGGAGTCTACGCCGGATGCTTTTTGCAGTGCAACGTAAACGCGCTGGCCAAGGGCAGCGAAGGCGAGCACCGCGAAGGCACGGTAGGTCATGGGTACCCCTCCCACGCGAAGGGACGGATCCATCTCACCGACCTAGGCGATGAAGCTCATCGCCGGACGCCAGATATCCAACACGAGGCTCGGTACGTCGCCGTGATCGCATCGGCATGCGAAGGGGATAACGTGGAAAAATAAATCGATACGAGCTGACCCGCGCCGTTAAGCAATTCAATGTTGAGACTTCGCTCGGACCGATCTTGCTTTGCTCTTCGGCGCCGACGGTGTCCGCCGCGACTGTCGTCCAATTCACCGCCGTTTTCGGGAGTTCTTGAAGCGGCTTTAACGGCAACTCATGCAGTTATTCCGATGCAATCATTCGGAGAATCAAAACCAATCGCGCGACATTCCGTGCTTTGATACTGCTCGGTCCGTTCATTTCTTTCTGTTAGAAAAAATGATAGAAATGGCGCCGACCGCCGGGGGGGTCGTTAACCGGAATGATGGAACACGTATAAGACCAAGAGTCATTCCGGTTGACGCATTGTTGAGCATCCAAAGTAGGGTCGGTCATCTTGACGGCGAAAGGCGTTGGTCCCGCTTGCCGATCCATTTCGAGACAGATTTGAAGGCGGCAGCATGTTGGTGATCTCTCGCAAGCCCGGCGAAAAACTTCGCATCGGCGACAATGTCGAACTGGTGGTATTGGAAATCTCGGGAAGCCGAGTGGTCATCGGAATCGATGCGCCGCGGGAAGTCGCTATTCGTCGCGTAGGTCCGGCCGGCGGAGACGCAGACGATGAGCTGGAGGTGCCGTCCGCCGATACGGCATCGGCCGGTTTGTCGCAGACATCCGTTCCCGCCGTTTCCAAGGAACAGCGTCCCTTCGAATACCCGACACGTGCCATGGATGAGGCGAAGGTAAAGCCGGTGAAGGCGCCAGTCGTCACCGTGCGGCGTTCACGAAAGCTCGTGATTCCACCGGACGGCGAACCCACCTAAGTATCTGCGGCGGTTTCAGCCCAGAAGGTCCGGTTCGTTCACGTGTGCCACGACCGCCGCCCGGGCGGCGTCGCGCAGCTGATGGACGGCGGCGCGGTCGGTTGATTCCGGTGCCGCAATAGGGGGTAACAGTCGAACGTGTATCCGCGCCGGCCTAGGTAGCCATCGGTTCGACGGCAACATGGTGCGCGCGCCATTGATCGCCGCTGGGACAACCGGCAGACCCGCTTTGACGGCGGCAGCAAACGCGCCGCCGAGAAAAGGACCGACGCCAGGCTTTTCCGTGAACGTGCCTTCCGGGAAAGCCGCGATGGCTTGACCGGTGGAGGCCGTGCGTTGGACTCGACGTGCGTCTGCCGCACCGCTCTTGGCGCTGCGTCGCTCCACAAATTCGGTACCGACCCGCCGCAATAAGAACGAAGCGAGCGGCACAGAAGCCATTTCTCGTTTGACCATGTAAGCAAAGCGGGGCGGAAGCGCGGCCTGTAAGACCACCCCATCCACGTAGCTTGCGTGATTGGCAACGACTACGCAGGCGCCATCGGGTAGATGCTCCAAACCCTCAACCGTGACCGGGGCCGCCACGAGCCGGAAAATGGTTCGCGCCGTGTAGTGGACCACCCATCGCCGCCGTTCCAAGCCTGGCACGATCGCCATCGCGATGGTCGCGCTCAGTGACAACGTCGTAAAAACGACCCAGCACCAAACGCCGTATATGGGAAAAACCAGTCGTTTCATGCGAAATCCCGAGCCTAAACAGCCTGATTTATGTGACCTACGTCGCTTTTATGTAAAGCCGCCGCGGTCGCGTGAGCAACATCACAGTTCCCCGCGGCACGGCGGTGAATACTCGCTCCTGCCCGGACAAAACCGGGTATGTCGCGCGCTGCATTTTGCCTAGTGGCGCGTGTGATGCACAGGGTTTTATGGAACCTATTTTTCGGCTGCAATCATGAATATGGTCCGCAAGATCGATGTAAGCGATGAACGGTTGCCGGGTGTATTGCCCACGGTGGAGCCGTCTATCGCCCGGTTCCTTGACGCCGTCTGGATGGAGCGAGGTCTGTCTGTAAACACACTCGCCGCCTACCGCGCGGATCTAACCGCCCTGTCTCGCTGGCTGGAGGACCGCCGCGTTCTCGTCGAGCGCACGTCTCGGGCGGAACTACTGGATTTCTTAGCTGCCCGAGTCGATGCCGGCGCGCAGCCGCGGTCGACGGCGCGCCAATTGTCGAGCTTCCGTCGTTTCTTCCGCTACCTCGTCCGCGAAGGCGTTGCGGCTGAAGATCCTACCGCGCAGATCGCGATGCCGAAGATTCGGCGAACGCTTCCGAAGTCCCTCACCGAAGATGAGGTGGAGTCGCTGCTGGCAGCGCCAGACGTCTCCGATCCGCTCGGGCATCGTGATCGCACGATGTTGGAAGTGCTCTATGCGACGGGTTTACGTGTCTCCGAATTGGTCAGTGTACGGTTCGCGCACGTGAACACTAATCAGGGGGTGATCCGAATTTTAGGTAAGGGGAATCGAGAACGCCTGATCCCCCTCGGCGAAGAATCGGTGCGTTGGCTGGCCGAATTCGTCCACGGGCCGCGGTCCGAGATCTTGCTTGAAAGGCAGACCGACTACCTCTTCCCGACGCGCCGGGGAGACCGCATGACGCGGCAGGCGTTCTGGCACATCATCAAGCGCTATGCGGCCAAGGCAGGAATTGAAAAGGAATTGTCCCCGCACACGCTTCGGCATGCGTTTGCGACGCATTTGTTGAATCGAGGCGCCGACTTACGCGTGGTCCAGATGCTATTGGGGCACAGCGACTTGTCGACGACTCAGATCTACACGCACGTGGCTCGGGAACGTCTCAAAGAAATGCATGCCCAACATCACCCGAGGGGCTGACGGGACGCTCTGTTAAACTGTGCTCCTGGGCGCGTGTGACCGGACGATTGCGCTGCTCGGCGAACAGAGGACGGAGACCCCATGAAGATGCGACTGGTTTTTGTGCCCGCGGTGCTCTCGGTTGCGATTCTTCTATCGGCCGGGTCCAGCAGTGTTCCTGTCAAAGAGGACGCACGAGCGGATATCGCGCGACGCTTGGATGTGCCGGTTAAGGCGGTCCGAGAGAGCGTCATTCCCGGTCTTTTAGAGGTCGCGAACGGCGGTGAGGTGATTTACGTTTCGACGGACGGCCGATACGCCTTCAAGGGTGACTTGTTCGATACCGATCGAGGCCGGAATCTGACGGACCGACGTCGCAATGAGGCGCGCCAAGAGCTGTTGCGGGGCCTCCCGGATGAGGAGACCGTTGTCTTTTCGCCAGCAAAGCCCCGATACACGGTGACCGTTTTCACCGACGTCGAGTGCAAGTTCTGCCGGATGTTCCACAGCGAAATTGCCGAGTACAACCGGCTGGGCGTCAAAGTGCGCTACGCGTTTTACCCGCGTCCGGGGCCTGGCTCTGACGCTTGGCGTAAGGCAGAAACGGTTTGGTGTTCATCGAACCGCCAAGAATCGCTCACGGCGGCAATTCAAGGGACCGATCCGGGCGCGACCAAGGCGGGCTGCAGAACGCCCGTGGCACGCACCTACGATCTCGGCAAGACCCTCGGTATGCTCGGTACGCCCGGAATTTTCACGGAGAAGGGGGAGTACATCACGGGCTACCGTCCGCCCGCCCAACTCTTGGAGCAACTCCGCGCGGGGGATGCCCACGCGGAGTAGGGACGAGCGTTAACGCTCGAGCAGCGTGCGTTTGTTCGGCTGGCCCTTCCAGTCGTCTGCATCGGCAGGAGCCGCTTTCTTTTCGGTGATGACGGGCCACAGCTTCGCCAGTTCAGCATTGATCTTCAGGAACTCTTCCTGGCCCGCCGGCAAGTCCTCTTCCGAGTAAATGGCCTCGGCCGGGCATTCTGGCTCACAGAGCGTGCAGTCGATGCACTCATCGGGATCGATGACGAGGAAATTCGGTCCCACGTGGAAGCAGTCCACCGGGCAGACTTCCACGCAGTCTTGGTACTTACACTTGATGCAGTTTTCTGTGACGACGAACGTCATTTGCGATTTCGCCTGTGCTGAATGAGGATGGGGCCGTTAGGGCCCAAGCCGCCATTCTAGCTCAGGTCGCCGTCGCCTCGCTCCAATGGGAGCGATCGAAATCGGCGAAATGGTGCGACTCGAGACGCGAGTCCCGGTCGGCAATATAGCGACGCAGGGCAAATTCCACGCTCGGAAAGGCAATATCGGCCCAGGGGATATCTTCCGGCCGGCTGAGTACGACCTCCAAGCTTTCAGCACCGGCAGCAAACGCCGGGGTGGCCATGCGGGCTCGGAACATCACGTGTACTTGGTGGGCGTGTACGACGTTGACCACGGCCAATAAGCTACCGATCTCAACGGCAGCGCCGGCTTCTTCCCAGCACTCTCGAGCCGCTCCGGCTGCCAAGGTCTCACCGTTTTCCATGAAGCCGGCGGGAATGGTCCAAAAGCCGTGTCGGGGCTCAATGGCACGACGGCAGAGCAGAATGCGCCCATCAAATTCAGGCACACATCCCACAATAATCTTGGGATTCTCGTAATGGATGATGCCGCATTGCCCGCACACGTGGCGCGGAAGGTGATCGCCTTCGGGTACCCGAAGGCTCACACTACTGCCACAGTCACCGCAATACTTCATTGGACTGCTCGTCTGTGGTGCCGGTGGAGGGACTCGAACCCCCACGCTTTTGGCGTCTGATTTTGAGTCAGATGCGTCTACCAATTCCGCCACACCGGCGCGGGGCGCATATTAGCACGAACTTTGCCGTTGTCAGGCTTGATCATCAAGGCAGATGCATGGATGCTCCGCGGCATTGAATCGGGGGAGGCCAATATGGGGCTTAAGGACTGGAATTTAGGCGAGACACCCGCCGCACGACGCACGCTATGAGTGACGCTTCGACGGTGCCGCCCTTGCGGCGCTCGGATTTTACTTTCGAGTTACCCGAGGATCTGATTGCTCAGGCCCCACCGGTGCAGCGTGGAGCCAGTCGATTGCTCGCTCTGGACGGGAGTACGGGGGCGCTTTCGGACAAGCAATTCATTGATTTACCGGACTTTTTAAGGCCGGGTGACTTGTTGGTTCGGAACGATACGAGGGTGTTGCCCGCCCGTCTGCACGGTCGCAAGTCGACCGGAGGCGCGGTAGAGGTGTTGATCGAACGCCTTCAGTCTCCCTGGCGTGCGACGGCCCATGTGCGCGCCAGTAAGGGGGCTCGAGAAGGCCACACCATCGCCTTGCCGGGGGGCGCGTCCGCCCGTGTCGTCGGGCGTGAGGATGATCTTCCGGTTCTTGAATTCGATCGGCCCATTGCCGCGTATCTCGATGCCCACGGCGAGATGCCGTTACCGCCCTACATCGCCCGAGCGGCCGGTTCGGAGGATCGAAATCGCTATCAAACGGTGTATGCGCGAGACGCCGGTGCGGTGGCGGCACCCACGGCCGGTTTGCACTTTGACGAGGCTATGTTCGCCCGGTGTGCGGCGCTCGGCGTGCAGGTGGCCAATGTGACTCTCCATGTGGGCGCAGGCACCTTTCAGCCCGTTCGCCACGATGACCTAGATGCTCATCGGATGCATGCCGAGTGGCTGAGTGTTCCGGAGTCGACGGTTGCGGCTGTCCGCGCGGCGCGTAGCCGGGGCGGCCGGGTCATCGCGATCGGTACGACGGTCGTGCGGTCGCTGGAAACAGCCGCTGCCGGTGGTGAATTAGCGCCGTTTGAAGGCGAGACGCGCATCTTTATACGGCCGGGTTATCGATTCCGTGTGGTGGACGCGCTCGTCACGAACTTCCATCTGCCGGAGTCGACGCTCATCATGCTGGTCAGCGCCTTTGCGGGGCGCGAGGCTGTGTTGGACGCCTATCGCCACGCAGTGCGAGCGCGCTATCGCTTCTATTCCTACGGGGACGCCATGTGGGTGACCCCGGCCCCGAATTCGAGGAACATGTTTTGAATTTTACATTGCACAAAACCGACGGAACGGCACGTCGAGGTACGTTGGAATTCTCGCGGGGTACGGCGCAGACACCGGCCTTCATGCCTGTGGGGACCTACGGCACGGTCAAGGCGATGTCCCCGGAGGAGCTCGTCGACCTCGGGGCTGAAGTCGTATTGGGGAATACCTTTCATCTCTGGCTGCGGCCGGGGCTCGAGGTGATCGAAGCCCATGAGGGGTTGCACCGCTTCATGCATTGGGAGCGACCGATCTTGACGGATTCCGGCGGCTTCCAGGTCTTTAGCCTCGCTAAGTTGCGGAAACTCACCGAAGAGGGCGTGAGATTCCGCTCCCCGGTCGACGGCTCCGAAGTGTTTCTGTCGCCCGAAGAGTCGATGCGCATTCAGCGCGTCCTTCGCTCGGATATCGCCATGCAGTTTGATGAGTGCACGCCGTATCCGGCGACCGAGGCGGAGGCCCGGGCCTCGATGGAGCTGAGTTTGCGTTGGGCGAAACGCAGTCGAGACGCGTATTACGGCGCGAACGGGGAGGCGCCGGGGGTTCTGTTTGGCATCGTGCAGGGTGGCATGCACCGCAATTTGCGCGAGGCCTCTTGGGACGGCCTGGCGGGCCTGGATTTGCCGGGCCACGCCGTCGGCGGACTCGCCGTCGGCGAGCCGGAGGAGGAGCGATTGCGGGTGTTGGACGAAACCGTGCCGTTGATGCGCTCCGATAAGCCCCGGTACCTGATGGGCGTCGGCCGTCCGGAGGACATTGTCGAAGCGGTGGCCCGGGGGATCGACATGTTCGATTGCGTGATGCCGACCCGGCATGCCCGGAACGGACATCTGTTCACGTCGCACGGCACGCTGAATATCCGGAATGCGAGGCACGTCTCGGACACCGCGCCGATCGAAGCGGATTGTGGCTGTTACGCCTGCCGTCACTATTCCCGTGCGTACCTACGCCACTTGGACAAAACGGGAGAGATTCTGGGAAGTCGCCTGAATACCATTCATAATCTTTTTTATTATCAGAGACTTATGAGGGAAATTCGGGCGTCGATTGATGCCGGTCGATTTGCCGAGTGGCGCAAGGACTTTTACAGAGCGCGAACGGACGTCGAAGCCGGTGTGGCATAATTACACGCTATGCCCGAAGGTTCGGGCCGACTGGGGAATTTAGATGGATTTTCTGATTTCGACGGCGAATGCGCAGGCCGCGGGTGCCGGTGCCGGTCCTAACAATATGTACCAAATGTTGGTCATGGTGGCCTTGTTCGGCGCGTTCTATTTCATGCTGATCCGCCCGCAGCAAAAGAAAGCGAAAGAACAGCGCGACATGGTGGCCAAGTTGGCAGTCGGCGACGAGGTCGTGACCGCCGGCGGAATTTTGGGCCGCATTACCGCCGTCGGCGACAACTTCATTTCGATTGAAGTTGCTCGTGACACGACCATTCAGTTGCAGCGCTACCAAGTGGTTCAGCTGCTTCCGAAAGGCACTTACAAGAGCGCCTAAAAGGCGCGTGACTCGGAGCTACGTTCCCGAATGAACCGGTATCCGCTTTGGAAGAGCCTGCTTTTCGCAGGCGTGATGGTACTCGCGCTGCTCGTGGCGCTCCCGAACCTGTTTGGCCAAGCGCCTGCATTACAGTTGTCTCGTAAGGACGGCGAACTGTTCACTGGCACGACGGCACTCAATCAGGTGACGGCGACACTGGCTCGCGAACATCTCGATCCGGACGTTGCATTCGTGCAAGCGGGCCGCATCATTTTGCGATTCAAGGACGTACCGACGCAGCTTCGGGCGCGTGACGCGATCGACGCCGCGGCGCCGGATTCGTACGCGATTGCAACCACATTGACGTCGCGTGCTCCGCAATGGACGCGCACGTTGGGACTGAAGCCGATGAGCCTCGGTCTCGACTTGCGTGGCGGTATTTACCTTGTGTACGAGGTGGATGTCGAAGGCGCAGTCAAGCAGACGCTGCAGCGATTGGACCGTGACTACCGCCTTGCGCTGCGCGAGAAGAAACTCGCCTACGAATCGATCGATGGCGGTGCGGGCGGCGTCGACGTGACCTTTAAGGACGGTGCGACAGCGGCGGCTGCGCAAAAGGTGCTCGAAGCGGTCGATTCCAATGTCACGTTGATCGGCTCGCCGGACGGCCTGACGATCCATGCGACTCTGTCGCCGGCGCAAGTCAAGCAACGGCAAGACTTTGCGATCCAGCAGAACATCACCGCGTTGGGCAACCGGGTGAATGCACTCGGCGTGTCCGAAGCCAGCGTCCAGCGTCAAGGTGCAAACCGTATCGCTGTGCAGTTGCCGGGTGTTCAGGACGCCAGCGAGGTCATTCGCCTGCTGGGCAAGACCGCTACGTTAGAAGTCCGCCTCGTCAGCGATGCGGGCAACGCGATGGAAGCTCAGGCGACTGGCCATGCGCCGCTCGGCACGAAGCTCTACAAAGACCGCAACGGTCGCCCCGTCCTGTTGAAGCGGGATGTCGTGGTGACCGGCGAGCAATTGACCGATGCCACATCGTCGTACCAGAACGGCGAACCGGCCGTCAGTGTCCGTTTGGATGCGCGCGGCGGCGATGAAATGCTGCGCACGACCCAGGAAAATCTGGGTAAGCCGATGGGCATTGTCTTTATCGAGAAGGAGCGTCAGCTCCGCGACCAGGACGGCCAGAAAGTGGCCGTAGACGTGACCAAAGAACAAGTGATTTCGGTCGCCACCATTCACGGCGTATTTTCGTCCCAATTCCAGATCACCGGCCTCACGGCGCGAGAGGGACAGGAACTGGCGAAGCTGCTGCGTGCGGGTGCTTTGGCGGCTCCCGTCTACATCGTCGAGCAGCGGTTGATCGGTCCGAGCTTGGGTCAAGACAACATCGATAAGGGTATCCGCGCGCTCGAGATTGGCTCGATTGCCTTGTTCATTTTTATGGCGGTG
This sequence comes from Steroidobacteraceae bacterium, assembly GCA_036742455.1. Lineage (GTDB taxonomy): Bacteria > Pseudomonadota > Gammaproteobacteria > Steroidobacterales > Steroidobacteraceae > CAIKZZ01. The sequence goes on along the minus strand of DAINQU010000005.1, from coordinate 34,160 downwards.
TACTACAGCTTGTTCGGCTTCGTGGCGAACTTCGTGCTGTTGTGCAACGTGGTGTTGCTGGCCGCGTTCTTGTCGCTGGTTGGCGCAGCCCTCACGCTGCCGGGCATTGCCGGTATCATGCTGACGGTCGGTATGGCGGTCGACGCCAACATCCTGATCTATGAGCGTATCCGGGAAGAACTCCGCCTCGGCGTGACGCCGCATGCGGCCATCAAGGCAGGCTTCGAGAAAGCGTTCTCAGCGATCGGTGACGCCAACGTCACGACCCTCATCGCGGGTGTCGTGCTCTGGTCCTTTGGTACCGGTCCCATCAAGGGGTTCGCTGTCGTACTGTCGGTTGGCATCCTGACGACGCTGTTTACGGCGTTGATGGGTAGCCGGACCGTGATTGGCCTCTTCTGGGGCGACAAGACGACCATTAAACGGTTGCCGGTCTGATTTCGGGGAGTCGATAGACAATGGAATTTTTCCACTCGGTTCCGCGTTACCGCTTCATGGCGGTGCGCAAGATCTGCTACGTGCTCTCCGCACTCATCATCGTGGGTTCAATCGCGGCAGAAGCCATCCACGGCTTGAACCTCGCCGTTGATTTCACGGGCGGTGTCGTCATTGAGGCAGCCTACACCGGCACGGCCGATCTGGACGGTACCCGGTCGGCGCTCAAGTCGGCGGGCTACTCGGAAGTCACGGTTCAAAACTTCGGTTCGTCGAAAGACGTGCTCGTGCGATTACCCCCACTGGGTGAGCGCGAGTCGCCCAATGCCGTCACGGCGAAGGTCGAGACCGCGCTGCAGACCGTGGACCCGGGTGTCCAAATTCGTCGCACCGAAGTCGTCGGTCCGCAGGTAGGCCGCGAACTCGTGGTCAAGGGTATGCAGGCCATGGCCATCACGGTCTTGCTGATCCTGCTCTACATCGCCATGCGCTTTCGTTGGAAGTTTGGTGTCGGGGCGGTGCTCGCCACCCTGCACGACCCCTTCGTCGTCGTCGGCGTCTTCGCGCTCACCGGTATGACCTTCGATCTGACCGTGCTGGCGGCAGTGCTCGCCGTGATCGGTTATTCGATCAACGAGACCGTCGTTGTTTTTGACCGCGTCCGTGAATTGTTCCCCGTGATGCGTCAAGAAACGCCGGAGCAGGTGTTCGATCGAGCCATCAATGAAACGCTGTCGCGTACCGTCATTACCAAGGTTGCAACACTGATCGTGGTGGTGGCTTTGTATCTGTTCGGCGGAGAGTCGTTACGCGGCTTCGGCTTAGCATTGATCGTGGGCATCATCGCGGTGACCTATTCGTCGATGTTCGTCGCCAGTGGCGTGGCATTGGATCTTGGATCGTCACACCGTGACCTGATGCCATCGGAGCGTAAGGCTCCGATCGACGATCTGCCGTAAGGTAACCCAAGCGGCTCGACACCATGGTCGGCCTCCTTACAGACCCGTCAACGTGGCTTGCCTTTGTCACGTTGGCGGTGCTCGAAATCGTCCTCGGGGTGGATAATCTCGTTGTCCTGACCCTTTTGGTGTCCCGCTTGCCGGGTGCTCAGCAACGCGTCGCGCGCATCGGTGGGCTGACATTGGCGATGGGGACGCGAATCGGCTTGCTCTTTTCGATCACCTGGCTTGCGAGTCTGACGTCACCTTGGTTTGACGTCGCTGGTCGAGCCATTACGGGTCGTGATGTCGCGTTGATTGGCGGCGGATTGTTCCTGCTCGTCAAGAGCGTATTGGAGATCCACGCCGCGGTCGAAGGAGATGTGCGTTCGGATCGCGAAGGACCCGCGTCGGGCCGGCCTTCCTTCGGAATCCTGGGCGTTATGGTGCAAATCGCCTTGGTGGATATCGTCTTCTCATTGGATTCGGTGTTCACCGCCGTCGGATTTGCCCAACGACTCGAGGTCATGGTGGCAGCTATTGTCGTCGCGATGGTGTTTATGATGCTCGTGGCCGCGCAAATCGGTCGGCTCATTGAGCGCCACCCAACGATAAAGGTATTGGCGCTCGCGTTCTTGATTTTGATCGGCGTGGCATTGATCGCGGATGCGTTTGATCACCACATTCCGAAGGGTTACCTGTATTTCGCCATGGCCTTTGCGGTCGTTGTCGAAGCCATCAATCTGCGAGCGCGCAGGCGCTTGGTTCCACCGAAGGTTTAGATCATGGAAATCTCCGATTTTGGCTCGAATGAGGCCTCGCTAGAGCGGTATGCCGCCCAGGCGCAACATTCGGGGCCGTTGCATCTCTTAGCGCTCGGTGCGCTCGGGATTGTCTACGGGGACATTGGCACCAGCCCGCTGTACGCGTTTAAGACCTGTGTGCAGGCGTTGGGTGGCAACGTGAGCGCGGGTATCCCCGTGGCCGTCGTGCTGGGGCTTCTATCGCTGGTCTTTTGGGCTATCACGTTGATCGTGACGGTCAAATACGTCGGCATTGTGATGAACGCGGACAACCGCGGCGAAGGCGGTGTACTCGCCTTAACCGCCTTGGTGGTGTACGAGGGTCGACCGAAACGACCGTGGCTCCTCGCCGCGCTTGGGCTCGCCGGCTGCGCATTTTTCTACGGTGACGGGACGATTACTCCGGCCGTGTCGGTGCTCTCCGCAGTGGAGGGACTTGAGCTCGTTTACCCGGATTTCGGCAACTGGGTCATCTATCTGTCGGTGATCGTATTGATCGTGCTGTTCGCTGGCCAGCGCCACGGCACCGGCAGTATCGGGCGCCTTTTCGGTCCGGTGATGCTGGTCTGGTTCGGGGTGATCGGTTACCTCGGCGCGGTGCAGATCGTGCGTAACCCACACGTGTTGATGGCCATTAATCCGTATTACGCCGTAGCGTTCCTGGTCAGCCATCCGGCCGTCGGCGGTGCCGTGGCTTCCGCGGTCTTCTTGGCCGTCACGGGTGGTGAAGCGCTGTACGCGGATCTGGGGCACTTCGGGAAACAGCCCATCCGATTGGCGTGGTTTGTCCTTGTCTGGCCGGCTCTCGTGCTGAACTACTTCGGTCAGGGGGCCTTAATATTGGCTGATCCGAAAGCGGCCACCGATCCGTTTTATTACCTCGCGCCGCACGCGTTATTGATCCCGTTGGTGGTCCTGGCGACGGCCGCGACGATCATCGCCTCGCAGGCGGTGATTTCGGGCGTCTTTTCGATGACGCAGCAGGCGCTGCAATTGGGGTTCCTGCCACGCATGAAGGTGATGCAGACCTCGGATGAGGCCATTGGGCAAATTTACGTGCCCGCGGTGAACACCTTGTTGGGTATCGCGACGATCGGGTTGGTGCTGGCGTTCCGCTCCTCGGACGCCCTCGCCGGTGCCTACGGGATCGCGGTGGTTTGCACGATGTTGATCACCTCCATTTTGATCGACGTACTGCTCGCTCATCGTCGCCATAAGGATCGAAAGGCGGGGATCGTTCTCGCGTTCGCGCTGCCACTGGGGTTGCTGGATCTTGCGTTCATGATGACCAACGTGGAGAAGATCCCTCAGGGCGGCTGGTTTCCGTTGCTCTGCGGCCTGATCGTCTTTATGACGATGCGCAGTTGGATGCGCGGCCGCAAAGCGGTGGCCGAGCAGACCAGTCGTCATGAGCGTTCGGTCAAAGCGTTCCTGGATGATCTGGAGCGCGTTCCGGTCACGGTCGTCCCCGGGACCGCAGTCTTTATGACCAGTCGCGCCGGCGCTGTGCCGTCCACGTTGACGCGTAACGTGCGCTCGAACGGCGTTTTGCACGAACACACGGTATTGCTGTCGATCGTGACCGAGCGCATTCCACGCGTAGCCCGCGGCGGTCGCCTCAAGGTCACCCGCTTGGCCCGGCAGCTCTGGAGCGTGGAAATTCACATCGGCTTTGTGGACCGCCCCGACGTGCCGCGATTGCTGCGTGAGGCGGAACGCCTAGGCCTCGGTTTCCGTACGGACGACGCGACCTATTTCCTTGGGCGCGACGATATTGTGTTGTCGAGCCCGCGCGGGATGGCCCGCTGGCGCAAACGCCTGTTCGCCTTTATGGCGCGCAATGCGGAATTTGCCGGTACGCACTACTCGTTACCGCCCGAACGGATCATCGAGCTCGGCGGCCAGGTCGAGATTTAAGAGGCATCTGCGTCAGTTGCCCCGAGTGGGCCGTTCGTGAGTACAATCGAACGGTCCACCCGGGGGTTACATGAAGCATTTTCGGATTAAGCCGCTCGACGAGATTCTCGCGACGGCTGAGAAAAAAGCACTGCATCGATCGCTTGGCGCATTCCAGCTCACCATGCTGGGTATCGGCGCGATCATCGGCACCGGTATTTTCGTTTTGACAGCCGAGGCGGCCCAGAAGGCCGGCCCGGGCATGATGGTGTCCTTCCTGATCGCAGGTTTTGTCTGCGCGGTGACGGCCCTCTGCTACGCCGAAATGGCCTCCATGATCCCGGTATCGGGCTCCGCCTACACCTACTCGTACGGTGTGTTGGGTGAGCACGTCGCGTGGGTGGTCGGTTGGGCACTCATTCTGGAATACGCGATTGCCGCGAGTACAGTGTCGGTGGGGTGGTCCGGCTATATGGCCGGTATTCTTCATAATCTCCATTCCCTTTTACCGTTCCTACCCAATATCGACATCCCGGCCGCGTGGTCCGCGGGGCCATTTGATGGCGGCATCATCAATATTCCGGCACTGCTGATTTCCCTCGTCGTGACGGGCCTGCTCGTCATCGGCACTCGCGAGAGCGCTTCGGTGAACGCCGTGCTCGTCGCAATCAAGATCACCGCGCTGATCGTGTTCATCGCCTTGGCCCTGCCGGTCATGAATGCAGAGAACTTCCACCCGTTTGCGCCGAACGGCTGGGTGGGGTCGGGTGTCGCGCCGGCAGCGGCCTCTATTTTCTTTGCCTATGTCGGCTTTGACGCGGTCTCCACGGCGGCCGAGGAGACCAAGAATCCGAACCGCAATATCCCGATTGGCTTGATTGGGTCGCTCGCGATCTGCACCGTGTTCTACATTTTGGTCGCTGCCGGCGCCATTGGGTCGGTGGGCGCCCAACCGCTGATGGGTCCGGACGGTGTGGGTCTCGAGCCGGGCAGCCCGGCGCTGGCGGCTGCGTGTCGCGATGCTTCCTTATTGGTTTGCAGCAAAGAGCCGCTCGCGTTCGTGCTGCGGACGATGGGGCACGCTCACATCGGCAACCTGATTGGCTTGGCGGCCGGTTTGGCGTTGCCGTCGGTCATCTTGATGATGATCTTCGGCCAGACCCGTATTTTCTTCTCGATGGCGCGCGATGGCCTGCTGCCGCAGGTCTTTACTCGCATTCATCCGAAGTACAAGACGCCCCACGTCGTAACCATCGCGACGGGTTTGTTCGCGTCGTTCTTTGCCGCGCTTTTCCCGGTCGGCAAGCTCGCGGACATCTCGAATTCCGGCACCTTGTTTGCCTTTCTCGTCGTCTCTGCGGGCGTTCTGATCCTGCGCGTCTCTGAGCCTGAGCGTGAACGGCATTTCCGGGCGCCGGCGGTGTGGGTGATGGCGCCGTTAGCGATCATCGGCTGCGCCTTCCTCTTTACGCAGTTGTCCGGCTATACCAAGGCGCTGTTCTTCGGCTGGACGGCGATCGGCTTGATTGTTTATTTCTCGTACGGGTATCGCCACAGCCATTTGGCGGCCTCGCGTCGAGCAGCGCAGTAAAAAAAAGCGGTCGCCGTCGAGACGACGGCGACCGCTTTTGCGATCAGACGATTGAGGTTAACGGTCCTTAAATTCGTCGGGTACGTGCGGCCCTAACAACTCAATGAGCGCCTCGTAAGTCTTGGGCGATCCGGCGATAATTTCGCCGCCCAATTGATACTCCGCACCGGTCAGTGTGCCCACGCGTCCACCGGCCTCCGTCACTAACAGCGCACCCGCCGCCGTATCCCAAGGGCTCAGGCCGAGTTCCCAGAACGCGTCGGTGCGTCCGGCCGCCACGTAGGCGAGATCGAGTGCCGCAGAGCCCGGCCGACGGACGCCGGCGGTGTGCTGAATGACCGCTTTGAGCATGGCCAAGTACGCGTCGAGCCAACGGGTATTGGAGTGAAACGGCAAGCCCGTGCCAATCAGCGAGCCTTCCAAGCCACGGCTCTTGCTGACTCGGATGCGGCGATCTTCGAGCTTTGCGCCCGATCCACGGGATGCCGTGAACAGTTCTTGGCGCATCGGGTCGTAGACGATGGCGTGCTCGACCCGGCCACGCACCTGAATGCCGATGGACACGCAGAACTGTGGGAAGCCGTGCAGATAATTCGTGGTGCCATCGAGCGGGTCGATGATCCAGGTAACCTCGTCACGACCGACCTTGAGTCCGCTTTCTTCGGCCAAAATTCCATGATCCGGATAGGCGCGACGGATCGTTTCGATGATCTCCGCTTCGGCATTCCGGTCGATGTCGCTGACGAAGTCGTTGCGGCCCTTGGCGGACACCTCGATCGAGTCGAGATGATTCATGCCGCGCAGGATGACGGTGCTGGCCCGGCGGGCGGCCCGAATACCGATATTGACGAGAGGATGAGTAGACACGGGTAATTCACCAGGCTGCCGTACAGGGTGCACGGTTCGAAGCGGCGCGTAGAATATCAGAGACCCAAGGAGAACCTTCCGCCCGTGCCTATACGATTTATTTTGGTCGCCCCCAGCCACCCCGGCAACATCGGTTCCACCGCCCGCGCCATGAAAACGATGGGCCTCGATGACCTATGGTTGGTCGCGCCGACCCATTTCCCCCACCCGGAGGCCACGGCGTTGGCCTCCGGTGCCGATGATGTGCTCGGCCGGGCGCGGGTTGTCGGTACGCTTGCGGAGGCGGTCGCGGATTGTGGCTGGGTGTTAGGCACCTCCGCGCGGCTACGCACCGCGTTGTATTGGCCGGTATTGACCCCTCGGGAGGCAGCGCCCCGGTTGCTGGCGGCGGCGCAGGACGCGCCGGTGGCCGTGGTGTTCGGTACTGAACGAACGGGGCTGACCAACGAGGAGTTTGAGCGCTGTAACGCGTTGATTCATATACCGGCGAACCCGGCTTACGAGTCCCTCAATCTGTCGCAGGCGGTACAGATCCTGGCCTACGAGTTGCGTTGCGCGATGGACCTCCCAGCACCGACGGCGCGACGAGTGGTTCCGCTGGCGCCGGCCGATGAACTGAGTCGGTTAAACGCACACCTCGCGCAAGTGTTGGCCGCCGTGGAATTCACCGATCGTGCGGGTGGAGGGCACTTGGAGCGACGTTTTGCGCGCATTTTCGGGCGCGCGGAACTCGATCGCCATGAGGTCAACATGCTGCGGGGGCTGTTCGCCGCCACGCTTGCCAAGGCGGATCGCCGCGGGGACGCCGAGTGACGATCTATCTGGACCATGCCGCGACGACCCCGGTTGATCCGAGGGTTGCCCACGTCATGGCTGAAAGCTTAGCGCGGGGCGACGCCAATCCGTCGGCGACCCATGCGGCCGGACGTGCGGCACGCGCGCGCCTCGAAGGCGCGCGCGCCGAAGTGGCGGCACTGATCGGCGCGGTCCCGGAGGAAATTGTGTTTACGTCAGGCGCCACCGAGGCGGATAACCTGGCGTTGGCGGGTGTGATGCGGGCGCAGCGCGCGCCGGCGCGTCATTTGGTGACCTCGCGTATCGAGCACCGCGCCGTCTTGGACGCAGCCAAGCAATTGGAAGCCGAAGGTTGCGCGGTTACGTATGTGAATTCCGCGATCGACGGTCGTGTGTCGCTCGAGGCGCTGACTGCGTCGCTGCGGCCAGAGACGACGCTGATTTCCCTGCAGAGCGTCAATAACGAAACGGGCGTGATCCAGCCGGTGGGGGAGGTCGCCGAGCTCGCGCGTTCCCGAGGCATTTTGATGCACACCGATGCGGCGCAGGCCTTGGGAAAAATATCATTCGAAATCAGTAAGTTGGGCGTTGACCTGGCGAGTTTGTCGGGTCACAAAATGGGCGGCCCCCAGGGTATCGGGGCGCTGTGGATCGGGGCGCAAGCGGCCCGGTGGATCCGTCCCATCGTCTACGGTGGAGGCCAAGAACGCGGTCTGCGTCCCGGTACCTTACCCGTCCACCAGATACTCGGATGGGGCGAAGCCTGTCGCATCGCCCGCGAGGAGTTTGCCGACCACACCGCTCGCTTGCGCGCCCTGACGGAGCGGTTGGCGGATCAGTTGTTGGCGTTGCCCGGCGTAGAGCGCAACGGGCGTGCCGACCAGCGCGCTCCGCATATCCTCAATCTGGCCTTTTCGGGGGTCGACGGTGAGGCTTTGCACGCGAGTTTGCGTGACCTCGCGGTCTCAGGAGGGTCGGCTTGTGCCGCGGAGAAGGCTGAACCCAGCTACGTCCTGCGCGCGTTGGGGCTCGACGACGCGCGCGCTGAGGCCTCCGTTCGGTTCAGTGTCGGGTCGATAACTTCCGAAAAAGACATTGATCAGGCGGCTAACATCGTTAAAAACGCGCTCAGTCGTCTCAGAGGAATCGCGCCGCGATGACCCCATCCGGAGACTACCCCGCCCGCGTCTGGGCGTTGTTCGAGGCGGCGCCGAGCGCGGGTCGCCCCGAGGGTGATGGTTGGTGCGTGGGCGAGGCCCGCGATGCACTCAGCGGAACGTGGGTTCGCGTCTATCTGCGGATTGGCGATGGGCGCATTGACGAGGTTCGTTACGAGGTGCGCGGCTGCCCTTACACGGTAGCGGCTGCGGCGCTGACGGCCCTCACCTGGACGGGCAAAACCCTTCCGTCGGCTTCGTTCCAACCTCGCGCACTGCTGGCGGAACTGGAAGCGCCCGTCACGAAACTTGGTCGCATTTTGATCGTCGAAACGGCGTACCGTAGGGCGCTACAGACCGCCCAAAGTCTGTCCTAGAATGGTCAGGTGTGAAGAGTTTTTGAAGGTGCCGCACATGTCAGTGTCATTGTCGTCCGCCGCGGCTGAGCGGGTTCGCAACTTCCTTGAAGCGCGTGGCCATGGCGTGGGTCTTCGATTGGCGGTCAAGCGGACAGGGTGCTCGGGATACGCATACGTGGTGAATTATGCGGATACGGTCGAGCCCGATGACACCGTGTTCGAGGACCAAGGGGTCAAGGTCGTCGTTGCGCCGGATAGCCTTGAGTTCGTTGACGGCACGGAAGTCGACTTTGTCCGCCACGGTTTGAACGAGGCGTTCAAGTTCCGGAATCCACGGGCCAAGTCCGAGTGCGGTTGCGGCGAGAGCTTTTCGTTCTGAAATCGCTCCGGCCTCGCTGATCCGAAAAATTCCCTTATCTCTCGCCCACTTCCGCGCCTTTTGCGTTGCGGGGTGGGGTCGTCGGCCCGTACAATGGCGGGTCTTTCCCTGTGTTCATGGAGTTGAGTCATGGCGCTCGAGCGCACCCTGTCGATTATCAAGCCCGATGGCGTTGAGAAGAATCTCATTGGCCAGGTCTATGCCCGTTTCGAAAAAGCGGGTCTGCGTATCGTCGCTGCTCGTATGCGTCACCTGACGCTGACCGAGGCCGAAGGTTTCTACGCCGTCCACCGTGAGCGCGGGTTCTTCAATGACCTGTGCAAGTACATGACGTCCGGCCCCGTTGTCGTTTCCGTGCTGGAAGGCGAGAACGCGGTAGCCGCGCACCGCGAGATCATGGGCGCTACGGACCCGAAGAAGGCTGCACCCGGAACGATCCGCGCCGACTTCGCTTCGAGCATCGAAGAGAATGTGGCACACGGTTCGGACTCGCTGGAAAACGCAAACCGCGAAATCGCGTACTTCTTCGCTGAGACGGAGCTCTGCCCGCGCACCCGTTAAGGGTGAGCGAGCGAGTCGCCATGACCGACGGTATCCAAGAACGCATCAATTTGCTGGGTTTAGCCCCTGCAGAGATGGAGTCGTTCGCCGTCGGTCTTGGCGAGAAGCCGTTCCGCGGCCGTCAGTTGCTGACCTGGTTGTACAAGCGCCGGGTCAGTGACTTCGACGGCATGACCGATCTCGGCAAGAACCTCCGCGCTCGCCTCGGTGACGTCGCCGAGGTCCGAATGCCGGAGATCGTGTCCGAGCACGTCAGTGCGGACGGCACGCGGAAATGGCTGTTGCGGGCTGGCCGTTCGGACGGACGCGATCAGGCGATCGAGACCGTGTTCATTCCCGAAATGGGGCGTGGCACGTTGTGTATCTCGTCGCAGGTCGGCTGTGCGTTGGACTGCGCCTTTTGCTCGACCGGCGCGCAGGGGTTTAATCGAAATCTCTCGACCGCTGAGATCGTCGGCCAGGTTTGGTTAGCCAACGAGCGTCTTGGCGTCGCGCCGGACGGCTCTCGTGCGATCACGAATATCGTGATGATGGGCATGGGTGAGCCGTTGGCAAACTACAAGAACGTGTTGCCGGCGATGCGAATTTTTCTGGATGATCGCTGCTTTGATCTGTCTCGGCGGCGAGTGACACTGTCCACCTCCGGTTTGGTGCCTCAAATCTACCGATTGGCTGAGGACATTAATGTTGCGCTCGCCGTGTCGCTGCACGCACCGAACGATGCGCTGCGAAACGAACTGGTGCCCATCAATCGCCGCCATCCCATTGCGGAGTTGTTGGAGGCCTGCTGGCATTATTTGGATGCTCAGAATGGGCGTTCAATTACGTTTGAGTACGTCATGTTGGATGGCGTAAATGATCAGCCCGAGCATGCGCGGCAACTGGTGTCGCTGTTGCAGGGCCATGACGCTAAGGTCAATCTCATTCCGTTTAATCCGTTCCCGGGGTCGGCATTCCGTCGATCCCAGCCGGACGTGATCAGTTATTTCAGAGACTATCTCAACGGACGCGGTGTGACCGCGACGGTTCGCCGGACACGCGGCGACGATATCGATGCGGCATGCGGACAATTGGCCGGCCGCGTGCACGATCGAACGACCGTTCGATTGGGAAGCAAAATGGTCACGATCGGAGTCGAGGCATGAAACGTGCCTTTTTGCTTGCGTTCGTGCTCTTCGTTGGCCTGAGTGGCGTGTCGCGCGCAGAGGACACGGAAAACTCGCAATTGGCGACAGCGGCGCGGTTGAATGCGCAACTGGCCGTGGGCTACCTCAAGCAAGGTGACGTGGTGGCTGCGCACGAAAAGGTCGAGAAGGCTTTGCGCGAGAATGACCGGGATGCCTTCGTGCATACGGCTGCGGCGCTCGTCTACGATCGGTTGCAAGAGCGGGAGAAAGCGGACAAGCAGTACGCACAGGCGGTCCGCCTTGAGCCGAAAAACCCGGAGTTCCAGAACGCCTACGCGGTGTTTCAGTGCCGAAATGGCCGACCCAAAGAAGGGCAGCGCTTGTTTGAACAGGCGGCGCGTAATCCGGCCTATGCCACCCCAGAAGTGGCGTACGCGAATGCCGGGGTCTGTGCGCGCGGAGCGGGCGATAACGTTGCGGCCGAATCGTATTTCCGTCGGGCCTTGGAGCTACGATCGGATTTTCCCGACGCCTTGTTGCAACTGGCGGATCTGACGTTCCAGAAGGGCAACGGGTTGCCGGCGCGAGGCCTGTTGGAGCGCTACTTCCAAGTGGCACCGCGCACTCCCGACGCGCTCGCCTTAGCCGTTCGCGTTGAGCGCGCCTTGGGCGATAGCGGCGCAGCGCGCCGATATTTTGATGAATTGGTGAACCGATTCCCTGATTCAACACAAGTGCGTGAATTGCGCGCGGTGGTGGCGCCGTGACCGACCAAACATCGTTTGACGCGTTTCAGGATCAACCGGGTCAGACGCTGCGAGCGACGCGTGAAGCGCTGGGATGGGAGGTGGCTAAAGTCGCTTCGGATCTCCTTGTGCCGGTGTCGGTCGTGGAGGCCATGGAGTCCAACCGATTCGAGAGCTTTGACGCGCCTGTGTATGCGAAAGGATTCCTGCGCAAATACGCGGCGCTGCTGGGCCTCGACGCCTTAGCGATCGTCGCCGCTTACGACGCTCGAGCCGCTGGACGGCCGGCAGAGCCGACCCACGTACCGGTGACACCTGCCGCGCCAAAGATTCACTTTCGCACGGCTCGGCGTATCCGTCGCCCTTCACTTCGTTCAATCGCCATGCTCGTCGTGGTCGCCGCGGTGTTGGCGGCGGGATACTGGTACTCGGGCTACCGATCGGCCGCCGTACGCGGCGCGCATCCGGCAGCGGTACCGAGCGTCAAGCAGAGTGCACTGCCTGCGGATGCGCAGCGTGCGCCGGTTGCAGCGCAGAGTGCCGACTCCATTCCGATTGCCATTCCGGTGGATGCCAACGCGGACGTGGCGGGTAATGCGGGGAATCGAATCGTCGGGGCGGGTGCACACGCCGTTGCAACGGACGCGGTCACGATTCGTGGCATACGGGAAAGCTGGGTCGAGGTCCGCGGCGCGGACGGATCGCGCTTGTTTTACGAACGCGTTCGCGCGGGCGAAATGTATACCGCGCACGGAGTGGGCCCGTGGCGAATTTATCTCAGCGACGCTGCTGGCGTTGAGTTGAGTCTCGGTGCGCATATTGTGGATGTGCCGCAGTCGCGCCAGAGCGGCGGCGAAGCTCGATTTGGGCTGAGGCCTGACGGCACCATACTCTGAACACAGCCAAGGACACGACGAGTTGAGCGAGCATATTGAACCGCTACGCGGCATGAACGACGTCCTCCCGGACGAGGCGCATTGGTGGAATCGCCTGGAAGAGGTGGCCCGGCACGTCTTCTCGACCTATGGGTATCGCGAGATCCGAGTTCCGTTGCTCGAGCGTACGCAGTTATTCAAGCGAGCCATCGGTGAGTACACCGACATCGTTGAAAAGGAAATGTTCAGTTTCGAGGACCGTGACGGACAGAGTCTGTCGCTGCGTCCGGAAGCCACGGCGAGTATCGTGCGCGCTGCCATTTCCAACGGCCTGCTGCACAACCAGAAGCATCGGTTATTCACCGTGGGACCGATGTTTCGCGGCGAACGCCCACAAAAAGGACGGTATCGGCAGTTTTACCAGATCGATGCTGAAGCGTTCGGTTATGCGGGGCCCGAAGTCGACGCCGAGTTGATCTTGATGACGGCGCGAATGTGGCGTTTGTTGGGCATTACGCGCGTCCGGTTGGAAATCAACTCACTCGGAACGGCCGAAGCCAGGGCGCGCTACCGGGACCTGCTACGCGACTATTTTCGTACCCACGCCGCTCAGTTAGACGCCGATAGCCTTCGCCGATTGGACGGTAATCCGCTGCGTATTTTGGACAGTAAGAATCCCGATATGACGGCCGTGATTGCGGCGGCGCCCTTATTGACGGACCACTTAGACGAAGAGTCGCGACAGCACTTTGAACGTCTAAAATCGTTACTGGAGGCCGGTGGGATCGCGTATACAGTCAATCCACGGCTGGTTCGCGGCCTCGACTATTACAGTCGGACGGTGTTCGAGTGGGTCACGGACGCCCTCGGATCGCAGAACGCGGTCTGCTCGGGCGGACGCTACGACGGCTTGGTTCCTCAGCTCGGCGGTGAGCCGACCCCGGCCATCGGTTGGGCGATGGGGATGGAGCGTGTCGTCCTACTCATGCAGGAACTCGGCGCGAGTGCGCCGGTCGAACGTCCGGATGTGTACTTTGTCATGGCGGGCCAAAACGCGTTGGCGCGTGGTTTGCAGTTGGCGGAAGAAGTGCGTACGAGTCTGCCGAGACTCCGAATCGAGACCGATTTGGGCGGCGGTAGTTTTAAGGCGCAGTTCAAGCGCGCCGACAAGAGCGGCGCCCAGGTGGCTGTCGTGATTGGTGATGACGAAGTGGTCCGCGGCGAAGCGAGCGTGAAGCCGCTACGTGGGGGAGAGCAGACAACGGTGTCCTTCAGTGCGCTTGCCGCGCAGCTGGATGCATTAGTCACGGGTTAAATCATGGATTCCATTGGCGTTGTGCGCATCGATTGCGCTCACCCGATGGACCTCAGGTGGGAGAGAGAGCGTGGAAGAATATCTGTCGGAACGTCAGCAGGTCGAACAGCTCAAGGCGTGGGTCAAGGAAAATGCCGCGTGGGCTATCGGTGGCTTGGTCATTGGGTTCGCGCTGCTGTTCGGCGTCAAACAATGGAATGCGTACACTGAGCGTAAGGCGCAAGGTGGGGCCGATCAGTATCAGTCGATGCTGCAGGCGCTGTCGCGCAACGACACTGCCGGTGCGGACAAAATCGACAAAACGCTGCACGACGAGTTCGGTCGTACGCCGTATGGCGATCTCGCGGATCTCGCGTACGTGCGTTTTGACGTGGAAGGCGGACGCTTAGAGGCGGCGGCGACACGGTTGCAGTCGGTGCTCACATCCACCCGCGATCCTGAATTAGCGGTCGTCGCTCGTATGCGTCTCGCGCGTGTTCAGGCCTCGCTCGGTAAGTACGATGATGCCTTGAAGACGCTTGGCGACAATAAGGGCCCGGCGTTTGACGATCTGCGTGGCGACGTGCTCTTCCAGAAGGGCGATCGCGCTGCGGCGGTCACGGCATGGAATGCGGTACTCGCGCTCCCCGAGCAGCGAGGGGTGGATCGTCAGATCATCGAGCTTAAGATTAATGCCGCGGGCGGCACCGTGCAGGCGTCGGCGCAGGGCGGCACTCCGTGAACTGCCGTCCCCGATTGGTTCGGTCGATCGTCGCGATCGCTCTCTTGGGTGGCGCGCTCGTAGCCTGTGACAAGGACAAGGACGTCGAACCACCGAAGGCGCTCGTGGCCATCAATGCCCACGTGGCTGTCGAGCGCGTTTGGACCGCCAACCTCGGCGGTAAAGACAAGCATCTTCGGCTCGCACTGGCTCCGGCGGTAGACGCCGGGCGTCTTTACGCCGCGGGTGATCAAGGTCAAGTGGCGGCATTCGATGCGGCGTCCGGTCGATCGCTCTGGCACGCAACCACGAAGCTTGAACTCTCCGCCGGCCCCGGCGTTGGTAGCGATCTCGTTGTCGTCGGATCACTCGACGGTCAGTTGCTCGCCCTCGATGCGACGACGGGTGCGCAACGCTGGCAAGTTCGGACGAGCGGTGAAGTCTTAGCCGCACCGGTGGTGACGACTGCCGGCATCCTCGTGCGAACCGTCGACGGTCGTTTGCACAGCCTTGCGTTGGCGGACGGCCACGAACAGTGGGCGAACGATCAAACCGTGCCGCCACTCTCGCTGCGCGGTACGGCGGAACCCACGGTGGTGGGCGATTCGGTGATCGGTGCGTTCGACAACGGCAAAGTGTCCGCTTACGCGCTCTCGAACGGCGACATCCTGTGGGATACCGCGGTCAGTCCGTCGCGCGGCAAAACCGAACTCGAGCGGCTCGTTGATATCGACGGCCCGGTTGTGGCCGAGGGCCACGACCTGTACGTCGTGGGGTTTCAAGGCCGCGTTGCGCAGATCGGCCTCGATACGGGGCAGATCTGGTGGTCGCGCGACGCATCGTCCTACCGCGGGTTAGCGCTCGCCGGTGAGACGTTATTTGTCACGACCTCCGACAGCAAAGTGACGGCGCTCTCCCGTCGGGATGGCACCGAGCGCTGGAGCCAAGAGGGCCTCGCTCGCCGTGGCCTGACGCGGCCGGTGGTCGATGGCGATGACATCGTGGTGGCGGATTTTGAGGGCTATGTTCATTGGCTCGATCGCGCCAGTGGCGACATCGTCGGGCGCATTGAAACCACCAAAAAGGCACGTGTGACCAACGCGCCGGTGGCCGCCAATGGCATGGTGTACGTTCAGAACGATGCCGGCCAGCTCTTTGCATTGCGGGGGCATCCGCGGTCCTAACCGTGGAACCGAGACATGCTGCCGGTCATTGCCATTGTTGGGCGTCCGAACGTCGGTAAGTCGACGCTTTTTAACGTTTTGACCGGTACGCGTGATGCCATTGTGGCCGATCTGCCGGGTTTGACCCGAGATCGGCAGTACGGCTTCGGAAAGCGGGGCGGGCGCTACATCGTGGTCGACACGGGCGGCCTCGTCGACGCGCCTTCCGGCGTCGAAGCGTTGATGGTTCGACAAACCGTGCGCGCCGTCGAAGAAGCCGATCGTGTGCTCTTCGTCGTGGATACGCGCTCTGGACCGACACCGGAAGACCTGAGCGTGCTGAACCGCCTGCGTCGGCTCGGTAAACACGTTTTCTTGGTCGCCAATAAGTCCGAGGGTGTCGAGCGCGAGTTGGCTGGGATCGAGTTTCACTCGTTCGGCTTTGGACAGCCCATTCCGATCTCTGCAGCCCATAACGAGGGCATCGACGCCCTTGTGAGCAACATGCTCGCCGGGTTGCCGGTCGAGCCCGAGGAAGAATCAGGGCCCGATGACACGATACGTATTGCGGTGGTCGGTCGACCCAACGTCGGCAAGTCCACGCTGATCAATCGACTGATCGGTGAAGAACGTGTCGTTGCCTTCGACGAGCCCGGCACGACGCGGGATAGCGTCTACGTTCCGTTCGAACGGGATGGTCATCGCTATATCCTGATCGATACGGCAGGCGTGAGACGACGTTCCCGTGTTGAGGACGCGATCGAAAAGTTTTCGGTGATCAAGGCGCTGCAGGCGATTGATGAGGCTCACGTCGTGATTGGCGTCTTGGACGGTCACGAGACGGTTGCCGATCAGGATGCCACCTTGCTCGGCCATGTGGCGGAGCGCGGTCGCGCGCTGCTGCTGGCGGTGAATAAGTGGGACCACATTCCTGCCGACCAACGCGATCACATGCGCAATCAGTTGGAACTGAAATTACCGTTCCTTGATTTCGCCCAACGGCACTTTATCTCGGCCTTGCATGGCACCGGTGTCGGCGATTTGCTCTCCCAAGCGCGGCGCGCGGCTCGTGCGGCGCTCAAGGACCTGCCGACGCCCGAACTGACGCGGGTGCTGGAGGCGGCCTTGCAGGCTCATCAGCCACCGTTGGTGCGTGGCCGACGCATCAAACTACGCTACGCCCATCAAGGCGGTAAGAACCCACCGGTGATCGTGATTCACGGCAACCAGGTGGTTCACGTTCCCGAGGCGTATCGCCGGTATCTTGTGAATACCTACCGCGAAGCATTTAAGTTGCACGGGACCCCCGTGCGCGTTGAGTTCCGATCGGATACCAATCCGTTCGCCGGACGTAAGAACGAACTCACGGCTCGACAGATCTCGAAGCGGCGCCGTTTGATGCGGCATGCCAAGGGTCGCTGAGGATCCTCGTGCGCATTTTGCTTGTCGAAGATGATCAGGAGGTGGCCGACGGTCTGTCGGAGCGTCTGCTCGTCTCGGGGCATGGCGTGCAAAGCGTGCCCTCCGCGGAAGCAGCGCTCGACTGCATCGACGCCGTCGCGCCGGAGGTATTGATCGTCGATCGGATGCTGCCGGGCATGGACGGTCTCAACTTCATACGCCTCCTTCGCGATCGTGGATTTGGCGTGCCGGTGCTTGTGACCTCGGCGCTGGGCCAGCCCGATGATCGGATCGATGGCCTGAACGCAGGGGCTGACGATTATCTCGTTAAGCCGATCCATTCTGGCGAGTTGCTCGCGCGTATCGAGGCCGTATCCCGCCGCACTACAGCCGGCGCGGTACAAGCCAAATTGACCGCAGGTGCGCTGTCGCTCGACTTGATCACCCGAGAGGCATCGATAGGCGAGCAGCGCATTGATCTGACGCCGCGTGAATTTCGATTATTAGAGTGCTTGATGCGCTCAGCGCCGCAGCCCGTGACCCGCCGGATGCTGTTGGAACAGGTGTGGGGGTACAACTTTGACCCGCAAACCAACGTGATTGACGTGCATATCAGTCGTCTGCGTCATGCGATTGGGGACGGGGAAGGCGCGCCGGTATTGACCACCGTGCGTGGCGTTGGCTACGTACTGAAGCCCAATTAGCGCATGCGCCGGACGTTGGCGTGGCGTCTGTTGCGTACTCTCCTTGCCGTCGGTCTCGTCGCGACGCTTGTCGCCACCGTTTTTTTCATAGCGCCCCCGGTCGCAGGCAGGGGATCGTCCGCCCTCGATCGAGACATCGCTGTCGTGGCGCCCTTGCATGACGTGCTCTCTCCGTCGGCCTATGCGGCCTATCTGGTCGCTCGCAGTAGTCCTGATCTGGACCGAGGCATTGAATATACCTTGCGGCTTGCCGATGGCGCTGTGATCGTGGGTGCGCAGCCTGTGCCCCTTCTGCATCCATCGTCACGGTCTGGATTTTTAGAGTATGTGCCGGCAGTGCATGGCGCCGATATCGATCCTCGGCTTGCGTTGAGGCAATGTTTCGCGAACGGCGATTGTCTGATTGTTGGCGATCGCATCGAAAAACGACTAGCGCTCGTCCGTCATTCGGTGTTGATGACGCTGATTGTCTTCCTCACGGGTCTCGGGATCGCCGCTGTACAGTTATTTTTCGCAGCGCGAATCGCCAGCCGAGATATCGAACGGACCAATTGCGCCATCGAGAGCTTGTTGGACGGTGACCTCGCGCAGCGATTACCCGCGGGCATGGGGACAGGTTTGAACGCGATCAGCGGCAAGTTCAATCGTCTGCTCGAGCGTATTGAGCATCTGACGTTGGCGAACCGGACCGTGATTGATAGTACGGCCCACGATCTTCGAGCGCCCCTTTACCGGCTGCGAACCCGTCTCGAGACGGGCTTATTGAAGGGGCGCAGCCTCGAACAAATGTCCGATACCGTGGAAGCCGCGCTCAACGAAGTGGATCGAATCGAGGCCACGCTCGACGCGCTGCTGCGCATTACGTTGGCGGAATCGGGAACAGCGAGCTTTGCGTCGGTCAACGTCGCTGAAGTCACCGCCGACGTGGTGGAGCTGTATCGGCCTATCGCCGAAGACAAGCACTTGCAGTTGACCGCGGAGTTGCCCGTCTCGGGCATAACGCGTGCCAATGCTCAGTTGTTGGCACAAGCGATTGCGAATCTGTTGGATAACGCCATCAAGTACACTCCGATGGGCGGTGTCATTGGGGTTCAGGTGATTCGCCGCAACGACAGTCTGATCGTGCGGGTGGCGGACAGCGGTCCGGGCATCCCGGTGTTAGAACGCGCGCGGGCTGTTGAACGGTCAACCCGGCTGTCGAATGCCGCAGGCACACCGGGCAGTGGGCTCGGTTTAGCGTTGGTCGTTGCCGTGGCGCGATTGCACGGCGGGCGTCTGGAATTGTCGGACAACAGCCCCGGACTTATTGCCGAGATCGTGATCCCCGTGACGCTGCCGAGGGCGGCAGCTCCAACGGTTTAGGCGCTGCGTTCGATCACGACAGCGCGCACGTGGCCTTGTGCGAGTTGCGCATGAATCGTGTCGCCGTTTGCAATCTCTCGAGCATTCCGGATGACGCAGCCCGCCTCGTTCTTCACGATCGCGTAGCCGCGCTCTAAGGTCGCGAGGGGGCTCACGGCCTGCAGGGTGCGTACGACCCCTTCAAAGCGACGCCGCTGAAACGTCAGCAGCGTAGTCACGGCGCGATCCAACCGCTCGCGACGACTCTGAAGCTCACCGGCCTGCAATGCGATCCGTCGGCCGGGATGCACTTGTGCGAGGCGCCCCGCCAACCAGCGGTAACGTGTCGACGAACGATCCAAGTGCCGACGCAAGGCCGCCGTTAATCGACCGTCCAATTCATCAACGCGCTGCTGCCGTTCTTGCAATCGGTGACGCGGGTGCGCTTGTTGGAGGCGGCGATGTAGGAACTGAACTCGCTCCCGTTGGGAGCGCAGATTCCGCTGCGCGATCGCGACCAATCGGCGTCGGTGGTGCTCCAGTACGCGTCGCCACTCGGCCTGGTCCGGTACGACGAGTTCGGCCGCACCCGAGGGCGTCGGTGCGCGGACATCCGCGGCGAAATCGGCGATGGTGGTGTCCGTCTCATGGCCGATGCCCGCGACGACGGGAATGCGTGAGGCGCGAATGGCGCGGGCTACCACTTCTTCGTTAAAAGACCACAAGTCTTCGAGCGAACCGCCGCCGCGCGCCAAAATGATGACATCCACCTCCGCGCGATCCGACGCGAGCGTCAACGCGCGGGCGATCTCCGTCGCAGCGCCGGCGCCTTGGACGGCGACGGGATAGAGCAGTACCGGAATCGACGGAAAGCGACGTTTCAGGATGTGCAAAATGTCGCGAATGGCGGCGCCGGCGGGCGACGTAATGAGTCCGATCCGCCGCGGCAGGGTGGGCAAGGGCCGTTTCGCCGCCGCATCAAACAAACCCTCTGCGGCCAGGGAGGCTTTTAGGACTTCGAACCGTCGCTGCAGCGCGCCTTCCCCGGCATCTTCGAGATAGTCGACATTGAACTGAAACGTGCCGCGGGTCGCGTAGACCCCGGCTTTGCCGTAGACCAACACGCGCAGACCGTCACGGGGAGCGACGCGGGTGCGCGCCGCCTTGGATTTCCACATCGTGCACGAAATCTGCGCGTTCTCGTCCTTGACGGTGAAGTACCAATGGCCTGAGGGATAGCGTTTGACGTTAGACAGTTCGCCCTCAAGCCACACGGCGGGCAGTCCGCCGTCCAGTACGAAATTGGCCTCCATGCAGAGGCGTGAGACGGTGTAAACAGTGCGCGGGGCGGGGGATGACATGCGTCTATCTTAACCTGAGCGCAGCAGCGCCCGCAGGGAGGCCGGACGCTGCACGGCGAGTCGACGTCCGTCGGACCGTGGTGCCCGCCGAGTGTGGTGGAGCATGGGAAACTAAAGTTTACGAACTACCCGTATTCGCGTACCATGCTGTGCTTTCACACCAAGGCTCCCCGGCGGAGCCGTGCGTGCCGCATAGGCCCCGCCGCACCGAGTTGCGGCAGAGGACTGCCCATGCGAATCGATCAAGAAGCGTTGACCTTTGATGACGTGCTGCTCGTTCCGGCGTATTCGGACGTGTTGCCCCGTGACGTCAATTTATCCTCCCGAGTGAGTCGTAACATCCGGCTGAATCTGCCGGTCGTATCGGCTGCCATGGACACGGTGACCGAGGCCCGTCTTGCCATCACCATGGCGCAGGAAGGCGGTATCGGCATCGTCCACAAGAACATGAGTGCGGCCGATCAGGCCCGTCAGGTGTCTCTCGTTAAGAAGTACGAGAGCGGCGTGATCTCGGATCCCATTACGGTCACACCCGACAAGACGATCCGTGAAGTGATCGAACTGACGCGTGCCAAGGGTATTTCGGGCGTGCCGGTGGTGACGACCTCTGGCGAAGTCGTCGGCATCGTGACGCACCGAGATCTCCGTTTCGAGCGCAATTTTGATGCGCCGGTTACCACCGTCATGACGGGGAAGGATCGCCTGATCACGGTGCGTGAAAACGCGCCGAAAGAAGAAGTGCTCGCGATGTTGCACCGTCACCGCATCGAAAAGGTGCTGGTGGTCGATAACGCTGGCTTGCTGAAAGGCATGATCACCGTCAAGGATTTCCAGAAAGCCACGGAATTCCCCCGGGCCTGTAAGGACGCGAGCGGTCGCCTCCGGGTGGGTGCGGCCGTGGGGACGAGCCCGGATACTTTGGACCGAGTCGCACAGCTTGCGGAGGCGGGCGTTGATCTCGTCGTCGTGGATACGTCTCACGGCCACTCCAAGGGCGTGATTGATATGGTCGCGCGCGTGAAACTCGCGTTCCCGCACGTCGATGTCGTCGGCGGCAATATCGTCACGGCGGACGCGGCGTTAGCGTTGGTCGACGCCGGTGCAGATGGCGTCAAGGTCGGTATCGGTCCCGGTTCCATTTGCACGACGCGCATCGTTGCGGGTGTTGGTGTTCCGCAGATTTCAGCGGTTTCCAATGTTGCGGCGGCGCTGGCCGACCGCGGTGTGCCGCTGATTGCGGACGGCGGCATACGCTTCTCCGGCGATATCGCAAAGGCGATTGCCGCAGGTGCGCATTCCGTGATGATCGGTGGACTGTTTGCCGGCACCGAGGAATCCCCGGGTGAAGTGGAGCTGTATCAAGGCGCGTCCTACAAGGCCTACCGCGGTATGGGGTCCCTCGGCGCGATGGCCCAGCGTCACGGTTCTGCGGATCGCTACTTCCAAGCGGACACGGCCGGCGAGCTGGAAAAGTTAGTGCCGGAAGGTATCGAAGGTCGTGTGCCCTATAAGGGCAGCCTCGTCTCGATCCTGCACCAGTTGGCGGGCGGCTTGAAGGCTGCGATGGGTTACACCGGTAGCCACGATATTGAGGAATTGCGGACCAAGCCGCGCTTCGTACGCATCACGAATGCGGGTGTGCGCGAAAGCCACGTCCACGACGTGAAGATTACGAAGGAAGCGCCGAACTACCGAGTGAGTTGACCTGTGACCGCTGACATCCATGCCCATCGGATTCTGATCCTCGATTTCGGCTCGCAATACACGCAGTTGATCGCACGTCGCGTGCGCGAACTGGGCGTCTATTGCGAATTGCACCCGTGGGACATGGCGGAGGAGGACATCCGCGCCTTTGCACCCATGGGGATCATTCTCTCCGGTGGACCTGAGACCGTAACGGTCGAGGGCACGCCGCGTGCTCCCGAGGTCGTGTGGACGTTGGGCGTGCCGGTGCTCGGCATTTGCTACGGCATGCAGACGATGGCCCACCAGCTCGGCGGACGGGTGGAGGCGCACGATTCCAAGGAATTTGGCTACGCCGAAGTGCGTGCCCGCGGCCATTCGCAACTCCTCAAAGACATCGAAGACCGTGTCAATGCCGAGGGTCATGGGCTGCTGGATGTCTGGATGAGTCACGGCGATCGCGTCGTCGAAGTCCCAAGCGGTTTTAAATCGATCGCATCGACGCCCGATCTTCCACTCGCGGGTATGGCCGACGAGTCACGCCATTTTTACGGCCTGCAATTCCATCCAGAAGTCACCCACACGACGCAGGGCGAGCGGATTTATTCGCGCTTCGTCCATGAGATTTGTGGCTGTGGTGCGTCTTGGAATCCGGGCAATATCATCGAAGACGCGATTGCTCGCGTGCGCGCTCAAGTCGGTACGGCCCACGTGTTGTTGGGACTCTCGGGCGGCGTCGATTCGTCAGTCGTTGCGGCACTCTTGCACCGTGCGATTGGTGATCAGCTGACCTGTGTGTTCGTGGATCACGGCCTTCTGCGACATCAGGAAGGCGACCAGGTCATGGCGATCTTCGCGCAGAACCTCGGTGTGAAGGTGATCCGCGTCGACGCTGAAGCGAGATTTCTTGCGGAGCTGTCCGGTGTCGACGATCCCGAGGCCAAGCGCAAGATCATCGGACGTCTCTTCGTTGAAGTCTTCGATGAGGAATCCAATCGAATCACCGGTTCGGCCGGTGGTCGGGTCGAGTTCTTGGCACAAGGCACGATCTATCCTGACGTGATCGAATCCGCCGGGGCGAAGACCGGCAAAGCCCATCTGATCAAGAGTCATCACAACGTAGGCGGATTGCCGGCTCACATGAAGCTCAAGCTCGTTGAGCCGTTGCGCGAACTCTTCAAGGACGAGGTCCGCCGCATCGGCGTCGAGCTCGGTTTGCCGCGTGAGATGGTGTATCGCCACCCGTTCCCGGGGCCCGGCTTAGGTGTTCGCATCCTCGGGGCAGTGACCAAAGCGGCCGCTGACACACTGAGGCTCGCCGATCACATTTTCATCGAAGAGTTGCGCAAGGCGGGATGGTACGACCAGACGAGTCAGGCCTTTGCCGTGTTCTTGCCGGTGAAGTCGGTTGGGGTGACCGGTGATGGTCGCCGCTATGCTCCTGTTATCGCGTTACGAGCAGTGCAGACGATTGATTTCATGACGGCGCGTTGGGCGCCGCTACCGTACGAGCTGCTTGAGAAAGTCAGCCTCCGAATTGTGAATGAGATCGAAGACGTGTCGCGCGTTGTGTACGACGTCTCGGGAAAGCCGCCTGCAACGATCGAGTGGGAGTGACGAGGGCGTCCCGTTTGATGTTGCCACGGTTGGCGGTCACTGCGGAAGCTTGTAAATGGGGGCAAAACTGGCAAGAACTCGATGGCTGCTGGGGTGACCAGATTGGCTTTTTCGGCAGCGTCTACCATGTAGGCGACGCAAGAACGTTATCATCAGCGCGTAGATCGACTGGCGCTCTCAGGTAGAACTTCTATTCGCAAGGACAGCGGCCAAACGCTCGTGGTCGGCGGCGCGTTTCGCTGCCGAGCGTTGCCCCAAGTTGGCGAGCTTTCGTCGCACGCCGGGTAACTCGGCGGCGTGAGGAAGTTCGATGAGATCGAAGTCGGGCGCTTCGCGCTCGACGGATTCGAGGAACGCGCGCGACTTCGCATCAAGAAATTCCGTAATGCGATTGAGAAGTCGTTTCCTCACATCGAGGAGCGACTCGGCTGTGACTGGCGCCGCGGTCATGCCCTGAAAATGCGCGGCGAACGTCTGCTCGAAGTCGTGTGGCTCGTTCGGTGCCAGGATCTCTGCAGCGGGTTTAGGGCTGCAGGTGAGATAAACGAGGAACGTTCGCCACAATCTTTCATCGAGCCTGCCGCCGTCCAGCAAAGGCTGCATGTCGAAATAGTCGCGAGGGTGCTGGCGCGACAGGGCCGCCGAGATCTTGCCTGCATAGAGGTCCGCGAAGTCGAGCACCTGCATCTCGGCAAATCCGAAGTCCCGTTCAACTCCAGGCCGCACACGCATCGTCCGCACTGGATGGACTGTGCCGCGCATCACAGGGGTGGTCTCGATCTGCACGCGGGAACGGCTGCGGCTCGCAATCAGTCGGTGGATTCCTGTCGCTTCCGTTCTGCTGGTCTGCAGCTGCAGTCGTAGCGGTCCGGAGCGCAACTGCTCGCCGATGCCTTCCAGCGCGGCCGAGATGTCCTGTGCGTCTTGCGCAAAATCACCTACGGGCAACCATGTCAGGTCGATGTCGACAGAGAGACGCGGCAGATCGTGCTCGAAGAGATTGATAGCCGTGCCACCCTTCAATGCAAAGCGCTTCTCCTTTGCAATCGTTGGCAATATCTCTACGAGAAGCTTCACGCGCTCGGCGTAACGATTATCCCAGTGGTTCATCGAGATCAGCAGGCAACGTTATCTGATATTTGGTGTTCAGCTTGCCGCCTTTAACGAGCACACGTTTGCCGTGCCCGAGATCCACGCCCTGCAAGTCCACGTGCGCCATCCACGCGTGGTGATTTTGGTCAGCGAGCGCGAGGAACAGTCGTTTCGCCTTGATACTGCTGCAGTGCTGGAGCAGTGTGCTGACGAGTTGCGGCCGGAGCGTCGCAAGTCCTTGCATGATGGCATTCACTTCGTGCACTAGGGCGCTGTCCGGTGTCCCGTCGCATAGTTCCAATATTGCCCGTTCAGGAGTGGAGTAAACGACCCCGACCGCGCCGGTGGCGTGCGCCACTCGTTCAAGTCCCTGCGCACTCAATGTCGCGTCGAGCAGTTCGGGGCTGAAGACGATTGGTGCCAAGTCGAACGGACCTTTTCCGCATGCCTGCACGCGCTCGCGCAGAGGCAGCTTGCGTGACCAGGCCGGCAACTTTGCTGGACCGTAGAGTGTCAGAGTCGCAGGTTCGCCCAGTCGCAGGTAATGTTCATGTCCTTGGCGGGCCAATGCAAATCGACCGCCCAAGTGGAGTGGTAGTTGCTCCAGTGACTGCAGAGTGTGCAGGAGACCTTCCCAGGTTGCCTTGCCTCCTTTACGGAGGTATACGCCGCGGGCGGGCGATTGGAGCCAGCCGCTCGTTATGTATCGGGCGACAAGATTGCTCGGGTAGCCGTGGACGCGCAGCCACCGGCTGGAGACGAGGGTGGTGTCCCCCAGTGTCTCTAAAAGTCGGTTTAGCTTTTCGTTTTTTGACTCACTCATGGTGACTAAAATAGATGTTTTGTAAACCTCAGGCAAGTCAAATGAAGGTTTACCGAATTTTATTTATAGTCACTATGGGTGACTATTTGGTGCCGTGGCCGACCCGGAGAGAACCTTCCGGCATCTATCGCCGCCTATCGCCTCCAAGCGGAAGTTTTTGGCGGTAGATGTGACGGTAAGTCCGGCGCGCCCTCACAAGAAGTCTAGTAATGTCAGGCACTTATACCTGCCCGCGACAATTGAGTGGGAATAATCGGAGCTCGCGGCTGTGATTTCGGCCTGCTAGTGGCTGGAGTCTCTGAAGCAGGCTCCCAATCGTGTCGCCAGAGCCGCAAGCTTCCTGTCCAGCGTCCACAACTGCGCGTCGGCTGTTAGTAGGACGGACGCCAGAAGCAGGACATCCACCGCCCCACATCCAGAATCGTAGAGTTGCTCCCGAGTCACCAGCGCAAGTGTTTCGTCTTGGGTGGCGATCACCGGCTGACGAAGCTTCTGGAGGTCGCCTAGTGTCCGCTCGCGAGGAGCCGGCGGCGTTCCGCAGGCGAGTTCCAGAACTACCAGGGGGTGGCACAAGACCTGGTCCGTCGCGAGCAGCGCCTGTAGTGTCGGCTCCGTATGACGAAAATGCGATACCCACACCGACGTGTCGGCGAGAATGAGCGGCACGATGACGCGCTCTACGCGGGCCTGCGGCGTGGGATATCGGCCATCTTCCTTGCCTTCCCGCCAAGTGCGGCGAGGCGATTTCCGGCACGCACCCGGACGAACAGTTTCATCGCTTCACGAAACAGGTCGGCTTTGTCCATCGTCGGGTCGGCGACCTCAAGGGCAGTCTGGTAAAGATCGTCATCAATCGTGACTGTCGTTCGCATGGCTCGCCCCTTTAGATCCACGGTAGATGCAATATAGCATCAATTATGATGCTGAACGAGTTGCGAAGAAGGTGCCCTCTGCGCGATGGACGAGTCATCGTTGTCATAAACCAGGGGCGGCGCCCGCTTGTTGCGGTCTATTCAGGTGGCGGATCCGGTGACTATTCCGGTCTAAACCGGTAAGTGTTCGGGTAGGGTCAACACCGATACCCTCCCGATTTCGTCCCCACTTCTGGCTCTGCTGTCGACGCTGGATGAGTTCAAGGGGCTCGCAGCGCGCTCGGCATCCGTGCGCCTGAGCGCACTGCCGCGCATAGCAACCATCGAGAGTATCGGGTCTTCCACGCGCATCTCAGCCAGCCGCCTGACGGAGTAATCCAGCCGCTGCTCGGTGTTCGGGTCCGAGGTAATGGAGGTGGCCAGGGCCTAATTTATCGAATACCCGTATCCACGGTCCGCCAGTCCGCTTCGTCTGTGAAATCCGGTGTCTACGCGTGGGAGTCGGCTCAAGCGCCTCAGCCCGAGACTCATTTGCGCGATCGCTGACGCTACTCGAGTCGTGTGCGACACATCTACTGGTGAGACGCCGGTCAGGCATTCTGGGTTGAATATAATAGCGGCCAGCGACTCAGAGGATGCAAACATGCGATTTGGCTACACGATCATTTATACGGATGACGTGGTTAAGAGCGTCGAATTCTTTGAAGTCGCGTTTGGACTCAAGCGAAGATTTATCCACGACAGTGGCTACGGGGAACTCGAAACGGGCAGCACGGCATTGGCGTTTGCTACCCACGACTTGGGACTGGGCAATCTTCCCGATGGCTATATCAAGGCGAATGAGAGTAAGCCACTCGGAATCGAAATCGCGTTGGTGACGGACGATGTGGGCGCGGCATTTGATCGCGCCGTGGCGTCCAGGGCGACGGTTATCAAGAAGCCGATCGCCAAACCGTGGGGCCAACGCGTGGCCTACGTCAGGTGCCCGGACGGAACGCTGGTCGAGCTGTGCTCGCCCGTTGATGCCTGAAGCGTTGGGCGTCCGTCCGGAGCGTGGGCGCGCGATTGACGATCACCGCAGGCGCTTGCCCTCGTTGTCGGTCGCGGGCGCGACGTCAACCGACGGCAGCGCCGTAGCTGTGGGGAAGCCATGGGCATGTTTGCCGTGGCTGACCATCGTACCCACGGTGCCTCGGTAGCAGCCCGGGCCGTAGGGATACTCGTTGTTCAGATGGTAGTGGTACATGTGCGTCCAATGGCCATCCCACTCGATAAATCCGAAGTGTCCGTGGCACTCGTCGAGATCGTCGTTTGTGAGCAATTTGCCGCCGTCGCCGCGGGGGCCATAGATACCAAAGCCATCCATGGCATAGCCGAACAGCGGTGAATGCTCATGGGCCTCTCCTTGGCGTGGGAAGCATTTCCACGAGTAGCCGTGATAGTGATACTGCGTGTTGTAAGGATGTCCCCAGCATTGATCGACGGGGAGGGCGGCAATCGGGTCCACCCACACGCCCGCGTAGGCAATGTTCGCGTGCCACACCGCGCCGGTCTGCGTCACAACGCCCGTCACGAGGTCGCTGATGCAGGCGGGTGTGTCTGAGTACACGGGGTGGGCAGGAACCGTGACGTCGAGGTCGTACGGCCCGATCGGAATGGCGGCAGCATTCGAATAGCCCTCGGCAGGAGCGGCGGCGTAGTACGGGTACGCTGCAGTGTTCGGTTGCACTGGAAAGACGCCCGTCGGGTGGTTCGGAATTCCGTTGCCTTTGAAATGGCGTTTCCCGTCTTCCACCCAGGTTCTGAATTCCGGGCGAGCATTCGGGACATCCTTCCAGTCGACGGACCCGCTCACGAACGGAATTTTGGACGGAACAACGTTTTGCCCTTGGACCCACGGCGTTTGCGGGGTGGTGATCGTGATCAGTTGGGGCGGGACCGGGATTGCCGAGAGGCACAGAAATTGGGTGTTTCTCGCCGCCAAATCGGTCGCGGTGCCGGTCGTGGGTGTGACGAAGAACGCCGGCCCTTGGGCGTCCGGCGCGCCGGAGTGGTTGGCTTGGGCGCGGGGCGCATCAATGAGTGCGCAACTCACGAGCATGGACGTGAAGACGATTAATCGCGACAGCGAAACGTTCATGGATTCCTCACCAGCGGCAGACAGGGTCGAGTCAAAATAAACATTAGTTCATCATATACATATGTTTATTTCGTTTGAGGGCAACTGCCACGCTTTTTGAAAAGAAAATTGTTTTATGTAAAAACAGGCTCAAAATAACGGCCTGTTTTCTATGTTCCGGTCGCATGTCTTCTCTGCGGCTTGCGGGATGCCTTGAATAAAAGACCCTCAACAACGATGGATCACCGACCGCAAGTCGCGGCGCGGCGTCGCGCGGAAATGGAGGCAAGGCTTTTATCCGCCGCCTTGCGGCTGCTCTCCCAGAAGCCATTCAGCGAGATTTCGGTGAACGATCTAATCCATCAGGTAGGCGTTTCCCGCGGCACCTTTTATAAGTATTTCGACTCCCTCGGTCAGGTTTTTACGACACTGTTTGTGAAACTCGAGGCCGAGATCACGCCACTCGCGGACACACTCATCGCCCGTATTCCGAGCGCTGCGATACGCGTGGCGACGGGCACGCGTTTGATCTTGCACGTAGGGTCGGGCCTGCCTGTAATCGGCAAATTGATGTTGCAATCCGGCTGGCCCATGAGGTCATCTGCCGGGGCATTCCTCGGCAACTTGGATCGCGACATCCGATTAGCGATTACGCAGGGCTCCTTCGACGACATGCCGATGTCGGTGGCCACGAACCTGATCATCGGTCCGATGCTGGGTGGGCTGCAGACACTGTTGGCGGCTGGAAGCTCCCCGGGCTATGCCGAAGATCTCACCCAACGGATCCTCCTGTCGCTTGGCATGAGTCAGGGCGCCGCGCTGGAGGCCGTCGCTTTTCCACTTCCGGACATGCAATTGCGGCCAGACGGACTCATGGGTGAGATCTTGAGTCTGCGTGAGGCTGCCCGATAACGCCTTCGCGCGTGATCCCCGAGAGCCCGCGTAAGCGATCTGCGTTTTTTCGAGGTACCTCGGTGGCGCACGGTGGGCCACTCAGACCGCATCCTATTGCGAGCGACCGGCGAGGGTGTCCAACGCGGGCGACGACATGTTGAGCAGTCCACTCGCGACGATCGCGCGTGGAATCGGTGGGGCCTTGAGGTGGTCAATCCCTAGCGTCTGCGTTGCGTCCGCCAGTAAAAGGCAAATGAGTGGATTGGCGTGTCAATGGAAATCGTCGGCTATTTTATGAAACGCGGACCCATACCGGCATAGAATGAAACGGTAGCCGCTTGCGATGACCGTCCCGTACTCTGGAACCTCGGCGTGCTCGGTGAACGCGTCATCGCGGTAACGAAAGCGCTGCGATGCCAAACGTAGGCGGCCGTCACGAATGCGTCTCGTGTTCGATGTGCAACGAGTATTAGCCGGAGAATTGGTATGAATACGACCCGACGCGAAGCGATCGGACTCATGGGTGCCGCCGCTGTGGCGACGCTGGCCAGCGCCGCCCCCGTACTTGCCGCCCCAACGGAGCGGAAACTCGGCAGCGCATCGAAGCCGCTGTATTGGGTCGCTGCGGCTACGCCCTGCGATAAGAACCTCAAGTTCGTCCCCAGCGCCTTCCGCGACATGCTCCAGTACTTTAAGCAGAACGGTGCGGACGGCATTGTCGTACTCGGCGCCACGGGTGAGTTTGCCTCGTTCTCAGTCGCCGAACGTAAACTGATCGCCGAAACGGCGCTCAAAGATAAGCTCGGCATGAACATCATCGTCGGGCCGGGAACGTCGAACATCGACGAGACTGTCGAGCTTGCGAAGCATGCCGAAGCCAACGGTGCCGACGGGTTGCTCGTGGTGCCGCCGTTCTTCTACAAGAAGCCGCCTCTCGATGCGCTGACTCGCTACTACTCGACGTTGTTCGAAGCGGTCAGTCTCCCAATCAATCTCTTTCATATCCCGGCGGCCAGCGGTGTGCCGATCAGCCATGAACTGTTACACCGGCTGATGCGCTATCCGAACCTCGCTGGCTTGAAGGACTCGAGCGGAGTTCCGGCCGAATACGCGGCATTTGTCTCCGCTTTCCCGCAATTGAACATGCGTACCGGCGCTGAGCTGAACATTCCATATGCGCTCGATCATGGCATGGGCGCGATGTGCCAAGATGGCAACGTCTTCACGAAGGCGCTCGGCGACGTGTTCGCGGCGTACCGCGCCGGCCAGGATTACCATCCTGCGTTCGCGGCCTACAACGCGCAGCGAAAGATCATGAAAGACCTGCAGACAGACGTCTGGAACAGCGGGCCGCTGAAGTATGCGCTCAGCCAGCAGATGGGTGTGCCGCAGACCTACCCACGGCCACCCTTCAACGAGGTGACCGACGCCCAAAAAGCGGCCATTCGCGACGGACTGGCGCGCATGAAGGCGCTGGGCTCGTAAACGGAATCGCGCTGGCTAAGTGCCGTCGGTGATCGACGGCACGCCGCCTTTTGGGTGGCGGGGTACAGCGAAGTCATCCGCCGCCGATTGCGATGAAAATGAGTTGGTCACGTGCGGGCGGTTTGATCGGCAGCGCTCTGAATGTGCATCGGAACGCGATGCAACGTTCGATCGAATCAGAGCGCTGGGCCGTGCGTGGTGTTACTTGTCCGCGCGCATCGGGCGCCCGCTCCCGACCGGGTCGCCTTGTCCTTTCCCTATAAGGCGGGTATGCTTTTTTTGCGGCCCATCTGTCGGCTGCGTGTATGCCTTTGAAGGTCTGGATGCGCCACATTCGTAAAGCACTGCCCCTATTGCTCCTCGCGATATTTTGGATCGCGCAGGTGCAGGGCTCTGTGCATGCGATTAGCCACCTCGGTGGTGATGCCGGTCATTCCAAGCCCGCTCTCGTCGCGCAAAGCGGCCCGTGTGGTGAGTGCGCAGCGCTTTCGCAAGCGGGCGCCGCGCCGATCTTGGCGCCTCCCAATGCCTGTGGGTTGCCGCTGTCGACGGAACTTCCGGCGAGTCCGGTCGTCTTAAGCGTAGCGGCCGCTCCGCGCGCTTTCTATCGCTCCAGAGCTCCTCCTTTTTCTCCGATCTGATTGCGATTGATCCGACTGTGGCGTGGCCGCAGTCCTGTTTCATTCTGCTTTCGTACGGAGAAAGCCATGTACCGGATTACTGCTACTCGATCGCCACTCGCGGTCGCTGTCGCCTCACTCGTCTGTGCCGCCCCTGTACTCGCGGATACGGACGGTCATGACGCGGACAACCGTAGCGGCTCGATGGACGATGTCGTCGTCATCGCCCAACACCTGAACGGTGCGCGCAATGAGATTCAAACCCAGACTGGTGCGTCCACCTACACGATAGGCGAAGCAGCCATTGCGAGTGCACCGGGCGGTGACAATCAGTTACTGAACCAAGTGATCCTGCAGGCACCGGACGTTGTCCAGGACTCCTTCGGCCAGTTCCACGTGCGCGGTGAGCACAACGGTCTTCAATACCGTTTGAACGGAATCATTCTTCCGGAGGGCATCAGCGTCTTCGGGCAAGCCTTGGACCCGCGCCTCATTTCGTCGCTGACACTTGTCACGGGAGCGTTGCCGGCCGAATACGGGTTACGTACCGCCGGCATCATCGATCTGAAGACTAAGAGTGGTGTGATTGATCCGGGCGGCTCGGTGTCGATCTACGGGGGCAGTCACCAGAACTTCGCGCCGAGTTTCAATTACGGAGGCAGTGAGGGTCGCCTCAACTATTTCGTATCGGGTTCCTTCCTAAGCAACAACCTGGGTATCGAATCGCCCGACGGCCGCTCGACCCCGAAACATGATCACACCACGCAGTATCACGGCTTCGGCTATTTTGAATACCTGGTTGATGACTCGAACCGATTGAGCGCGGTATTAAGCACCTCAACGGGTGCCTTTCAAATCCCCGATCGAGTGGGCGCGATGCCGGGAATTCTGAACGCCAATGGCACGCCATTGACCGTGAATGGGCAAACCGAGTACCCGAGTGCGGCATTGAACGAGTCGCAACGCGAGCTCAATCATTTTGCGGTACTGAGCTGGCAGCACTCGCAGGGTGCCTTCGACGTGCAAACGTCGGCGACCGCTCGCTATTCCAGCCTCACGTTCACGCCCGATCCGCTCGGCGATTTGTTGTTCAACGGCATCTCACAACAGGCGTATAAGCAAAATATTGCCTATGCACTGCAATCGGATGCGGCCTATAAGGTCAACGACGTCCATACGTTGCGCGGGGGAATCTTTGTCCAAAGCGATCGTTCGGTCAGTCTGACCACGTCGCAAGTCATCGCATTGGACGCTGACGGCAATCAGATGAGTCCGGATGGCATTCAACCGGTGGATGCCCCTCTGTCGATCACGGACAATGGCGCCAAAACAGAATGGATAGAGAGCGGCTATCTGCAAGATGAGTGGAAGGTCGCCACGTCCCTGACGCTGAACTACGGTTTACGCTTTGATAAATTCACGGCTTACGCCGCCGATCATCAAATCAGTCCGCGCTTTAACGCGGTTTGGAAGCCCGCCGATAACACGACGGTGCACGTGGGCTATTCACGCTATCTTTCGCCTCCGCCGTTTGAGCTCGTTGGCAATGAGACCGTCGCCAAGTTTGCGAACACGACCGGCGCAGCGCCGTCCCCGACGGGATCGCTGCCGTCCGCAGAAAAAGCCAACTATTACGATCTCGGGGTTCAGCAGAAGGTCAATCAACAATTAACGGTTGGTGTCGATACCTACTACAAACAATCGGTCAACCTGATTGATGAGGGCCAATTCGGCGCGCCCGTCATTCTGACACCGTTCAACTATCGATACGGCCTGCAATACGGCGCGGAGTTCAGTGCGAACTACACAGCGCATGGCTTTAGCGCTTACTTCAATGTCGCGTATCAAAGCGCGGAGGGCAAGGATTGGTCCTCGGCCCAATTTAACTTCTCGCCGGATGAAATCGCCTACCTGGCGTCGCATTTCATTCATCTCGATCACGAGCAGAAGTTTTCGGCATCGGGTGGCGTTTCCTACGTCTGGAAGCACACGACTTTCAGTGCAGATTTCATTGAAGGTTCTGGGTTACGTGCAAACCTGGCTCTGCCGGACGGTTCGTCTGTCCCGAACGGCGACCATCTGCCGTACTACACCCAAATCAATTTGGGCTTACAGCATGTGTTTCCCCTCACTGGTCAGACAACGCTGACGGCGCGGGTGGACATCATCAATCTCTTGGATAAGGAGTACGAGATCCGCGACGGGACGGGAGTCGGCGTCGGTGCGCCGCAGTTCGGCCAGCGACGCGGCGTCTTTGCGGGGCTGTCTCTTGGGTTCTGACGGGGACCTCGGCGCGGATGCGGATTCCTGTGGCAGGATCAAACCGTGGGCGTGGCGGGTTAAAAGGAGCTAGACGTGTACGAGCAAACCAGAGACGGGACGCAGGAATCGGTTCGGACGACGGTGGCGCGTACCAGTCCCACCGAGATGACGGCCACTCG
>DAINQU010000004.1:16233-188139 GCA_036742455.1 Steroidobacteraceae bacterium | reverse complement strand
GCACCAAGGCGCGCGCGGCGAACACCGCCAGCAGCAGCACTGCCAGCAGTGGATTCTGAGCCCAACGGAATGCCGATCGGATAGTCACGCCGGGCAGCATAGCGCAAGTATTGCTCTTCCCGCACGGGGGTGATTACCCCAGCACAGTGGGTCGCGTGCACGACGGCGGGAAAAACCTTAGCGGATCACGCTGAAGACGGCTCTCGGCCCGGATCTATAGCCAGCCACAGTAGGCCTGCTGTTGTAGCAAACGCAGTACCGGTGATAAACGCGCCATCCCAGCCACCGTGCCCCGATAGCCAGCCGACCACGGGGCCGGCGATGATTCCACCGATGTTGCCGAAGGTGTTGAGGACCCCGGTGGCGGCACCGGTATCGGCACGCGCGACCCGCATGGTGGCCGCCCAATAGGGCCCTTCGTTCAGTTCCACCGCCATGAAGGCGATCGTCAACGTCAGCACCGCGAGATACGTGGTCGCGATGTGGATCGTGGCGAATAACAACAGACCAGCCAGGGGCAACGTGATGACGGGTAGCAGCCGCAAGCCCCACCGCGGGCCGAAGCGCTGGGTGAAGCGATCCCCAAACTCACCTCCGAGGCCGGCGCCAATGGCCGCGCCGATCCACGGCATCGCCCCTGCAACACCGCTCTCCAGCCCATCGAGATGCCGCACCTCTTTCAGGTAGATGAACGACCACGATGAGAGTAGGTAGAACGCGTAGTTCATACACATATACGACACGGCAAGCCGGATCACGTCGCGGTCGGACGCGATTGCCCACAGACGCACCAGTGTGAGCGGCGGCGGAGGCGGCGGGGGTGGCGGCAATTCATCGAGCTCCGCCGGAGTGACTTTTGGGTGTTCGCGTGGCGTGTTGCGCGCGTAATGCCACCAGCTCACGGTCAACAGGAGACCGGGGGCGGCGAGCCATAAGAGCGCGCCTTGCCACCCGAAGCGTGACTGTAAATAGACGACCAACGGCGCGGCGATCATGCCGCCGAGATTCATGCCGGTGGAAATGGTGCCATTAATGAACGACCAGCGATTTTCCGGAAACCAGACCTGCCCCACGGCCGCCACGAGCGGGAAAATGGGTCCTTGCGACGCGCCTTGCAACCCTTGCGCAAGTACCAGCGCAACAAAGAGAGCGGTCCCGGTGAAGACAAGCGGTGCGGCCGGAATACCGATGAGGGCGAGCATTCCGATGATGCCGACGCCGGCGTAGGTCGCTCGCGCGCCGAAGCGCTGACCCAAGGTGGCGCCGGGGATCTGGAAGATCAGATAGGTTAACGGAAAGGTCCCGAGCAAAATCCCGATCTGAAAGTGCGAGAGATGCAGCGCCGGCATCATGGCTTCGGCGGCCACCGCGACGCCGGTTCGTTGCAAGTAACTGAGCAGCGCGAACGCGCACAGGTACACGAAGATCCACCAGCGAATGCGCACGGGTTCTCGTCGTCGAGTCATGGCCGTTACCCCTCACGCCCCCCGGCGCCCACCGATTATGGGACTTCAGCCGCGCAGACGCGAACCCGATGGATCGTACGGCGGCGCCGCCATGACCTCGGCGGCCACCGGGCTGCCGATGAGATCCACGCTGAGCGGAGCGCCCGAGTCCAGTGCCGCGCGCGAGACGTAGGCGAGCGCGAGGCTGCGGCCCACGTGATGGCCATAGGCGCCGGAGGTGGTATAACCCACGCGCTTCCCATCGACGCGGACCGGTTCGTAGCCGCCGACATCGGCATCGACACCGGCTGCCAACGCGAGCAGCACGAGACGATCGTCCGGCGGCGACTCGCGATCGGCGAGGGCGCCGTCGCGTCCGATAAAGCCGGGCTTGTCGTAGTCGACATATCGCGAGAGGCCGCACTGGCTCGGTGTATTGGATGCCGAGAACTCGCACGACCAGATCCCGTAGCCCTTCTCCAGTCGTAGGCAGTCTTGGGCGCGCATACCCACCGGGCGTAGCCCGTGATCCCGACCGAGTCGCGTGAGGTCGTGCCAAACACCCCGCAGCGACGCGGCGGGTACGTTGATCTCGTAGCCGAGTTCGCCGGTGAGCGACAGCCGGGCAATCACGGCATCCGCAAGTCCGACCTGTCGGCGTTGTGCCGCCATGAACGGTAAGGCCGCGTCCGAGAGATCGTCCGGCACGAGTCGTGCGAGCAGCTCCCGTGATGCGGGACCCGATAAGGAGAAGCCCATCCATTCGTCGGACAGATTGCGCAGCGTCACGCCCGAGGCCGGCAGATGTTCTCGGAAATACCGCAAATGCCATTCTTGCAAGTAGTAGGAGCCGACGATCCAGTACTGATCCGGCGCCAAACACGTCACGGACAGATCGCCCAGCAATCGACCCGAGGGGGCGAGCATGGGCGCGAGGCGTACCCGACCGACGTCCGGAAGGCGGCTCGCGAGCAAGCGATCTAGGTACCCTTTGGCACCGGGGCCGCTGACCTCGTACCGGGCGTAAACGCCGGTATCGATCAGGCCGCAGGCCGTGCGCGTCGCCGCGACTTCCTCGCCGATGAAGCGATGCGCTGCGGAGCGGCGCAGTGTCGGGGGGTCGACGAAGTCCGGCTCGTTCGGCGCGTAATACTGAGGGCTTTCCATACCCCACACCACCCCAAAGCGGGCACCTGCCGCCGCTTGCGCGTCGTAGGCGGGTGTCGTGCGCAGCGGCCGGCCGGCCGGCAACTCTTCGTTGGGGTAGGCCATCACGAAGCGACGCTCGTAGAACTGCCGCGTGGAATCGAGCAGGTAACGCTCGTTCGAGGCCCACTGCCCGTACCGCGCGACGTCCATGCCGAAAACGTCCGTGCCAGGGTCGCCGTCGACCATCCAGTTGGAGAGTACGAGTCCGATTGCGCCGCCTTGCGAAAAGCCGCTCATGCAGCCGCAGGCCGTCCAGTAGTTCTTCAGGCCCGGGACGGGTCCGACCAGTGGGTTGCCGTCGGGCGTGAAGGTGAACGCGCCGTTGACCCAGCGCCGGATACCGGCTTGCTCCAGTGTCGGAAAGCGTCGGAAGCCGATCAGGAGTTCAGGCGCGATCCGATCGATCTCTTCCGGGATCAGGTCCATACCGTAATCCCAGGGCGCACCGTCGGTCTGCCAGTGGCGCGGATCCCGTTCGTAGACGCCGAGCAACACGCCCTTCTTTTCCTGTTGCAGATACGTGAACCCTTCGAGGTCCGTGACGCACGGCATCTCATGGTCCATGGCCAGGAGTTCCGGGAGTGACTCCGTGACCAGATAGTGGTGCTGCATCGGTACCAACGGCAGGTTAAGTCCGGCCATCCGTCCCACCCGCCGTGCCCACAGACCGGCCGCATTGACGACGTGCTCCGCGACCACCGTGCCCTGCTCGGTCTCGAGACGCCAGTGGCCGTTGGGCAGTGACGTCAGCGACAGGACCCGATTGCGCAGTATGACCTCCGCGCCCCGCTTCTTCGCCGCGATGGCGAAGGCGTGCGTGGTGCCGTGCGGGTCGACGGCGCCCTCGAGGGGATCGAATAAACCGCCCAGTAGACCGTCGGGACAAACGATTGGGCAGTCAGCGACGATTTCTTCGGGCGTCGCGAGACGCGCATGGATGCC
This sequence comes from Steroidobacteraceae bacterium, assembly GCA_036742455.1. Lineage (GTDB taxonomy): Bacteria > Pseudomonadota > Gammaproteobacteria > Steroidobacterales > Steroidobacteraceae > CAIKZZ01. Next base: position 184,543 of record DAINQU010000004.1, on the reverse strand, counting down.
GAGCGTCTCGTACACCGAGCACTCGCCGCGCAACCACTCCCACCGCTCGGGACTGGTGGCTATCGAGTAGCCCCCTGGCATGTGCATGCCAACGCTCTGACCACTCTCGGCCTCGATCTTCTGATACAGGGATATGGTGTAAGCCTGTAGCGCGGCAATGTTCGGATCGTCGTTGATCGAATGAAAGCCCGCGGCGGCATGCCACGTCGAACCGGCGGTGAGTTCGGCGCGCTCAATGAGCGCGATATCGGTCCAACCCCGTTGCGCGAGGTGATACAGCACGCTGGTGCCAACGATGCCTCCGCCGATGATGACGACGCGGTAGTGGGACTTCATCATTCCTCCTCGATCCGATCCGACAGTACGGCGCGACGCTGCGCCATGAATTCCTGCAGCGACTCGTCGATCGCCGGGTCGAGGCCCGGATCGTCGTAGTCCGCCAACATGCGCTTCCAAACCTGATTGGCGCGTTGCTCTGCCGTGAGACGACCTTCAATCTCCCACTGCTCAAACGAGGAATAGTCGGCGATGTTCGATTGATGGAAAGCCGACTCAAAATTCGCTTGCGTGTGCGCGCAGCCCAAGAAGTGCCCCCCGGGCCCGACCTCGCGTAATGCATCCATCGCTTGGCCACGCTCCGACAGATCGATTCCGGCACCGAGGGCCTGCATCATGGCCAACTGGTCGACGTCCATCGCGAACTTTTCGTAGGAGGACACGAGGCCGCCTTCGAGCCAACCGGCCGCGTGAGTCACGAGGTTGACGCCGGCCAGCACCGACGGCAGTAACGTATGGGCACTTTCGTACGCCGCTTGCGCGTCGGCCACCTTGGAACTGCACAACGAACCGCCACTGCGCACCGGCACACCGAGGCGACGGGCCAACTGCGCGGTCGCGAAGATCATCTGGGTGGCTTCGGCGGTTCCAAACGTCGGCGCACCGGTACGCATCGAGATGGCACCGACGAACGAACCCATGATGACGGCCGCACCCGGACGCACGAGTTGGGTCAGCGCCATACCGGCCAAGCATTCGGCGAGCAGTTCGGCCATACAACCTGCGGTGGTGACGGGTCCCATCGCGCCCGCGAGGACGGCCGGCACCACGATGGTGCCTTGGTTACGCTCGGCGAACACGCGCAGCGCACCGAGCATCCGACCGTCAAAGGTCAGCGGAGAATTCGAGTTGATGTTGCCCAGTACCACAGGGCCCTGAGCGAGCGTGTCGGCGCCGAACACACGTTCTGCCATCAGAACGGCATCGAGTGCATGACCCGGGGTTTCGGGGGTGGCTTCGCAGGCGAGGTCGGTGTGTCGAAAGTACGCGTATTGAACGTCCAGATGACGCTTGCCCTCGGGAATGTCCATGGGTTCGACCGCACAGCCCCCCGCGAAATGGATGGCAGGGGCGGCGTGCGCCAATTTGATGAATTGGACAAGGTCTTTCAGGGTGCCGTAGCGTCGGCCGCCGTCGAGGTCGGAGACGAACGGCGGGCCACCGACGGGGGAGAACACGGTAGCGTTGCCGCCAAATCGGACGGAGCGGGCCGGGTTGCGGGCCGTGACCGTAAATTCGCGTGGTGCGGTGCTCAGTAACGATCGGGCGAGACCGCGCGGGATGCGTACCCGCTCGCCGCGAACGTCAGCGCCGGCCGCACGCCATAAACGCAAGCTCTCCGGATCGCGCCGAAACTCGACGCCGATCTCTTCGAGCAATGTCTCGGCGTTGTGCTCGATGAGCTCACACGCCTCCGACGAGAGCAACTCGACGGCAGGAATTTGGCGCCTGAGAAAAGGGAGTTTCGCCAGCCCCTGCCGGGACCGAGCTGCTCGCCGCGCTTCCCGTCGACCGCTGCGTGGAATGCTTTCGTCTACCATGGTAAGGCCCCCCTTAAGGTATTTATAACACTTGTTATGCGAAATGCGAAAGCGTCAATACGTGGGCTGACGCCGCCGCTGCTAATGCGGTATTGTGCTTGCTGGTTGGGACGCCCTAAGCCATGCCTAAACTCGTAGATCATGCCCGTCGCCGCGACGAACTCGCCGAGTTGGTCGTTCGCGTGGTGGAGTCGGAGGGGGCGGAGGCAGCGACGTTCCGGCGTCTTGCTGAGGTGGGACACTTCAGCATCGGTGTGCTCACCCATTATTTTCGCGACAAGGATGAACTGATCGCGAATGCCTTTCAGTGGCTCGCGAATCAGTCGTTCGCAACGTTGGACCGCCGCCTTGCGGAAGTCCCCCCGGGGATGCGTCAGCTCACGGCGGTGCTCTCGTTCATGGTCCCCGCTGGGGGTGAGCTCACGTATCCGGGCGTTTGGCTGGCGTTGTGGAGTGCGGCCCGCCACAACGATGCGCTGTCCGACGTGCACCGGCAGTACTACGCGCGTTGGCGTCGATTGGTCACGCGTGCGCTCCGAGACGCGCGTCGATTGGGACAGATCTCCGCCCACGGGTCGGTGACGGATCGGGTCGATCTCCTCGTCAGCGGCATCGATGGCATGTGGTTAGGGACCGTGATGGAGCCACGTCGCTATCCGCCGGCTCGTCGCGCACGACTGGTGGCAGCGTTAATCCGCGCCGTCACAGACACCCATGATCCGTGAAAGCCTCGGTCTAGAATTCCGTCAGTCTCGTCGGCGGTGTATCCTCCGCGCAGGTTGGCGCCCCCTCCGGGCCCGTCGGGTTCCACCTGAAGGACAGAGCATCGCATGAAGGGTCCCACACCCCGTTACTCCGCTTTGGCGTTGATCCGTGCACGCTTTCAGGGCGCGCGCTATTGGAAGCCCCTTTGGACCGGTCGTTCGTTGCAGCCGTCATACGATGTTGTCGTCGTCGGCGCGGGCGGTCACGGTCTGGCCACCGCCTATCATTTGGCCCGTGATCACGGCCTGAAAGTCGCCATCCTCGAACGCCAGTTGGTGGGGTACGGTAACGTCGGTCGCAATACGACGATTGTTCGATCCAACTATTTGCTCCCCGAAAATCATTATTTCTACGAAGATGCCCTACGGCGGTGGGAGACGCTGTCACGGGACCTCAATTACAACGTGATGTACAGCCCGCGGGGCGTTGCCGATCTGTGCCTGTCTGACGGCGACATGATTGATGCGTCACGGCGCGGCAATGCGATGCGTCTCGCCGGGATCGATGCTGAGCTGATGGAAATCGATGCGCTTGAACGCTTCTCACCGGAGCTCATCCCCCGCCAAGATCGCCGCTTCCCCGTCGTCGGCGCGCTCGTTCAGCGTCGCGGTGGTACGGTGCGACACGATGCCGTGGCGTGGGGCTATGCACGCGCCGCCACGGCGCTCGGGGTGGATATTATTGAGCGTTGCGAGGTGCAGGGCTTGCGCACGGAGGCAGGCGTTGCGACGGGTGTCGAAACCAGCCTAGGCTTCGTGAAAGCCAACCGGGTCGTCTTTGCGACCGCCGGCCACACGGGCATGGTGGGCAAAATGATCGGGATGCCGTTGCCGATCGAGACGCATCTCTTGCAGGCAATGGTGACGGAGCCGATTAAGCCGTTGATCGGTTCGGTACTGATCTATGTCCATCCTGGGCATGGCGAGGTGTACATCCTACAGTCCGACCGTGGCGGCATCGTGATGGGCGGATTCTTGGATGGCTTTCCATCCTACACCCGAGAAGGACAATGGCATCGCTTGGAAGAAGTCGTGACGAGTGCGGTCGACCTGTTGCCCCAAATTGGCAGTCTGCGCATCCTGCGACAGTGGGCGGGCACCAATGACATGACGATGGACGGCAGCCCCATCATGGACAGCGTCAAATACAACAACGTCTTTCTCAATGCGGGCTGGTGTTACGGCGGATTCAAAACCATCCCGGCGTCGGGCGCGGCGTGCGCGACGCTGGTTGCGACCGGTCAGGCGCCCGACATCGCGCGCGGTTTCCGCCTCTCTCGCTTTGCTACCGGACACATGCTCGACGAGCGTGGCGGTGGCCCCTTCCCGGTGCGCCTATGAGCCGCTTAATCTGTCCATTCTGCGGACCGCGCGAGTTGCGCGAGTTCGATTTCCACAAGACGCTACCGAATGCCGGCGAGACGCCCTTTGAACGGGTGTACTTGCGAGTCGACAGCCTGACGCACAGCGTGGAGCACTGGCAGCACGTGCGCGGTTGTCGCGCGTGGCTACAGGTGGAGCGCAACCCATCGACCGGGGCCGTGCTGGCCATTCGCTTGGCAGCGACAGGCGGTGCCGCATGACCGCACCGCGCACCGGGACGCGCCTACGCGCGGAGACCCTTCGCTTCACCTTCGACGGTCGAGTCTATACGGCGCACGTGGGCGACACTGCGGCCTCGGCGTTGCTCGCTGCGGGCGTCCGGGCGATGGGTCGCAGCGTCAAGTATCGGCGTTTGCGTGGGGTGATGACCGCGGGTCCGGAGGAGCCGAACGCGCTGTTCACCGTCGGGCGGGCGCCCGCGATCGTGCCGAACGTGCCGGCGACTCAGCTGAAGCTCGTGGAGGGGTTGGCGTTAGAAAGCCAAAACCGGTGGCCGAGCCTGCTTTTTGATGTCACGGCGGTGCTGCGGCTCGGCAGCGCTTTTTTCGGCGCTGGTTTTTATTACAAAACGTTCATTCTGCCCAAGTGGCGTTTTTGGGAAGGGCTCATTCGTCGCCTCGCTGGCCTGGGTAAAGCGCCCGGTGCCTGCGATCTGCCGGCTCCCACGTTAGAGCATACCCACTGCGATGTATTAGTGGCGGGCGCCGGTCCGGCCGGGCTCGCTGCGGCGCTTGCCGCGGCGCGCAATGGCGCGAAAGTCATCTTGGCGGAACGGGAGCCCGTCGTCGGTGGTGAACTCGAGTTTGAAGCGGCTCGAATCGAAGGACGCTCGGCCGGTGAATGGACCTGCGCGGCCTTGGGTGAACTGACGCGGCTCGGCGCACGGGTCCTGACGGATACGACTTTGGTCGCCGGTAACACGGGCGAATACGTGCTCCACACCGAGAGCGCGGGTATGGCGGGCCCGGCTGCGCTGATCAAAGTGCGCCCACAGGCATTGGTGGTCGCCACCGGCGCGGTCGAGCGCATGATTGCGTTTATCGATAACGATTTACCGGGCGTATTCTTACTCGGCGCGGCGGAACGCTACCTTGCGCGTTACGGCGTCAAAGTGGGCGACCGCTTGGTGCTATTCGCCAATCACGATCGCGTGTACGTCACCGCTGCGCGACTAGTCGCCGGTGGGATGACGGTGGCTGCCATTGTGGATACCCGTGCGACCGGGCCGCAGACGGCGGCGGTGCGGCACATTGCGGCAGACCTGGCCGGGCGTGGCACGGTTTGCTTGGCGGCGCACGCCGTCCTCGCTGCCCACGGTGGGCGGAGCGTCTCGAGCGTTGTGGTGGCGCCGCTTGGAGACGCGACCCAGTCCCACGTGATTCGCTGCGACGCTGTCTTGGTCAGCGGCGGATGGGGGCCTGCGATCCATGCGGCGTTGCAGGAGGGGGGTAGTAAGCGCTACGAGGAAACGCTCGCGGCGTTCGTTGCGGTCGACAATCCGGACGGGCGCGTGACGGCGGGCAGTGCCAACGGTGCCATGGAACTTGCCGCTGTACTCAAAGAAGGTGTTGCGGCCGGTGTGGCCGCGGCATTGCGATCCGGGCACGGCGGGCCCCTGGCGGCTGTACCGGCGGCCAAGGGCGATCCGGCTCCGCACTTGGCACCGTTTTGGCGCTCGCCTGCGCGGGAAGCGGACGAGAAGTGCCAGTTTGTCGATCCTCAAAACGACGTGAGCGTCGCGGACCTCCGCGCCACATTGGCCGAGGGGTTCATCGACATTGAGCACGTGAAACGCTACACGGCATTGGGTTTCGGCACGGATCAGGCGAAATTCGGGGGTCAATTAGGCGCGGCGATCGTTGCGGAGTTGCGCGGCGAACCGGTGCCGACGGTCGGCACAACGCGCCTGCGCCCACCGTTTCACCCCGTCACGCTACGCTCCATTGCCGGTCACCGCTTCGGCACGCAATTGCGACCGGCCCGAACCACCGCGTTGCACGATTGGCACGTGGCCAATGGAGCGGTGATGGAGGCGATGGGGCTGTGGATGAGGCCCCGCTACTACCGCGCCAACGGTGCGAATGCGACGGATGCGGGCATCATTGAGGCGGGCCGCGTTCGAACGCGTGGCGGGATCGTCGATGGCTCGACCTTGGGCAAATTTGAGGTGGAAGGGCCGGATGCGGCCGCTTTCCTTGATGCGATGTACTTGTCCAAAGCCAGCACCATCAAGGTGGGTCGATCCAAGTACATGGTGAATTTGCGCGAGGATGGGATGGTGCTGGACGATGGCATCGTGCTACGCCTCAGCGAAACCCGCTTTTTGGCCACGGTCAGCACCGGTCACACGGAGCACATGCTGTCTCACTTCGAGCACTATCGGCAGACGGAGTGGGCGAACTCGCGTCTCGCGATTACCGATGTCACCGATGCATGGTCTGCGATCGTAGTAGCAGGACCGGAGAGTCGGGCGACGCTGGTCGCGCTGCTGGGCAGTGAGTGGGCAGAAACGTTTACCCACCTGCGGCACATGGATTTCGCGACCGGTCAGTACCGGGGCCACGATCTGACGGTGCTTCGGGCGAGTTTCTCCGGCGAACTGGCGTTCGAGTTGCACGGCCGTCCCGCCATCGCTGTCCCGTTGTGGGATGCGCTCGTCGGGGCTGGCTTCGCGCCGTACGGTCTTGAGGCACTCGATATTTTGCGGTTGGAAAAAGGCTATCTCGTCTCCTCCGAGCTCAACGGACAGACCACGCCGTACGATCTTGGGATGGGATCACTCGTGGCGCTCGGCAATGCCTGCGTCGGTCGTGATTTGTTGGATCGGCCGGCGTTTCACGAACCGCAGCGAGAGCGGCTCGTGGGTGTGCGGTCAAACGATGGGAAGAGCCCGTTCCTCGGCGGAGCGCAGTTGACGGCCGATGCCGTCTCGGCGCGGCCTGTCGGCTACATCACGTCGTCCGCGTACAGTCCGGCGCTCGGCGAATGGATCGGCTTGGCGCTCGTGTCTCGCGAGATTGCGGAAGGCACAATCCTCTATGCGCGGGATCCGTTGCGGGGCAACGATGCTGTCGTCAACGTGGTCAGCCCCGTCCACTACGATCCGACGTCCGACCGGATGAAGTCATGATGCACACCGCAATCATTGAGCCGCGTACGAGCGCCGGCGATGTCGAATTCGTCGCCTACGGCTTGTCTCTGCCACCGGGGCTGCCGAGTCTGCCGGGAGCCGCTACGGGGGACGACACCGGCACGCTCGTCATGCACATTGCACCCGATCGCTGGTTTGCGCCGGCGGCCAGCGAAGCTACCCGCGCGCTGCTGGCGCGCTTAACGGACTACGGCACGTGCGTTGATGTCACCGGCAAGTGGAGCCGCATCGATGTCACCGGCCCTAACGCTGTCGCGGTGCTGAGTGCCAGCATTGATATACGCGCGGTGCTGCGCGAGCGTGCGTGCGCGTCCGTCACACTCTTTGATTGTCCGTCGCTGGTCTTGCAACTCGCCGACGGCTACGCGGTTTGGACGACGTCGAGTTATCGCCGGCACCTGCTTAGCGAGTTCCAGCGTCTCGCAGGAGGCTGAGGATGGCGACGTCGCTGCGAGTGCCACGGCAGGCATTATTGGATGCGTTGAGGGCCTTCTCGATCGCCGGGCGAGAGCTGTCGTTCAAAGCGGCCGCCGATGCGCTCTTCCTCACGCCGTCCGCGATCAGCCACCGCATCCGTGACCTGGAAGAACATCTGGGCCAACCGGTCTTTGTGCGAAAGACCCGTGCGGTTGAGCTCACCGATGCCGGCCGCGCGCTGCTCGATGAGATTGATCCTTTGCTGCAGTCTCTCGATTCCGCGCTCGATCGAGCCGGCAAGCGTGCGCGCCGCCGGGTCCTGCGCATCGCCGCGCCGCCGTTTATCGCGACCGATTTGTTGTTGCCCAATATCGAAAGCTTTTACGGCATGCAGCGTAAGATCGATCTCGATATTAATAGCGCTACCGCGCGACCGAGTGCGCACTCGCCGCAGGCAGACGTATCCATCGTGATTGCGCCGGAGCCTCCGCCGGACGTTATTGCGATGAAATTGCTATCACCGCGGTTTGTTGCCGCGACGTCGGCCTCAATGGCGAGTGTGGCCAAGGAACTCGGTCCGCGCGTCTTCGAGCAGATGCGACGTATCGTCTACCGGCACCGATCCGACTTGTGGACACAGTGGTTCAAGATGAGCGGGGTGCCCGCGCGACGCTCCGGTTCCATCATCCAAGTTGATACGCTGCCCGCATCGATCGCGGCTGCGGAGCGCGGTCTCGGCATCGCCCTCGTACCCACCTTCGTTTGCCAACGCCGTTTGCGGCCCGGCCGAGTGCAACGCATTTCCGATATCGAAGTGGAATCGGGCGAGTCCTACTATTTGGTTTTTCGAACCGAGGATCGTGGTCGACCCGAAGTCCGCGCATTCGTCAGTTGGGCTCTGGCTGAACTGCGCCGCTGAGTTGCGCTGTTGAAATTGCGCCCGGGCGGTCCCACTCAGGGAATCCGGGCCGTGACGGTCGTTTTGGGCAGGTGATTCCATGGAAGCGGTGCCCGAAACCGTACCGGTCGCACTCGTGCCGACGGCGCGGATCGCCAGCGAAGTCGTGCTCGTGCTGACGGCCGTGGGTGTAGCCGCGTCGGTCGTGCGCGAACCGGATGGTCGGCATGTGGTGCGTGTCGCGGTCGCCGACCAAGGCTCTGCGGAACAGGCGCTCGGCGCCTACGTCACGGAAAACGTTCCCCCGCCGCCCCCGCCGCCGCCACGGCCGCTGGCTGCAGGCGCGGCGCGGGCCGCACTCGTCTACGGATGGGGCGAGTTCTTGATCGCTGTGGCGGTCAGTCGCAGCTTCTTCGGTGCGGCGTGGGTGGACCGCGGCATCCTGGAGGGCCCGCCGTTTCGGGCGGGGCAGTGGTGGCGCCCCGTTACATCTCTCACGTTGCACGCCGATTTCTCCCATTTACTGGCTAACTTGGGCTTTGGGGCGCTGTTCCTTGGGCTTGCCGGGCGCGTTTACGGCTGGGGCGTGGCGCTCCTGTTGACGCTTGTCGCGGCGATTGCGGCGGGGGCTGTAGAGGCAGCGGGCCTACCGGCCGGTAGCAGCTCCCTCGGAGCCTCCACGGCGGTGTTTGCGGCGTTGGGTTTACTGGCGGTCGTACGGTGGCCGCCCCGCGGGCGGGTGGCGCCGTGGATGGCGCGAGCCGCCACCTTTGGAGGCGCGGTCTCTTTACTCGGCCTGCTCGGCGCCGGGGACCCGCGGGTCGATGTGACCGCGCACGTGCTGGGATTTTTGGCCGGCATGCTGGTCGCGTGGCCGTGGCGGTATCGCGGTATCGCCGCAGCCCCGCTCCAGCGGTTGGCCGCGGCGGCGGCCGTCATGATCGTGGTGGCGGGGTGGAGCGCGGCGCTCGCCGGCTGATGCGCCGCCGACCGACCGATCCCAGATTCATTGATCAGGACTGGCCACTGGTTCATAGTCGCCCGACCCGGGGGGGCCCGAAATAACGCAGGGGAGCGACTTACGCATGAGTTCGGACACTTACAAGCCGTCGACGGCAGGGGCGAGCGGGGCTCAGCAGGGGGTGAATGCGCCCGATCTGCGGATCTTCGTGATCATCCTGTTCTTCGTCTTCGGTGGCATCACCAGCCTCAACGACGTGATCATCCCGAAATTGAAGGAGTTGTTCACGCTTACGTACGCGCAGGCCATGCTGGTGCAGTCGGCATTCTTCGCGGCGTACTTTGTCGTCTCACTGCCGGGTGCTGCCATCGTCCGACGGTTCGGCTATATGCGCACGGCCGCGATAGGTCTCTTGACGATGATGGCCGGGTGTCTCTTATTTGTCCCCGCGTCGGCGTCCGGCATGTTTGGGGTCTTTCTGGCGGCGCTGTTCGTGTTGGCCGCGGGCATCACGATCGTTCAGGTCGTCGCGAACCCGCTGATCAGCTTGCTCGGTCACCCGCGGACCGCGCACAGTCGCCTGACCTTCGCGCAAGCCTTCAACTCGTTGGGCACTACCGTATTCCCGTACGTAGGATCGATTTTGATCCTCGGCAGTTTGTCGACGGTTGATCCGACGGCGCTCCGTGGCGCTGCATTGCAGGCCTACCGTGCCGCAGAGACGCACACGGTTGTCACAACGTATCTCGGCCTCGCGGCCGCGCTACTGGTGGTGGCTGCGGTCGTCTGGATGCGTCGTAACCGCATTCAGGATCACCACGCGCAGGACGCCAGCATGTGGGAGGCCTTCGATTTGCTGAAGCGCCCGCGATTTGGCCTCGGGGCTTTGTGCATCTTCCTGTATGTCGGTGCCGAAGTGGCGATTGGTTCGCTGTTGGTCAATTATTTGATGCAGTCCGAGGTGCTCGGCCTGACGGCCGAAGCTGCCGGTAAGCACGTGCCGTATTACTGGGGTGGCGCGCTCGTCGGCCGTTTCATCGGTTCGGTGGCGTTGCGGTATATCTCCCCCGGTCGAGTGCTCGCCGCGGTCGCCGCCGGCGCCATCGCGCTGATCGCGATCTCGGCCCAAAGCGTGGGCGCGACGGCCGCATGGACCTTACTGGCCGTGGGATTGATGAATTCCATCATGTTCCCCACGATCTTCTCGTTGGCCTCCGAAGGCCTCGGTGAGCGCGCGGCCGACGGCTCGGGCGTCATCTGTGTGGCGATTGTTGGCGGTGCGTTGATACCGCCGGCGACGGGTGCACTGGCGGATACCTACCATTCGTTGGCGTTCGCACTGGTTTTGCCGGCGCTGTGCTATCTCGTGATTTTGGCGTATGGGATCTACGCGCGCCGCCCGGCCGCGTGATTTTTGAAAGTACTGGGCGATGACGGGTGATGACAGACTATGAGTGACAAGAAAAACGGGTCGGCTCCAACTGCAGAACACGCGCGCGATGCGCTCGCGTATCACGAGTATCCCACGCGGGGGAAACTGGCGATTACTGCGACGAAGCCACTCGTCAATCAGCACGACTTGTCGCTGGCGTATTCACCGGGCGTCGCCGCCGCGTCAAGTGCGATCGCCCGCGACCCGTCACTCGCAGAACGATACACCGCACGCGGTAATTTGATCGGCGTGGTAACCAACGGCTCGGCGGTACTGGGACTCGGCAACATTGGTCCGTTGGCGGCTAAACCCGTGATGGAAGGCAAGGCGGTCTTGTTCAAGAAGTTCGCCGGTATCGATGCGTTCGACATCGAATTGGCCGAACAGGATCCTGACAAGCTCGTTGATATCATCGCCGCGCTCGCACCCACCTTCGGTGGGATCAATCTGGAGGACATCAAGGCCCCGGAGTGTTTCTATATCGAACGGAAACTGCGGGAGCGTCTCGATATCCCTGTGTTCCACGATGACCAACACGGCACAGCCATCATTGTCGGCGCTGCGTTTCTGAACGGCGCGAAGGTCGTCGGCAAGAACCTGGCGGATATCAAACTGGTGGTGTCCGGGGCCGGTGCGGCCGCCCTTGCCTGCGTGGAACTGTTGGTCGATATCGGTGTGTCACGTCAGAACGTCTGGCTAACGGATTTGGCCGGGGTCGTCTATCAGGGACGGACTGAGTTGATGGATGAAAAAAAGGCCGTCTTTGCCCAGGCCACCGATGCGCGGACGCTCGCCGAGGTCATTGAGGGAGCCGACGCCTTCCTCGGTCTGTCCGCGGGCGGTGTGCTGAAGCCGGAGATGCTGGCGCGAATGGCGGCCAATCCGCTCGTGTTTGCGCTGGCGAACCCAACGCCGGAGATCATGCCCGAGGAGGCTATCGCCGCACGTCCAGACGCGGTGATTGCGACCGGGCGCAGCGACTACGCGAATCAGGTCAATAACGTCCTGTGCTTTCCATACATCTTCCGCGGTGCGCTCGACGTCGGCGCGCGAACGATTACGCGCGAGATGGAAGTGGCGGCTGTGCGTGCGATCGCTGAGCTCGCCTACCGCGAACAGAGTGACGTCGTCGCGAATGCGTACGGCATCACGGCCGCTTCGTTCGGACGGGACTATCTGATTCCGAAGCCGTTCGATCCGAGGCTCATGACGTCGATCGCCCCAGCCGTCGCGCAGGCGGCGATGGACTCCGGTGTCGCGAAGTATCCGATTGAGGATTTCGAAGCCTACCGTCACCGGCTGCAGGAGTTCGTCTATCAGAGCGAGTCTCTGATGAAGTCTTTATTTGTCATTGCGCGGCGCATCGAACCGCAGCACAAGCGGATTGCATTCGCCGAGGGCGAAGATCGGAGAGTGCTGCAAGCCGCCAAGATTTTGGTCGACGAGCAGATCGCTCGCCCGGTCCTGATCGGGCGTACCGAAGTCATACACTCGCGCGTCCAGCAGTTGGGATTGAATCCCAGCCTCCTCGAGGAGGTGGAGATCGTCGATACCAATCACGATCCGCGTTACCGTGACTATTGGCAGACCTACTTCGAGCTGATGAAGCGTGAAGGCGTGACGCAGCAGTACGCCAAGATTGAAATGCGACGGCGTGGAACGCTGATTAGTGCCATGATGCTGCGTAAGCGTGAAGTGGACGGCCTCATGTGTGGCACACTGCCGAACACCCATCGGCATCTGCGTTACATTGATGCGGTAATCGGCAAGAAACCCGGCGTGAAAGCCTATGCCGCGATGAACGCACTGATTTTGCCGAATCGGCAATTGTTCGTCGTCGATACCCACGTCAATGAAGATCCGACGGCTGAGGAGTTGGCCGAAATCACCATCATGGCGGCCAGTGAAATTCGTCGATTCGGCATCGTGCCCAAAGCTGCCCTACTGTCGCACTCGAATTTTGGCAGCAGCACGGCTCCTTCCGCGCTGAAAATGCGCGCCGTCCTAGGCTTGGTGCGGGCACTGGATCCGACGTTGGAGATTGACGGTGAAATGCACGGCGACAGTGCGTTGGACGAATCCGTGCGCCGCGCCACGCTGCCCGACTCTACGTTGTCGGGCAGTGCCAATCTGTTGGTGATGCCCAATATTGATGCGGCCAATATCGCGTACAACTTGCTCAAGACCGCCGCCGGCAACGGGGTGGCTATAGGCCCCATTTTGCTCGGCTGTAATGGCGCTGCTCACATCTTGACGCCGACCACGACCGTGCGTCGCATCGTCAACATGGCCACTCTGACGGTGGTCGAGGCAAATGCGGTCACGGCGATTCGTTAGGCGAATCGGCGGGTGACCGTCTGGCGTGGGATCGGGTCGCCGGGCGTACCGAATGCTGTTGTCGGAACGCCCGGGGCGTGACGCCCAGGCGACGGCGGAATTGATCGTTGAAATGCGACAGGGTCTCAAAGCCACACTCGGCCGCGATCGTGCCGATCGGTGAGTCGCTGCGACGCAAGCGTAGGCTCGCCTCACCGCAGCGCACGTCGTTGATGTATTGCGTGAAGGGCTTGCCCACGGCATTGCGAAAATAGCGGCTGAAGGCTTTTGGGGTTACCCGGGCGATGTCGGCGGCCTCGGTCGTCGTCAGCGGTCGGCCCAGTTCACGATGAATCCACTCCAGAACGCGGTCAATGCGTCGCAGCGCCGATGCAGAGCGCGTGTTCGGGCCGGCGCCGCGTATCGCACTGTGTGCGATCGGCACGAGGTCGCTCGGGATCTGCGTCAGGGCATCGAAGATGGTGACCAGCCCTCCTAAGCGCGCTAGCGCGCTCGCATTCTGCAGCGCGAGTAACTGCTCAGTAATCCGCGTATGGGTGCGGCCGACAACGGCTAAGCCGACGGACGCACGCTCCATGAGCGGAGCGAGGGTCGCCAATTCCGGCAGGCCCGGCTGAGTCAAAAATTCCGGCGCCCATTGGATGACCGTGGCGCGATGGGGTGCGCTGTCGGGCGCACTCACCCAGCAGTGCGGCGTCTGCGAACCGACGAGAACCAAATCCCCCGAATCGAAGGCAGAGGCGTCGTCACCGACAAATCGTAAGCCGGTGCCGGACTCGATCCACGTCAGTTCAATGTGCCGGTGCCGATGCAGTTCCCCGGCAAATGCAGGGACTTCAAACCGCAGCGAGCGAAATGCCTGCGACGGGTGGGTAATGGTTTCAGAATACACTTTCACGGTCAGATTATAAGTCGAAATGTTTAAAAACAGTCAGAACGAGTCCTAATCCACGACCTGTCCGAGTGTGCCGGTTGCTAGGCTCAACGCTCCGACTATCGCCGTTCACGCCCGAGGCGCCCCACCGATATGTACGCCGACATCGATACGCCCTTTCCGCTGACCGACGCCCAGGTGAGTCAGTTTCGGCGCGATGGCTATATCAAGCTGTCGCACGTGCTGCCGCCGGACGTGCTCGATTACTACGGAGAGGAAATCACGCGTCAAACGTTGGCGCTGAATACCGAAACGCGACCGCTCGCGGAGCGAGACACCTACAGTCGGGCGTTCCTGCAGGTCATGAACCTTTGGGAGCGCAGCGCACGGGTACGGGAGTTCGTGCTTGGACGTCGACTCGGGCGCCTTGCGGCCGAGTTGTTGGAGGTGTCTGGCGTACGGCTCTATCACGATCAGTCGTTGTATAAGGAACCCGGGGGTGGCATTACACCCGCCCATGCCGATCAATACTATTGGCCGCTTGCCAGCGATCGGACGATCACCGCCTGGATACCGCTGTCCTCAGTGCCTCTGGAGAAGGGGCCGCTCGCGTTCTACGCTCAAAGCCACCGAGAGTCGTTTGGTCGCGACCTCGGTATCTCCGACGAGAGTGAGCGACAGATTTCGGCGTTGCTGCGGGCCCGTCATTTCGAGTTGGTTGAGGAGCCCTTTGCGTTGGGGGATGTGAGTTTTCACTTGGGCTGGACGTTTCATCGCGCCGGGCCCAATCAATCAACGGCGCCTCGGTCCGTGATGACCATCATTTACATGGACGAGTCCATGCGCCTACAGGCACCGGCCAATCCGGTCCAAGCCAGCGACCACGCCATGTGGTGCCCAGGTGCGGTAGCCGGTGAGATCATCGCGACGGCCAAGAATCCGGTGATCTACACCGCCCGAGGCGTTGTCGAATGAAGATGGCCCGCGCCCTTGTCGGAGTACTGATGTGGTGGGCGTCCACCGTCGCAAGCGCGAGCCCATCCCCGACCCAGTGGGTCAATCCGTTCATCGGTACGGACGGAACCGGACACACGTTCCCCGGAGCGACGGTGCCGTTTGGTATGTTGGCACCGAGCCCGGACACCGGCGATCAGGGCTGGGACAGCGCCAGCGGATACCAATATCGGGCGCCAACTATCCTCGGGTTTTCCCAAAGCCACATGAGTGGTACGGGGATCGGCGATCTCGGCGATGTCCTTTTACTGCCGACCGAAGGGCAGCCTTGGTCGACGACGACGGCGTCGTTTGCCAGTCCCTACGACAAGCGCAGCGAGGTTGCGCATCCTGGCTACTACGCGGTCACGCTCCCGGCTCTCGGGGTCCGGGTTGAACTCACGGCAACGCAACGCGTCGCACTCCACCGCTATCGGTTCCAACACGCGGGACGAGTGCAGGTACTGGTGGATCTGACGCATGTGATTCACTTCTTACCCGGCCCTCGGGCGAGCGCGGCGAGCAGTCAGGTGCAAGCGGAAGGCCTGATTACGGGGCAGACACATCTGCACAACTTCGCTGAACGCGAACTCGCCTACGCGATACGCTTCGATCATCCGATTGCCGAGTATCAGGCGCTGCCGCAGGCTGATGGGGAGAAAGCGGCACGCTATCTCGTTACCTTCGACTTGGGGCGTGGGCGCGAGCTGCAAGCGCGGGTGGCGCTATCGACCACCGATAGCGACGGCGCCTTGCGCAATTTGCGAGACGTTGACGCAGTGTCGTTTGACACAGCGCGTGCTGACGCGGACGCGGCGTGGGCAGCGCTGTTGCGGCGGGTAGAGATCACCGCGGCGGAAACCCAGAAACGCATCTTCTACACCGCGCTGTACCATGCCTTCCTACACCCTAGCGACATCGCCGATGTCGACGGCCGGGTGCGAGGTCCCGACGGCGTGATCCGCCAAGCACCGAACGGGCACTACTACTCAACCCTGTCGCTGTGGGATATCGCGCGTGCCCAGTTTCCGCTACTCGCCTTGCTGGTGCCCGAACGCGTCGATGGCATCGTCCAGACGCTCTTAGCGCACCAGGAAGCGGCCGGTTACTTGCCCTTGTGGACGGCATGGGGCGGTGAGACGTGGTGCATGATCGGTAATCCGTCGTTGCCGGTGATTGCGCATGCGATCGCCACCGGCTTCCATGGATTTGATGCCAGAGACGCGTTGATCGCGATGATTCAGAGTTCGACGCAGGACCGCGTTCACGCCCCGGTCGGGACGCAGCAAGGATGGAGCACCTACGACACCTACGGGTTTTTGCCGTTTGACCGCGTCGACGGTGAGTCTGTGTCAAAGACGCTCGAGTACGGTTGGGGCGACGATGCGGTGGCGCGCGTTGCCGCACGTCTCGGTGATGTCGAAACGCAGACCCGTTTCGCACGTCGCTCGCACGCGTATCTGAATCTCTACGATCCTCAGACCGGGGTGATGCGGGGAAAGGCCGCGGACGGTACGTGGCGCACGCCGTTCGATCCCACCCGAGCCACCTCTCCGCTGAACAATCCCGGCGATTACACCGAAGCGAACGCCTTTCAATACACGCTGACGCCCGGCTTACACGATCCGGACGGTCTCGTCACGGTGCTCGGTGGGTCGCGGGCCGCCGGTGAGTGGCTCGATCGATTCTTCACGACCGATAGCGCGCCGGGCGACAAATACTTGGGGCAGGAGGGTGCGATCGGCCAATACGCCCAAGGCAACGAGCCAAGCCACCACATCGCTTACCTCTACCAATGGACCGATCGACCCTGGCAATCCGCTCGATACATCCGACGGATCGCCCGAGAGTTTTATGCCGATCGTCCGGACGGTATCTTGGGCAACGACGATGCTGGGCAGCTGAGCGCATGGTACGTGTTCGCGGTGTTGGGTTTTTATCCGATGGTGCCTGCCAGTGGTGATTTTGTGCTCGGTGCGCCCCAAGTGCCGCGAGCAACGCTGCATTTTCAGAACGGCCGAACCTTGGAGATCGTGTCGCGACACGGGAGTGAGGACCGCATCTGGGGCCAGATCGTGCGTTTCAACAATCAGACGGTGCATCGCTCCGTCAGTGGCGCGACGCTGTTGAGCGGTGGGCGGCTCGTCTTTGACATGGCGGCGCTGCCGCGCTGAGGCGCACGCTCCCCCGGCGCCACCCACGAGGCTGTGTATGATCCTTCGACGCGAAATACCGACTCGCCCCGACTTCCGACGTCCCGAAAATCTCCTCACCCACGTTCGGCACACCCTGGATTTCTACGACCCCAGGGCGTTTGACGCATCGGGCGGCTTTCATCAGTTCTTCAAAGACGATGGCACCGTGTTCGATCCATCGACGCGGCATCTGGTCAGCAGTACGCGCTACGTCTATCTGTGGTCGATGGCGGCGCGGCATTTTCCAGAATCGCCGCAGTATCTGCACTATGTGCAGCATGCGGTGGCGTTTCTTCGCTCGGTGCATCGCGTACCGGATACGGGGGGCTACTGCTGGCAGTTGGCCTGGGATGGCCGAGCGGGCCACGCACAGGATTCGACCCAGCATTGTTATGGCTTCGCCTTTGCCTTGTTGGCTTATGCGCACGCCTCCCTCGCCGGGATGGAGGAGGCCCGCGAGTGGATCCGCGACATCACGATGCTCATGGAGGCGCGTTTCTGGCAACCCTCGGCGGGCCTTTATGCGGATGAAGCGACAGCAGATTGGAGGCTTTCGGAGTACCGCGGCCAGAACGCCAACATGCACGCGGTTGAAGCGTGTCTCGCGGCGTACGAGGCCACCGGTGAGCAATGGTATGTCGAACGTGCCGCGGTGATTGCCGAGTCCGTTGTGCAGCGCCTCGGGTCCCTCGGCGATGGCAGAATCTGGGAGCATTACCGTGCGGACTGGTCGGTAGATTGGGACTACAACCGATTCGACCGCACCAATATCTTTCGCCCGTGGGGCTATCAACCCGGCCACTTCGCAGAATGGGCCCGGTTGTTGCTTGAACTGGAACAGCACACTGCGCTGCCTTGGTTGGCACCCCGAGCGGAACATTTGTTCGAGATGGCGCTTCAGTACGGTTGGGACGTGCAGTTTGGCGGCCTGTATTACGGTTTCGCGCCGGACGGTAGCGTTTGCGACGACCGGAAATTTCACTGGGTGCAATGCGAGACGCTGGCGGCCGCCGCGGCGTTAGCGCGGCGTACCGGCCGAGCCGGCTATTGGGATTGGTATGAGCGTCTTTGGGATTACTGCTGGGAGCACTGGGTTGATCACGAGTACGGCGCGTGGTACCGAATTCTGGCGCGCGACCATTCGACCGTGACGGACGAAAAGAGCACCGCCGGAAAGGTGGACTATCACACCACCGGCGCCTGTTACGCGGCCATTCGCGCACTGACTCCGTAAGCCCCCTCAAAGTTCACTATTGCGGTGTAGCCCACCCGCCCAGCTACCCCGCTGACCGCAAGGAGTTGGCGGAAAACGGGGGCTTCACGGTATAAAGACGGGACGGCGATCTATACGCGTGTCGGACGACGGCGTGATGAGCCGAACTGTTTCACGAGGGGTGGGGAGTATGTCAGTCCGAAACGAGGACGCCGGTCATGCCGGATTGCCGGAGGATGCCTCACGGCGCGCGCTGCTAAAAGCCGGCGGCAGTTTGGTGATCGGCTTCAGTTGGCTGGTCGGCACGAAGGCCATGGCATTCGCGAAGCCCACCCCACAACCCGGCGATGCCGCGATGGCGCGCGCCGATGGCAGTCCTGCTTTCGCGCCCAATGCGTTTGTTCGGATAGGCAGTGACGGCAGCATTCGCCTCGTAATGCCCGAAGTGGAAATGGGTCAGGGCGCCTACACGGGGCAAGCCACGCTGCTCGCCGAGGAGCTCGGCGTCGACCTTGATCAAGTCAAACTCGAGCACGCGCCGCCGAGCGAAGAGTTGTACGCGCTGGAAATTCAAGGCAGCCAGAACACCGGCGGGTCCAATACGATCCGCGGCTGTTGGGACCTGTTGCGTCAGGCGGGTGCGGTCGCGCGCACGATGCTGGTCGGTGCTGCTGCGAAGCGATGGAACGTGCCGGCCGAGCAATGCCGAGTCGAGCGTGGCGTCGTTCATCACGATGCCTCCCGCCGCACCTTGAGCTTCGGGCAAGTCGCGGCGGACGCCGCGCACCAGCCAATACCGGCCAAGCCGGTGCTGCTGTCGGCGAGCGGATTTCGGTTGATTGGGAAGTCGCTCAAACGACTCGATACCCCAGCGAAGACGGACGGCTCTGCGACCTTCGGGATCGATGTTCGGGTGCCGGGTATGAAGGTGGCGGCGGTGGCGCTGTCGCCGGTGGTCGGCGGGACGGTGCGCCACGTCGATGACCGTAAAGCCCGCGCCATTCCGGGGGTTGTGGATGTCGTGGTCCTGACCGATGCGGTGGCCGTCACCGCAGGGGATTACTGGACCGCGAGCAAGGCGGCTGCTGCCCTCACCATTCAGTGGGATCACGGCACGAACGCACAGATTTCATCGTCAGCGTTGTTTGCCGAGTTAGCAAACGCATCGGCGCACGGCACAGCGCGCACGGCGAAGGACGTGGGCGCGGGAGCGAAGGCGGGGACCAAGACGGTCGAGGCCACGTATCAGTCGCCCATGTTGGCACACGCGACGATGGAACCGCTCAATACCGTTGTCGCGGTGCGTAAGGACAGCTGTGAGATTTGGGTGGGTACGCAAGTCCCCACGCGCGTCGTGGACGTCGCCGCCAAAATCACGGGGCTGCCCGCCGAGAAAATCACGGTCCACAATCAATACATCGGCGGCGGATTCGGTCGCCGCCTTGAAGTGGATTCGGTGGAGCAGGCCGTGGCGATTGCGCGGCGCGTCAACTATCCGGTGAAGCTGGTCTGGTCACGTGAGCAGGACATGGCGCGGGACTTTTTCCGTCCGCCGTATCACGACCGTTTGACGGCCACCTTGGATGCCAAAGGCTATCCGGCGACGTGGGTGCATCGCGTCACCAGCGACACCGTGTTGGATCGGTGGAGCCCGGCGGATATGCCGAAAGACGGCCTCGACCCCGATACCGTGGACGGTGCCGCTGAGCCGCCCTACGCCGTGCCGTCGCTCAAGGTCGAGTGGGTACGCCACGACCTCCCTAAAGCCGTCAAAATCGGTTGGTGGCGCGGCGTCGGCGCAACCCACAACCTGTTTCCGGTCGAAAGTTTTGTCGATGAACTGGCCCACGCGGCCGGACAAGACCCGTTGGCTTATCGACGAGCGCTGTTAGCGCAAAATCCGCGCGCTCGAGCCGTACTCGATCTGGCGGCCACCAAGTTCGGTTGGGACAAACCCCTCGGGAAGGCGGACGGACTCCGGTTGGGTCGTGGCGTTGCACTCGGCACTTCGATGACCACTTTGATCTGTGCCATCGTGGAGGTCGGCGTGACCGCGCACGGCGATGTGCGGCTGCGACGGGCGGTGGTCGTGGCCGACTGCGGTCAGGTGGTAAACCCCAACACCATCGAGGCTCAGTTGCAGGGTGGCTTTGTGTTCGGCCTGTCTGCGGCACTGTGGGGCGAGGCAACGCTACAGCACGGCGTGATCGAGCAAGCCAATTTCAACGACTACCGCGTTCTGCGGATGCATGAGGCGCCGGTGATTGAGGCCTATACCGTACCGAGCAGCGAGTCGCCGACCGGCATTGGCGAGCCGCCGACGGCGATCGCCGCGCCGGCACTTGCCAATGCGGTGTACGCAGCGACAGGGGTTCGCGTTCGCACGCTGCCGATCGCACGCACGGCGTTGCGGTCGAGTTCGGCGGCCCTAGACCAGGTGGTGATCTGACATGAGTCGACTGAAACTCGTCCTCGCGTTGATCGGGCTGGGCGTACTCGTCTTCGTAGGCTACGCGCAGCTGCAAGACCGTCGCACGCCGCTGGAACAAGGCCCAGCAGAAGGGCCGCTGCACCTGACCGGTACCCCGGTGGAGCGGGGTCGCTACCTTGCCGCCGCCGCGGATTGCACGGCTTGTCACACCGTTCCCGGTGAGGCTGACATGGCCGGTGGCGTGGCGTTCACGTTGCCGTTTGGAACGATCTATTCCAGCAATCTCACACCCGATCCGGACACCGGGATCGGCGGCTGGAGTGACGATGAGTTCGTGACGGCGGTCCGTAGCGGTATCGGTCGCCACGGCAAGCATCTGTATCCGGCGCACCCTTACACCAGCTACGCGGGCATGGTGCGTAACGACGTATTGGCCATTAAGGCCTATCTGGATAGCCTGCCGGCGGCACACCGGGATGTGCCGGCCAACGCGGTGTACTTCCCCCTCTCGCAGCGTGGGTTGCTGACGCTGTGGAATGCCGTGTACCGGCCAGCGACGGTGGGTTTCGCCGCCGATGCGGCCCACGACGCCACTTGGAACCAGGGTGCCTATTTGGCCAACGCGTTGGGTCACTGCGGCGAATGCCACACCCCGCGCACGATGGCGTACGGTCTGCGCCAAGGCGCTGCGCTGTCCGGTGCGGTGACGAGCGGATGGAAGGCCTATGACATCACCGCAGAGGGCCTCGCCCAGTGGTCGGCAGACGACCTCGAGCGGTACTTGGCGATCGGCACCGCGCCGCGCCACGGGTTGGCGGCCGGGCCCATGAAAGCCGTGGTGGCTTTCGATACCGGTTTGCTCACCCCGAGCGATCGGGCCGCGCTGGTGCAGTACCTGCTGGCGGGTCGCCGCGACGCGGCGGCCGGTGCACTCCCGCTGCCGACCAGCGTTGCCACGCCCGATTCGCTCGGTGCGCACTTGTACGCCGGTGCGTGTGCGGGCTGTCATTCGGAGACCCCGACCGTCCCCGCGGCGGTTGGTTCACTCGTCGGCGCGAGCTCGGCGCGGGATCCGAAGGGGACGAATGTGCTGCGCCTCTTGGCCATGGGTTCCGGGCACGGTGTCGATCCCCGCGGCGGAATGCCGGCGTACGGTACGGCCTACAGCGACGCGGAGCGCGCTGCGCTCGCGAACTATGTCTTAGCGCAGTGGGGTGGCGTTACGCCGGCGCTCACGCCGCGAGATGCGCAGCAGGCGGCCATACCCTGAACGCGGTACGGGCATAGAGCGCCGACCGGGTTGGTCGGCGCTCTTGATCCTCAGTTGTAGCGGATGTTGAGCGCGTCCAGATAGAACCATTTGCCGTCTTTACGCTCGAAACGGCTGATTTCTTGCAAGCGCATGCGTCGTCCGCGCTGCTGGCTGTACGCCACGAATTCCACCGTCGCCCGATTCTCGTCGATGGAGTCCACGCGGCGCACTTCGAGCCGTAACCAGCGGATCTTTGGCTCGTTCAGATCGAGCGTCGGCGGACGGGTCGACGGGTCCCAGGTTTCCAAGAGGTAATCGCCGAGTCCCAAGACGAACGCGCTGTAGCGCGAGCGCATCAGCTGCTCGGCATCCGGTGCCATCAAGCGCTGCGGGCCGGTGTGCCAGCGGCCACAGCACTCGTCGTAGGTAGCAGGGTTGCCGCAAGGGCAGCGGGGGGTCTGTTCGGTCGGTGGAGTGTCTTGCATATGCGAATGTTGGTCGACCTGCGGCTCGGCTGCAAGTCACTTGAATCGGCCAGCACCGTCGAGGACCCGGAAGGGGGTGCTGCCGGGGTAGACTGATGCCGTAGCGATCGTGCGTGCGGAGAGTGGATATGCGGCGGAACCGGAAATTGTTCAGTTGGCTGGGGGCTGCCTGCCTCTGTATTCCCTGGCTCGGGGTGGCCGCACCGTTGCCGGCCGTGCTCGCGCCCCACGAACGGGTCGCGGTCGAGAACCGTATCCTGAACGACCGCCTTGAGCGGCTACTGCCGTCGCTGATGGCCGAGACCCACCTCGACATGTGGCTCGTACTCAATCGCGAATACGCCGAAGACCCGGTGTATTTTACGCTGGTGCCGCAACCGACCTTTGCCGCTCGACGCACCACGATGTTGGTGTTCGCGCGGCGCCCGGACGGCTCTGTCGAACGGTTGGCCGTCAATCGCTATCCACTCGGCGCGCCGTACACCTCGGCGTGGTCGGGCGGTGATTTGGACGCGCAGTGGAAAGCGCTCGCCGAGACGATCGTCGCGCACCATCCGCAGCGTATCGGCATTAACGTCTCGCAGACGTGGCCGGAGGCCGACGGCCTGTCTGCGTCGCTTCGCGCGCGACTGGAGCGGGTATTGCCCGCCGATTACGCCGGTCGGCTGGTCAGCAGTGAGGATCTGGTGGTGCGCTGGTTTGAGACCCGCACGTCGGACGAATTGGCGCTGTACCCCGATCTCGGCCGTATCACGCGTGGCGTGATCGCCGAGGCCTTCAGTGCGCGCGTCATCACACCGGGGACGACGACCACCGACGATGTGGCGTGGTACATCCGCGAGCGATTTGAGCGTCTGGGACTGAAACCCTGGTTTATGCCCACCGTGGATCGGCAGCGGCGCGGCGAGCGATGCGCCGAGGCCGTTCCGCACTGTGGCGATGAAGGACAGATCGAAGCGGGGGACGTCCTGCACACCGATGTCGGCTTTTGTTACCTCAAACTGTGCACGGACGTGCAGGAGATGGGCTACGTGTTGCGCCCGGGCGAACAGGATGCGCCGGACGGCCTAAAAGCCGCACTCGCGACGGGCAATCAATGGCAGGACCTTTTGGCCGCCGCCTTCCAGGCCGGTCGCAGTGGCAATGAGATATTGGCCGCCGTGCGGGAGGCGTCACGCGCAGCCGGGATCGAGTCGTGGACCTACAGTCACCCCCTCGGTTACGTCGGCCATGCGCCGGGGCCGACGATCGGCATGTGGGACAACCAGGGGCCGACCGTCGGTACGGGGGACTGGCCATTGCACGAACCCACAACCTACGCGATTGAAGGCGGTGTGCGTGTCACGCTGCCTGAGTGGGACGGCGAGCCGTTGCAAGTCATGCTTGAGGAAGACGGTGTTTTCACCAACGGACACCTATCGTTCTTCGCCGGTCGACAAACCGAATGGCTGCTGATCCGCTGACGGTCCGGACGGATCCCCGTCGCGGCCGATCAGCGCGCGACGGGCGCTTTGGTCCCGCTGTCTAAGTCCAGTTTAGGTACGCCGAACTGCCCCTCGAGCTTGCGTAACTTGTCCAGATCAATCGCGCCGACGATGTTCACGAGGGTCACTTCCTTCGGCTCTGTCGCGATCACCACCAGCCCTCGAGCGGCGGTACCTTCGACTGCGAGATAGACCTCTGCGCGGCTGTTGTCCTTCTTATTGCGCGTTGAAACAATCCGACTCCAACCGGGCGCTTCTAACTGGTGTCGAAGGCCCTCAAAATCATTTTCCGGGACGGTGATGGCCGTATCGAAACTGTAACTGCGTACGTAAATTGCCTGGAGTCCGGCGACGACATCGCGTGCCCGTGCCTCGTCGGGTTTCGCCGGATCCAGCATCTTTGCCGCCAAACTAAGCAGCCGCTCGTCGAGCGTGACCTCGGCGGTCGATGAGGCTTTGGCTTCCAGCGCCCGAAGGTCCGGCAGATTGATGCGTCCCAATGGGGCCGCCAATGCGGGCTGTAGCAAGAGCAAACTGAGAGTCCCGAGGACTAGGAAACGAGACATCGCACCCTCCTTCATTGCGGATCGCCGACGCTGCCGTGTAGGCGACGTGTGGTCCGATCCAATTGTGTACCGGTAATGCGTAACGCCAGCAGCAGTTGCGACTTGGCTTGCTGTGCGTCAGCAACCTGGCGTCGTGCTTCGACGCGCTGCTGTACGAAGGCTCCCACCAGCGCTGCCGCGGCGAGTCCCAGTGGAAGCCAGCGCCGCGCGGAGTGTCGCCAGCCCCGCGGACGGGGCACGGCCCGACGGGTGTCGGGCAGCTGCGCCAGTACGCGGTCTGCGAAATCCGCGGGCGGATTCTCGCCCTGCAAGGATTTTGTCAGGATCCGATCGAAATCATTGTTCATGGCGAACTCCCGGGGGGCGCTGGGTCATGGCGCGAACTCAGACGCTCACGCAAACTGTCGATGGAACGCTTCAAATGACTCTTCACCGTGTTGAGGGGCAGATCCAGGGCCGACGCAATGTCCGACGGATCCATGTCCTGCTGGTAACGCAACACCATCACGGCCCGCGCCGTGGTTGGCAACGCCAACACCAACGCCCGCAGCCGCCGGGTGAGCAAAAGGTCGTCGGTTGATTCGGGCGCCGCCAGTTCCAGATCATCCGACGACACCGTCGGCGCCGTCGGCCGTGCCCGCAATCGATCGATCGCCAAATTGGCGGTAACTCGTCGCAACCACGCCGCCAAGTGCTCCGGCGATACGATATCCGTCAGATGATCGTAGAGCCGCAAAAACGCCTCCTGCGCCACTTCGTCGGCTTCGGCTTTGTTGCCCACCATCCGCAGAGCGATGCTGTACACCAGCCGCTGATGCGTGCGGACGAGCTGGCCGAAGGCGTGACGATTCCCTGCGCGCGCCGCGTCAAACGCCTCCGTACTGATGAGACCCGCAGGCATGGTCGGCTCAGTGTCCTCGCGATCCGGTGTTAACGTGCAATTCTCGGCCGATCGCCTCGACCTGCTCGAGCGGCACTCGACCGACGAGATTTACGACGGTCAACTCCCGCGGTGCCGTCACCAGTATCGCAAGGCCGCACGCGTCTTTCTCCTCGAAGCATAAATAGATATCCGCATGCTCGCCGTCTTTCGCGTCGTGCGTATGGACCACCGGTGACCACTCTTTACCTTGGAGTTGCTGACGCAGGGCTTCGACGTCGCCGGCGGAATACGCCTGGTCACTGTCAAAGGTATAGGAGTGGATCTCAATCTTCCGCAGGTGCGCCAGCGTCTGGCGTGCGGCCTCATCCCCGTCGTCGGCGGTGGCCATCATCCGGAAGACGAAGCCCGGGATACTGATGTCGGTATGGTCGACCGCCTTAGCCGACAGGTGCGATAACCGGGGCAGCTTAAGTTGGCCCAGTGGCGTGGCAAGGGCAGGGGTGCAGAGAACGAGGGCAGCCAGCAGCCAAATTGGACGTGTCATAGGACGTACTCCAGTGAGAGGACCTCTGCTATTACGGAAGCCCGTCCGTCCGCGGGTGCAAAAGTTTAGGATGGACAGTCGTACTGTGCCGGAGCGGGTGAATGTGCACCAAGTATCTCAGCCCTGACGAGCGCATTTTGGAGCGCTATTTCAGCGTGACCGCGCCGGCCGGGTGGCGTGGTGCGGCGCTCTATCCGCGCGCGGCTGGCGTCTTCATCCGACCGAGCCGGATTGCGGCGCAGTGGGACTGCGTCGCCGGTCGCTGGGGCCTGATTCCGTCCTTTGCGCCGACCGCGGACATCCGCTATGCGACCTATAACGCTCGGTTTGAGGAACTGCTGGAAAAGCCCTCGTATCGGCAGCCGTGGTTGCGCGGGCAACGCTGCTTAATTCCGGCCGAATCCTTTGATGAGCCGTGTTGGGAAAGCGGGCGCAACGTTTGGTGGCGCTTTCGGCGACGTGACGGCACACCGTGGGCGCTCGCCGGGCTGTGGAATACCTGGCTGGATCGGGCTCACAGCCAGTGGATCGAAAGTTACACCATGCTCACGGTGAACGCCGACGATCATCCCCTGATGCGGCGTATGCACAAACCGGATCCCGCCTACGGTCCCGACGAGCAGGACAAGCGCTCCGTGGTCGCGATCGCGCCGGAGGACTATGGACAGTGGTTGACCGGCAGTGTGGACGAGGCACGCCGACTCGTGCGTTCTCCTCCCTCGGAAGAGATCGACGCGGCACCGGCGCAAGCCGTTGGCTAAGCGGCGGGTACCGGCCGTTGGAACATCGTGCTCGCATGCAAGCTCAGCACTTGCGTCCCCGATTGCGTGTGAACTTCCCAACGCCACCGAACGATGCCTAACTCGCCACTGGACGAGACGCGCGAGTCGAGCACGTGCAGCGTCAAGTGCAGTTCATCACCGACTCGGACGGGCGCGAGCCAGCGCAGTTCGTCGATGCCCGGAGCGCCGACGGAGTTCGAGCCCTCGAGGACATTATCGACGGCCAGTCGCATCGCAATCGCGCACGTGTGCCAGCCAGAGGCAATGAGCCCCTTCCAGCGTGATGCTGCGGCCGCCACCGGGTCGATATGAAAGGGTTGGGGATCCCACTGGCGCGCAAAGTCGATTAATGCCTCTTCCGTCATGATCGCCGAGCCGGCCGGAATGACCCGTCCGGGGGTGAAATCTTCAAATTTCATCGGTCTCTCCTCGGTGCAGTAAGCGGCCCGCGCTCAACGCTCGGCATCCCACGCAATGACACGGTGGCGCTGGCGACCGAGCCCATCAATACCCAGTTCGACCACATCCCCTTCGCGTAAGAAGCGCGGCGGCGATTTCGCCATCCCAACGCCGGGCGGTGTGCCGGTCGTGATGATGTCGCCGGGGAGCAGCACCATGAACTGGCTGATGTAACTCACGAGGGTCGCGCAATCAAAAATCATGGTCGCGGTCGTGCCGGTCTGCATGCGTTCGCCGTTGACGTCGAGCCACAGGCCCAACGCCTGCACATTCTCAATCTCGTCGGCCGTCACGAGCCAAGGGCCGACCGGACCGAAAGTCTCGCAGCCCTTCCCCTTGTCCCACGTTCCGCCGCGTTCCGTCTGAAACTCGCGCTCCGACAGGTCGTCGACGATGACGTAGCCGGCCACGTGATCAAGGGCCTGTGCGGTGTCGACGTACTGCGCCCGTTGTCCGATCACGATACCGAGCTCGACCTCCCAATCCATCTTTTGGGAGTGGCGAGGGCGGCGCACATCATCGTTCGGACCTTGCAAACAGGAGACGGCCTTCGTGAAGAGTATGGGTTCCTTGGGCACCTTCATGCCTGCTTCGGCGGCGTGGTCGACGTAGTTCAGGCCGACGGCAATGAACTGCCGAGTGCCGATGACCGGCGTGCCGAGACGCGGTGTGCCAGCGACGACCGGTAGCGCGTCGATCGCGATTTCGCGCAAAGCCGCCAGCGCTGTCGGTGACAGGTGCTCGGGCGTGAGGTCTGGCAGATGATCACGAAGATCCCGTATACGGCCCTCGCCATCCAGTACGCCCGGGCGTTCGGCCCCCGGGGGACCGTATCGCAATAATTTCACGCGCAGTCTCCGTGGGGCCCGGGTTACAAGACGAGTCCGGCCGGTGCCCGTAACCCGCCTTCGCCGAAGACGTTGTCGGCGGCGGCTACGGTGCGGGTCCATTCGTAACAGAGCCCTTTGACGCGCACCACTTCCAAGCCAAAAGACCGAGCGCGATCGAGGCCAAAGGCATGTTCCGGCGTCGGCGAAGCGGTCGCATCCGCGACAATCACCACTCGAAAGCCCAGTCTATGGAGCCCGACCGCGGAGTGTAGGACGCACACATCGGTTTCAAGGCCTACCAATACCGCCGTCCGGCGTGGCTGGGCGGTTAGCGCAGCGCAGAGTGCCGGGTCATCGGTGATGCTGAACGTTGACTTGGCGTATTCCGGTGTGCCCGGCGGCAGACGGGTGGAGAGTGCCGCTACGGTCGGACCGTGTCGTGCGGGCTCTTCGACACTGACGATGGCGGGGATATCGAGTCGGCCGGCCACGTCGATGAGAAAGCCGATGGTACCGAGCACCATGTCACGACGCTGCGCCTCGAGTTTTTTCAGGAACCCGTCTTGGCAATCGATGACGAGGAGGAGCGAATCGTCGCAGTCTATGAGCGTGGTCGGCGTTTGCATGGGATGACTCAGTGGGGTTTGACAGCTTTGATGTGTCCGGGGCGGAGTTCGCCACGCCGGACGACGAGAACCAGTTGTTCCCAGTTCACTATAAAGTGTTCGGTTCGGGCGAGACCGATGCGTTCAATCATCTGCGCACGCATGGGCCCGGCGAGTTGGGCCGCCTCGGCTTCGGCAATGGGCAAATACCATGCGTTGCGATCGCGGACCTCAACGTCCTGAAATCCCACCGACTGTAGCAACGCTTGTGTGTGCTCAAGCGTGGCCATGTTGTACGTGATGCCTTCGAGGCGAAAGTACTCGCGCATTTCCGGCGAGTACTCGCCGTCACCACCCCGACACCAGTCGCTCGCGATGAAGCGCCCACCGGGGCGCAGAACCCGATAGACCTCGGCAAAGAACGCCGGTTTGTTGGGAATCTGAACGATAGAGTCCTTGGAGAAGACCACATCGAAGGAGCCGTCGGGGAAGGGCAGAGGACCCGCTTCGACACACTGGCTGCGTATACGGTCGGTGAGCCCGGCCCGGTCGATGCGTTCGTCCATGTGGGCGAGCATCACGGGATCGAGATCGATGCCGACCACGTGTCCGGCGCCGTGCTCACGCACGAGCAACTCATCGACCGCACCGAGTGCCGCGCCGACGTCAAGGACCTCGCAGCCATGGATATCGGTGCCGTCGAGGAGTTCGGCCACTTCAGCCGGCCCTCCGGGAGACAGAAACCCGTCTCCCCAGAGGGCCTGAAGCAGCAGCATCATGGCGTCGTCGTATTCACCCGCGACGCTGGGTTGTTCCGTCGGCACGCTCATGAGTACTGCGGAGGCGTGTTACTGAATGGCGCCGAGATAATCGCCCTTACCGATGCCCACGCCGTGCGCACGCAAGATCGCGTAGGCGGTCGTCACATGGAAGTACAGGTTGGGCAGCACGAACTTCGTGACGTAGTCGCGACCGGTGAAGCGCAGCGTCAGCGACGGATAGACGATCTCGATCGCCTTGTCGTCGGCCGTTGCAATGGCATCGGCGGGGACCGTGTCAATGAACGCCAAGGTCTTGGCGATGCGCGCCTTGAGGTCTTCCAGAGACGTTTCGTCGTCCTCGTACTTCGGCGCTTCGATCCCGCTCAGGCGGGCGGCGGCGCCCTTGGCGGTGTCACAGGCGATCTGCACTTGTTTCGCCAATGGGAACATGTCCATGACGAGACGGGTCGAAGCGACCACCTTGGTGTCGATCTTCTTCGACTCGGCATGAGCAAGTGCCTTGTCCAGGATGGCCGACAGGTTGGTCAGGGCCAGCTTCAAGGCCGGAACCGAGGCGTCGTATAGGCTCAGGGACATCGTGATCTCCAATAAAACAGGGGGGAGGGAGCGCGCAGTGTACCGTCCTCTCGGTGACGGGCAATCGTCATCGCGTATTATTCGGACTCTCACCCGGAGACCGCCGATGAACCATTGGAACGATACCGCTGTCCGCGCCGCTTTTCCGGCCTTGGCCTTGCAGGATGACGGAATCGACCGGCTGTATGCCGATGCCCCGGGCGGTACGCAGGTGTGCGATCGTGCCATCCGACGGATGCGCGAAGCTCTGGTCGATCATTGTGCGAATGAAGGGGGAGCCTTCCGCACGTCCCAGGCAACGGATGCCTGGATGGCCCGAGTGCACGAGGCGGCCGGGGAGTTTTTCAACGCCGACGCCGATGAAGTCATTTTTGGCCTGAATACCACGTCGCTCGTGTTTCACCTCTCACGGATGATGTCCCGCGACTGGCGAGCGGGGGACAATATTGTCGTGACGCGAATGGATCACGACTCCAACGTAGCGCCGTGGATGATCGCGGCGGCGGAGCGGGGCGTTGAAGTCCGCCACTTGGACTTCGATCCGCAGACGTTTCGGTATCGCTACGAGCAGTTAGGCCACCGGATCGACGCGCGCACACGTCTCGTGGCGTGCAATCACGCATCCAATTTCTTGGGCACGATTAACGATGTCCGTCAGATTGTTGCGGCGGGCCGAGCGGTCGGCGCTGTGACCGTCGTGGACGGCGTACAGTCGGCCCCACACCTGCCACTGGATGCGCGAGCCATCGGCTGCGACGTGCTGTCTACCTCACCGTACAAGTATTTCGGCCCCCACGCCGGGCTCATGTACCTACGCCGCGAGTTTGCCGATACCCTCCGTCCGCCGTTGAAGGTCCGCCCGTCGCCCACGTCGATGCCGCACCGACACGCACCCGGCACGCCGTCCTTCGAAGCTCAACTGGCCACCTACGGTGCGTTTGAGCACTTGGCGTGGCTGGGGATCGAATGGGGCGGGGCGTCCGCCACGGCCACGCTGCGCGAACAGATGGTGGCCGGCTTGACCGCGGCGACCGCGCACGAAACGCGGCTATCGCAGCAGTTTTTGCGAGGATTGACTCAACTTCCGCACATCCGGCTGCATGGGATTGCCGATCCGGATGCCGTCGAGGCTCGCGTGCCGACCTTCAGTTTCTCGGTCGACGGGTGGGCCCCCCAGGCCGTCGCAGAACGATTCGCGGCCCGCAATCATTTCGTCTGGTACGGATCGTTCTATGCGATGGAAGTGGCTCAGCGACTCGGCGTCTGGGAGACGGGCGTCGTGCGCCTAGGACTTGCGCATTACAACACCGCATCCGAAGTCAACGCACTGCTCGAGACCTTGGCGGATTGTCGTTGATTAGGACTTCCGGGCACTCACCAAACGCCATCCCAGCATCATGGTCGAGAGCAGCACGCTGTAGGCAAGCAATCCGTAGGCGCCCAGCCCGGGCATCGTCCACATGAGCAGCACGTCGTTCCCGCCCGGTATGCATCGGGCGGCGCTTTCCATAATGAATCCGCCGACTAAGCAGCGACTTGCGCCGACCAGCGTCGGGGCGGCGGGTGCCCACGTACCGGCGGCGATGCAACTGGCGACGGCCCCGCCGAAGAGCGCCAAGGCCGGCAAGACGAGCGGCCAATGCAGGGGCTCGAGATCCCAATACGCGATTCCGTTCAGGAACGCTGCGTAGTTCCAAGAGGGCAGAAGAATCATCAAGGAGCCGGCCATGAGACCGGCAAGCAGCGCGTGACCGAGTCGGCTGTCGAGCTTGCGTCCATTTTCCCGGCGCACCCCCCACGCTGCGAGGCTGCACAGTACGGCGAACACAAAGATCGCCGTCCATAGAATCGTGTTCGGCGGTTGCGGTCGCAATGAGCCATGCGCCGCAATACCCCAATGGCTTGGCAAGTTGGTGCGCGAGGCGACGGCAATTCCGAGCAGTGAAAAAAGATAGTTGGCTTTGCCGCGTCCGAGATACATGACGCTGCCGAGATAGCAGCCGCCGTTGAGCATGCCGCCGAGCGCCAATACGATGGAAGCGAGAACGATCGCCATGCGTGTGCCCGAGTCCCCGGGTAGACGACCGATATCACCGCTGAACCACGACAACCCAAGTAGCGTTATTCCCGCCATCGTGACGGTGATCGCCTGAAAATACAGGCCGGATGCGCGCTGTTGGACGATCGCCTCTTGGGTCGCCGCCACGCCGCACAGTGCCGCACGCGCCAGGCTCCAACCCAGAGCCGCTGCAATCATTATTGAGAACCACACGCTCATTCAACGCCTCCGAGGCGGACCGGGCTGAGATCAGACGGAACGATACCGGCGTCAATCAACGCCTCGGGCAGTGATCGACCGAGCAGATGGTACGCCGCAAAAGCGCCGAGGGCTGCACTCGTCTGAATGCCGTAACCCCCAAGAGCGCCATGCCAGTAGAAATTCGGAACCTGTGGGTCAAACCCCGACACCGGATCGCGGTCCGGCGTAAAACTGCGTAATCCCGTCCAGGCCTTCAATAGTTTCTTGATCTCGAAATCAATGACATTTTCGATTCGGTCGACGGCGATGGCGACGTCCAGATCATCGGGTTGTGGATCACCGGCGATGGTGGGGTTCTCCTCCGCGAGCGAACCCAGAAGGCGCCCCGCCTCGGGCTTGAAGTAGAATGATTCGTTTGCCCAGACCGTCATCGGGCAGCGCGTCAGGTCCACACCGACCGGCACATCGCAAATGAACGCTGTGCGTCGATGCGGCACGATCTGAAGCGGACGGGCACCGGCAAGGCGCCCAATCTCATCGGCCCATGCCCCCGCCGCGTTTACGACGATTCCCGCTCGCAGGGCGTGACTCGGCCCCTCGATTCGCCAGTCGCCGTCACTGCGATCACACAAGGTCACCTCGGCTCCGGTGATCACGCGAGCGCCGTGCGCGCGAGCGCCGCGCAAATAGCCTTGCAGCATCGCATCAACGTCCATGTCCTGCGCTGCAGGGTCGTATAAGCCCCACGAGATCGCCCCGGCTTTCAGGAAGGGAATGCGTCCGTGTACTTCGGCGGGGGTGAGCGGGATGAGCGTCTCGCCGGTATCGGCGGCTTCGGCAATCGCCGTGGCACGCGCCGCAAGATCCGCGTCGTGACCGACGGTTAAGAATCCACGCGGCCTGAGCAAGGGGGACGCACAAAAGTCAGGCGGTGGCGCGGTCAGAAATCCGCCGGCAACCGCGGTCAGACGTCGATTCAGTAGGCTGCCGTACTGCGGCGAGTACACGGCCGCTGACCGGCCGGTACTGTGGTAACCCACCTGCGATTCCCGCTCGAGCAACACGACCCGCGCGTGCGGCGCCAAGTGGTAGGCCACCGAAGCGCCCGCGATACCGCCGCCGATGATACAGACGTCGTAATGCTCCACATCCGCTCCCGGTGATCCCTAAACGCGGGCATTATCCGTGGGGGCGGCTTACGCCGCCATCCCATTGACGGGGCCTAGCCCCTGACCGAGGAGACGTGATGCGAACGCTGAGACTTTGGGCCACATTGATCTTGATCGGTGGCGGCTGCGGTGTCGCTGACGCAGCCCCGTTGCGTATCCTTTTTGTGGGCAACAGTTTTTTCTTTGGGGCGGTCGCCAGTGCTGAGCACTATCAACCGGATTCCGTTCGGGATTTGAACGGCTCGGGCTTCGGGGGTGTTCCTGCCATCGTAAAACAGCTCTACGACGAAGTCGGTATCGACGCGATGGTCGCCCAAGAGACCGTTCCCGGTGCGGGCTTTGACGAACACTACGAACATCGCCGTGACCGACTGGAGGGTTCGTGGGACGTTGTCGTCATGAGCACCTACAGCACCCTGGATCGGGATCATCCGGGCGATCCGGCGGCGCTGCTGCATTACACCCCGTTGCTGGCACGCCTCTTTGCGTGTCACAACCCCGACGTCCAGCTCTATCTGAACGCGACGTGGACGCGGGCGGATCAGACGTACCTGCCCGATGGACATTGGTATGGGCGCCCGGTCGAGGCGATGGCGCAGGACGTGCGTGCCGGCTATGACGCGGCGTGGGCGGCCGAGCCGCGAATTCGGGCTGTAATTCCAACCGGCGGGGCGTGGACTCGCGCCATACGCGAAGGATGGGCCGACCCCAATCCGTACGACGGTCAGGTCCCGGGAAAGGTGGACCTCTGGGCTACGGATCACTACCACGCCAGCAACGCAGGCTACTATCTGGAGGCGTTAGTCATCTTCGGCAGGATCAGCGGACGCGATCCTTCGACCTTGGGCGTTGCCGAGCGTGCAGCGGCGGCACTCGGGATCCCGCCGGAGGTCGCGGTGCACCTGCAGGCCGTAGCGCGCGACGAACTGGCGTCGGCGCCGGTTTCAGCCCCGCGTGTGCCTGCGGACCTGACGGACTGTCGAGCGACGGTGATCGGTCAGAAATGACTCAACAAGGCGACGAGCCCGGTAACGACCATAATGAGGCCGGTTGCTAATAACGCGGCATCGGCCAAGATAACGAAACGGCGCGACATGGTCTTCTCCACGGGGCGCACGACGCGCCGGTTCATGGGGCCGAGGATGGTCGCCGCGCAGTCGCTTGCCTATTCGGTAGATGATGGAGGCGCCCGGCAGGTTGATACCCCACGAATGGGGTGCAACCCTACCGGACGCCGGCTCCGTCCGATTAGTGCGCTCGGTAGACCGTTCGGCCACCGATCACCGTTTCCAAGACTTTGACGTGGGCGATGTCATGCGGATCGATGGTCAGCGGATCGCGATCCAGGAACGCAATGTCCGCGAGCTTGCCAATCTCGAGCGAACCTACCGCATCGTCGCAATGCAGTTCGCGGGCCGCCATGATGGTGATGGCGCGGAGCGCCTCGAGCCGTGAAAGACCAGGATCGTCGCCAAGGCGGCCGGCGTACGCGGGACCGGCGGACGGAACGTTCTCACGCGTGATGCCGACCTTTAGGGCGAACCACTCATTGAGAGCATCCACGGGCCAGTCACTGCCAAAAGCGATAGGTGCGCCTGCCTTCGCCAAGAAGCCGGCCGGTTCCAGAATGGAGAATCGCGCCGGCCCCAGGTACTCCTTCGACTGATCGATGGTATCTGGTGCGGGTTTTTCCCACTGGAACGACAGCACTGGATAGACCGACAAGGCCTTGTAGCGGCCAAAGTCATCCGGATGAACGATCTCATCATGCGCCAAACCGATCCTGACGTCCTGTTGGGGCAAGTTACGGCGCAGGATGGCGACCGCATCAAGTGCGGTCCGTACCGCACGATCACCGTCGACGTGTAAGTGGGGGTCGATGCCGGCGCGCCCGAGCCGAGTCAACAGATCCGCCAGTGGCTCGGTCGAGAAATACGGATCTGGTCCGCGATTCGTTCCCGCCCCCCAATGCGGCGCTTCAGCAGTGCCCGTGTTGACCCAATAGGGTTCGACCATGGACCCTGTGAACGCGGGGCCTGATATGACACCGTCGATGTAAAATTTAGCGTTCCGCAGTGTCAGGCCAGGTGTCGGCTGAATGGCACCGTCGTCGTACTGTTTGCGCAGAGCGACGACCCGTGCGACGGCCGCTGCGGGGTCTTTCATATCCTCGATCTGAATTTGTGGCGCGAAGTGGATACGGATTGTCAGACCGCCATTCTTTTGCACAGCACGAAACGCGCGCATCGCATAAGTCGGTGTGTCGGCATCGAGTACCGAGGTTAGGCCTTGCGCCGCCATTTCTTTCATTGCGGCACGTGCGGCGGACGCGTACTCGGCCGGCGTGCGTGCGGGTATTACGGTCTCGTACACCGCATAGGCGCTGTCCTCCAGCAATCCGTTCGGTTCGCCCGAGGCGTCACGATCGATCCGGCCGCCGGGCACGTCGACCGAGTCGCGCTGAATATGCGCGAGGGCTAACGCACGACTGTTGGCCAGAACAGTATGACCAAACGCATCGCGAACGAGGATCGGCCGCTTGGTGTGCAAGCTGTCGAGCATCGATTTATGCGCGAGCGTGCCGGCCGGTAACATGGCCTGCTGGAACCAATTGGTGGCTTCGAGCCAACCGTCCGGTTCGTGACCGCGATCGGCATCCAGACAGGCTTGCAGACGACGTCGAAACTCGTCAACGGTCAGAGGGTCGTAATGCAAATTACACCCAATCGCTCTCACGCCGCCTTCCATGGGATGCATATGTCCGTCAACGAGTCCCGGCATCGCGAATCCGCCGTTGAGTTCCTTCACTCGCGTCTTCGGGCCCCTAAAGGCGCGTGCGCCGGCATCATCCCCGGCGTACACAACCCGTCCGCGCGTGACCGCGAGCGCTGACACCACGTGATCTTGTGCATCGGCCGTGTAGATTCGGCCACCCGTGTACACCACGTCGGCAGGTGTTGCCGCGAGGACGCTGCCACTGAGGATCGTACAAAAGACCCAGAGTCGAATTGCAATTTTCAGCATGAGAGGCTCACATTTGCTGGCGAAGCCTAGGCATCATATGCCGAGCCGTGCCCCTCGTCACCGGAGTCTATCCATGCGTTGGCCGTTTCTATGCATCGTGCTGTTGGTGGCCTTGCCGGCCGTTGCGGCTCAGCCTGCCGATGATGTTTACACGCACGGGCGTCTCTACACCGCCGACCAACGTCAAGAGGCCACCGCGATGGCCGTGACCGCTGGCCGCATCACCTACGTCGGCGACGATGCCGGTGTCCGGGCCTTCACCGGTCCTGGGACGCGTGTACACGACCTTCACGGACGGAGGGTACTGCCCGGGCTGGTGGATGCACACATCCATCCCATTGATATCGTCGATTTGGGTGACTGCGACTTGAAGGCGCAAGCGCTCGCGCTCGCCGAGCTCGTAAAGCGCGGTCGTGCGTGTGTGGCTCGGCGTCCGCCGGCGTCGGGGGAGTGGATTTCGATACGTCAGTGGGCGGCGACGTCGGGCAATACCACGGACGCACGCTATCCGACGTTACGCGCAGCATTAGATGCGATTTCGGCGGATCATCCGGTGGAGTTATTGGGCGATGACGGACACCACAACGCCTACAACAGCCGAGCGCTACTCGGCGCGACGGATGCGGCCGGTCGCGTCGTAGGGCTCTCGCGCGAGACGCTCTCGAACGAATTCAAATCGCTACGACTCTTCATCGGAACGGACGCCGGCGGGAACCCGGATGGACGGGTGGATGAGGACGCCCGAGGACGCATCAGCAAACGCCATCAGTTTTACGATAACGATATCGAGCGGGTGCTGGACCGGCCCGAGCGTATGACCGAAGCGCTCAACGCCGCGGGAATCACGACCGTGATGGAAGCCGCGTGGGCGCCCGCCTCTCTACCGGTGTACGACGCCCTCTACTTGCGTGGACACCTCTCATTACACGTGACGTTAGCGCAGCACTACGACCCTGCGCACGTGGTCAAAGCGGACGGTACCCCGGACTACGATTTGATGGTGGCGCGAGCCGTCGCTTGGCGTGACCGATTTGCCCATCACCCATTAATTCGAGCAGATTTCGTCAAAATGTTTGCAGACGGCGAAGTCGAGGGTAATCCGTTTGCCGCGACGCCGGTGCATGGCAATGCCGCACTGCTCAATATCTACCGGTCTCCGCGGTTTGAACGCGGTGCGGACGGGCATCCCCGCGTGATTGGCTACGACCCGCCGCCTTGCCCGGTGGACGGGGATGCCGCGGACAGTGCCTGCCCCGGATCGCGGGGTACGCTCCAATACCCACGCGAGGTGGAATTGGAATGGGCGCGCCGCATGCACCTCGCGGGCTTCAATCTGCATATTCATGTGATCGGGGACCGGGCGACGCGCACAGCCATCGACGCGATTGAAGCGGCCCGCGCGGCCGATGGCAATGTCGCGACACACGATTCTCTCGCTCACATTCAACTGGCCGCACCCGAGGATGTGGTGCGGATGGGTCGAGATCACCTCTATCTCGCCTACACGTACTCGTGGGCTATGCACGACCCGGACTACGACCCCTCCGCCTTCCCGTATCTCAGCGAGACGCCGAACGATCCGTATTTCGAGGAGCAGATGTATCCCGTCCGACAAAGTCGCGATGCGGGTGCCGTCCTCACGGCAGGCTCCGATGCGCCGGTCGCGAGCCGCGACCCGCGCCCGTTCATGAATATGGCAATGGCTGTCACGCGGCGCCTGCCGGGGGGCGCAACCTTGTCTAAAGCCGAAACGATCTCGATCGAAGATGTGATTGATGCCTACACCATCAACGGAGCGCGAATGCTGGGGCGGGATGACGAAGTCGGTTCCCTCAGCGTAGGGAAGGCGGCCGACTTCATTGTGTTGGACCACGACCCATTGGCGTTGGCGGCGCGCGGCAAAGCGGACGATATCGCGAACGTTCGCGTGCTCGAGACCTGGTTTGGCGGCCAACGCGTCTATGCCCGCGCACTAAAAATTTCTCACGATTAACGACGGACCCAGTCTATTCATGAAACATGCCTATATGCTCGGAGCTCTGCTCTTACCGGTGATCGCAAGCGCGGAAGCGCTAGATACCGAGATATCGCGGGTCGAAATAACCGCCACACGCCAGCCGGAAGCGGTCGACAAGGTGCCGGCCACGATATCGATCGTCACGGGCGAGGAGCTGGCCGCACGCGGCGCACGCGATCTGCGCTCCGCATTGGCGATGGTGGCCGGAGTCGAAGGCACCTCGGGCGGTGATGTGGGTCCTGCAGGCAGCGTCCCTGCGTTATGGGGCCTTCGAGAGGCGGATGCGTTCCTACTCGTCGTCGACGGCGTACCTTGGGGCGGGGCCTTTAATCCGGCGACGACCACCGTCGACCTTACGAATATCGACCGCATCGAAGTGCTGCGCGGACCGGCTCCAGTGATGTTTGGAGCGACATCCTTCGTGGGTGTCATTCATGTCATTCACCGATCGGCCGATCGCCCGTCGGAGTCGGCGGTGGCGGAAATCGGTACACACGGGAGTTATCTCGTGTCAGCGAGCCATGCATTACCGGATCTGGGGCAATGGAAGCAGTCGCTGACGGCCGACGTGGAACAGCGAGGCTTTACCGAGGACCGGACCGAGTGGGCACGCCGTCACCTGCTGTACCGGGCTGCATTGCAGCAGGAGTCAGTTCAGACGCACGTCGACGTTGACGTCTCCGATGTCCCGCAGCGACCGGCCGGCAACTTGCTACTCGCCGATCGTGGGCAATTGCATTCGGAATTTTCACCCGACGTGAATTTCAATCCGGCTGGGGCCTATATGAACGGGCAACGGTACCACGCGGCTTTCGGGATGAATGGCCAGTCGTCGTTGGGGGATTGGGGGGTCACGTTGGCCGTCACTCGGACGCTCGATCACATTTTGCGCGGTTATCTGCGAGGCGATGCCTTTCAACTGCCGCCCGACGCTGGTGTGGGCGATGGTCTACAGGCGGACGGGTACACCCAAGAGCGTGCGATTACGGACGTCTATTTCGACGCGTTTTTGGTCCGGAAGTTTGCGGATGCGAAGGTGACGATCGGCGTGTCGCATTTGCATGGCAGTGGCAACGAACATGCCATCAATTTCGCCTACTGTGTTGATCCGACCGGCATTGAATACAGTTGCACCGGCTCCCGTCACGACGACGAAATCGTCCAATCTCAAAACACGCGGGACTTCAGCGGACTCTACACGCAAGGTGATTGGTCGTTCGGTGCCGTGGATTTGGTCGCGGGCCTGCGTCTCGACCATACACAAGAACATGCGAGTGGTCGCGCGATCGATAACACGGGGCCTGCGCCGGTCGTCTCCTTCGATGGCCGGGATGCGGACGATCACACGCGTCTGAGCGGTACGCTGGGCATCAGTCGCACGCTCTGGTCGGCAGGTGTGGACACGGTGTCCGTCTATGCCGATGCGCGCAGCAGCTTCAAACCCTTGGCGACCGATTTTGGCCCGGAAGCCGAGGTCAAGGTGCTAAAGCCCGAGGTGGGCCGCAGCGTGGAAGCCGGTCTGAAGTCGCACCTCTGGGAGGGGCGTTTGGATCTCGAAGGCAGCGTCTTCCGACTCGACCTCACCAATGGGTTGACCTATGCCGTGACGCCAGACGGGTATGGCGCCGTGAATGGCGGTGAGAATCGTTATCAAGGTATTGAAATCGAGAGCCACTGGACATTGGGCCGGGGCTGGTTCGTGGATGCACAGGCGGCCCATCACGCGGCGCGCGTGCTCAGTCGGGCCGATGCGTCGGGCGCCAATTTGGCCGGCAAGGCCGTTGAGATGTCGCCGGATAACCTTGGAGGACTGGGGCTGCGGTGGTCTGATGCGGCAGGCCGCTCGGTATCGGTTCTTGCGAACGTATCGGGGGCGCGATGGCTGGATCCGGCGAACACCCTCCGAGCGCCAGCCTATGCCACGTTGGATGCCATGATGACCTGGCCGCTCGGTCGCGGTCATCTGCGCTTGCGCGGCAGTAACCTCACCGATCGTAGAGACCCCGTCTCGGCCAGCGAACTGCAGCAGTCGGTCACTGCGACCGGTACGGCGGGCTGGTACCGTATGCCGTCCCGACAGGTACTCCTCGGTATCGACTGGCCGTGGTGACCGCTGAATTTTAGGAGTGCCCCATGCGTATTACCCCCTTCGCTGTCGAACAGTGGATGAACGAGTTCGAGTTGCAGTGCACTCACAATCTGGCGGAGACCTGCGTTGCCTCGCTGACCGTTGCCGAATTGTTGACGCTCGCTGATGTAGGACCGGCGTTTCTAGAGCAATTGCTGCCGTTGAAGCTGACCTATGGGGCCATTGAGGGCAGCGATCGATTGCGGTCTGCGATTGCCCGTCTGTATGCCCACAAAGGGATTCACGACGTCCTCGTGACACACGGCGCGATCGGTGCCAACGCCTTGGTGTATCAGGCGCTGGTGGGGCCGGGTGACCGAGTGGTGTCCGTGCTGCCGGCCTATCAGCAACACTATTCCATCCCGGAGAGTCTCGGCGCCAACGTCATGCGTTTGGAATTACGACCCGAGGATGGCTATTTGCCGAATGTCGATCGATTGCGCGATCTTGTGACCACTGATACGCGCGTAATCGCGTTCTCGAACCCGAATAATCCGACTGGCGCGCTCATGGATCGGGACGCGTTGATGGAAGTAGTGCGTCTCGCCGATCGAGTCGGTGCCTACATTCTGTGCGACGAGGT
Source organism: Steroidobacteraceae bacterium (assembly GCA_036742455.1). Classification (GTDB taxonomy): domain Bacteria; phylum Pseudomonadota; class Gammaproteobacteria; order Steroidobacterales; family Steroidobacteraceae; genus CAIKZZ01. The sequence goes on along the minus strand of DAINQU010000004.1, from coordinate 143,188 downwards.
GTATCGCGGTACGACGCAGGTGGGCGATGCGCTCACACCCTCCATTGCCGACCTGTATGAGCGTGGCGTCGCGGTGGGGTCCATGTCAAAGGCCTTCTCGCTGGCCGGGCTTCGCTTGGGTTGGATGTGCGGGCCCAAAGAAGTACTCAAGGCCGCCGAGGTGCACCGTGACTACAACACCATCAGTGTGGGCATGCTGGACGACGCCTTAGCGGCACTGGCATTGGAACACGCGGAGGCGATTTTGGCGCGAAGCCGACAGATCGTACGTACGAACCTCGCGGTGTTGAGCGAATGGGTGCGGTCAGAGCCGACCATCCGCTGGGTACGGCCGACGGCAGGTACGACGACGCTACTGCATTACGACTATCCGGTGCCTTCGCGCGATTTTTGCGTTGGCCTGTTGGAGCAAACGGGCGTGTTGTTCACGCCCGGTAGCGCCTTTGATCTGGAAGGCTGCGTGCGGATCGGATACGCAAACAGCCCCCTGATCCTTGCCGAAGGACTCGAGCGGGTGCGTCCGTATTTGCGCGCGCTCGAGCGGGATCACTGATCGCGTCTTACGGACGCACACGTCCGCACAGGTAGGTCCACACAAAGTGGGCCGCCGCATTGGACGTGAGTTGGGCGTGATCGTACGGCGGGGACACCTCGCTCAAGTCCATCCCGATCCAGTTCAGGTCAACCCACTGTTCGAGCAGGGTTAGCACCTGCGCCGAGGTCAATCCACCGGGTTCCGGCGTGCCGGTGCCCGGGGCATACGCGGGATCCAGGCAGTCGATGTCCAGCGTGAGGTAAACCGGATGTCCGGCTAACCGATCGCGCACGGTGTTGATCACCTCGGCCAACTGCTGCGGGTTGATGAGTCCGCGCAGATCGCGGCCCGTGTAGATGAGCCCGCCACGGTCGCGCACGTATTCGGCGGTGTCGCGCTCGGCTGACGAGCGGATGCCCACTTGCACCGTGAGCGTCGGATCGATGAGGCCTTCCACAATGGCCTCGTGGACCCACGTGCCGTGACCCGACGGTTCTCCGAAATGGTCCGTCCACGTATCGCAATGCGCGTCGAAGTGCACGATCGCCAACGGGCGACCGTGGTGCGCGCGATAGGCGCGCAGCAATGGCAACGTGATGGAGTGGTCGCCGCCGAGCCAGACCATGTGGTGCCGAGCCAGCATCGCCGCGGCCTGCGGCATCAGCGCTTCGCGCATCCGCTCCAGCGACGTGTTGGGTAGCGTGAGGTCGCCGGCGTCGGCGAAGTGTCCGAGCGGGGACACCGGCCACAGCGTGTGCGTCCCATCGCAGAGCATGTGGCTCGAGCGACGGATTTCGTAAGGTCCGAAGCGGGTGCCCGGGCGGTTGGTCACGCAGCCGTCCCACGGTATGCCGGCCACGACGTACGGGGCATCGGGGAACGCCTCTAGGGATGGCGCCTTGAGGAACCCCGCGTGCGTGGTCGAAGTCTGAAATGCAAACGTGTAATCCGGCATGACCGATCCTTCATCAACAAGAGTGCCAAGGCTATCAGATCAGGATGACGTCTCAATGATCGACGTCGCCGAGCACCTGCAATTGCGGGGCTTCGGTCCGCATATCGACAGCGACGGCCTCTGCGCGCGCCAGCACGCGCAGGATGTTTTCGCCCGCCACTTTGGCAAGATCCGCGTCCGACCAACCGCGCCGGGCGAGTTCAGCCAGCAAAGCCGGGTAGCAACTGACGTTGCCTAACCCAACCGGCGTGTCCTCAATGCCGTCGAAGTCGGATCCCAAGCCGACGTGATCGACGCCTGCTACCGCACGGATGTGTTCGATGTGGTCGGCAACCTGTGCCAGCGTTGCTTGGGGTTTCGGGTGCTTTCGGTACCATTCGGCCATGGCCGCTGCGGCTCTCTCCGGCTGACCGAGATACAACCCTGCGTACGGCGGGCTGTTGTAGCGGGTCTTCTCGGCCTCTTCGTCCGCATTCCAGCGATAGAGTTCTTCGGAGACATAGCCCGGTGCGAAATTGACCATGACGACGCCACCCTTCTCGGCGACTAGACGCAAGACATCATCGGGCACGTTTCGCGGATGATCGTCGAGTGCGCGCGCGGAGGAGTGCGAGAACATGACGGGAGCCTTTGAGGCCGCAATGGCTTGACGCATCACATCGGGCGAGACGTGGCTGAGGTCTACCACCATGCCCAGGCGATTCATCTCGTGCACCACTTCAAGGCCGAAGGGCGTAAGGCCGTGATGCTTTGGGACGTCATTTGCCGAATCGGCCCACGGAATGGTGGCCGTGTGGGTCAGCGTCATGTACCGAGCCCCTAACGCATAATATTGGCGCAGCGTGGCGAGGGACCCATTGATCTGATGCCCGCCTTCCACCCCAATCAGCGAAGCCACCTTTCCCGCGCGGTGGATGCGACGTATATCGGCCGCCGTGAGCGCCATTTCCAGGTCGTTCGGATAGGCAGCAATCAGGCGCTTTTCAATATCAATTTCGTCGAGCGTCAACTGGACAGCCTCCGGACCGGTCACGCCGGCAGGCGTCCACACTGACCAAAACTGACCACCGACCCGGCCGGCATGCAAGCGCGGCATGTCCGTCATCAATGGCGCGCGGCCTTGAACTTTGGGTAGCGTCGTCTGGTCCTTCTCAAGGTGCGCTGCCACCGGATCCCCTCCGTTGCGGACGCGGATCTCGTAGGGCAGATCGTTGTGACCGTCGATCAGTGGGGTAGTGGTCAATATCCGCAGAACCCGCGCCTCCGGCGTCTCCTCCGCCACGTTCTTGGGCGCAGCCTCGGCGACCGCGACCCATCCCAATAAGACAACGCCGATGAGACGTAACAGCAGCGAGCGGTTCATGGAGGGCTCCTGAGTGTAGGGGCCTCAGTGTGGCAGATCGTGGGGTCGGCGATCTATCGGGTCACAGGTGCTAATGTAATACCGCGGGGCACGCTGTACCCGACCGGATTCATCGCCGCCCAATCGGTCGGGGCGGGTCGACGGGAGGTATTGGTGACGATGACAAATTCGCACGAAGGACGAATCCGGCGCGATGGCCGGTCTCGGCGCAGGCCCGCGTCGTCGCTGCGGCAGTTACCCTGGCGACAGGTGACCAATCCCTATGCGCCCCTGGCAATGTTGTCGGACGATGAGTTGGAGTCGATCCACGAGACGTCGCTGCGCGTCTTAGAAGTCTTGGGCATTGAAGTGATGTCGTCGGCAGCACGGCGGCATCTAGCCATGTTGGGTGCGGACGTCGACAACGCCACGGGCATCGTCAAAATCGACCGGGCGCTCGTGAGCGCCGCGATTGCGACCGCGCCCAGTGCGTTTACACTGCGCTCCCGAAACGATGCCAAGGCATTGGTCATCGGCGGCCGGCATCTCGTCTTCGGGCTCGTGGCCGGCCCGCCGAACGTGCACGACTGCGAGCGCGGCCGTCGGTCCGGAAACTATCGCGATTACTGCGACTTCATCCGACTGGCGCACCACTTCAATGCGATCCATATCATCGGCAATCAAGTCTGTGCGCCGATGGAGATGCCGGCGAATACACGGCATTTGGATACGTACTATGCCAACCTGACGCTGTCAGACTTGGCGTTTCATTGCAGTGCAATCGGCGCTGGACGGGCGCGCGATGCGGCGCACATGGCGGCGATTGCTCGCGGCGAGACACTGGATGACTTGATCAACGCTCCGGCTGTGATGTCGATCATCAATATCAACAGTCCGCGTCGGTTCGACGAGGCGATGGCCGACGGCCTGATTGCGTTGGCCAGTTTGGGTCAGCCAGTCGTCATTACGCCGTTTACGTTGATGGGCGCGATGGCCCCCGTGAATTTAGCAGCGGCGTTGGCCCAGCAAAATGCCGAGATGCTCTTCGGTCTGGTCCTTGCGCAGGCGGTACGGCCAGGCACGCCGGTCGTCTACGGGGCGTTCACCTCAAATGTGGATTTGCGCTCGGGCGCACCGGCCTTCGGTACGCCGGAAAATGCGAAGGCGAACGCAATCAGCGGACAATTGGCGCGTAAATACGGTCTGCCTTATCGTAGCTCTAACGCCAGCGCCTCCAATGTTGCCGATGCGCAAGGCGCTTACGAGACCCAGATGTCGCTCTGGGGCGCTGTGATGGGTCATGCCAACCTGATCTATCACGCAGCGGGTTGGCAGGAGGGCGGACTCACGGCCTCTTTCGAGAAGCTCGTCTTGGACGTTGAAATGCTGCAGATGATGATGGTCTTCCTGACGCCCATCACAGTCACGTCACCGGAGGATGCGCTGGCCGCAATTGCAGAGACCGTGCCCGGCGGGCATTACTTTGGCGCGCCGCACACGCTCGCGCATTACGAGCATGCGTTCTACGAGCCGCTGCTGTCGAATTGGCAGAATCACGAAAATTGGCAGTTGGCCGGTGGATTGGATGCCACACGCCGGGCGACCGCGATTTGGAAGCAAGCACTGAGCGACTATGTTCCACCGGAGTTGGATCCGGCGCGCCGCGAGGCGTTGGACGCCTATGTACGCCAGCGAAAGGCAGATATCGGTTCGGAAGAACCGTAGCGATCAGATCAGTACGCGTGCGTGGGATAGATCGGACGGAATCGCGAGCAAGTCGGCGCGGTAACCCGGCGCGATGCGCCCGTGGCTGGTCGACAGACCGAGAAAGTCCGCCGGATACTCGCTCGCCATCCGAAAGACGGTTGCGAGCGGTAGCTTGAGGTGCGCTGCCGCATAACGCACACAACTCAGAAGATCGACGGCACTGCCCGCCAGGGTCCCGTTCTCGTCACGACAGACGCCATTGACGACGCGGATGGATTTGCCGAAGAGTTCGAATGACTCGTCCAGGGTGCCTACGCACGGCATCGCATCGCTGACCAGCATGCAGCGCTCGTGCGGTCGGCAGGCGAGGGCGATGCGGGCGGAGCGCGGGTCGATGTGGTGCCCATCGAGGATCATTGCGCACCACGGCCGAGGATCGAGCAGGCAGGCGCCGACGACGCCCGGTTCGCGACCCAATAAGGGGGACATCGCGTTATAGAGATGTGTGACCCCGGTCGCCCCCGCGTCAAACGCCGCGACTGCGTCATCTGCCGACGCATTCGTGTGGCCTATAGAGACACGCACGCCGCGTGCGACCAGTGCAGCGATGTCCGATGCGCTGGTCCGCTCGGGCGCGAGCGTCACCAAGGTAGCGCCACCCGTGGGGTGGGTGAGTAACGCTAGCGCATCGCTATCCAAGGAACGGAAAAAGCGCGGGTCGTGAATGCCGCGTCGTGCCTCCGCGAGGAATGGCCCTTCGATGTGTATACCCAGAATCCCCGGTATGCCGGCTCGAATGGCCTCCGTGACGGCGGCGAGCGCTCGGGCAATGACAGCACCGTCATCGCTGATCAGGGTGGGCAACAGTCCCGTCGTACCGAATTGGCGGTGCGCAGCGGCAATGGCTGCAATGCCGTCGATCGTGGGCACGTCGTTGAACAACACCCCGCCTCCGCCATTGACTTGGGTATCGATCAAGCCGGGGACCACCCATTGGCCAGCGACGTCAATCAATTGGCAGTCGGGCAGTGGGTCGCTTTCGTCGCGCAGGTCGAGGATCCGCCCATCTCGGACGAGCACCGTTATGCCCTCTGCAAAACCGTCGGCGAGCAGGACACGGCCACCGACGATGGCGGTGGTGACGTTCAATGGGTTTCCGTGACTTTACGCAGGTGCGGTGGGTTATCCGGATTAAGACCGCGCCGTACGGACAACTGCGCCAACATCCGATACGCGGCCGCGGCATGGAGTGCCGCCTGGCTTGCGGGGTGAGACAACGCCATTGGCAGCGAGATGCCGTCGTTGATACCGAGTCCGGCGTGAAGGGTCGGCACGGCACGTCGACCCAATTCCGGCACCAGCGCTGCAAGTCCCGCCTGTGTCACATCGCGTTGACCGATGATCAATGCGGGGAAATGGGGGCCTAACAGTGAGAAAGGACCGTGTCGCACTTCCGCGCCGCTGAACGCTTCGGCGTGCAGCGCGCAGGTTTCCTTGCTCTTGAGCGCAATCTCCTGTGCGACGCCTAATCCCAAGCCTCGACCGATCACATACAGATGTTGCACATCGGCCAAGGTTTCGACGGCGGCCGACCAGTCCTGATCAAATGCCTCGTCCAGGTCGTCCGGGAGGCTCGCGACGGCTTCACGCAAATCGGGGCGCTCCGTCCATGCACCCACCACTTGCAGGAAAGCCGCGAGTGATGCGATGTACGATTTCGTGGCGGCAACGCTGATTTCGGGCCCTGCACACAGCGGAATGGCGACATCGGCTAGGTGATTTAGCGGCGCGGTCGCGTCGTTGCATAGGGCAACGACCGTGGCACCGCCGGCGCGGGCAGCCTCGACCGAAGCGAGCAAATCCGGGCTACGGCCTGATTGCGACACCGCGATGTACAAGCAGTCTGCAAGATGCGGTGAGACCCCGTACATGGAGCTGAGTGACGGTGCCGCGGACGCCACCGGGATGCCCGTGTGGGTCTCGATCAGATATTTAGCGTATGTCGTCGCATGGTCCGAACTGCCACGAGCACAGGTCACGATCGCGCGCGGCGGGCGATGCCGGAGACGATCTCCCAGTGCCTGAAACAGTGACCCACATTCCGTGATCTGGCGACGCACGGCGGCGCCCGACTCCGCGGCTTCTGAGTGCATGCGCGTGGAATGGGAATTCAGCGCGGGAGTTGACGTTATAGGGTTCATAGCGAGGAAAGTTCCGCGACAAAATCGTACGTGTCCCCGCGGTAAAGCGAATGGGACATTTCGACTACTCGGCCATCGCGAAGCGAACCGATGCGCTCGGCCAAAAGGCCCGCATCACCCGGATTGGCGTTCAGCAATCGCGCTTGTTCGGTGGACAACAATACGGCCCGCAGGCGCTGCAGGGCGCGTACGGGGCGGTGGCCGTTTCCCTCCAGTGCCTCGTACAACGAGTCGCCGACCGATTCGATAGACGGGAGCGCATAGGCCAGAATCGTCGCATGCTCTAGAGCCATGGGGGCGCCGTCGGCGTAACGGAGCCGCTCAAACCGATACACCGCCGAGCCGGGGCTGGCGCGAAGCGCGAGCGATTCTTCCGGGGTCACAGTGCCGCTCGAGCGTCGTAGCCACTTCGACGTAGGCAAACGACCCCGCGCTCGCATGTCTTCGGAGAACGACGTCAGCGCCGAGAAATTCTTTTCAACACGGCCCGCCACGAAATTGCCGGATCCTTGGCGTCGATTCAGCAAGCCTTCGCCGACCAGACCGTCCAGCGCTTTTCGCACCGTGATGCGAGACACACCGAAGTCGAGCGCCAAATCGCGTTCCGCTGGCAAGGCATCGTCCGGCTGTAGGACGCGCTTATCGATGGCGTTTTTCAAAGCGCGCTGCAACTGCCGATACAGGGGCATCGACCCGGAAGGGTCGAGGGGTCCGATGCGAGCGACGAGCGACGGCTGTTGAGGCACGGCAGATTTCTCTAGTGAGATACCAAAAAGATACCACTTAGCGGGTCAGACCGCCATGGTTTCGATGAAACGTTCGCTGATTCATCAATCTTGCATGCAGATCAAAGATGGCATGGCGCGAGACGGGCAACTGGTATTATATTGGAATGATAGGGGCTTAAAGTGACTCAATTATGAATGATCAGGCGCAGCGCAGTTTGGCTATCGATGTGATGCGTGGCTTGACGCTCGCCCTGATGATCGTCGTGAACATGGCGATCGATGACGAACGGTCGTATGCCCAACTGCTGCACTCCGTATGGGATGGGTTCACGCTAACCGATGCCGTGTTCCCGGCATTCCTGTTTTCGGTCGGATCGTCGCTAGCCATGGTCATGCATCGGCAACGCCTGTCCGGCGAAGCCGCGTTTCGAGCTCGGATCCTGCGCCGGACTGTGGGCCTCTTTGCTATTGGTTACCTGCTGTCTTGGGCGCCGTTTTTTAAGTATGACCCGGTTGCTCATTCCCTCGTGTTCGTCGACCTTTCGCATACGCGCGTCCTTGGGGTCTTACAGCGTATCGCACTGACCTACGGACTGACCGCGCTGTGGGTGCATCGATTCGGGACGCGTGGCGCGTGGCTATTGCTCGTTGGCGTGCTGGCGCTGTACCCCTGGCTGCTGTCGATGACGGGCGAGATGACGCTGGAAGGCAACGGTGTGCGCGCCTTGGATCTGTATTTGTTAGGTGCGGACCACCTTTATCATGGCGAAGGCATTCCCTTTGATCCGGAGGGCGTCCTGTCGACGGTGCCTGCTTTAGCGAATGTGGTTGGGGGCTACTTGGCGGGACGTTGGGTGAGCGAGAACGGCGCGACGTATCGGCCGCGCCTGCAGTTGGCACTGGTGAGTGTGCTGATCGTGTTCGCAGCCATGGCGTGGTCTCACCTGCTGCCCCTTAACAAAAAACTTTGGACGAGTTCCTACGCACTCCTAAATCTCGGTATCGACGGTCTGGTCCTTGCGGTGCTGTCCTATGGACTCGACGTCGTCGGTGTGCGGCCCGCGACGGCCATCTTCGCGACCCTCGGTCGCAATACATTGGCGGTGTATCTGTTCAGCGAAATCGGGAATTTGGCGTTAAGCCGAACCTATATTGGCGAGAGCACGACCTTTGAGTGGATACACACCCATCTATTCGCGCCTTGGGCGGGTCTAAAGTTAGGTTCACTTCTGTATTGCCTCAGTTATTTGCTGCTCTGTTGGCTCTTCGCGCGCGCGCTGGCGATCCGCCATATTCAGTTCCGGCTCTGAGCTCAGCACATGACCCCACGGAAACGCATTCGGCAGCTGTTTTTTCCACTACTGCTGTTGCTAGCGATGCTGTCCTCTACGGCGGGCGAGGCTCCGGTGACGTTGCGTTGGGTCATGGTCGGGCCGACCGTTGCCCCGGATCACTCCGCAGTCGGCACGCGTGCGGTCCTTCGCCTCACGAATCACGGTGCGGCGCTGCCCTCTCAGGGTTGGTCGCTGTATTTCAATTGTGCAGCCGAAGCGCGGTTGGGGGAGATGTCCGGTCATTGGGTGGTAGAGCATGCCGGTGGAACGTTGTTTCGGATGCGACCGACCGAAGGCTTTCCCGGTGTGCCGACCGGCGCCTCGGTTGACCTGCCGATTGAGCACGCCGAATGGCTCGTCAAACCCAATCGTGCGCCACTCGGACCGTATCTCGTCTTCGATGACCATCCGGATGAGGGCCTGACAATCCGTGACTACGCGATGCAGCCCGTCACCCCCACACAGCTCTCCGATCCCCGTGTTCAGCACGCAGCGGGGTATGAGAGTGCGACGCAGCGTTATGCCGACAACGCACGCTTAAGTGTTCTGCCCGAGCGCGCCGTGCCGCCTGTCTTGCCTACGCCGCAGCAGTGGTCACGCCGCGACGGCCGGCTCCCTATCCGCATCAAACCTGCGGTTGTGGCGGCCGCCGAACTCGCGCCGGAGCGCGCACTCGTGGTGAAAATGTTCGCCGCCCTGCCTAAACCTCATCACCTTGAGCGCCCCGTGTCGGTGACGTTGTCGGTGGATTCCACACTCCAGTCGGATTCCGACGAAGCGTATTCCCTCGACACAGATCCCATCACGGGTATCCGTATCACGGGGCGTACAGCTACCGGTGTCGCCCGCGCCGTTGCGAGTTTGCAGCAGTTGATCCACGGCAACCCCGCGGCAAGGCGCCTATGGATACCGGTAGTGTCGCTTCGGGATGCGCCGCGTTTTGCCTATCGTGGTCTGCAGATCGACGTAGCACGAAATTTCCAGCGGAAGGAAGTGGTTTTTCACATCCTCGATCTGATGGCGCGACACAAACTGAATGTGCTGCATTTGCATTTGACGGACGACGAGGGCTGGCGGATCGACATTGCTGATCTACCGGAACTTACCCGCGTGGGTGCGCGACGCGGGCATCGACAGGACCCTCTGTCCATGTTGCCGCCCGCGCACGGCTCCGGCCCAGATCCTGAGGATCCTCACGGCAGCGGGTATTACACGGCAGACGATTACATCGCCATACTGAAATACGCGGCTAGCCTTCGGATTGAAGTCATCCCCGAAATCGAAATGCCGGGGCACGCTCGCGCCGCAGTCAAAGCCATGCAGGCGCGCTACCGCGTCTTGAAGGCATCCGACCCCGCCGCGGCAGGCCTTTACCTATTGAACGATTCTGACGATCAATCCCGCTACGTGTCCGCGCAAGGGTTCACGGATAACGTCATGAATCCGGCTATGGAGTCCACCTATCGGTTTATCGAACGGGTGATTGGCGCCATGGTGGAGCTGCATGATCGCGCCGGGGTACCCCTCAGGACCATCCATCTCGGCGGTGACGAATTACCCCGGGGCGCTTGGACGGCATCACCGGCGGTGATGTCGCTTATGCAGCACGATGGGTTGGCCGATCGGCAGGCGGTATGGGATCGATTTTACGAGCGCGTCGGGGCCATCGCGGACGCCAAGCACCTTCGGGTCGCCGGATGGGAGGAGATAGCGGCCCGACGCTCAGCCGATGGCGTCCGTTTAGAGCCGAATCCCCGTTTCGTCCCCCGGGCATATCAAGCGTACGTCTGGAATGACCTCCACGGTGCCGAGGATCTCGGCGTCCAGTTGGCAAATGCGGGCTATCCGACAATCCTAGCGCCGGTCACTGCGTACTACTTCGATATGGCACACAGTGCGAATGCCGAGGAACCCGGTGCCACGTGGGCACCGGCGTTGAATCTGGAAGCAGGCTTTCGTTTCGACCCGATGGATTACCCGCGTCAGTTGCTGGGCTCGGCGGAGGACCGTGCTCAACTGTCGACGGCGGGTGCACACAGGATCGCGGGTCTTGAGGGGACGCTCTGGAGCGAAACGATGCGTGAACCTTCCCGCATGGAGTATCTGCTTCTGCCTCGACTGCTGGGCCTAGCCGAGCGCGCATGGGCGGCAGCGCCGCCCTGGGCGGTCGTTGATGCGAAGAGCCGGCCATCGTACGGGGAAGGGTGGAATGTGTTTATGAACCAAGTGTCGCGCGTCGCGCTTCCCGCACTCGACCGTGATCAAGCGGCGGCCTATCGCATTCCGGCGCCGGGCCTGCAGATCCGCAACAATCAGATCTATGCCAATCACGAATACGTGGGCATGACCTTGCGGTACGCGACCGATGGTCGCGATCCCACCCGTCAGAGCCGGCGCTATGACGGACCGATCCCTTACCACGATGGTGTAAGTGTCGCGGCCTTTGATCAGAACGACCGGAGAGGTCATGTGGCGAGGGCCGAGCAATGACGCTGCAGACTCCAGGCGCGGCGATACTCGATCGGCAGAGCGTGATCGTCGTGTCGCCGGTGGACGGATGGCTGATGACGCTCTCATCCGTGCCCGACCCCGCGTTTGCACAGGGCCTTGTGGGCCCGGGCGTGGGAATCGACCCTCTCGCCGACGTCATCGGTGCCCCCTGCGCAGGGCGGCTTAAATACGCCGAGCATCGGCATGCATTTAGCATCGAAACGCTATTCGGTGAGGTGCTGGTTCATTTTGGTATCGATACGGTCGGACTACGTGGGGAGGGCATTGAGCGACTGTTACCGGACGGCAGCACGGTACAGCCCGGCGATCCGGTCCTGCGTGTTGATCTGGATTACATCGCCGGTCGCGTTCCTAGCCTCGTGACCCCCGTGATTGCGTTAGGGGCGTCGTTGGACCGGCTCTGTATTGAGGCCCGCGATGGCCACATTCGCCGGGGCGAGCCGCTCTACCGTTTAACGGCGTCCCAACGAGCGTCGCTGCCGGCGGACCGTGACGCCGGGACGGAGATACGGATGACCGCGCGCATCCGTAGTGACCATGGCTTACATGCGAGACCGGCCGCCGCACTCGCGGCGGCGCTGCGGCCATTTAACGCCGACGTGACCCTCGAGTGCCGAGGACGTCAAGGCAATGCGCGCAGTGTGACGGCGATGATGGCGCTGGGGACGACACGGGGCGATCCGATCACGGTGATCGCGACCGGTATCGACGCACAGGCCGCAGCGTTGGCCGCGTTGGCCTTGTTCGATCCCGACTCTGAATCCGAGACGGCTCCCGCGGCGTCAGCCGTGTCCGATACCCCGGCCGCCATGCCTGATGTCCTGCAGGGCCTGACGGCGGTGCGCGGTGCCGCGCTTGGACGGGCCTATCTGTGGCGTCAACCCGGAATCAATCTTCCCGCGACTGCAGAATCGATACCCGTCGAACGAGAGCGGTTAATTCGTGCGCTGGCCACGGTCGAGGCCACTTTGACCGCCGAGGCAGGGCAACAGAGTGGCACTCACCAGGCGATATTAACCGCGCACGCCGCTATGGTTGCCGACCCGTCGCTGCGCAACCACGCCATTGCTGATATCCACCGCGGGCTGAGTGCCGCCCACGCCTGGCGCAATGCAATACGGTCCGCGGCGGAGGGCTTACGTGCCGGTGGCGATCGTCGCATGAGCGAGCGCGTGGCCGATTTTTTGGACGTCGAGCAACGCGTGCTCGGGTCCATACTCGACATTCCATTACGGGCAGACACCTTACCGGACCATGCGGTTGTCCTCGCTGAGGATTTATTGCCCGGCGATCTGATGGCGATGGATCACACGAAAGTCGCTGCGATAGCGACAGCGCGTGGCGGCGCCACGGCTCATGTGGCCATTTTGGCAGCCGGTCTGAATATTCCCATGGTCGTCGGTCTGGGCGATGCCCTGTTGGCGATTGGTGAGACGACGGACATTCTGGTCGATGCCGATACTGGCATTTTAGAGGTCGCGCCGACACCCCATCGCCGCCGCGCCTTCACGGACGATTTAGTCCGCCGCCGGCAGTTGGCCGAGGATGCGCGTGCGCACGCTATGGAGCCGGCGAAGCTGCGAAACGGTGAGGTTGTTACGGTCGAGTGCAACCTGGGCGGCGCTGCTGAAGCCGGTGTTGCTCGAGCGGCAGGCGCTGACGGGGTCGGGTTGTTAAGGACGGAGTTCTTATTTTTGGAACGAGAGACGGCCCCGACGCTCGATGAGCACGTTACCGTCTATCGCGCCGTCACCGATGCCTTTGAGGACCGACCGGTGACGATTCGAACGTTAGATGTGGGCGCGGATAAGCCGGTGCGCTTTATCCCGATGCTCACGGAAGACAACCCGGCACTGGGGCAGCGTGGCATTCGTACGGGGTTCGCGCATCCGGCGTTGTTACGCACCCAATTACAGGCACTCGCTCAGACTCCCGGCCACGTGAGGGTGTTGGTGCCCATGGTCAATGACGTGGCTGAACTGCGTTTTGTCCGCGCGCTCCTGGCGGAGTATCACCCGCATTGCACGCTCGGCGTCATGATCGAGACTCCTTCATCGGCACTGTTGGCAGAGAGCCTTGCGGCGGAAGCCGATTTTTTCTCCATCGGTAGCAACGACTTGGCTCAGTACGTGTTAGCCATCGATCGGTTACACCCGATCTTGGGGCGACAACTTGATGGTCTACACCCAGCGGTCCTGCGCGCGATGCATATGGCGACGTCTGCAGCGCGCGCTGCGAGTCGACCGGTCGCGGTCTGCGGTGGGCTTGCCGGTGATCCCGAGGCTATTCCGTTGTTGGTTGGCCTGGGTGTCCGTGAACTCTCTGTCGCTGTCGGCGCAGTGGCTGAGGTCAAACAGGTCGTGCGGCATCTGGATGTGGAGGCGTGCACGACGCTCGTAACAGCGGCGATGGCAGATGACAGTGCAGCGACGGTTCGGGCTCGTGTTCGAGCCTTCCAGTCGGCTCACGGACGGTAACCTCATGTCCACAGTGATGAATCAATTACAGCGCTTGGGTCGGGCATTGATGTTGCCCATTGCGGTGTTGCCGATTGCAGGTCTCTTGCTGCGATTGGGGCAACCCGATTTGCTCGGGTTACCGGTTTTGGCGGCGGCCGGTGATGCAGTCTTTGCGAATCTAGGTCTCATTTTCGCCGTGGGTGTCGCGGTAGGGCTCGCACGCGAAAATCATGGCGCGGCCGGCTTGGCGAGTCTCGTTGGATTCTTGATCGCGACGAAAGGTGCCGATGCCCTGTTGAGCGTTCCGGATTACGTGACCCATGGCTTAACGGGTGCGGCCGCAGCGGCAGCCGGCTCAATCTGGAAGACAACACAGTTGGCTAAACTCACCATGCCGGTGGGCATCCTCTCGGGGGTGATGGCGGGTATCGCATACAATCGGTTTTCGGACATCAAATTGCCCGATTACCTAGCGTTCTTCGCCGGTCGCCGATTTGTGCCGATCGTGACCGGCTGTCTCGGCGTCGGGCTTGCTGTTGTGTTTGGTCTCGGTTGGCCATGGCTCGCCGCCGGTATCGACGCGGTGTCTCAGTTCATCACCGGCGCTGGCGATTGGGGTCTATTCCTGTATGGATTTCTGAATCGTCTGCTGATCGTCACGGGGCTACACCACATCCTCAATAATCTCGCGTGGTTCCTCCTCGGCGATTACCACGGCGTGACCGGCGATCTGAATCGTTTTTTCGCGGGGGATCCTGAAGCGGGTCGTTTCATGACAGGGTTTTTCCCCGTCATGATGTTCGGACTGCCCGGCGCCTGTCTTGCGATGTACCGTGCCGCGGATCCCGCACGACGGGTACAAGCGGGGGGATTGCTCCTGTCGATCGCCCTAACGTCGTTTCTGACTGGGGTTACCGAACCGATCGAATTTTCGTTCATGTTCCTCGCGCCGTTTCTCTATGCCATTCACGCGGTACTGACCGGCGTTTCAATGGTCGTGATGCACGTGCTCAATGTCCGCCTCGGCTTCAGTTTTTCGGCGGGTCTTTTTGATTACGTACTGAACTTTGGCAAAGCATCGCATCCGCTACGGTTATTGCCGGTCGGCATGGTTTATTTCGGCCTGTACTTCGTCGCCTTCCGATGGGCTATCGTTCGCTACAACTTGGGCACGCCGGGTCGTGATGCCGTATCGACCCCACCCCCCAAGGATCCGGCGTCCACGGCGCACGATCGCGCCGATGACTTCATCGCTGCGTTAGGTGGCGCTGGAAATCTTCAGTCTGTGGATGCCTGCACGACGCGATTGCGCTTGATCGTGGTGGATTCTCAACGCGTCGACGCGGATGCGCTGTCGCGATTGGGCGCGATGGGTGTGGTGAAGCCTAGCCCGACGGCGGCGCAGGTCATTCTGGGTCCGGTGGCTGATCAGATCGCCAGTACCTTGCGGCGCCGGCTGGGACAGTCGGCTTCACCGGCGACCGGAACCGAGACGTCCTCGTCGAGCGCGCGAGTTAAGGCTTTGCCGCTCAGTCCCTTGTGTGAGTTTCTCGGTGGCCGGGACAACATAGCGTCTGTTCGGACAGGATCAAGCCGATTGATTTTACACTTGCGCGACATCGAACGGTTTCGTCCCGATACACCGTTGATCCCAGGGGTCCGAGGCGTGGGCCTGACGCGCGCCGGCGCCGTGCACCTGCTATTGGATCGCGATCCGGAGTCCACGGCAGAGGCGTTGGTGGTGGGCGGCGTCGAGCGTGCTACAGCATCTTAAGTACTTGGTCCAGCGCGTGCTCCATCACTCGGTATCCTGCGGCATTCGGATGGACGCCGTCGTCCGCGTATTCTGGGCCCAGCCCGTCGTTGTCGTTCCGTAGCGCTGCGTGATAGTCGACCAGAGCGACACCGTGATCCTGCGCATAGCGTCGAATCAAACCATTTAGACGGGTGATATCGGCGCGTGGGTCGAAGTCTTTGCGCCACCAAAAGGTGGCTGCCGGTGGGACCGTGCCCAGAACCGGTATGACGCCGTGCGCGCGAGCGACAACGACCATGGTGTCGAGATTGGCTATCACGTCCTCAAAGGCCTCAGGGCCGGAATTCGCGGCGACGTCGTTGGTGCCGGCCAAAATGGCAACCACCCGCGGTTTCAGCGCAATTACATCTTGTTGGAATCTCAGCACCATCTGCGGAGAGGTCTGACCGGAGATACCGCGGTCGATGACGTGCTCGTTGAAACGCTGCGGTGATTCGCGCTGCCAAAACTCAGTGATCGAGTCACCCATGTACACCGTGTCGATGCGGCGCTCCTGCGCGTGGCGGTTATCCTCGCGATATCGGCATATCCAAGGCCAGTCGGTCTCGCGTCGATTCGCCGCGCTGTCATCGGCAGATGGGCAGGGATGATCGGATAGCCCGTCGTACGGTGACGCTGCTGTGGGCAATGCGATGCTCGTGAGTATGAACAGCAGTGCTGCGATCAACGTCTGTCGACGTTCGTCAGGGTTTCGCATCACGATTCGCTCCCATCTTCAAACTTCAGTTATCGTAACCGAGATTGACGGCCATCGTCGGCGGACCGGGTACGCCGATTGTGATGCTGGCAGGCCGTAACCTGTGCCGCTGATAAGATCGTGAGGACTGGGTGATATGTGGAAGCAGATCGTCGGTACGTTGTGGCTTGCGGTTATGGGCAGTGCTCTGGCGGCGCAACCTACGCCAGCCCCGGACGTGGAACTGCGCGCTGTGTTGGCGCAGGCCATGCACGACTATCACGCCCCGGGCTTTTCGGTAGCGATTGCTACACGGCAGGGCATCGTTTGGACGGGAGCCGTAGGCTATGCGGATCTGACGCGCAAAATGCCGGCTCACGCTGGATACCTCTACGGTATTGGCAGTATTACAAAGACCTTTGTAGCAAGCCTCGTCGAGCGACTGGTCGACGACGGCACGCTGAGCGAGGACACCACGCTCGTTTCCGTTCTAGGACCCGAGATCGTCGGCGATATCCCGAATGCCGCGCAGACGACGATTGGGCAGCTGCTGAACCATTCAAGCGGCGTGCCCACATGGGAGTTTGATGCGGACTGGATGAAGCAAGGGCGCGGTTCCGCGCTGGAGCCGGGCAAATATTGGTCCAAAACCGAGACCCTAGATTTTCTTCGCGGGGGCCGTCATCCGGCGACGAATCCAGTGGGACAGGGTTACGCCTACTCCAATACGAATTACACCCTTTTAGGGCTTGTGCTCGAAAAGGTCACCGGGCGCGATGTGGTGGATCTGCTGCACGCTCAGTTGCTGGATCCACTGGGGCTCAAAGATATCCGCCTTGAGGGGTTTGAGGCCATCGATAGCGCGCGGATTCCGGCGCGGTATCACTATGGGACGGCGGAGTTTCGTCGCAGCGCCGGAGTCTCCCCCACGTTTCGCGAGGTCGGCGGTGGCTTGTTGGATGTGAGTCGGTCCAATTTGTCGACCGAATGGACGGCAGGCGGGCTTCTCGCCACACCGCGCGACTTGGCGGCCTTTACGTTGGCGCTCCGGGACGGGCGTGTGGTGTCACGGCAAGCATTGGCGCGGATGACGCATTTTCGTCCGACGGATGAAGCGGACGAGCAGGCCGGTGCAGGTATTTTTCGAGAGCAGGTTGCCGGTGGTTGGCTCGATGGCTATGACGGCGGTGTGTTGGGCTTTGGCGCCGTCATGGGCTGGATCGAAGGTGAAGACATCGTAATTGCCCTCGCGACGAACGTCGGGATGATGCATGCCGGCGATGACGCGTTTTACCCGCTTAAACTCGTCCGCTCGCCGGCTTTTATGCACGCCGTCCGTCAGTTGGCCGGAACACTGACGCCTCCGGTCCATTGACGTGCGGGTATGGGTGGCCTTGCTGCTCACGGCGATGCCGCTCATCAGCGGGGCGACTGTCGTTGACGCGGGGCAGCGCGGCGCGCGGCGTGCGGTTGATCGGGCAATGGTCGACGCCGGTCCCCCCGGACTGTCCGTGGCGGTCGTGCGTCATGGACGAGTAATCTGGGCAGACGGTTTTGGTTATGCGAACACCGCAACACGCGTACCCGCCACGGCACAGACGGTCTACGAAATCGGTTCGTTGGGTAAACAATTTACCGCCACGGCGGTTGAACTGTTGGCGGCCGACCAACGGCTTGATTTAGACGCGCCGTTGTCGGCGTTCCTGCCGGGGTTGCCCGAGGCGTGGGCCGGCGCAACCCTGCGGCGAACAATGGTCCATCAATCCGGGATCCCGCAGATCGCTCCGCCGGAACGTGCGTTGCTGGATCTCCAGCGTGACTACACCGCGGAGGAGTACACCGCGTTGGCCACCTCAGTGCCTTTGGACTTCGAGCCTGGGACCTCCAGTGCCTACAGCGATACCGGCTACGTGTTATTAGGGTTCGTTCTGGATCGTGTGCTTCATGGCTTTTACGGGGACTTCCTGGCGGAGCGAGTCTTTGGTCCACTTGGGATGTCTGATACCCGAATTATCGATGACCGGCATCCGCCTCTTCGGCTCGCCCAAGGGTATGAGCGACGTGGTGCCGAGTTGCAGGTTCAGGCGCCGGTGTCGGTCTCGTTGAATCGCACGGCCGACGGGAGCCTGTGGTCGACCGTTGAGGATCTCGCACGCTGGGAGGCGGCATTGGAGTCGGGCGCCGTGCTACCCAAAACCACCCTGCGGCGGATGTGGCAGGTCGTGCCGCTGCGTGATGGTCATAGGCCGCTGTACCACTACGGGGAAGGCTGGGAGCGCAATCGGCTGCGCGATGTCGACGTCATGGAGTACGACGGCAGTTGGCAAGGATTCCACGGCGCGATGGCCCGTTATCCCAGTCTGGGACTCATGGTCGTGGTGCTCGGTAACGTTGCGGATTGGCGCGCGCAGCGACTGGCTCATGACATCGCCGGTGAGTTTGACGCGCGCGCTCGGCCGTATCGCACGCACGGGTACACATCGGGGTGCGAAGCCACGATCAGCCGTTGGCTGCGGCAGCAGCGTGACGGCCAATCGTCGCTCGCGCGGGAGCTCCAATCGGTCGGTGCGCTACGTCGTGTCGTCGCGGCCGAGCGGGTGCCTAGAACCGATGCGTCGACCTGGGTGTACCGGGTCGAGGCGGATCAAATGGATGATTGGATGACCATTCGCTGCGCACCCTCAGGCCCGCAACTGATTGATCTGTATAGAGAGTACTGACAAATTCTGAAGTCATTGCAATGAATTTTCAGACCTACTAGTCTCATTGCACGCCATTGAGCCGGTCGTGGGGATCCGGCTTTCATTAAAACAGGGGATTCCGCATGACCGGGACGATCGTCAAAGTTGCTGTACGCAGCGTTCTGACCGCTGCACTGACCGGAGCACTGACCGGAGCACTGATCGGCTCGGCCTACGCCGAAACAACCGGACCCAATAAGTCGACCGATAGCGATAGCGCAATGGCGACCATTGTGGTGACCGGCTCGTACATCCACCGCACCGATGCCGAAACGCCCTCGCCGGTCAGCGTGATCAGCGAAGAAGAAATCCGCAAGAGCGGTCTCACGTCTATCTCCGACGTGATTCGGACCTCGGCGGCCGATAACGGCGGTTCGCTCTCTCAGGCATTCAGCGGCGCGATGGCCGGTGGCGCCAGCGGCGTTTCTCTGCGCGGACTCTCTGTCGACGCCACCTTAGTGCTCGTTGACGGGCACCGCATGGCGCCGTATCCGCTGGCGGACGATGGGCAGCGTTCCTTCGTCGATATCTCCTCACTCCCGATGGGCATCGTGGAGCGTGTCGAGGTGCTGAAGGATGGCGCGTCGGCCCTCTACGGGTCCGATGCCATCGCCGGTGTGGTGAACGTAATTCTCAAAAAGCAGTTCGTGGGCATGGAGGTTGATGGCACGGTCGGCGCTTCCTACAAGGGGGATGGCATCACGCAACGGCTATCCGCACTGTGGGGTAGCGGTGACCTCGGCAAGGATGGACACAACGTCTACCTCAACATGGAGTACCGCCATCAGTCGTCCATCTCGCAGGAAAATCGAGGCTCATACCTGAACCAACTCGATTTGACCTCCTACGGTGGGCCGGATCTGCGGGGTGGTGTGCCCGGATCCCTGCCGTACGGCAATTCCGCGTACACCATCCCCGGTCAAGTCTTGCCGCAAAATGCGGACCCGAATTCGGTCCCGTTCTACTTACTACCCGGATGTTCCGCACAAAATGTGTTGCCCAACGAAGGCTGTGCATGGGACACGAATAAGTACAAGAAAATTCAGCCGATGTCGGAGGGGCTCAACCTCACCGCACATTGGTCCCAGCGCATTGGAGAGGGTTGGACCAACAACGCAGCGCTCTCCTATTTCCTCTCCAATAGCGAACAGTATCGCCAGTCGAACTTGTACAACGCGCCGGTGACGCTGGTGCCGTTCGCATGGGGTGGATCAAAAGGCGCGAGCATCAACCAGTTCGATCCGAGTTCCACCAACATCCTGTTGCCCGCGAACCATCCCGACAATCCGTTCAACCCAGCCAGCCCATATTTTTCCGCCGCTCAGGCGTTTTATACGGCGCAGGGGTACGACTTCAGCCAGTACGTTGGGCAATCCGCATT
Organism: Steroidobacteraceae bacterium; assembly: GCA_036742455.1. GTDB lineage: Bacteria > Pseudomonadota > Gammaproteobacteria > Steroidobacterales > Steroidobacteraceae > CAIKZZ01. Next base: position 122,802 of record DAINQU010000004.1, on the reverse strand, counting down.
GTTCTACGGCGCACTGTCGGGCGTTCCGCCGATGCATGCGTTGTACAACACGAAGTCCGTCCGGTTCGCGGACGATCTGACGGGAGAGGTCGGCGGCTGGCAAGTGACCGGCTCGGTCGGCTACTCGCACATCGCGACCAACATTCGCTATGAAGGCTATGTTCGCGCGAGTCTGCTCGCGGCCGCACTTGCCAATGGCACCTTCCGTGTCGGCCAGAATGAAAGTTTGAACTCACCCTCGTTGTACGCGCAGATCGCGCCGGTGACGGAAGACACGGCGGTATCCGAGCTCGGCTACGTGTCGGTGACTGGTTCCCGTACGCTGGCACAACTGCCTGGCGGCGAGCTGGCTTTGGCGACCGGCGTGGATCTGCGCACCTGGCGGCTCGACAACCCTGGCGAGCCGTATGCGCCACAGGGCGACATCATCATGGACGGTAGCTTCTACGCCCATGGGACACAGTCGGTGGGCGCGATTTTCGCGGAACTTTCGGCGCCGCTGACCCATACATTGGAGATCGATAGCGCGGCGCGCATTGACCAATACAACGGCTGGGGCGCGGCATTCACGCCGAAGGTGGGCTTCAAGTGGAAAGCCCTGCCGCAGTTTGCCTTCCGCGGTACCTTCGCGCGGGGCTTCCGTGCGCCCGGTATTGCGGAAAACGGCGATGCGGGAACGGCCACGAGCGTCGCGCCGGCGCCGCAGGATCCGTATCGCTGCCCCAATCCGCCGCAGGGCTCTATTTTGGACTGTGGGTTGCCGGGTTCGTCCGTCGCGCTGATCACCGGAGCGAACAAGAACCTCCAACCGGAGAAATCACGCAGCTTCACTTTCGGCTTCATCATGGAGCCGATGCGACACGTGTCCATCACGGTCGATTACTTCAATATTCGTCGCGACGGCGAAATCGCGCCAGCGCCCTATGACCCGACGCCGGGTACCGGTAACGCGATCCGTGCGACGCCGTCTCCGGGAGAGGCTTACGGTCCGATTCTCATGTACGTCACACCGTACGTGAATGCCTCGTACTCGCTCGTGTCCGGCATTGATTTTGAATTGAAGACCACGACGAATCTCGGGGAGCTGGGCACCGTCACGACGCGCCTTGAGGGTACGCACCTCGCGCAGCAGCAGCAGACCTTCGGGGACACAACCTACCACTACGTGGGAACCGTGGGCCCGACCAGCCTGAGCGGATCGGTCGGGACACCCGCACTGAAGGGTTCGTGGAATGCCGAATGGTCGCGCGGACCGCTCGCTATCGGTGGAACGTTCTATTACCACAGTGCGATGAAAGCGATCGATGAGTCCACGGGCAGCACGTCCTGCCTGCAGTTGTCGGAATCCAATCCGCACTGCTATGTGGCGGGTTTTGGGTACCTCGAGGCGTACGCGCAGTACTCGGTCAACGAGCATTTGGATCTGACCGGTACGATTGCTAATGTCACCAATCGATTGGCGCCACTGAACAACGTGACGTACGGTGGCCAGAACTACAACCCGTCCCTCGATCAGGCGGGCGCGGTCGGCCGGTTCTTTGAGTTGTCGGCTCGCTATCGGTTCTGATCCAGTGATCCGCTCGGCCATCGGTCTATTCATGGGTCTCGTCGTTGGCGGCGCGTGGGCGTCGCCCACGACGACGTTGGACGTTGATCTGACGCAGGCGGGTCGGGGTGTGATGCGTTCGCACCTTGAGGTGCCGGTGCACACCGGAGACATCACATTGGTGTACCCGAAGTGGTTACCCGGGCGACACAGCCCGGCGGGTCCTGCCACATCGCTCAACGCACCACGCATGACGGCGCAGGGAAAACCGGTGGTGTGGGTCCGTGATCAGACCGACCCTTACGCCTATCACGTGCGCATTCCGGCGGGTGTTGATCGCCTGTCCGTTGATCTGGAGCTGTTGTCCGCGGCGGCACCGGATGGGGTGGTGCAAGGGCTTGAGACCCCACGCTATGCGACCGACGAGGTCGCGATCCTAGAGTGGAACCAACTGCTCCTCTATCCGGCCGATACGCCGTCGGACGCCGTTCCGTTTCAGGCGAATGTCCGGCTTCCGGACGGTTGGCAGCAGGCGTCCGCACTGACCCCAACGCATCAGGCGGGATCCGTCGTCTCGTTCGGTGCGACCTCATTGACCACTCTCATCGACTCACCGCTGATCGCCGGTCGACAGTTGCATCGCTATTCGCTGGGAGGTGAGCCGGGCGTGGAACTGGTGATTTCGGCCGACCGTGCATCGGCCGGCGTGCTGTCGAGCAAGCGACTCGAGGCCTACCAGCGTCTTGTCGGTGAGGCACGTGCACTCTTTGGCGGAACACATTATCAACACTATCAATTCCTCTGGACGTTAACCGACCAGATCATGGAAGACGGCTTGGAACACCACGAATCGAGCGACGATCGTTCGCCACTGTGGACACTCCGTGATGACGATCTGTTCCGCTCGCAAGCCAATTTGCTGCCGCACGAGTATGTGCATTCATGGAACGGTAAGTTTCGTCGGCCGGCGGGACTGGCGACGCCGGACTACCAGACGCCGATGCGTACACAACTCCTCTGGGTCTACGAAGGGCTGACCGAGTACCTGGGCAATGTGCTCGCCGTACGCAGTGGGCTGTTGACGGAAAGCGAGTTTAGGGACGAGTTGGCGCGTCTCGCGGTACAGATGGAAGCACATCGCGGCCGTGATGTCCGCTCACTTCAGGATACGGCGGATGCCGCCCCACTCCTGTATTACCAGGACCGCAATTGGGCTGCCCGGCTGCGTCGACAAGATGATTTCTATCAAGAGTCAGCGCTGCTGTGGCTTGAGACTGATGTCACGATCCGGCGCCTGACGGACGGTCAGCGCAGCCTCGATGATTTCTGTCGTCTGTTTTACGGCAGCACGACGGCGCCGCGTGTGGAGGCGTACACGTTCGAGGACGTCGTCTCGGCCTTGAATCGCATAGTGCCTTACGACTGGCAAGGGTTCTGGCATGAGCGTCTCAATCGCCTCGGTGGCGGCGCTCCCCTCGGTGGAATTACCGGTGCCGGCTGGACATTGAGTTATACGGACGAGCCAACGTCGATGCATCGTGCCCACGAGCACGATGACCGCGCGCAAAACTTACAGTACTCGTTGGGTTTCCAGGTGGCCGAAGAGGGCGGGTTGCTCAGTGACATTGTCCCCGGCTCACCGGCAGACGTCGCGGGTTTGGCGCCCGGCAGTCACTTGATTGCCGTCGACGGTCGTCGCTACACGTCGTCGGTTCTCGATTACGTCCTGGAGGATCGCAGTGCGGGCGGGATCACACTGCTGATCGAAAAAGATGATGTGTATCAAAGTGCGCACCTGTCGTATGTCGGCGGTCCTCGCTATCCCACGCTCGCCCGGGCCACCGGTGCGGATCTGCTCTCCGCGATTGCGGCACCGCAGTCGATGCATTGATGACTCACCGATGAGCTTGCCCAACTTTTTGCCGCGCGCCGTCATTTGCGACATGGACGGACTCATCCTCGATACCGAACGCCTTGACGGCGAAATTTGGCGAGGCGTCTTCGCTGAGCGTGGACTCGACTACCCCGACACCGTGCACGCGACAGTAGTCGGCCTGCACGGCGCGCAGACCATCCATCGTCTGATCGAGGTGTATGGTCCGGACATCCCGATCGCCGCGATGCACGCGGAAGTACTCACGCGTTGGGCACAGCGCCTGGAACGCGCGCCAGCCCCGACCCGTCCCGGGGCCGTCGCATTACTGGACTGGCTGGCGGAGCGCGGCATACCGGTCGCCATTGCCACGTCGACTCGGCGCGCTAATGTGGTGCTGCGGTTGGGGCCGCTATTGCCACGTTTTGCCGCGGTGGCCTGCGGTGACGAAGTGGATGCGCGCAAGCCGGCGCCAGACGTGTATCAATTGGCTCTGGATCGGCTGGGCACGGTTGCTGACGGCTGCCTTGCGCTTGAAGACTCGGAGCCTGGGGTGCTTGCCGCTCAGGCGGCCGGACTACCGGTAGTCAGTGTCCCGGATATCGTCGACCCTCCGGCACGCCCGTATCGCGCGGCGTCCTTACACGATGTGCTCACCGCATTGCAGAGATGTGCATGAGTGGTCGTCGCACGATCGGTTTTGGCGATGCCGTCGTCCTCGGACTGTCGAGCTCTGGACCCGCTCAAACTATCGCGGTCAGTCTCGCCGGCCTCGTCGCAGCGGTCTCGTTTGGCGGTCCGTTGGTGGTGCTCGTTGCGTTTCTGCCGATGCTCGGTATTGCGCTGGGGTATTTGCGTCTGAACCGGTGGGACCCACGAGCGGGTGCCACCTACAACTGGGTGGCCCGCGTATTTCATCCGTACCTTGGCTTTTTGGCAGGGTGGATGATCCTTCTGTACTACACGCTCGGTACCACGAGCCTCACCTTGCCGGCCGGGACGTACACGCTGGCTCTCATGGCGCCGACTCTTGTCGACAATCAAGTTGCGGTAGCCGCTGTAGGCATCGGTTGGAATGTGCTGCTGACGTGGCTGGCGGTGCGCGGACTGCGACCCGCTGCGCGTTTCGAGTGGTTATCGGTCGCACTGCAGTACGTTCTATTAGGCGTGCTGTCGATCGCCGGTGTTGTCGCGCTCTGTCGTGGCCAGACGCCGAGTCTCTTCGATTGGTCTTGGTATTCGTGGTCGGGAATGGGTGGCTCGCGCGGCTTAGTTGCGGGGCTTTTGGTGGCGTGCTTCATGTATTCCGGATGGGATGCTGCCGTCTACGTGAACGAGGAAAGCCAGGACGGTAGTGAGTTGCCTGGGCGTGCGGCAGTGGCGAGCGTCGTGATACTCGCGCTTTTTTACGCGCTCGCGACCCTCGGTCTTTCTTCGGTGTTGAGCCGATCCGAACTGGCCCAGCATGCTGGCAATGCGCTGGATGTCATCTCGCCGCGCCTGCTCGGCGCACCCTATGCCGCGGCGACGAGTCTCGTGGTGTTACTCGGTACGTTGGCCACTCTGCAGGCCGCCGTAATATCCGCGGCGCGGGTGAGTTCGGCCATGGCGCGCGATCGTGTCATGCCACCCTGGTTGGCCTGCCGTGATGCGGTGACCGGCAGCCCGCGCAACGCAATGATCGCCATGGGCGCGATCAACGTCGGTTTCTTAGTGGCCACACTGGCCGCTGGCAGTGTCGGTGAGGCCTTAGCCAACGTGGTCTCGAGTCTCGGGCTGCTGTCCGTTGTGTTCTACGGGCTGACCGCGGCGGCGGCAGTCTGGCAAGGCCGGGCCCTGTTGATCCGATCGCCTAGCGATGCGTTGGTCGGTGGGGTGATGCCGGCGCTCGGTGTGCTCTTTATGATGTTTGTGGCCGTCGAGGCGGTGCTGACCGGCGTGCTGTCACGCGCGGTGTGTATCTACGGCCTCGGCTCCATTGTGTTTGGGCTTGTGATTGCGGTCGTCTTGCACCGCTTGGGTGGAAATACTTTTTTCGGCGCCGTTACGAAAGACGGCACCTTGTCATCGGAGACCTCGTCGTGACCTATCGTTATCTAAGTCCTGAGAAGACGGCTACCAGTGCGCGCTTGTACGATCGCGCCTGCGAACTGATCCCCGCCGGTGTGAACAGCACCGCCCGCGCCAAGTTCTCGGGATGGGATCCGTATCCGCTCTTTATCTCGCACGGTACGGGCTCGCACCTGTATGACGTTGATGGCAACCGTTACGTTGACTATCTATTGGGCCTCGGGCCTATGATTCTTGGGCATCGGCCGCCGACCGTGACGGCTGCCGTGCACAAGGCCATCGACGACAGCGGCACCTGTTTTGCGCTGCCGACGGCCGATGAGGCGGTGCTCGCACGCAAAATCGTTGACTTGATTCCCAGTGTCGAGATGGTGCGACTTTGCAATACCGGCACGGAAGCGGTGATTTACGCCTTGCGACTTGCGCGCACCTTTACGGGTCGGCGCAAGGTCATCCGCTTCGAGGGCATGTATCACGGTTTTTCCGAAGGCGTGTACTGGTCCAAGCACCCGAAGGTTGAAGAGGCAGGTCCTGAGGCACGACCCAAGGCTATTCCCCAGGGCCCGGGTATGACGATGTCGGCGAGCGACGGCCTGATTATTTTGCCGTGGAATGACGTTGACGCGCTGCGCGCCGTGATTGATCGTGAGGGCGACGATATCGCGGCGGTGCTTACGGAACCGGTCATGTGTAATACCGGCTGCATCTTGCCAAAGCCGGGCTATTTGGAAGCGATGCGTGAGTTAACCGCTGCACGCGGAATCGTGCTGATCTATGACGAAGTCATCACGGGCTTCCGTCTGAGTGTCGCCGGTGCGCAGGGACACTACGGTATGACTCCCGACCTCAGCGTTTTCGCAAAAGGCTTAGGAGGCGGATTCCCGGTGGCCGCGCTCGGTGGTCGGCGCGACATCATGTCGCTGGTCTCCGATGGCACCGTGTCGATGGCCGGCACTTACGCGGGCAATACGATCGCCGTCGCGGCTGCCAACGCTGCACTCGATGAGTTGGCTATCCCGGGGCGATATGCCGCGCTGTATGCCCGCTGTGAGCGGTTCTACGCCGGCCTTGACGATCTGCTCAAAGCCGCGCGTCTACCTGCCTACGTCACGGGTGTGGGCCCGGTGTTGCAGGTTTGGTTTGCGGATGCACCGATACACAATTATCGCGATGCCGCGCGCCATGCTCGGCACGATCTCTTCCGTCACTGGTGGGAGGGCATGTTGGATCGGGGTGTGCTCTTCCATCCGGGGGCCTACGAGAATCTCTTCGTTTCCTTTGCGCATACCGACGAGGACATCGCATTCACGCTCGATGCGGCACGCGCGGTGATCGCCGACTTGCCACGTCATGTCTGATGACTTGGCGCCGCTGACACTCGGCATTGATCTTGGCACGTCCGCGGTCAAAGTCGAGTTGCTGTCAGCGGACGGTCTACCGTTGGCCACGGGTGAAGGGGATCATCCGACGTTCGGTCACGACGGCGCTGCTGAACAGCGGCCGGGTGACTGGGATGATGCGCTCGCCGTGGCCTTATCCGAGCTGGCCGCCCAAGCACGTGAACGAGTGAGGCAGTGGCGCGAACGTATCGGGGCCATCGGTATCGCAGGCCAATTGCCGACGCTGGTTTGTCTGGGCGACGACGAGGTCATCGGCAGCGCCATCACGTGGAAAGATGCGCGCGCCGACGCGTGGGCGGGCGTTGCGATCGGCACTAAGGAGCGGCGCGATCTGTACCGGCGGACCGGCATGCCGATAGACGGCCGATATCTCGGGCCGATGCACCGATTTCATCGCAGCGATAAACGCACGCGTACGGTGCTCTCCGCCAAGGACTACTTGGTTTGGCGGCTCACCGGCCGACGGGTTACAGATCCTTCGACGGCTGCGGGCTACGCCACCTTCGATCTGGACAGCAACGCCTTCGAGGCGGACCTGTGCAATCGTTGGGGACTGAGCCTCGCGCAGATGCCGGCCTTGGCGGCGGCAACCTCGGCGGCGGGGACGGTGACACCGGTTGCGGCGGCGAGGTTTGGCTTGCCGCAGGGGATACCCGTTGCAGTCGGCGCGGCGGATTCCGTTGCGGGCGGGTATGCGATGACGGGACTGTCGCCGGGGCGGGTGTCGGTAGCGATGGGGTCAAGCACGATCATTTTGGCAACCACCACCGCGCCGGATCGCGACGCCCATGCGCGGTGTTTGGTGACGCCCCACGTCGAGCCGGGTCACTATGCCCTCGAAATGGATCTGATTGCGACCGGTACGGGCTATGCCTGGCTGAGCGGCTTGTTGGGTTACGGCCCGGGAGAATTGGACGTGGCGTCGGGTCGCTCTGAGCCTGGGGCTCGCGGACTCGTGTTTGAGCCCTATGTCGGCGGGGGCGAGCAAGGCGCGTTATGGGATCCGTCGCTGCGTGGTGCAGTGACCGGTTTGAGCCTCAGCCATGGTCGTGACGATATCGCAAGGGCTTACCTAGAGGGCGTTGCGTTTGAAATACGCCGTTGCCTTGACGTGATAGCCGAGCGGCAGCCGGTCAGCGAGGTCGTGTTCTCCGGTCATGCGGCGGCAAGCGCGATGACGCTGCGCTTCTATGCGGACGCGCTCGGCGTGGCTGTACGGCCATGTGCGCTGCGATCTTCTGCCGCGGTGGGCGCCGCGCTCAGTGCACGCGCGTTAGCAGGTTTAAGTCCGTTGGCACACGGTGTCGAGCCCATGGCCTCGGTCGAGCCGGGACCTGCGGCTGCTATCTACGAGCGGCTCTATAGAGCGTATCGCGCGCGACGCTAGTCCGTTAGCGCAGTTCGATCGCTTCGACAGCGTTCAGGGGCGCCGAAGACAACCGAAAAGCAAAGGATTTGCCCGCGAAGACCATGCGGAAGCGATCAATTGGAACCTGCCGTGTCGAGTGGCTGACGCCGGTGATTTCCACGACCCATTCGAATTTCATGAGCTCCAGCAAGGGGCGCTCAAACGGCGTGGCGGCGCGGGCAAGCAGCGTCTGCTCCTCGCGGCCTTCGCGCAATCCATAGTCCGTGTCGAGTATCTCGTACAGCGAACGCTCCGCACGACCTCGTAAGCGATCCCCAAGCTCAGGGGTGAGCGCGCAGGGTATGGCCGAGCGCTCCCAGATGACCGGTCGATCGTTCAGCAAGCGCACCCGTGAGAGCTCCCAGATCTCGTCGCCAATCTGCAGGCCGAGCGCGTCGATTTCTTCGTCTTGAGCCGGACGACGGCGGGCATCAAGGAGCCGAGTGGCAAGTGACGAGCGCGCATCTAGGTTTAGTCCATTGCGTAAACCACCGACTAGGGTGGTCTCAGCGCGTACCCGAGGACGTAGAACAAACGTACCGCGCCCCTGTTCACGGCGCACCACGGATTGTGCGGCTAGCTCAGCGAGAGCCCGTCGTACCGTGACGAGGCTGACGCCAGCGAGTTCGGCTAGCTGAGGCTCCGTCGGCAGTTTCGCTCCAGCCGCAAGCGCATGCTCGTCAATATGACTGAGGATAAACGCAATGGTTTTTTCGTAGAGCGCACCCACGCTTATCCGAGCCTCCCTGAATTCAAAATCCGTCCGTCGAGCAGTATAGCCGGAGAAGAACGTTGCTCAGCGGGGGTGGACCTGACCATCGATGACCCGAACGACCCTCTCCATCAAGGGTTGCTCCGCTGCGTGCGTTCGCAGATTAAAGTCCGATTGCACCCCGAGTTCAGTCACCCACAGTGCGCTGGTATCAAGGGGTGCGCGGCCATTCGTATGGCCGCGAATCCCGTGTAACCACGTCGTGCCCAGTGCAGGATTCATGCTGAACACATGAGCAGTGCCGTCGGGAAGTACCGCGAGCGATGTGGTTTCGTCGACACCGAGGCCCTCGACAGGCGTATCGGCCTTTGCGGCCAACTGATTGGCACGGGTAACGAACGCAACCAGGCGCCCGAGGCGGTGGCGCCGATCAAAGTGAGAGTCCGTAATGTAATTTTTCAGCACGTCAAAATGCAGAAAATCGGTATCAATCGTCACGTCGCGGCTTGTCGGATGATTCAATGCCAAATCCGTCGTGACGTCCGCCGGCGTCATCGCGGAGAACACGTACTCGCCCATGATCGCGAGTCCCGCGCTTGTGCCCGCGAGGGGTTTGCCCCGGGCCACGTGTTCGTCCAACAGCCGGGCGACGTCCGTGTGTTTCCAGAACTTTACATACCGCGATTGATCGCCGCCCGCGATGAACACCCCATCGGCCTGCGCCAAGCTCTGCAGCATATGGCGATCATGCGCGGCGCTACGCGCGTGAAACACGAACGTCTCCACCGACACGGCCCCGTGAAGTTCCCGATAGATTTCATCGGCCACGTCCGTGGTCATCGACGCTCGCAGCACGACGATGTGACCGTGACCGGCACGGGCCAGAAACCATCGCATCGCATCGGGATCGTGCACTCCGCCGCCCATCAGCAGCAGCCCCGGCTGTATCGGATCCGGGGTTGCGGCGGCGGGGTCACCCACCAGGAAGCGTTCGAGGGGCGGCAGATGCAGATCAGGCGCGGCCGTGGCTTTGACGACGGCCGCGCCGGCGAGTGTCGGCACGATCAACGCGCCAACAAGCAGCGACGCCGGACAGTGCTTACTCAGCCAGCGCAACCGCCACACCTCCGGACTTGTAGATCGTTCCGGCTTTCATGACGAACGTCACCGACCGCAAAGTGCCCACGTCTTGCAACGGATCGCCGGCGACGGCGATGACATCCGCGTAGTGTCCGGCTGACAGAGCCCCGAGGTCGTTCTCGTGGTGGAGGAGCGTGGCGGCATTGATCGTCGCCGTCTGAAGGGCGTAAGACGCCGGAATGCCGGCGCCGACCAATAATTCAAACTCGTGGGCGTTGGTGCCGTGAGGATAAACGCCGGCATCCGTACCGAACGCCATTTTGACGCCTGCTCGATAGGCTCGACCCGCCGTGGCTTGGATTTGCGGTCCGATCTCAAGGGCTTTGCGGGCGACCTGTGGCGGGTAGAACCCGGGCACCTTGGCTTTCTCGGCCACGTAGGCACCCGCGGTAATCGTTGGCACGTACCACGTCCCGTGCTCCTTCATCAGCCGGAAGGTCTCATCGTCCAAGAACGTCCCGTGCTCAATCGAGTCCACGCCGCCGATGACCGCGCGGCGAATGGCTTCTTTGCCGTGGGCATGTGCAGCGACGGTAAAGCCGTAGTCTCGCGCGGTCGCCACCAACGCGCGGATTTCCTCGAGCGTTAATTGCGGGTTTTCGCCACTCGCGCCTTCATCCAAGACGCCACCCGAGGGCATGATTTTGATCGCATCAACGCCACGCTTGTAGTGCAGCCGTATCGCCTTCGCCGCATCGTCGACGGAGTTGATGATGCCGTCGCTGATACCCGGGTCCCCCGCAAATTCCATCGCCAGACCGTTGGTTGGATCCGCATGGCCGCCGGTGGAACCGATCGCTGCACCGGCCGTATAGATGCGAGGCCCGAGAACTATGCCGGCGTTGACGGCATTGCGTAGCGCAACCGAGTCCTGCCCATCACTGTCCCCGAGATTACGGACTGTTGTGAAGCCGGCCATCAGGGTACGGCGCGCATACACCGTCGATCGGAAGGCGTAGTCCGAGCCATTCAGCCGGGTTCTCTCCAGGCTCGACTTGGGGCCCATTTCCATCATCAGGTGCGTGTGAGCATCGATGAGTCCCGGCAGACACGTCATTTTCGTCAGGTCGATGACCTTCGCAACGTCGTCGGTCATGAGCCCGTCACGCACTTCGCTGATGCGATCGCCGTCGATCACGAGGGTGGACGGCCCGCGCATCACTCCGGCGGGAGCGTCGAAGAGGTGCCCACAGGTGATTGCCGAGCGTTCGGCCGCGAAGCCCACAGGGGCGGCGGCGCTAAGCAGCAACGCCAAGGCGATTGGTCTTTTCATAGGGACTCCTCATTCATCGATGCGATTCCCCGAGGATACGTGCTCACCGCGTACCGTGCCACGCAGGCCGAATTTATTTCCGGCCTACCTGGCAATAGAAACGCGCGGGTAAATATACATACCGCGTTCTTTTAGCGGAAAACTCTTTCTTTCGGTGTGCGTTCTTAGTAATGTGTATGTATATGAAGCCTGATGAATATGAACAATGTCGCCTCGAAGTCGCCGCTTCGGTTAGGGCCCTGGAGCGGGCGCTGACCGACTTCGTCGGTGCTCTCGGGCACGAACCTGCCCACGTGATCGGTCCGGGCCCCACCAACGATCACAATCTCCGCGCTGTCTGCGATGCGTACTCGACGATCAATCTCGCCATGGATGGAGCTCCCAACCAGTCGGTGGTGGCACTCGGCGTCGTCGGAGTGCCGCGGCACGTCGTGCGTCTGGCAGAGCGTGTCAATGCCTTGAAGTCCGAACTGAGGACGTTGTGTGCGCCACTACAGCGCGTCCGCCGGCGGGTACCTCGCAAGGAAGGGGGCACCGAAGCGATCCCGGTGGTACGCGCCATCCTGCGGTCCATCCAACGCAGTGACCTCAACCTTCTCGCGGCCTACCGCAAGATTCCGATACTCGGCGCGATGCCGGTCAGCATTTCGTACACGCGCGCACGAACCCGAGCTGTGTATCGAAAACGGGTGGAGGAGATTGGAGACATGCTCCAACAGAACGACTCGCCCGCGGCCATTCGCGATCGAGAGCGACTGCGGGGCTTAAGAGCCGCCGAAACGCACCTCGCGCTCGTACGAGACCACTACGAAAATATTCGCGCGAACGTCGTGTACGACGGATTGGATCGACGTGGCAAGGGCCGGATCATGTTGTCCGCTGAATTGCCGATTCTCTACTACCAAAAGGAAGGCACTTCGCCGCCGCGCGTGCAATTTCCGGAGGCTGCTGAGGTCGAAGCAAAGCCGGCCCGCAAGCCGCGCCAGTCCAAAATAGATTCCGAGCCGTGGCTCGAATCGTTACCCGTCCATCGATATCTACCGACGAAAGGCCCCGTTTGAATCCGAGAGAAAACTCATTGCGCGCAATGCAGTAATACTGAGCGCTGTCGCGCCAAAGCGCGACACCGGGTCAATAATGCGGTGGCACTTCAATCGTCGATGCCGACGCGCCCTCGCTCGCCGTATTGATGTGATCAACCAGGCGGCGATAACGATCAACCTGCCGCTCAAGCAGCTGCTGTTGGGTTGCCAATTCATTGGAGAGTTGGAGCACCGTGTCCTCCAAGTGCGCTAAGCGCACCTCCAATCGCTCGAACCGCGCTTCCACGTCATTGCTATTCACAGTCTCTCCCGTCTGACCGCTCAACCCATCGGGGGGTCAACGGAGCTCTACTTCGATGAAGACAAATTCGTAGTCGTTCGCGTTGATCACATTGTGTGAGACCCCGGCCGGTCGTGCGTAAGAGGCGCCAACCTCAAGACGAACCTCGCGCGTTCCCGTGGGTTCCTCCAGTCGCAAAATACCTGCGGTCAACGGCACCACCACATAATCCATCGCGTGGACATGTGCACCGGTCTCGGCACCCGGCGCAAACCGCCATTCGGTGACAACCACGCGTTCAGTCTCAACCTGCTTTGTTCCAACGGCGTACATGTTTGGCCCTCCGAATTTACGCGACACGGTATCACGCGACCACAGCCGACGCCGAGCCCGCCTTTTGATAGCCTACATCTATCGTTTCGATAGAAATGATTCACTATCTATATTTCGCAGATCCCCGCAGAATCTCTCCCCGGAACAACCTTCCACCCCTCATACAACAATGTTCAGGAGCGATTCCAAATGCCGATCATCAACAGCACGATCAAGCCCTTCAAGGCGACCGCCTTCCACCAGGGCAAGTTCGTCGACCTGACCGAAGCCTCCCTGAAGGGCCACTGGTCTGTGGTCGTGTTCTACCCGGCCGACTTCACGTTCGTGTGCCCGACCGAGCTCGGCGATCTCGCGGACAACTACGCGCACTTCCAGAAGCTCGGCGTCGAAGTGTACGGCGTATCGACCGACACGCACTTCACGCACAAGGCGTGGCACGACACCTCGGACACCATCAAGAAGGTGCAGTACCCGCTCGTCGGCGATCCGACCGGCACGCTGGCACGCAACTTCGACGTCATGATCGAGGAAGAGGGTTTGGCCTTGCGTGGCACGTTCGTCATTAATCCGGAAGGCCAGATCAAGGTCGCCGAGATTCATGACCTCGGGATCGGCCGCGACGCGTCTGAACTTCTGCGCAAGGTGAAGGCAGCCCAGTACGTGGCGGATCACCCGGGTGAAGCGTGCCCTGCCAAGTGGACGCCGGGCGAGAAGACCTTGACCCCGTCGCTGGACTTGGTCGGCAAGATCTAAACCCGCATCGCGCCCCGGCCGCCCGGCCGGGGTGCTCTGGACTCTCAAGGGGACACCCATGTTAGACGCCACACTGAAAACCCAACTGGCAAGCTACCTCGACCGTCTCGCGCACCCGATCGAACTCGTTGCGTCATTGGACGAGTCGGCCACCGCGTCGGAAATGCGTGCCTTGCTGGCGGACATTGGTGAGGCGTCCCCCAAGGTATCCATTGTGAACGCCACGGACCCCGCCGAATTTGTACCGTCCTTTGCCATCCGTCCTGTGGGTGGAGTGGCACGGGTGCACTTCGCCGGGGTTCCGTTAGGCCATGAATTCACGTCGCTCGTCCTCGCGCTTTTGCAGGTCGGCGGCTATCCGCCAAAAATCGAGCCCGCGCTGATCGAGCAGATACGGGCCATCGACGGCGACTATGAATTTCAGACTTTTGTCTCGTTGTCTTGCCACAACTGTCCGGACGTGGTGCAAGCGCTCAACGTGATGGCGGTCCTGAACCCCCGAATTCGTCACACGATGGTGGAAGGCGGCGCGTTTCAGGACGTGATCACCGCTCGTGACATCATGTCGGTTCCCTCCGTGTACTTGAATGGGGAATTGTTTGGATCTGGCCGCATGACGCTGGAAGAAATCGTCGCCAAGATCGACACGGGTGCCGAAAAGCGGCGCGCCGCTGACTTGAGCAGCCGCGACCCTTACGACGTCCTCGTGGTCGGTGGTGGTCCGGCCGGGTCCGCCGCAGCGATTTATACAGCCCGTAAGGGGATACGCACCGGTATTGCGGCGGAGCGATTTGGCGGCCAGGTGCTGGACACCCTTGGCATCGAGAATTTTATTTCAGTCGCACACACCGAAGGGCCCAAACTGGCCGCGGCGCTGGAATCACACGTCAAAGAGTACGGCGTGGATATCATGAATTTGGAGCGCGCCGAGTCCTTGATCCCCGGCGAGCTCATCCAAGTCAGGATGCGCAGCGGCGCCGTCCTCAAAGCCCGCTCCGTCGTTCTCTCCACCGGAGCGCGGTGGCGCGAAATGAACGTACCCGGTGAAGCCCAGTACCGTAATAAGGGCGTCGCGTACTGCCCGCACTGCGACGGCCCGCTCTTCAAAGGCAAGCCAGTCGCTGTGATTGGCGGCGGGAACTCCGGCGTCGAGGCAGCTATAGATCTCGCGGGCATCGTGAGCCACGTGACGCTTCTGGAATTTGCCTCCACGCTGCGCGCCGACGCCGTCCTCGTACGGAAACTGCAGAGCCTGCCGAACGTAACCATCCATACGGATGCACAGTCCACAGAAGTGGTCGGCGACGGCGAGCGAGTGACAGCGCTGCGCTACACGGACCGGGTCAGTGGTGAAGCACGAGAAATTCCGCTCTCCGGCATCTTTGTGCAGATCGGCCTCGTGCCCAATACCGACTGGCTAAAAGGGACGGTCAAACTCTCCCCGCGCGGTGAGGTTGAGGTGAATGCGCATGGCGAGACGTCCGTCCCGGGTGTGTTTGCCGCCGGAGACTGCACCACGGTGCCGTACAAGCAGATCGTCATTGCGGTCGGCGAGGGCGCCAAGGCAGCGCTCGGGGCCTTCGACCACCTGATTCGATCCCCTCTACCGGCAGCCGCAGCCGCCTGACGGGTAGAACGTTTCCGCGCAGTGGCGCGGGTCGGGCACGGCTATCGCCGCGCCCGACCCAGACCGATCCCGCGAATTCCCCCCGAGTCTCCCGCAGCGATACACCGAAAATCGGTCGGCCGTGGTCTAACATGGGCGTGTCTGCACCGTGGAAGTCCGCAAGGCACACTCCGCGCAGCACGATTACGCTCGGCAGGGGAGGGGTACTGTGCTCTATTCAATTGCGGCGCTGGAACGACACGCTCGGCGGTACTTACCACGCGTCCTCTACGATTGGGTCGCCGGCGGTGCGGAAGATGAACTGGGGCTGCGTGCCTCAACCACGGTATACGCCCAACACCGACTGGTACCCCGGTATGGACGGGCCGTGGTCACGCCAGATCTTACGCGAGCACTCTTCGGCCGCATGTACGGTCGGCCATTCGGCATCGCGCCCACCGGATACACCGGATTGTTACGTCCGGGCGGCGAATCCATGCTCCGTGAGGCGGCACATCGTGTCGACATACCGTATGTACTGTCCGGCGTCAGCGTACCGTCGCTCGAGACCGTGGCGGCGGCGGAACCGGGCCGTACCTGGTACCAGATTTATCCGGCACGCGATCATAGGCTCACGCTCGACATTGCCCGACGTGCGAAGGACGCCGGCTACACGACCCTCGTCGTCACGATGGACATGCCAAAGGAAGCGAAACGGGAACGCGATTGGCGGAACAACTTCACGCTACCGTTGCGGTATACCCCCCAACGCCTATGGGACGGAATCACGCATCCGGCATGGACGCTGCGCTACCTCACCAGCGGCGGACTCCCCACACTGGGGACGTGGGAGCGATACCTTCCGAGCGGCGCGTCCGCCAGCGATGTTCTGAGTTTCCACACCGCGCAGGGATACCCAATCGTTACCTGGGAGCACGTGTCGGACTTTCGCGCCTTGTGGCCAGGACAACTCGTGCTCAAGGGACTCCTGCACCCGGACGACGTGACGCACGCGGTTCAGTTGGGTGCGGACGGCGTGATCTTGTCCAACCACGGCGGTCGCCAACTGGATCGCGCGCCAACGACCCTCGAGATGTTACCGAGGGTACGCGAACGGGTCGGCGCCTCATTTCCCATCATGCTCGACGGTGGGATCCGCCGTGGGGCGGACATTGCGATCGCCCTCGCATTGGGCGCCGACTTCGTATTCTGTGGCCGCGCGATCTTGTGGGGGCTCATTGCGAACGGGCGGCGAGGCGCTGACGGTGCCATCGACATCCTGACCGACGAGTTAACCCGCGTGATGTGTCAGACAGGCACCGCCACCATCGGCGACTTCAATAAAACGTCGTTGCTCTAATCCCTGCGCGTCGCCACTCACGTGGCGTACGAAGGGTCCGTCGCATCGAGTCCGCGCTTCAGTTCCGCAAAATGGCAGAACGCAGCATTGCCATAGTCCTCCCAGCCACGTGCCGTCCGTTCCGCGATTTCCGGCGTGAGCACTCGAAGCGGCTTGCCGGTCGAATAAGCAAGGACCAATGTACGCGCGGCGCGCTCCAGGAAATACAGTTCGTCGAACGTTTCGGCCACCGTCGCCCCCGTGCACAGGACGCCGTGATTGCCCAGAATCATGTGCCGGAAGGAGCCGAGCGCCCGGGCGAGCCGTTCGCCCTCCTCGGCGAAATCGGCGATCCCCGCAAAGCCCTGATCAATGGCGACTCGGTTATAGAATTTCGCCGTCACTTGATCAATCGGTAGGATCGTCGGATCTGCCAGCGTCGCCAAGGCCGTGCCGTACGGCGGGTGCACGTGCAAGACGCAGCGTGCGTGGGGGACGTGGCGATGCAAATGCCCGTGAATGCACCACGCCGACGGATCCGGCGCATCCGCACGACGCATGGTATCTGCGTCGTCGCTGTCAATCAGCAATAACTCACTCGCCCGTATGGTCGAAAAATGTCGCCAACGGGGGTTCAGAAGAAACTGTCGGCCGTCATCGGACACCGCGAGACTGAAGTGATTGCCCACCGCTTCATGCCACTGCATCTGCGCCGCTAAGCGGAACGCCGCGGCCAAATCGATGCGTTCTTGCCAATGATTTACGGACGCCGCAACGCGTACATTCGATAGGCTCATCGTCGACTCCTCAGTCCGTTACGTCAGGCTCGCTATCCAACGCCGGAAACAACTTCCAGGCACCCACCGCCGCCAGCCAGGGCTGCGACGGATAGTCGGTAATCGTCAGGCCGCCGTCCACCACCAGCGTTTGTCCGGTCACAAAACTGGCCGCGGGAGACGCTAAAAACTGCACCGCAGCCGCGATCTCCTCGGGCGTACCCATCCGATGAAACAGCGACGCGGCTTGATCCGTTTGCGGGGATCCGGCCGTCACGTCGGTCGCGATCCATCCCGGCGACACGCCGTTAACCCGCACGCCGAGCGGCGCACCTTGTACGGCCAGTGATCGGGTCAATGCATCGATCGCCGCTTTCGCAACGCCGTAGTTGCCCCACGTGCCGTGAAACGTGGCTGTCGAGGAGATATTGACGATCGCACCACCGTGCTGGGCACTCGCCCAATAACTGAGGGCCGCGGTGGATACGTGGTATGCCGATTCAAGATTGTTGGCGAGCATGACCCGCAGACGCTGGCCGGGTCCATCCTGCGGCGCTATGGGCGCTCTGCGTGTGCCCATGCCGGCGTTGTTCACCACGACGTCTAGACGCCCAAAATGCGCAATGACCTCGCGAACCGCCACCTGCGCGGTCAACTCGTCGCTCAAATCTGCGGCGACGAAATGCACATCGCCACCAAGCGCGGTGAGCGACTCTCGAGCGCGTTCGCCGGCCTCGACGGTTCGACCGATCAGCGCGACCGACATTCCTGAAGCCACAAACGAACGCGCAATCCCAAAGCCAATGCCGGTCGCCCCGCCCGTCACGAGTGCGACGGGTCTCGGTGCATTCACGGTGACGTACCCCGAGCTGCTTCCTGCTCGCGCCATCCCTTCCAACCTTCGTCGATCAGGTACGCGTGAATCGCGTCGACGTCGGCCGATGACAAGATGTCGGCGAAGCTTTCCATACCCGTCGGCGCGACCACGCCTTTGAGCAAGATATCCCGGAACATCGCGTGATAGGCGGGACTGAGCTTGCGCAAGTCCGGCGTCACGCTGGGGCCAAAGACGTGGCAACGGCTGCACTCCTGCACGAACAGCACTTCGCCCCGGCGGATGGTGGCGCTGCTCGCCGTCTGCTTCGGCGGCTCGACGAACGGCGGGAGGGTGGCCTTCGGCGGCGTTGGCACGGATGACCCGTCCAGTTTGAACGCGAGAATCCGGTTGACGTTCTCAAATTGAATCGCAGCACTCGATGCGGGAATAGGACCGACGGTGATCGCCGCCCCGCCGTAGCCCACCTGAACCGCGACGTATTGCTCGCCGTTCACCACGTAGGTGGACGGTGCGGCCATGATGTGGCTACCCGTTTGAATTACTTTAAGGACCTTACCGGTGTCAGCAGCGTAGACCCACAACTCACCGTTGCCGCGCCCTTGAAAGACGAGGTTACCGGCCGTGGACAAAATACCGCCATCGTACGAACGGTTTCCCGATCCCGTCTCGTGCTCCCAGACCACCCGTTGCGCGACAGGGTCCCACGCCCGAATCAACTCACGGATCATCTTGCCCTTGCGCTCTGTCTTGAGTGAGTCGAGCGAGGGCATCGGCCCGTAGAGGTGCTTCAGATCCGCCGGGTCGTACGAATCGTCCGGCATGATGCCGTTGACCGTAAAGAAGCCATCGACGTATTTCACCGCACCGCCGTTGTGCGCCAGGTCGACCCAAATGTTCGGTACGTCGATGACCGGGATGTACATAAGGCCGGTCTGGGCGTCCCACGACATCGGCATCCAGGTGTGCCCCCCGGCCCACGACGGGTAAATGTTGCTGGGTTTTGCGTGCCAGTTGGCCTGCTCGTTCACGATCGGTCGACCGGTCTTGAGGTCGACACCCTTCGCCCAATTCACGTACGTGTAATTTTCCGCCGACAACAACTCGCCAGAGGCGCGATCAATCACATAAAAAAAGCCGTTCTTGGAGGCCTGCATAATGACTTTGCGAGGCTGACCCGCGACGGTGAGATTCGCGAGCACCAGTTTTTGCACGGCATCGAAATCGTATTCGTCGTGCGGCGTGGTCTGATAATGCCAAGCGAGCCGACCGGTTTTGGCGTGCACGGCGAGTATGCTCGCGGTGTACAGCGCATCAAATTGTCCCTTGCCAACCACCGAGAGATCGTACGGCGCGGCGTTCGCCGTCCCGAAATAAACGAGATCCAAATCCGGATCATAGGCAAAACCGTCCCATGCGGTGCCGCCGCCTTGACTCGATACGGGGCGTTTGGGATCCCATGTTTTGGCAGCTGCCGCCAATTCCGGGTGTTCCAACTTCTTCCCCGGCGGCGGTGGAACCGTCCAGAAGCGCCAGACAAATTTTCCGCTGTCGGCGTCGTACGCGGCGACATAGCCGCGCACGCCGTTGCGTCCCATGTCGGAGCCGCTGTTACCGATGACCACCTTATCACCCGCAATAATCGGCGCGCCGGTGCTGGAGTAGGGCAGCGTATGGTCGGTGATCGTGTCGACCTTCCAGACCGAATGGCCGGTTTTGGCATCGATCGCGTGCAACATGCCGTCTACCGCCGCGACATAGACCCGACCTTTCCAGACGGCAACGCCCCGATTGACGAGGTCGCAGCACGGGTTACGGGCCGCACGGTAGTCCGGGTGCGGGTCATACCGCCACAGCTCGCGACCGGAGGCCGCATCCAAGGCATACACGTAGCCGAAGGTTCCCGAGGTATACATCACACCGTCGATGACGATCGGTGTCGCTTCTTGCCCGCGCCGAGGGGCGCCGAGGTCGTATTGCCAGGCAAACCCTAAACGATCGACGTTCGAGGCATTGATCAGAGTCAATGGCGAATGATACGTCTGATCACCGTCCCGTCCTCCCGTGAACCAGTTGTCGGGTTCGGCGCTGGCATGGGCCAATCGGGCGGCGTCGAGATCGGCTGGGCCACGGCCACCCCATGCCGTAGTGGCCGAGAAGACGACAAAGAGAATGCCCATCCACAGCTTCTGCGAGAGAGTCATAGTCGGTACCCTAGGTTGTCTGGCCATCAGAGCGTCAACAGTTCTTCGACGAACGCACCCAAGCCGGCAGCCGGGTCCACGAAATGAATTTCGAGGATCCAATGGCGCAGCCGACCGTTGGCATCGCGATCATGGATCCGCACGGGATTGCCGTGCTCAATCACAAAGTGTTGGTCCTGCCGATTGGGTTCGTGCGGAAAATGACCAATCAGGTGACCCGCCGTCGCGGCGCCAAACTGCCAGCCGTACTCGCGGGCGAGGTCCACAACGAAGTCGTAGAGAGCCCCGGCGGTCATATCGGGATCGGCCAACGCATAGGCCTTGCCCCGCTGGAAGGCGGCTTCCACATCCGCGATCAGGCGCTGCTTGAGCGGATCGTCACCGACGAGATAGGTGCGCCCGTAGTCGGCCTCCCACTCACCGAAAACCGGACCAAAATCGAGCACAACAAGATCACCGTCTTGCAGCGTCCGATCCGACGGACCGTCGTAATAGGTCAGGACGGTGTTCGGGCCCGAGCGCACCACCCGACGATGCCAATGCCGACGTAAGCCGAACCGTTCGCGAGCCAACCCATCGATGGCATCGGAAAGCTCCGACTCCCGCACACCGGGCCGCATAGCGCCACTGGCGACAATCGCGTTAAAGAGCGATTCCGCTTGCGCTTGGGCGGCTACGAGGGATTCGGCAGTACTGTCCATGGCCACGCTCACTCCGGTGGGATGCCCAAGAGTACCGAAACTCGCCACCCCCGCGCACGCTCTTCCGAGCGCTATACTGAGCGGGCGTCTCACGGAGGATGCGTCATGCTCTGGTGGATCTGGGTAATCGCGGGGGTCGCCCTTTTGGTGGCCGAACTGACCTTCATCAGCGCGGAGTTTTACCTCCTGTTCGTTGGCTGCGCCGCCATCCTTACCGGACTGTGCACCGCGGTGGCAGCAGACATGCCTGCATGGGCCCCCTGGGCTCTATTTATCGTACTGACCCTGACCGGCGTGAAATTCTTCCGACGCGGTCTTGCCGAGCGCTTTCGCGTCAACGGCGTTCCACCGCCAGGCCTCTCGGCCATCGGCCAACGGGTGCTCGTCACACACAGCCTCGCGCCGGCCGCCGAAGCGCGGACGGACTTCCGTGGCGCATCGTGGGCCATTCGGAATGGCAGCGACAGCCCTATAGCCGCGGGCAGCTATGCCGAGATCGTCGGTATTGATGGTCTGACCTTGATCGTTGAACCCCAAGCCCGGAGGTAACCGCCATGGGCGCCGTACTGATTGTTCTCTTAGTCATCGCACTGTTTGTCGTGTTCTTGCTCGCGCGCACCTTACAGGTGGTCCCGCAGCAGAGCGCGTATGTCGTGGAACGCTTGGGTAAATACAGCCGAACCCTGCACGCTGGTTTCCACATTCTCGTGCCTTTCCTGGAGCGCGTGGCCTACGCCCATAGCCTCAAGGAACAGGCCGTCGACGTAGCAGAGCAGGTGTGTATCACCCGCGATAATGTCCTTGTTGGTGTCGATGCGGTGCTCTACATGCAAGTGATGGATCCGCACTTAGCCTCGTACGGCATCACAAACTACGCCTTTGCGATCGGTCAGTTGGCTCAGACGACCTTGCGCAGCCAGATCGGCAAAATTGAACTCGACCGAACCTTCGAAGAGCGTGGCGCTATCAACGCCCATGTCGTCGCGGAATTGGATAAGGCGTCCGCCGCGTGGGGCGTCAAAGTGCTCCGCTATGAGATTAAAAACATCAATCCGCCGCACGACGTCGTTTCGGCGATGGAAAAGCAGATGCGCGCGGAACGCGAAAAGCGGGCGGTCATTCTGACGTCGGAAGGCGAGCGCGATGCCAAAATCAATTCCGCCGAAGGCGAGAAGCAGCGCGCAATCAAAGCGTCGGAGGCCTTGCGTCAGCAGTTGATGAACGAAGCCGAAGGCCAAGCGCAAGCGATCTTGGCGGTCGCGAACGCAACGGCCGAAGGCCTGCGTTTAGTGGCGTCGGCCCTATCGACGGAAGGCGGCGCGGAAGCGATGCAACTCCGCATTGGCGAGGAGTACGTGAAACAGTTCGGCAAGATCGCCAAGGAATCCACCACCCTCGTCGTGCCGTCGAATCTCTCCGACTTGGCCTCGATGGTGTCCATGGTGACTAGCATCACCAAGAAAAACTAGCCCAGACCCGAACGCGCGCCGCGACTAGCGTGGCGCGCGTTCGGTGAGTCTTAGTTTTCGATGCCCTGCATGGCGAGGTACTCATCGTAAGTACCGCGGAAGTCGGTCATGGTGCCGTCCGGCTTCATCTCGAAAATTCGATTGGCGAGACCGCCAACGAATTCCCGGTCGTGCGACACGAACACCAGGGTCCCTGCATATTTTTCCAATGCAATTTGCAACGACTCAATGGTCTCCATGTCCATGTGGTTCGTCGGTTCGTCCATCAGCATGACGTTCGGCTTGGTCAGGATCAGCTTGCCGTAAATCATGCGGCCCTTCTCACCACCCGACAGGACTTTCACCGATTTCTTGATCTCATCGCCGGAGAACAATAAGCGGCCGAGGGTGCCGCGAACCAATTGATCGTCGTCGGCTTTACCGGTGTAGCGGGAAATCCAGTCGAAAAGATTCAACGGTTCCTCGAACTCAGCCTGCGGATCTTGCGGCATATAGCCGGGCTGCGCATTTTCAACCCACGTAATCGTGCCTCGCTGGGGGTGCAACTCACCGGCAAGGCAACGCATTAACGTGGTCTTACCAATGCCGTTTGGGCCGATGATCGCGATGCGATCGCCGGCTTCGACGGTGAAGTTCAACCCACGGAAAATCGCTGTATCGGTATCCGGATACGCGAAGGTCAGATCCTGCACGGTGACGGCCGTACGGTACAACTTCTTGCCCTGATCGAAGCGAATGAACGGGTTCTGGCGAGTCGAGGGGCGAATCTCCTCGATCTTGATCTTCTCCAGCTGCTTCTTACGCGAGGTCGCTTGTCGGGCCTTGGAGGCATTCGCGGAAAAGCGACGCACGAATTCCTGTAGATCCGAGATCTGCGCCTTCGCCTTGGCATTGGCCGACTCCACACGCTGACGGGCCTGTACCGAGGCCAGCATGAAGTCGTCGTAGTTGCCGGGATAGATTTTTACCTGCTGATAGTCCAAGTCCGCGATGTGCGTGCACACTTGGTTCAGAAAATGCCGATCGTGGCTAATAATAATCATGGTGGCGTCGTACGCGTTCAACGCCCGTTCCAGCCAGTGTATCGAGTGTATATCCAGGTTGTTCGTCGGCTCGTCGAGCAGTAATACGTCAGGCTTCGAAAACAAGGCCTGCGCCAACAGGACACGCAATTTCAGACCCGGCGGTACCTCGCGCATCAAGCCTTGATGGCGCGACTCGTCGATACCCGCGTCAATCAGAATCGCACCGGCGCGCGCCTCGGCGTCATACCCACCGTACTCGGCGAAGATTGCCTCGAGTTCGGCAGCGCGCATGTAGTCGGCATCCGTCGCATCCGGATTGGCGTAAATGCGGTCGCGCTCCTGCATCGCATTCCACATTTCCATGTGGCCCTGCATGACGACATCGAGTACGCGCTGGTCCTCGTAGCCGAATTGATTTTGGTTCAATTTGCCGAGGCGAGCGCCTGCTTGCAGCATGACGTCGCCCGAGTTCGGTTCTAAGTCACCGCCCAGTACTTTCATTAGGGTCGACTTGCCGCACCCGTTGGCGCCAATCAGGCCGTAACGGTTGCCGTCCGAAAACTTGACGGTAACCTTCTCGAACAAGGGCTTGGCGCCGAATTGGACGACGATATTGGAAGTCGAAAGCATGGGTTCTCGAAATAAATAAAGGGTGCGCCGACGCGTACGCCGGTCACAGGGCTATCGGGGATACGGGCCGAGACAGACGACCCGGGCCGTATTCTAATCGAAAATGGGGTCGGCCCCTGCATTGAGTCTCAGACTAGGTCGAAAGGCCGTTGCTGGCTTACGATGAGACGGCAGCCCCCTCGTGAAGGATGTCCCGATGCGTCGCTGGATCGCAGTGTTACTCGCAGTCTGTCTCCCACTCACCGTCCGTGCGACCGAGGCGCCGACTCCATTAACCGTTTACGCGGCGGCCTCCTTGACCGAGTCGCTCCAAGCCTGCGTCGATCGGTTTACCGCCGTCACCGGCATTCCGGTGCGCCTGTCGTTTGCGGCCAGTTCCGCACTCGCCCGCCAAATCGAAGCCGGCGCGACGGCAGACGTCTACATATCTGCCGACACGGATTGGATGGATTACCTCGCCACCCGGAACCTGATCCAGCCTTCCACTCGCCACGACGTCGCGGCCAACCGCCTCGTACTGATTGCCGACGCGAAAGACCCGATTGCACTGCATATCGTTCCGCGACTGCCGTTGCTCAAGGCGCTCGGGGGGGACCGATTAGCCGTCGCAGACCCGGACAGCGTGCCCGCGGGACGTTATGCCCGTGCCGCGCTCGGCGCCTTAGGCGTTTGGGACGAAGTAGCGACGCATTTAGCCCGTGGCGAGAACGTTCGATCGGCGCTGCAGTTTGTGGCCCGCGGTGAGGCACGCCTCGGCATCGTGTACGAAACCGATGCCAAAGCCGATCCACGCGTTCGCGTCGTCGATGTGTTCCCGGCAGCAACGCATGCACCGATCCGCTACCCGATGGCGGCCATCCGTGGCGCGTCGCCTCGTGCGGCGCTGCTGCTCGACTTTCTCGCCTCACCGACAGCCGCCGCAATCTGGAGCCAATACGGGTTCCAACGGCCCTAACGGTCAGCCTTTGATCGGCGAGGGTCCTCTCAGTGTGTGTATTTGACGGGCGAGGGTAGGGCACCTACTATTTGTCTGACAATTTATTGTTTTAGGGGATTCACCGGTGTTTGGCATTACTCCTTCTGCGCGCCTGCGCCCGTCCCCTTACTTCGACGCCACCCTTGCTGAAGGGGTGACGGCGTTTACAACGTACAATCACATGCTGATGCCGACCAGCTTCGGCCATCCGGAAGCCGAATACTGGCGTCTCATGAACGGCGTTTCACTCTGGGACGTTGCCGTTGAGCGGCAGGTTGAACTGCGCGGCCCCGATGCCGGGCGTCTGGCTCAAATACTGACGGCGCGTGACCTGAGCCGCTGTGTTGTCGGTCAGGGGAAATATGTTCCTCTGTGCAATCACGACGGCGTTCTCATCAACGACCCGATTCTTCTGAAACTCGCAGAAGACCACTATTGGCTGTCGATCGCGGACTCGAACATTTGGTTCTGGGCGCGAGCAATTGCCGCGGAGCGTCGCCTGCGGGTTGTCATCACAGAGCCCGACGTCTCGCCGCTGGCCGTGCAGGGACCGAGAGCCGAAGACGTCGTCGCGGCACTGTGCGGGGATTGGGTCCGGTCTCTCAAATACTTCTGGTTTCGTGAGACCACGATCGACGGGATTCCGGTGGTCGTTGCCCGCTCGGGATGGTCGAAACAGGGCGGGTTCGAGTTGTACTTGCGCGATGGATCGCAAGGCACACGCCTTTGGAACCTGGTGAAGGAGGCTGGCCGGCCGTGGGACATCGGCCCGGGCAATCCCAATTTTTGCGAGCGCGTGGAGACGGGGCTTCTGTCGTACGGAGGCGATACCGACGATCGTACGAATCCGTACGAGGTTCGCCTCGGCAAATACATCGACCTCAATGTAGCCGATGACGTCATCGGTATCGAAGCATTACGGCGCATCCACGCCGAGGGCCCGAGGCGCCACCAACTTGGCGTGATCCTCGACGGCGAGGAACCGACTGCGTTGGGCTTCCTCTGGCACGAGATCCGTAGAGACCAACAGAAGGTGGGCGCACTGACCAATTGCGTCTGGTCCTGGCGACTCCAGCGCAACATCGGCTTTGCGCTCATTGACATCGATTGTCAGATCGGCGAGCGCGTCACCGTCGTGAAAGACGGAACACCGCTCGCCGGGACGCTCACCGCACTGCCGTTTATTTGATTCCGTTCAGAGCAAGGCTGGGTCGGCATCAACCACCGACGCAGCCCCTCGGCTCAGAATCCCGGCATAACCGTCCACCTGGGGCAACAGATGCTCGGCATAAAACCGGGCGGACTGCAGTTTCCCGCGATAGAAATCCGGATCGTGGCCGGCATCCAATTGGGTGGCGGCACGCGCCGCAGCACGCGCTTGCAACCAACCACCGAGCACCAGGCCGGAGAGCCGTAAGAACGGAACTGACAGTGCGCCGAGCACGCGCGGCTCGCGGCTCATGGCCATTAAGTATCCGCCGGCTGCCCGTTGGTAGGCCCCAACCGCGGCCAACGCTGCCAATCGCATGGACTCCGCGGCCGCAGGCACCGCTTGTTCAAGCTCTGCGCGTATATCGGCACCGAGAGCGAGCAACGCCGCGCCGGCATCGCGAGCGAACTTGCGACCGGCCAAATCCGCCGCCTGAATGCCGGTGGTCCCTTCGTAAATTGTCCCGATGCGCGCATCCCGAAGGCTTTGCGCAGCGCCGGTGTCTTCGATAAATCCCATGCCCCCGTGGACTTGTATGCCTAACGAGGCAATCTCCAACCCCACTTCCGTACAACAACCCTTGATGATGGGGATCAACAGGTCGACGCGTGCTTGTGCCGCGCGTTGCGTGGCGGGATCTGCATGCTCTGCCGCACGATCCAACTGCGCCGCGCCGTAGAGCGTCATATAGCGGCAGGCTTCGATTTGAGACCGCATGGTCAGCAGCATGCGCTTGACGTCTGCATGGTGGACGATGGCCTGCGCACCGGGTGACGTGGCGCCAATCGGCGTGCCTTGGATCCGCGTCCGCGCCCAATCTAACGCACGTTGGTAAGCGCGTTCGGCAACGGCATACCCTTCCAAGCCCACACCCAGACGCGCCGCGTTCATCATGATGAACATCGTCTCAAGCCCGCGATTCTCTACGCCGAGCAGGTAGCCGACGGCACCGTCCTTCTCGCCGTAGGTCATCTGACACGTGGGACTGCCTTTGATGCCGAGTTTGTGCTCGATGCCTGTGCACCGCAGATCATTGCGGGCGCCCAGCGACCCGTCCGAATTCACGAGGAATTTCGGCACGATAAACAGCGAGATTCCTTTCACGCCGGGAGGGGCGTCTTCGAGCCTTGCCAGCACCAGGTGCACGATGTTTTCCGCAAGGTCGTGCTCACCGTACGTGATAAAAATTTTGTTGCCGAAGATCCGATAGTGCCCGTCCTCACGCACCGCGCGCGTGCGCAGAAGCGCGAGATCCGAACCGGCCTGCGGTTCGGTCAAGTTCATCGTGCCACTCCAACGGCCCGAGACGAGATTCGGCAGGTAGGTGGCCTTTTGCTCGTCGGTACCCGCCGCCAGTATGGCCTCGGCCGCGCCGCCCGAGAGCAGTGGGCACAACCGGAAAGCGAGGTTGGCCGCCGCGAGTATTTCCTCGACCGCAGTGCACAGTAACGAGGGCAGACCCTGACCACCCCACGCGGTGGGCGCGCTCAGTGTCGTCCAACCGCCGTCGACGAGTTGCCGATAAGCCTCCCGAAAGCCAGCCGGCGTCTGGACGCCTGCCTCCGACCAATGCGCACCTTCACGATCGGCGCTCTGCCAGAGCGGGTCTAACACTCCCTCTGCGTACCGCCCTGCTTCCTCCAGAATGCTCGATGCCAAGTCGAGTGAGTATTCTTGATAGGCCGGACATCCGGCCAACACATCGGAGCCGATTACGTGCTCCAGCGCAAACTGGATTTCCTTAAGCGGTGCGCGATACATGATGATGACCTCGTTGCAACGCCCCAGTAGGCGTCGGCACATATTTGTCAGACAATATACCCAGACCCTATCCGTGGGGGAATCGGTAGATGCCGTTCTGAGTGGCAACTCTGACACTCCCACGGCGACTGTGACAAGGAGTGGACGATGGCCGCACCCAACCCCCCGGGCTTTGAAACCTTAAGCCTACACGCCGGTCAGCACCCGGATCCCGAACATCGCGCACGCGCCGTACCGATCTACCAGACCACGTCCTACGTATTCGAGGACGGGGAACAGGCGGCTGCGCTGTTCAACCTAGAGCGGCCAGGCTATGTGTACAGTCGAATTTCAAATCCGACGGTCGCGGTCCTTGAGGAGCGCCTCGCCGCCCTCGAAGGCGGCGTCGGCGCCATCTGCACGGCTTCCGGCATGGCGGCCATGCACGTCGCCATTGCGACGCTGCTCGGGAGCGGCGATCACATCGTCGCCTCCGCATCGCTCTACGGCGGTACCGTGGGCCTGCTTGCGCAGACCCTGCCACGTTTCGGGATCACCACGACCTTTGTAAAGCCGCGCGACATCGATGGTTTTCGCGCGGCGATACAACCGAACACGAAATTGGTACTCGGTGAGACGATCGGCAACCCCGGTCTCGAGGTTCTCGACATTCCGGCACTGAGCGACATCGCGCATGCCGCCGGCGTACCGTTGCTCGTCGATAGCACCTTCGCTACGCCCTATCTGTGCCGTCCCCTCGACCTCGGCGCAGACCTAGTCATGCATTCGATCACCAAATGGATCGGTGGTCACGGTATCGCGATAGGCGGTGCGGTCATCGATGGCGGGCGCTTTGACTGGGACCGCTCGGGTCGGTATCCGATGTTGACCGAGCCAAGTCCCGGGTATCAGGGGATCGTATTCAGTGAACAGTTCGGTCCCGCCGCCTTCACCATGCGCGCCCGTACCGAGGGACTGCGCCAGTTTGGTGTCTGTCTGTCGCCAACCAACGCGTTTTATCTGTTGCAGGGGCTAGAGACTCTCGGATTACGCATGCAGCGCCATGTGGAAAACACGGCCGCGATCCTCGACTTCCTCAGCCAGCACAAGGCTGTCGCCTGGGTGACGCACCCGACACTGCCCACGCACCCGGACCATGCACTCGCCCAAAAACTGTTGCCGCGAGGTGCGGGATCCATGGTCAGTTTCGGAGTCCGCGGCGGCCGCGCGGCTGGCAAGAAATTCATCGACACCTTGCGACTCGCGAGCCATTTGGCCAACGTCGGTGACGCCAAGACGCTTGTGATTCATCCGGCCACAACGACCCACCAACAAATGAGCGCGACCCAACTGGAGGCTGCCGGTATCTCGGAGGATATGGTGCGCCTGTCCGTCGGCATCGAATCGGTCGCCGACATCATCCGCGACCTCGACCAGGCCCTGCGGGCCTCACAGAAGGGTTAAATCATGGCGGTGACATTGGAAATCGCGGGTCACAGCGTATACGTCGCCACCGGGGGACGAGCCCACGTAGAGGGGCGTCCTTGGGCGCTCTTTTTGCACGGCGCCGGTTTTGATCACACGGCCTGGGCGTTGCAGAGTCGCTGGCTTGCCTTCCGCGGCTGGAACGTCTTAAGCCCGGATCTGCCGGGGCATGGCCGCTCGAGTGGCGCACCATTGACGTCGATCGGCGCGATGGCCGACTGGGCTATCGCCGTGCTCGATGCGGTGAACGCTGACGCGGCGGTGCTCATCGGTCACTCCATGGGCGCCCTTATCGCGCTTGATGTCGCGAGCCGATTCCCGACGCGAGTCAGCCGACTGCTGCTCATCGGTGCAGCCGGGCGCATGCCCGTACATCCGGACCTGTTATCCGCCGCCGAGCAGAACCATCACGACGCCATCGATATGGTCAACTTATGGGGTCACGGACAGCAGGCCGGTATCGGCGGCAGTCGCGCGCCGGGTGTCTGGATGGTGGGAGCCGCCGAGCGCATCTTAGAGCGCGCAGCGCCCGACGTCCTGTTCCGCGATTTGTCCGCTTGCAATGCCTACGATGGCCTCGCGAACGCAGCCGAAGTGACAGCACCGGCACTGCTGGTCAGCGGTGAGCGCGATATGATGACGCCCGTGCGCAATGCACGCGCGTTGGCCGCCGCGCTACCGCACAGCGAAGTCCGCGTAGTCGCAGGTGCGGGCCACATGCTCTTGGCAGAGCGTCCCAACGAACTTGTCGAGGCGATGGCCGAATGGATCGTCAGCCCCAGCCCCGTTTAATTCGCGCAGTTTGCCTCGTCCTCTCTGTCGCGCTGATCAGCGCAGCGCAGGTTGTTGGGGCGGCGGCACCGTCGACCGTCGCGATCGGTGGAGTCGTGCGTGAGGCAACCCTCGACGGACTGAACGGGCCGTCGCGTCGGCTCTCCGAATTTCGCGGGCGGCCGTTGATCGTGAACCTTTGGGCAAGCTGGTGTGGCCCGTGTCGCGCCGAGACGGCGTCGCTCGAACGACTGGCCTGGCACGATGAAGCCCAACGGTTTCGGATCATTGGTATCTCGACCGATGACGTCCGCGCCGACGCGCTCGGCTGGCTGTCACACTCGAACGCAACGATTCCTCATTTCTTGGATCACAATACAGTCCTCGAGACGATGCTGGGCGCGACACACATTCCGTTGACGGTGCTCATCGATGCAGACGGCCGCATTCTGGAGCGCGTATACGGAGAGCGTGTGTGGGATTCGCCGGGCGAAATCGCCCGCATCCGTCGCGCCTTTCGCCTGGACACGCCATGAACCACGACCGCCATCATCGACGCATCGAGCGCTGGCTCAAATTGGCGATGGCCCTCATCGTCCCCATCACGATCGCTATCGGTACGTGGTTACTGCTGACGAGCCGTGACCCGACGGCTCTCTCTCGGCCGGCTCAGGATCCGAATCGGGTGTACGGATTCCCCGCAGAACCTGGGCCGCCGGCGGTGACACTGCAACCGAGCACGGCCACTGTTACACCGTCAGCGGTTGCATCGCCTCAATAATCCGTCGGTAATCCGTGGCCGTCATCGGGATCGGACCCGAGGCGTTGGAATTATTGGATTCCGCCAATGCACTGATCCGCTCGCAGTCGATCGGGCCGCCGCACAAACTGTCGAGCGTGCCCACCTCGTTGTCTGCGACAAAACTCTCCACCGCGGACAACAAGACGCCCATGGCTGTGAGATCGTCCTGATTCGCGAGCTCACTGCTCCAGACCGTGCGCGCCACCTCGGCCAGCGGCGCCGCCACGACGTCGCCGTAATACGTCAGCACCGGACCCAAAAAGACCGCATTCGCGGCACCGTGCGGCGCCTTGTATACCGCCCCAATGGATTCGGCGAGACAATGCACTGGTCCTACGTCGGAGTTGCCGAACGCAAGACCCGCCAACATGGAGGCACTCGCCAGATCGCTCAGGTTCGAGGCCGTCACGTAATCCGCCCCGCAGCGCATCACGCGCAGAATCAACGTCGCTGCCCGAAGCCCCAACGCGCGCGAAACCGGCGTCGAGGCAGGACGCAGATACGCCTCCAACGCATGGGTCAATGCGTCGGTGGCGGCGGCAGCCCCTACTCGCGGCGGAACAGTGGCAAGAAAATCCGGGTCTACAAAAGCGGCCACGGGCACGAGGCGAGCACTCTTGATACTCATTTTTCGAGGCGGATCGTTCACGCCGAGCACCGTCACGCGCGTCACCTCGGACCCGGTACCTGCCGTCGTCGGCAAGGCGTACAGGGGGAGGGGATCGGTCGTGAAGCGATCAAAGCCTTCGAAATCGGCCAAGCGACCGGGGTTCGTCGCGGCAATTGCCGCGCCTTTCGACGCGTCGATCACGCTTCCGCCGCCCACGGCGATGACGCAGTCGTGTCCGCCCGCCTTCAGCAGAGACGCTATGGCCTCAGCACAGTCCACGTCCGGTTCGCCGGGAACCTGATCGGTGCGGGCGACCGGCCGGCCGTCGGGCGACAAGGCACGGAGGAGATCCGCCACTGCAGGCGCATCACCCAAACGCGGATCGAGAACGACCAACGGATTCCCCCGACCGTCGTCGGCCAGCACGGTCGGCAAGCGGTGCCGGCAACCGGCTCCGGTCAATAGGCGTTGGGGGGCTAGCCATCGTAATTCTTGCATATCGCACGCACTCACCGTATCGCACCCTCCCGGGGTGCGAGCGCCATCGTGTCGGACTCTCGTGCGCCCCACAAGGCGTACTTATCCGAAGGCGCTATGATAATCGGATGGACCCCACCGACACCGACGCGCCACCGGTCGCGATTCCACCCGACGCGCTATCACCCGAGGCACTGCGCGGCATCATCGAATCCTTCGTACTGCGGGAGGGAACGGATTACGGCGATCAGGAAGCGACGTTTGAGTCCAAGGTAGAGGACGTCCGGCGACAACTCCAACGGGGCGAGGCCGAGATACTCTGGGATCCCAGCACCGAGTCCGTGCAGCTGGTCGCAAAGAACCGGTTTCGAAACCGGCAGCCGTTGTGACGAGCTACGTCGACGTGCGCACCGCCGTCGCGGAGGTAGGCCTGACCGTACGTGGCGGCTTCGTGCCGCAACCCGCGGACGGCGTGCCGCCCTTACCGGATGGGCGATCGGTATCGACCGTCATTTTGGTCGGAATGACCGATCGGGCGCATTGGAACGCTTTTCGGGCCGCACCGGAGTCGCGCGATGGGCAGCCGCATCCGCTCGATCGTTGGGGGCATCGGGTGCTTGCTGCAGTCGCCGAGCGGACAGGCGCCGCCCTGCTCGAGCCGTCGGTCGGCCCCCCGTGGTGGCCGTTCCAACGCTGGGCGCAACGTGCGGAAGCCGTGCACCCATCGCCGCTCGGTCTATTAATTCATCCGGATTTCGGGCTCTGGCATGCCTATCGAGGCGCATTGGCATTCGCAGACGCCGTCGACCTGCCGCCGGTGCATGAACAGCCGTCGCCTTGTGCAACATGCCGCGACCGCCCGTGTTTAAGCGGGTGCCCGGTCGGCGCGTACACGACGACGGGCTTCGCGGTCGATGCGTGCGCCACGTATCTGAGTAGCGCGCTCGGCGAGGGATGCCTGTCCGGCGGTTGCCTGGCACGTCGCGCCTGCCCGATCGGGCAACGTGCCACGTACGGCCCGGACCAGGCACGCTTCCATCTCGAGGCGTTCGTTCGCCACCATCGGGTCTGACGGAAAATGGCTATATCGCCTCGACGTCCGGCCTCTAAAATCAGACCGTCCAGTCACAAGATCACGGATCGACCATGACGGCACGATCAACTCCGCGCCTGCCCGCTCTCTTTCTTGGCCATGGCAGCCCCATGAACGCGGTGGCACAGAACGCCCACACACGAGCGTGGCAACGCCTCGGTCATTCCATAGGGATACCGCGAGCCATCCTCGTGATCTCCGCACACTGGTACACCCGTGGGACCTTCGTCACGGGCGAGCCCGCACCCAAGACCATTCACGATTTTGGCGGCTTCCCCGATGCGCTCTATCAAATCGTATATCCGGCGGCGGGCGCGCCCGCATTGGCCGCCGACGTTGCGGCACGTTTGAACGGGTTCGGTGCACGCGTGCGCACCGACTGGGGACTCGACCATGGCGCGTGGTCCGTGCTCGTTCATATGTACCCGGCGGCTGACGTTCCGGTGATTCAGCTCAGTCTCGATGCGACGCGCCCGTGGTCTGACCAGTACGCCATCGGCGCCGCGATCAGCGGTCTGCGCGAGAACGGCGTCCTCGTGCTCGGCAGCGGCGGCATTGTTCACAATCTCGGTCGGGTGGATGGACGTCCCGCCGCTGCACCCCCGGAATGGGCGCAGCGCTTTGACGACTGGGTCTGTGAGCGGGCAGTGGCCGGCGATGACGCCGCTTTGGCGGATCGCACTGGTTTCGACGACGCCGGACGCCTCGCCGCCCCATCGCCCGACCACTACCTGCCGTTACTCACCGTGCTCGGCACTCGCCGTGGCGACGAGACCGTGACGATCCCTTACCGCGGTTTTGAGCTTGGCACCATTAGCCTGACCGCCGTTCAGGTCGGCTGAGCCGTCAACCCCACAGAGCACGCTCCGGTACGGACATCATGCCGTGGTCGAAGCGTATGGCATGGTCCCGATCGAGGCGTTGCAACAACGGACCGTCGAGATCCACGTGGGTGCAGGACTGCGCGATGAGAAAACCGGGCGCCATCGCCAACGACGTACCGCACATATTCCCGACCATGAGGCCAAAGCCTAGGCGTTTCGCCTCTTGGACCATCGCGAGCGCCTCGGTCAGGCCCCCGGACTTATCCAGCTTGATGTTGATGTAGCGATAGCGACCTTGTAATTCCTCGAACGAGCCGCGGTCCACGCAAGACTCATCCGCGGCGAGCGGAACGACACCACGATAACCATCCAGTGAGGCATCCTCTCCGCGCCGAACCGGCTGTTCGATCAGGGTGACGCCGAGCCCTCGCAACGTCGGCTCGATTCGATCCAACAGCGCTCGGTCCCATGCCTGATTGGCATCGACCACCAGGTGGGCGGTCGGGTGTTCTTCGCGCACGATTCGCACGATATCGACGTGACGCTCGCCGTCGAGCTTCAGCTTCAATTCGGGGTAACCACGCGCCTCGCGCGCCTTGCGCCGGGTATCGGCTTCGTCCGCCAGGCCCAACGTCAGCACGGTGCGCACCGGGCGCAAGGCCGGCAAACCCGCCGAGGCGGCAACCGGGATTCCGGTTTCCTTGGCCCGAAGATCCCACAAGGCGCAATCGACCGCGTTGCGCGCACCGCCATGGGGTAATAAATTCTGCAATTGCGCCGGCGTCAGATCATCGACCAACCGATCCGCGATCGAACGCACCTGCGCCGCCATGCTCTCGACCGTCTCGCCGTCGTAGTCGACGCCTGCGGCCTCACCCCGGCCGATGTGTCCCTGCCGACCGGTCAGCGTCACAACGATGACGGGGATGCTGTTGATGGCATCGCGCGATGTCGCGAACACTTCGAGCATCTCCCAATGCTCAATCGTCACGTCACACCGATTCATGGTGCCAGCAACCGGTCGGCGATCGGCGCCAGGCCACCGCGCATCGGATCACACACCGGTAGCCCAAGTTCGGCGGTGACGCGAGCCTGATAGGAGGCCCAAACGGGATCGGTCAGTCCGGACGAATTGATGCTCAAACCCACGCAACGAATCGCACGATTGGTCAACCGGCCCGCCGCGAGGTAATAGTCGATCGCGTCCTGCAAATCCGGTATGGGAAAATCAGGGTACTCATCGATGGTCGTTCGCAGGGGATCGTGACACAGCACGATCGCATCGGGCTGCGAACCGTGGAGCAATCCTAAAGTCACCGCCGCGTAAGCCGGGTGATAGAGGGACCCTTGGCCTTCGATGACGTCCCAGTGGTCCGGACTTGCATCGGGTGAAAGCACTTCAGCGGCGCCGGCAATAAAGTCGGAGATCGTGCGATCCATCGGTACGCCGCTACCGGCGATCATAATGCCGGTTTGACCGGTTGCTCGAAACGTGGCCGGCGTCCCACGCGATTTCAGTTCCTGCGTGAGCGCGAGCGCCGTGTACTTCTTGCCTAACGCACAGTCCGTACCGACAGTAAGGACGCGCAGGCCGGTGCGTTTACGCCCGCTCGCGCAAGGGTAGTCGCCGCCGGTGTGCCGCACGTCCACCAGTCGCGCGCCTGAGGCCTGCGCGGCCGCCACCAGCCGGGGAAATTCCGTTAGCCGGGTATGCATACCCGACACGACATCCAAGCCCGCGCGCAACGCGGCCTCTAAATCATCTTGCCAATGTGACGGCAGTCGACCGCCGGTCACCGCAACGCCGACGATGACCGACCCCGCGCCGGACGCAGCGGCCTCTACGGGCGACAGCCGCGGTAGGTCGAGAGTTACGGGACACCCGGGAAGCGACCACTCCGCCAACACATCCTCGCGGCACCAGTCGCGTAAGCCAAACGCCGTCTTGGCATCGGCTTTGGTCTGTACGTCGCCGAGATACAGCAGATAGGGCTTTTTGAGGACGAGCATAGAACCGCTCCGCGAGTCGAAAGGACGATCATGATAGCCGCCGCGCTCTTCTTCGGCACCTGCAGTGCTGCGGATGGTTGATCGCCGAGCGACGTGACACACTGCGGGTCTACGACTCTAGGAGACGTTCATGCCCGCAAGCCCACGCCGCCGCCTGTATCCCCGCCTGCGTCCTTACCGTACGGGTCGATTACGGGTCTCTGACGTCCACGAGCTGTACTACGAAGAAAGCGGCAATCCCGACGGGAAGCCGGTGGTTTTCCTGCACGGTGGCCCAGGTGGCGGAACATCCCCCGAGCAACGGCGCTTTTTCGATCCGAAGCGCTATCGGATCGTCCTGTTTGATCAACGTGGCTGTGGCCAAAGTACGCCCCATGCCAGCCTGATCGATAACACCACGTGGCATCTGGTTGCGGACATGGAGACCCTGCGTCGACACCTATCTATTGATCAGTGGCAAGTCTTCGGTGGATCGTGGGGTTCGACGTTGGCGCTGGCGTATGCGCAAACTCATCCCAAACGGGTCACGGAGTTGGTGTTGCGCGGCATATTCATGCTGCGGCGCTGGGAACTGGAGTGGTTCTATCAAGACCCCCACGGCTGCGGCGCGCTGTATCCGGACCTTTGGGATCAGTATGTCGCGCCGATACCGAAAGGCGAGCGCAGTGATCTGATCTCGGCGTATTACAAACGCTTGACCAGCAAGAATCCGGACACTCGGGCAAAGGCCGCACGCGCATGGTCCGTCTGGGAGGGATCCACGGCGTACCTACGGCACAACTCGGAAGCCGTGGCGGAATTCGAAGACCCGCAGTACGCCGCGGCCTTTGCGCGCATCGAGTGCCATTATTTCGTCAATAAAGGTTTTTTCACACACGACGATCAGTTGCTGCGTCAAGTACGCCGCGTCAGGCATATCCCGACGACGATTGTGCACGGTCGCTATGACGTGATTTGCCCGGTACGAAATGCCTGGGAACTGTCCCAAGCGTGGCCAGAGGCGGATTTACGCATCGTGCCTGATGCGGGGCATTCCGCCTTTGAGAAAGGCATGATCCACGAATTGGTCGAAGCAACCGATCGCTATGCCACCTGACGCATGACCGCCGCGGAACGTTTCTCGGTGGCGACAGTCTGAGGGTGGAAGTTGGCAGCCCTCAGCACTAGAGTGCGCTATAGATATTAGGAGAAGCCTCCATGCTGATTAAACGTCTCGCCAATCGACTCTGCCTCGGCATCGTACTGGGCGCGGTATCGGTGGCCGCTCAGGCTGGGCTCGGGGAGCCGAAAGAACGCGTGGAGCACGATCGCGTCGCCCTGCAAGCAGCTGTCATTACCGTTACCCATACGTCGGCCTACGATCGCCACGAATTGCGCGCCGCGAACGGCGTCACGGTGCACGAGTTTTCGGACCGTCAAGGCCAAGTGTTTGCCGTCTCGTTCATCGGACCGGCGATGCCGGACCTGAAAGTGCTGCTTGGCAGTCATTTCGCGGAATACGCGGCCAAAGCGCATGCCTCGCCGAGCAGCCACAAGGTGTACACACACTCCAGTGCCACGCTACAACTGTCACTCGTCAAACTACCGCGCGGATTTACCGGGACGGCGGTGGTCCCCGGTAGCGTACCGGCCGGCGTCGACCCGCGCGATCTCCACTGAGGACGCACAGCCATGTCATTGAAGATTTACGCATCGATTCTGGTGAGTGCGCTGACTCTGGTGGCCTGCGGTGGTGGGGGAGGCGGCTCAACCTCGAGCGGCAGCGGGGGCGGCGGCACGACTGCACCCGCTGTTTCGGTCTCGCCAACGTCCATCGCCTTCGGCTCACAGACGGTTGGAACGAGCAGCGCCGCACAGACCGTCACTCTCACGAACAGCGGCAACGCCAGTCTTTCCATTTCGTCGATTTCCTTAACCGGCACGAACGCCGGCGACTACGCAGAAACGACCACTTGTGGCAGTTCTCTGGCTGCGAGTGCGCACTGCACGATTTCGGTGACGTTCACGCCTACCGCGGCCAGTGCCACGACCGCTGCAGTCTCCCTTTCGACCAATGCCGCCGGTAGTCCAACGTCCGTTGCTTTGACCGGAACCGGGACGTCCTCGACCCCCGCCGTATCGGTCTCTCCGGCATCCATCGCCTTTGGCTCGCAAGCGGTGGGAACAAGCAGTGCGGCCCAGACCGTCACCGTGACGAACAGCGGCAATGCGACGCTTTCCATTTCGTCAATCTCGTTAGCCGGCACCAACGCCAGTGACTACACCGAGACGTCCACCTGTGGAAGCTCTCTGGCTGCGAGCGCCACTTGCACGATTTCGCTGACATTCAAGCCCACCGCCGCCACCAGTTCGAGTGCAACCCTCTCGATCGCCACGAACGCCGCGGGCAGTCCGACGTCCATTGCACTCACCGGAATCGGCACCTCGACCACGGCAGGGAATAGCTTCCCGATCACCATCGATCAAGGCCCTATCGGCATCACTAATACGGTC
Organism: Steroidobacteraceae bacterium; assembly: GCA_036742455.1. Lineage (GTDB taxonomy): Bacteria > Pseudomonadota > Gammaproteobacteria > Steroidobacterales > Steroidobacteraceae > CAIKZZ01. The sequence goes on along the minus strand of DAINQU010000004.1, from coordinate 83,895 downwards.
AATGTGGCCTACGCAACGATCACGATCTGTACTCCCGGCAGCACCTCCCAGTGCACGACGATCGATCATATTCAGGTCGACACGGGCTCCTACGGTCTCAGGCTCTTTTCGACGGAATTGGGCGCTGCCGTTCCGACCTCGGTTACCGACCCGGCGAGCGGTAATGCGATCAACGAGTGCGTGATCTATGCCGATGGCTACACCTGGGGATCCGTCGGCAAAGTCGACCTGACCCTCGGCAATCGAACCATTCCCGGTGTCGCTGCGCAGGTTCTCAGCGACACTAAGGCCGGAGCGCCACCGAACACGTGCTCGCACACCGGCACCACGAGCAATGGCAGCTATGAGAATACGGTGACCGCGTTCGGCGCCAAGGGGCTCATCGGGATCGGCCCCTTCGCGCAAGATTGCGGGAGTTACTGTGCACAGTCCGCGCAGCCCCAGTGGTATTACACCTGCCCGAGCGGCGCCTGCAGCCCCATCGCCGTACCCGTCGCCAATCAGGTCCAGAACCCGATCACGCTCCTGTCCGCCGACAACAACGGTGTAGTCATCGATCTACCTGCCGTGACGGCCGGGGTCGGCCAAGCCACGCTGCAAGGGACCGTGTACTTCGGCGTCAGCACTCAATCGAACAATACGCCATCGCCGGGTACTGGCTGGTATACGTTGACCAATATCGGCACCCTATCGACCACCTACAAACAGGCGTCATTGCCCAATAGCTTCATCGATTTAGGCTCCAACGGTCTGTTCTTCGGCGATTCGGCCATACCGACGTGCACGACGAGCACGGGTTTCTATTGCCCGACGAACCCACTCAATCTCTCTGCAACGATCACGGGCGCCAATGGCACGCAGACTACCGCGTCGTTCACCGTCGACAATGCGGATGCAGACTTCAACGCGAACCCGTCGTTCGGGGTGTTCAAGTACATCGCTGGGAATAATTCCAGTCCGACGGCCCCATCCAACGCGTTCGATTGGGGCTCCCCGTTTTTCTTCGGTCGCCGTATTTATCACCTTTTTGAGGGACAAACCGTCGGCACGGTCACGGGGCCGGCACTGGCTTTTTAGCCACTGACAGTTCTTTGCGATTCACGACACGCTTATTGTCAACACGAGCCACGGCGGGACGTTAAAAAGAGCGTGTCTGAATTGCTTTCAACGACCTGAGAGAGTCTGTTGCTATGAACAAAATGACCCGTTTTCTGATGATCGCCGGGCTATCGATCGCCGCCGCTGGTGTGGTTCACGGCCAGACGCCACCACCACCACCGCCCGCTGGGTCCGGCGATGCCCCCGCGTGGCATGGACCGCAGGGGCATATGGAAGGCCACGGTCCGATGGGTATGCACGACAACCACGGCCGTTGGGGAGCCCCGTGGGAGCATCGGGAAATGCCTGGTTTCGAAGCCATGGCCATCCTGCATCATCTCGACCTGACCCCGGAGCAGCACGAGAAAATCCGTGCAATCCATCAGGGCGCTTGGGAGGAGGGGAAGCACCTCCATGAACTGCTGCAGAGTGACCGCTCCGCACTGATGCGCGTTGCGCCGACGGAACCCGCGTACGCGACCGCCGTTGCCGCCGCTAAAGAGCATGCCGCGGCGATGGTAGACCACCGTGCCAACACGTGGACCAAGGTGTACGCCGTCTTGACACCGGCGCAACGGGCAAAGATTCCGGAGATGATCCAGAAAATGGATGCCCGCCGCGAAAAGGCCAAGGCGCATTGGGGCCATCGCGGCGATCATGGTCCGATGGACGGCCACCCGGCGATGCCACCGCCGGCTCCGGCACCGGGATCGGGACCGCGTTAAGGGTACGGACGGATCGTCGGCACTTGCGGGCGATCCGTCTCCCAGAGACACTGGGATATGCTGAATTTCCCTCGTCGACTCTGGATCGCAATCGCCTCCGCCGGCTACACGGTCGTCGCGTTCGGTCTTACCCCCTCGCTGCACACCGGTGACCGTGCGCCCGCCTTGGTGGCACCGACCCCCGACGGCGGCTCGATCGACCTCAATACCTTGCGCGGCCGCGTTGTCGTGTTGAATGTATGGGCATCCTGGTGCCCGCCGTGCCGGGCTGAGATGCCACTGCTTTCTCGTCTGAAGGCGACCCACGCCGAGGACGGGCTTGTCGTTCTCGCGCTCTCCGCAGACCGTCACCGCGACCGCAACGACGCCATCGCCGCCCTCAAGGGACTGAATTTAACCGCCGCCTTCATGGACGGCGCTAAACCCAACGGCTACGCCAATCCGGAGGCGTTGCCGATCACGTATGTGATCGACCGGGAGGGCATTATTCGCGCCATCTTTCCCCCGGGCGGCGGCGCGATAGAAGCTCGAGCGCTGGAGGCGGCGATCGCCCCTTGGCTGACCGCCGCAAACCCGACACCCTAGTCGGCCGCCGCCGCGTGTGGCGTGTGACCGCCGCCCTTGGTCGACCGACCCATCCAAACGACCGCGATCAGCGCAATCATGATCACAGCGGATATCGCTGCTATCTCAAACGAAGACTTCCCGTAGGACTCGCCCAACACACTGCGAGTCAGGACCGCGAGCGACTGATCGCCCGACAATCCGAGGGACTGTAATCCCCCGAAGGCATCCCGGAATGGGGCATCGTACAGCGATGTGCGTTCAACCAGTCGCGACTGATACAACGCAGCCCGATGATCCCAAATGGTCGTAACAATCGAGGCGGCTATACCGCCGGCGGTGAAACGCAGGAAGCTCGCCATACCCGACGCCGAAGGCACGCGCTCCGGCGGAATGCGGTTGAGCATCATGGTGACCGACCCGATGAAGAAGGTCGCCAGGGAGAATCCTTGCAATCCCACTGCCCACGCGACGGCGGCAAAACTCGCATCCGTCGTCAGCTGCGAACGTTCGTAAAAGGACAAAGCGAAGAACACCATTGAAAATGTCGTCACCCAACGCGCATCCACCCGGGCGAGCATCTTCGCGACGACCGGTCCGAGTATCACGCCGATCAGACCCGCTGGAACCGCCGCGAGGCCACCCCACGTGGCGTTGTAGCCCATCTGGGTTTGCAGCCAGAGCGTCAGCAAGATGAAGTTGGCGAAGAACACGGCATAGCCGACCGAATTGACGAACGTGCCGACGCGGAAATCCCGCAATTTGAATAGCGTGAGATCCACAATGGGATGCTGTGCCGTCAATTCCCAAATGAGGAACGCGATGAAGCCGAGCACGGCGATCACCGTGAGCGCGATGATGAACGGGGACGCGAACCAGTCCGCATCTTTTCCCTTGTCTAACATGAGTTGCAGCGAGCCGACCCAGACCACCAGCAAGGCCAGTCCGATGCGATCCACAGGGAGTTGCCGCGTCGGCGTATCGCGCCCTTTAAGCACGCGCGCGCAGACCAACACTGAAAAAATGCCGGCGGGTATGTTGATGAAGAAAATCCACGGCCAACTCCAGTTGTCCGTGATCCAGCCCCCCAACATAGGGCCCACGACGGGTGCGATCAGTGTCGTAATCGACCACACCGCAAGCGCTTTGGCCCGCCGCTCAGGCGGGAAAATAGCGAGCAACACCGCTTGTGAACCGGGCGCCATGGGTCCTGAAACCATGCCCTGTAGGACTCGGAAGCAGACCAGCGAGGGGAGGTCCCACGCGATACCGCATAAGAACGACGCGGCCGTGAACAACGTGATGGCGGACGCGAACGTTCGCACTAATCCAAAGCGCGCCATCAACCAGCCGGTCAACGGAACCGCAATCGCATTTGCGATCGCAAACGAGGTGATGACCCAGGTGCCCTGATCGGCGCTGACCCCTAGATTGCCCGCAATGCTCGGAATGGCCACGTTGGCCACGGTCGTGTCGAGCACCTGCATGAAAGCGCCGAGTGCAACGGCGACCGAGACGAGCGCACGCTCGCCAGCCGTGAGACTACTAAGGCCGGAACTGGGTCCGCTCATGGCGGGGTAACGGCAGATCCGGAGTGAGCGTGATGGCGGGAATGGCCCGGGTGCGCACGCCGAATAATGTCCTCAATGCGTTCTTCGGTCGCCGTATCGACAGTCACAGGCGCTACGGACCGTTCGTGCGGAACCGCGACGTGGGCATCGACGGCTCCGGCGATGTCCACCGCGACAGACGTCGACAGGCCGACCCGCAGAGGGTGGGCGCTCAGATCGGCGGGATCCACCGCAATCCGCACCGGAACACGTTGGACAATCTTGATCCAATTGCCCGAGGCATTTTGGGCTGGTAAGAGAGCAAAGGCAGCGCCGCTGCCAGCGGAGACACCGACCACGCGCCCCTTAAGCTCCACGTCGGATCCGTAGATGTCGGTACGAATCGTTGCCGGCAAGCCGACCACGAGGTGCCCTAATTGCACCTCCTTAAAGTTGGCATCGATCCAGACGTGATCCAGGTCTGCCAGTGCCATGAGCGGCGCGCCCGCAGCAATACGCTGCCCCGCCTGCACGGACTTTCGCGCAATCACGCCGTCAATCGGCGCTCGGATCTGAGTGCGCGCCAACGCAAGCGCCGCATTGCGCACAGCCATCGCAGCCGCGACAACACGGGGATGCGTCGCAACCGAAGTGCCTTGCAACTCGGCACTTAAGACCGACACCTGCGCCTCGGCTGAGGCCACCGCGGCTTCTTGTTCCGCCACGGTATCGCGGGCGTGAGCCACTTCTTCGGCGGCGATGACGCCATCACGGTCTAAGCCCTCACGGCGAGCGAGGTCGCTACGGGCGCGGGTCAACGCCACCTGCCGCGCGCGCATTGCCGCGCGCCACTGATCCTGTTGAGCGAGGCGAGAATAGACATCGCGAACCGTGCGCTCCAATTCCGCTTCGGCCCCGGCGAGTGCTAGTCGCGCATCGGTATCATCCAACTCAACGAGTACGTCACCACGATGCACGCGGACGGTATCAGCGACATGTACGGCCTTCACCGTCCCGCTGACCTCACTGGTGACCGCGATCACGTCCGTTGCGACGTACGCATCGTCCGTCCGTTCGAAATGCCGGAGTGCGACGAACCAATAGAGGAACCACCCGGCCGCGACGATCGCAACCGCGATCCCGAAAAAGCGAAACGCGCGCTGACGGGTTTGAGTCGGAGTGTAGGCAGGTACGTTCACGGGGAAACCTTCGAAGTCGAGGCAGACAAAATGGAGGGGTCGCGGCCACTGCCGCCGATTGCGACGAGGACTGAAACGCGGCTTTGAGCCGCTGCGAGGCGCAGGTCGTCCGCATGTACCGCCGCGATGAGGGCAGCGATGCGCGCCTGGATGACCGCGCGTTCATCCGCAAGTCCTGCAACGCGGCGTCGTTGCACGTCACCGAGCAATCGGTTCGCATCCACGACAAGCGCATCCGCATGGCGCACTTCTTGCTCGCGTGCTGCCACTCTCGTCAATGCATCCGCCGTTTCCCGTATGGCCTCAAGGACCGTCTGGTTATACGCCGCCAGTGCTTGCGCCGTGTTCGCACCGGCAGCGCGACGACCGGCATCGATACGGCCGTGGTCGTACAGGGGCAGCATCGCGCCGGCACCGGCGATCAGCATGCGCGACGGAGCGGAGAGGAGACTGTCGAGTCCGAACGCCGTCGTGCCCACAAATCCGTGCAGATCGACTTCCGGGTAGCGAGCCAGGCGCGCCAGCTCTTCGCGATCAACGGCGCCCGCCACCCGAGCGGCTGCCGCTTTGATGTCGCCGCGCCGGGTTAGTAAGTCGCCAGGAAGCACCGTCGGCACGGTCAACGCAGATTCATTGACGTGTCCGTCGGGCAGCGTCGTCAGATTCGCACCCAGACCCGTGAGTGCGCCAAGTCGGTGCATGGCCAACGGGACCTCGGCTTGATACCGAACGAGGTCTTGGCGGGCTGCGTCGCGCTCGGCTTCAGCGGACGTCACCTCGGCGGTGGCTACGAGACCGCGGGCGGCGCGCTGCTTTAGGAGGCCGAGCACGGCCTCACGCTCACCCAAGATCGCCTCAGCGACTTGGACGTCGCGACGCGCCCGCAGCCAATCCACATAGGCTGTCGTGACACCCGCCTCGACCATAAGACGTGCGCCGCGCAGCTGCGAGCGACGCGCATCGCGCTCATGACCGGCGGCTGATACGCGCCGCGAAATACGCCCGTAAACATCCAAATCCCAATGCAAGTCGGCGCCAATCGTTCCATTCCAATAGGTACTGCCACCCCACGGTGGCGGTATGTAGGACCGCGCACTGAAGTGCTGGCGATCTTCCGTCACGCCCGCATCCATCGACAGTCCGCGCGCGCTTTGTACCGAATCAAGATCCGCCGAGGCGGATTCGAGTGCCGCTTGGGCCGCTTCGACCGACGGAGCATTGCGTATGGCGCGTTCAATCAGATCATTCAACGTGGGATCCTGGAACTCTTGCCACCAGTCGCCGGCGACGTCTTCCGCGACCTCCTGACCAAGGCCAAAGTCGGCGCCGGGACGCATCCGCGAGGAAACCGTCGCACTCGGCGGCGCCGCACAGGCACCCAAACCGGCGAGGGCAATCAGCAAAAGGACAGGACGGATCATGGGGAACTCCCGAGACGTCGCCCGCGTCCGTCGAGGCGTGCGATTAATTTGTTCAGTAGCGTCTTCAACTGCACCACCTCATCGGCCGTGAAGTCATGCAACGCGTCGTTGATGTGGTTCAGCACGCGGGGAAGGGCGGCCTCGGCCGCCGTTCGCCCATCGTCGGTTAAGCGAAGCACCACGCTGCGTCGATCCTCGTGACTGCGCTCACGGACCACGAAGCCTTTCGCTTCCAGTTGATCGAGCACTCGCGTGAACGCACCGCTGTCGTGGTGCAGCCAGCGACTGAGCAGGGCGGCCGAGCAGGTCGGATCGTCCCGCAAGCGCATGAGCGTGAGCCACTGGACGGCGGTGAGTTCGCCCTCGAGAAACTGGTGGTCCAACTCCTGACGCATGAGTGCGCCACTTTGCCGGATGAGATAGCCAACGCTGTCGTCGACACGGTACGTGGAGGCATCGATGTGCTTCATATTCCTGCCTAAGCAGTAACTGCCAAAGCAATTTATAGCGAGGAGCCGACGAGGTCAAGCGCTGACACGGGTATGATCAAACGCTGGATTTCCAATAGGCAGGTACGTATGTCTCGGCCGCTCGCGTTGTTGTGTCTTGGCCTCGCATTTTCAAGCGTCACGACGGCACGGCCGTTCACCGCGCACGATCTGGTCACCCTCAATCGGGTCAGCGAACCCCAACTCGCGCCCGACGGAACCCGCTTGGTGTACACGTTGCGCAGCGTCGATTACGCGGCCAATCGTGCGTCATACGGCCTCTACGAGGTCAGCCCCAACGGCGGCGACGCGCACCGGCTGACAGCCAACGGTTCCAATGCGACCGCCCCACGTTGGTCGGCCGATGGCCGGAGCCTGTACTTCCTCTCCAATCGCTCCGGTAGCAACCAAGTCTGGCGACTCGAAGGGGCGGGCGAAGCCTTACAGGTCACTCACCTGCCGGTCGACGTCGAATCCTACCGGCTCGCACCCGATGGCCATCACATCGCCTTGGCCGCTCAAGTCGATCCCGCGTGCGACACGCTCGCCTGTGCGGCCGAGCATGCCGCCGTCCGCGCGGCCCGCAAATCCACTGGGGTCCTCTACGATCGCCTCTTCGTCCGTCACTGGGACACGTGGGGCGATGGCACGCGCTCTCAGCTCTATGTGGCCACCGTGAACGATACCGGCACGGTGAGCGATGAGCCTGTCCGGGTCAGTCAGTCGATTGACGGCGACGTACCTTCGAAGCCGTTTGGCGATGACAGCGAGTACAGTTTTTCGCCGGATAGCCAAACCATCTATTTCTCGGCGCGCGTCGCGGGGACGAGCGAACCGTGGTCGACCAACTTCGACATCTACGCTGCTCGGATTGATGGTCGTACGCCGCCGACCAATTTGACGTCCGCCAATTTGGCGTGGGACACCGCGCCCGTGCCATCAGCGGACGGTCGGCATCTGTACTACCTCGCGATGTCGGTACCGGGCCACGAAGCCGATCGTTACCGCATCATGGAGCTGGATCTAGGCACCCGCGCAGTCCGCGAGGTGGCGCCGAACTGGGATCGCAGCGCCTCGGCGCTCACGCTGTCCCCGGACGGACGCACCGCCTACGCCCTCGCCGATGACCAAGGCGAGCGGCCGCTCTTCGCGATCGACATTGCGCGTGGCACCACCCGCCGTATCGCGGCCGGCGGCAACGTGACGGAATACTCTGCGGCGCGTGGAGTGCTGGTCGTGGCGCGCGACACACTGACCGCTCCCTCGGACTTGTATCGCGTGGATAACGGCGGCACGTTCACGCCGGTCACACAGGTGAACCACGACCGCCTCGCCGATGTCGAGTTCGGAGCCCCTGAAGAGTTCCATTTCAAGGGCTGGAACGGCGACACTGTGCGCGGCTACGTCGTCAAGCCCGTCGGTTATGTTCCGGGCCAAAAGTATCCGGTGGCCTTCTTGATCCACGGCGGACCCCAAGGGTCATGGCTGAACGATTTCCACTACCGTTGGAATCCGCAGACCTACGCCGGCGCCGGTTATGCCGTTGTGGCGATCGACTTTCACGGATCGACTGGATATGGACAGGCGTTCACCGATTCCATCAGCGGCCATTGGGGCGATCGACCGCTGGAAGACTTGCAGAAGGGATGGGCCGCCGCTCAGGCGCAATTCCCGTTCTTGGCAGCGGATCGGGCCTGTGCGCTCGGCGCGAGCTACGGCGGCTACATGGTCTACTGGATGGCCGGTGTCTGGTCGAAGCCTTGGAAGTGCTTTGTCGATCACGACGGTGTCTTCGATACGCGCTTCATGGCCTATGCCACGGAGGAACTGTGGTTTGAAGAGACCGAAAATGCAGGCACTCAGTATGAGCATCCGGACAACTACGAGCGCTTTAACCCGTTGAACCACGTGGCCCAATGGACTGTTCCCATGCTCGTCGTGCAGGGCGGACGCGACTACCGAGTCACCCCGGATCAGGGCGTCGCCGCGTTCACGGCAGCGCAACGGCGCGGCGTGCCGAGCGAATTCCTGCATTTCCCCGACGAAAACCATTGGGTGCTGAAGCCACAGAACAGCGTCGAGTGGCATGATGCCGTTGAGGCATGGCTAAAGCGCTGGACCAGCCCCTAAAAACCGAGACATTGACCACAGTCCGGGGATACCACCATCCCCGGCGCTGCCCAGACAAGGCATACTCGCGGGGAGATCGGGCCGCGCCGAGGGGGCGCGCCTGGGACCTTGAGGACAGAGACCGATGACACAGCACGACAAACGCCGCCAGTCCCGCTATCGCTTGGTGCATCAGCCGGCCGACCCGATTGTGGTGATTCACAGCGACGAGCGACAAGCGGCCACCGCGGTCAATGACGTCTCAAGCTCCGGCATCAGCCTGTGCTTACCCACCGCTCTACCGGTTCGCTCGCAAGTGGCCCTCGAGTTTCAAGCCGACGGACTGACGCTCGACGTCAACGGTGTGGTGGCCTGGTGCCGTCATCATCGGCCGTCGGACGAAGAGGGCGCTGAACAGAGTTTTGTCCTCGGCATCGAATTGTTCAGCCCGATGCTGTTGCTCTCGGCGTTCCGCGATGCGCTACCGCACGACGCCGAAACCTTCGACGACGCCTGATCGCGGCCCTCAAAGTCCCGGGTATAAGCTCGTCCGGTGCCGCCAGCACTGTGCATGATCTGGGGCGGGCTGCGCCGATACGGTATCCCCCAACATCTGGGCCTGGGGTTGATCCGAGTGATACGCAGGCCACTCCGGTAGCCCCTTCCGATTGGGGTTACCGGTGGCCACAAAGGCGGCCCAATAATCCCCCATGGTTTGCGTGAGTTGACGATCCGTCGCGTCTGTTGGAAGCCACGCATCGTGCGTGTTGAATACGTACGGAATCTCGGCTCCGTGGTAGGCGCCGAGTCCGACGTCGTACGCACCGGCCCGAGCCCGAGTGAATCGATACAGATAGGCTCGGTGCGGCGCGTGGACGGACGACGCAACGACCTCTGCGCCACAGCCCATGTCCAGAAAACTGCCCAGCCGATCTTGCGCACGACGCGCGGAGCTCTCGCGCCCCACCCAAGGGCGCAGGTCCGTCTGCACATCGACGGGCAAGGCCGCGATCATCTGCTCGAGCGCGGTATCCGACTCGGTAACATAGAGCAACGACTCGTTGGCATTGCTCCCCACTAGGACGTCAACACTGAGACCGTGTTTGAGGTTTGCCGCGGGGTCGTGCGGCAAGACCACACCATCCACCACCGGCAAAAAATACGGCGCGGGTTCAAGGCTGCTGGCCGCGGAGAACACCGCAGCGGCCGACAGGGTGTTCCATTCGCCCCTCGACCGTACCCCGAGCCCATGGGCCAGCGTGCGACTCACGGCCTGCTGGCTGCTGAGGGATGGCGCCCCACGCAGCCCGTACGTACCGCTTTCAATGATGGCCCGTGCGTACAAGCCTTGGGCCTCCGGCGAAGCCAGCAACGCGAGTACGTCCGCGCCGCCGGCGGATTCGCCCGCAATGGTGACTCGGGTCGGATCGCCCCCGAACGCCGCGATGGACCGACGGATATACCGCAGTGCGGCAATCTGATCCTTCAGGCCGAGATTGGCCGTCGCGGCCGCATCGTCAGCAAACGGGGACGGGAGAAAACCGAACACGCCGAGCCGGTAGCCCACTGTCACGAGAAGCACCTGCCCCCGATCCGCAAACCGCGCGCCCTGGTAATTGGGCTCGAAGGACCAGCCGGCTTTGTTGCTGCCGCCGTGAAACCAGACCAGCACCGGTAATCGGGCGGTTGGATCCGGTCGCGGCGACCACACGTTGAGATACAAACAATCTTCGCTGAAGGGCGGATCGACGAATGTCTCCGCCGATGCGCCAAAGTAGGCCCCAACTTGCCGGTACCAACGGGTGTTGTAATCGTCCTGATAGCACCCCGGTGCGAACGCGTTGGCTCGCCTTATCCCCGCCTCCGGCAACCAAGGCACGGGCGCTGCGAAGCGTCGCACGCCGACCGGCGGGAGCGCATACGGAACGCCGAGAAACTCGGCGACCGCAGGAACATCACGATTCCAACGGCCTTCGAGGACCGTTCCTAAGACCTCCACACGCGGCGCGGCCAGTGACACCACGCTCGTGAGACCGGCGAGCGTCGCCCAAACCCAACGCATCACAACCGCAAACCGCCGGACACCGGCACCACCTCGCCGGTGATGTAGTGAGCCCCTGCACACAAGTACACAATGACGTCCGCATAATCCGCCGGCTCACCCACGCGTTGCAGGGCCGCCTCGCGGACCGCTGCCGCGTGCATATCACCGAAGGAGCATTCCCACGGGGAATTCACATAGCCCGGCGCAATGCCGTTTACGCGCACTCCCGGCGCCAGCGCTCGCGCCAATTCACGCGTGAGGCCGATCAAACCCGTCTTCGCCGTAGCGTAGGCGATGCTACTACCACCGCCGCCCATGCCCGCGACCGACACCGTGTTAACAACCGCACCGCGCGAATCGCGCAACTCCGAACTCACCGCATGCGTGACCCAAAACGCGCTCATGAGATTGATCCGCAATATGCGATCCCAGAACACATCCGTCAGCGCGTCCAAATCACTGGGCGGTATCGGTACACGCGTCAGCGGCGCGCCCGCATTGTTCACCAAATAGTCGAGGCCTCCGAGCAATCCGACCGCGGTCCGTCCGACAGCGCGGGCCTGATCCGCCTGCGACAAATCGCCCGCCGACGCTTCGACCGCCAGCCCTTCAGCCTGCAAGCGCCCGACCACAGAGTCCAATCGCTCGCCCGGCAAATCATTGATCGCAACACGGGCACCGCTGCGCGCCAACCGCTCCGCAGTGGCCAGTCCTATGCCGGAGGCCGCTCCGGTCACCAACGCACGTATACCCGTCAAGTCATAGCGAACGCGACTATCACGCATGATCAAACCCCGTGCCGCCACGACGCTCGCCGAGCGCTGCCGACCCCACCGACCGCAACTGGCCCACATCACGACAGTGTCGCGTCAACGTTGCCAGATACGCTTCCAGCGAATCGACGGCAGCGGCGCCATCGCGCGACGTCAGCGCCGCGACGAGTCGACCCAACTCGAGCACAACTTGGCGCCGATCGCGCACCCGATAAACGAGCACATTGAGAACCGGTTGTAAGGAATCGATCAGACTAGCAGCGGCGTAATCCAGTGCCGGATTGTGTGCGGCTGCGATGAGCGCGCGATGGAATCGGACGTCGGTTGCACAGAACTCAATGTCAGTCAGGGCGGCATCCGACATTCGGTCGACTTCGCACTGCAGACGCTCAAGATCGGCATCGGTACGCCGCTCGACGGCCAAGCGGCACGCCGCAGTTTCGAAGACGGAGCGGGCTTCGATGATGTCGTCGAGTTGAAATTCGCCCATCGAGACCAGCAGGGCCGCGCCCGTCGCCACGCTGGCACGCGCCTCGTCACGCGTCGGACGCGTGACGAACGTCCCGCCGGTGGGGCCACGGCGCGAGCGAATGAGATTCTGAGCGGCGAGCCGTTTCAAGGCTTCACGGATTGTCGGCCGCGAGACACCGAAGCGGCTCGCCAACTCCTCCTCCGTAGGCAAGCGGGCATCTACCGCCAGGCGCCCGTCCAGAATCGCCTCGCGGATCTTTTCCGAAATTTGCTTGGCAATGCCTTCGGTCACGAGGCCCGCATATTCAATAGCCATCCGACACCTGCGTCAGCGTGGAACGGTCTTACCGTACCATTTTGTCAGACAAATATGGAATACTCCGATACCGCTCACCCAACGAGGCCGCCATGTACAAGGCACTAGTCACCTACAAGACCGACGCGGGCGTGACCGCGAGCATCGAGGATCGCGACGATTCGCTGCTGCCCGAAGGGGACGTACTCGTCGCTGTCGAGTACTCGACCGTCAACTACAAGGACGGCCTCGTCGTGACAACCGGCGGCGGCTTGGTTAAGAGCTGGCCGCACGTGCCGGGCATCGACTTCGCCGGCACCGTCCTGCAGAGCTCCGATGCGCGCTACGCGCCCGGTGACCGCGTGGTTTTGACCGGATGGCGAGTCGGCGAGCTGCACGCCGGCGGATACGCCACGAAGGCGCGCGTGAAAGCGGATTGGTTGGTCCCGCTGCCGCCCTCTTTATCGACGCGTCTCGCCATGGCCATCGGCACCGCCGGCTTTACGGCGATGCTGGCGCTCGACACGCTCGAGCGCCAGGGACTCACGCCGACGACAGGCGAGGTGCTCGTCACCGGCGCCTCCGGTGGGGTCGGCTCGGTGGCGACGGCACTGTTGGCGGCCCGCGGATACCGCGTGGTTGCCTCGACCGGGCGCCCCGACTCCGCGGATTACTTGCGCTCACTGGGCGCCGCTGAGGTCATCGATCGGTCAGCATTTGCGGAACCGGCCAAACGGCCCTTGGAGGCCGAGCGCTGGGCAGCGTGTATCGACTCCGTCGGCGGCAACACACTCGCGCGCGTCCTGGCACAGATGCAGTACGGCGGGTCGGTGGCGGCGGTCGGACTGGCGAGCGGCGCCAAACTGGACACCACCGTCATTCCGTTCCTGCTTCGCGGCGTGAATCTCCTTGGGATCGATTCAGTGATGTGCCCCACCGAACGGCGCCTGCCGTTGTGGCAACGACTCGCCACCGAACTCCCTCGCGATCAACTTGAAGCGCTGACATCGTCGGCAACCCTCGACGATGTGCCCTCGCTCGCGCGTCGCATCCTCGCTGGTGACGTTCGCGGTCGGGTCGTGATTTCCCTTGGCGGCTAAGTCTCTTTGAATCTCCTACCGGTGCAAACCATGAAACGTATTCCCGAACCCGCCCGCAGTGTGGACGTGATTCACGAGACCGACGTTCTCGTCGTCGGCAGCGGACCGGGCGGCCTCGCCGCAGCATTGGCAGCAGCCCGAGCCGGTGCAAAAACGGCGCTGCTCGAGCGCTACGGTTGCTTCGGCGGAAATATTACGCAGGTCGGTGTCGAAGGGTTTGCCTGGTATCGCCACGAACAGACCATTGACTCGGAGGGCATCGGTCGGGAATTCGAGGAACGCGCCAAATCCATGGGTGCAGCCATCCCCGAACCGCAGTCCATCAGCCATGCGCTGGATGCCGAGATGTTCAAGTACGTCGCCGACGTCTTGGTCACGGAAGCTGGGATTACGCCGCTTCTGCACCGTATGTTTGTAGCTCCGATCGTCGAGAACGGACGTATCGTGGGAGTCATTACGGAGAGCAAGGCCGGCCGTGAAGCCATTCTGGCGAAGTGTGTCATCGACGGCACGGGCGACGCGGACGTGGCGTTTCGCGCCGGCGCGGCGACGCATTTGACCCCCCGTGAGCGGATCATGGCCGCTTCCGTCATGTTTTCGATGTCCGGCGTAAACAAACAAGGGTTCATCGACGCCGTGAAAGCGGACCCCCAGACCTATGCCAGCTGGGCCGGTAACGGTGAATGGAATATCGAAACCACCGGCAAAGAGGACGCGCTGTTCTCGCCGTTTTTGCGTAAACCGTTCAAGCAGGCTGTTGAAGCCGGGGTCATACCACGCAATCTCGCCACCATAGCCGGCACCTGGGGCACGGTGTCCGACCAAGGCGATCTGACCTACTTGAATCTCATCAGTCTGCCGGGACTCGACGGCACGGATCCCGACGATTTGACGCGCGGCGAAATCGCAGGACGCGCCCAAGCGATGCATGCCATCGCTGCACTACGGGCATTTATGCCCGGCTGTGAGAACGCCAAATTGCGAAATTTTGGAATGACCTTGGGCGTGCGCGACACGCGCAAGATCGACGCGCTGTACAACCTGACCGCCAGCGATGTGCGCGAGCAAGGCCGATTCGATGACGCCATCGGTATTTTTCCGGAGTTCATCGATGGCTACGGCATTCTCATTTTGCCGACGACTGGCCGCTACTTCCAAGTGCCTTATCGCGCCATGGTGCCGAAGCAGATTGAGGGACTCCTCGTAACGGGACGAGCGATCGGCGGCGACCGGACGTCGCATGCAGCGGTGCGAAACATGATGTGCTGCGCTGTCGCCGGCCAAGGAGCCGGCGTTGCGGCCGCTCAAGCGGCGCGAACCGGAGAGTCCTTTGCGACGATCAATCTCGCTTCGGTGCAAGCCGAATTGCGCCGGCAGGGCGCGCGCCTGGACTGAAGCGGAGTCCTCGTATGCAGATCCAGAAGCTCGAAACGTGGTGCGATGAGTTCGTCTGTTTTGTACGAGTCACTACCGACACGGGTGCCATCGGTTGGGGCCAGACGTCTACGTACAATGCGGACATCTCCGCCACGATATTCCATCGACAGGTGGCGCCATGGGCCTTGGGTGCGGATGCCTTAGCCATCGATCCTTTGATCGAGCGGATCGAAGAGCGCGAGCACAAATACCCAGGCAGTTACCGTTGTCGCGCGCTTGCGGGGCTCGACACCGCACTCTGGGACTTGCGAGGGCGATTGGAGGGAAAGCCGGTAGTCGAGTTGCTCGGCGGCAAACCGGGACGTCTGCGCGCCTATGCCTCATCGATGAAGCGAGACATCACGCCGGACGACGAGGCCGCGCGATTTCAGCGATTGCGCGATGAGTACGGGTTCACGGCCTTCAAATGGCGTGTGGCCGCGGAATGCGGACGCGACGTCGACGAGTGGCCCGGACGCACCGAGGCGGTCGTCACGACGGTGTCTCGTGCGCTCGGCGACGGTATCGACAAGTTGGTCGACGCCAACAGTGGCTACTCCCCACGGCGTGCCATCGAAGTGGGGCACCTACTCGAGTCCGAAGGCATTGGTCATTTCGAGGAACCGTGTCCCTATTGGCACTTCGAGAAAACGAAAGCCGTCACCGACGCGTTAGCGCTGGATGTCACGGGTGGCGAGCAGGATTGGGATTTGCCGACTTGGCAACGCATGATCGACGAACGCGTCGTCGATATCGTCCAACCGGACGTGATGTACATGGGCGGTATCAGCCGCACACTCAAGGTGTGCGCCATGGCGGCGGCAGCGGGCATCCCGGTGACGCCACACAGCGCCAATCTATCGCTCGTCACGCTGTGCACGATGCACCTGTTGGGCGCATTACCGCACCGTGGCAAGTATCTCGAATTGTCCATTGAAGGACCCGATTACTATCCTTGGCAACAGGATCTCTTCCTCGGCCATCCATACGCCGTCATCGACGGCCACGTTACTATTCCGGCCGAACCGGGCTGGGGCGCCGACATCAATCCGGATTGGCTCGCCAGAGCCTCCTATCAACTCAGCGAACTCCGCTGAACAAGCTCGGTACTCTAATCGACGTTCCAATACGTCGGATTCGCATACAGGCCCCGCAGAAACTCGATAAAAGCGTGCACTTTGGCAGGCACGTAGCGCTGCGCCAGATAGAGCGCTTGAATCGGGTACTCACCGATGGCGTAGTCGTCCAGCACGCTCACCAATTGGCCGCGCGCGATCGCACCCCCAACCTCCCAGGTGGATCGCCAACCGAGACCGAGCCCGCGAATCATCCATTGGGACAATAACTCGCCGTCGCTACAGGCAAGGTTCCCGCGCACCGGTAGGGCCGCAATCTCGTCCCCGCGTCGAAACAACCAACCGCGCTGCTGGCCACTGCTGGCCGCCAGAGTAAGGCAATTGTGATGGAGCAGATCTTCTGGTTTCGTGGGTACGCCGGCCCGAGCCAAATAGTCCGGCGACCCGCAGACGAGCCGCTGATTGGCATGCAGCTTAGCCACGACAACATTGGACTCCGTGATCGGACCGATGCGTATCGCGATGTCCACACGGTCTCGCGTCAAATCCACCACCGCATCGGTAAGGTGAAACGTCAACTCGATGCCCGGGTAGGCCTCCAAAAAAGCAGGCGCGTGTAGTGCGACGTGGCGGCGTCCGAATCCGGCCGGCGCCGACACCACCAATCGGCCGGCGATCGCTCGGCGACTCGCTGCAATACTCTGTTCAAGGTCGTCGAAATCCCGCAGCGTGTCGCGGCATCGCTGTAGAAACTCCGCGCCGACCTCCGTCAGTCGCAATCCCCGGGTAGAGCGATGCATGAGGCGCACACCCAATCGATCTTCCAAGGCGGACAGACGCCGTCCCATGATCACCGGCGTAACGCCCTCGACGGCCGCAGCCGGCGCAAATCCGCCCTTGTCGGCGATGAGGACGAAACTGCGCAGTTGTACGTGGCGATCCATGGACACAAGCATACCGTCGGCGCATGCGGTTGTGACGCCAGTCGATACAAAAAGTATCGACTGGGTCGCCGAGAATCGATCTACCCGATGGCTAGGGCGGCTCGTACCATCGGTCCATCGCTCACGACCACGGTGCAAATTGCCATGTTGAACCTCCCTGAAGGACTCTCGATCACCGCGGCGGTAGACCCGCGTTACGCCGACCTCCTGACCCGCGATGCACTGACGCTGGTAGCCCGCCTGCATCGGGAGTTCGAACCCCGTCGACAGGCATTGCTGGCTGCACGCGTGGATCGACAGACGCGCCTCGACGCCGGCGAGCGCCCCCACTTCTTGACGGAAACGCGGTCGGTTCGCGAGTCGGATTGGACGATTGCACCGTTACCCAAGGCACTCGAGTGCCGTCGGGTCGAGATCACGGGCCCGGTCGAGCGCAAGATGATCATTAACGCGCTGAACTCCGGCGCGGACTCGTACATGGCTGACTTCGAAGACTCCAATACCCCCACGTGGACGAACCAGCTGGAGGGGCAACTGAACATCCGCGCTGCCGTCCGCGGGGACCTCGCGTTTACCAACGAAGCCGGCAAGCGTTATGCGCTGAATGAAACAACCGCAACGTTGCTGCAGCGCCCACGCGGCTGGCATCTGGACGAGAAACACGTCTTGGTGGATGGACAGCGCGTTTCAGCCGGAATTTTTGATTTTGCCCTGTCATTTTTCCACAACGCCAAAGCACAGCTCGCCCGCGGTGCCGGCCCGTATTACTACTTGCCGAAGATGGAAAGCCATCTGGAAGCTCGACTCTGGAATGACATCTTCGTCGCGGCGCAAGCCGACCTCGGCCTACCCCGTGGCACGATTAAGGCCACCGTTCTGATCGAAACCATCCTCGCGGCGTTCGAAATGGACGAGATCCTGTACGAGTTGCGCGAGCACTCGGCCGGACTGAATGCGGGTCGGTGGGACTACATCTTCAGCGCCATTAAGAAGTTCCGTCGGAATCCCGATTTTTGCCTGGCCAATCGCAGCGCCATCACGATGGAGGTCCCCTTCATGCGGGCGTACGCGTTGCTGCTCGTGCAGACGTGCCACCGCCGAGGCGCACCTGCGATCGGCGGAATGAGTGCGTTGATCCCGATCAAGAACGATCCCGTCGCGAACGAAAAAGCCATGGCGGGAATCCGCCACGACAAAGCCCGCGATGCACGGGACGGTTTCGACGGCGGCTGGGTGGCACATCCCGGACTCGTCTCCATCGCAATGGAAGAGTTCCGCGCGGTACTGGGCGATGCCCCGAACCAGTGGAGCAAACAGCGCCACGAGGACATTACGGCCGATCAATTACTCGACTTCCGCCCGGAGGCTCCGATCACCGAGTCGGGCCTGCGTAACAACATCAATGTGGGTGTGCACTATCTCGGGAGCTGGCTGGCCGGCAACGGCTGTGTCCCCATCAATAACTTGATGGAAGACGCGGCTACCGCCGAGATCTCGCGCAGTCAGGTATGGCAGTGGGTCGTGAGCACAAAAGGCGTTCTGGATGACGGGCGCAAAGTCACTCCCGAACTCGTGCGCGCATTGATCGCCGAGGAACTTCCAAAAGTGAAGGCGGCGGCTGGGGTGAGTACGGACCACAGCACCTACGAGGACGCCGCCGAGATCTTTGAGCACCTGTCCCTGGCGCCCACGCTGGCGGACTTCCTCACCACGCCCCTCTACGAGCGATTGGACTGATGGTTTGACGCGAGGGGTAAAGTCATACAGTCTTCACCGGATGGGGGAGACTGTATGACGGCACAGACGGATTCGCGGCAACGCGCTTATGCGCTCGTCCTGCTCACACTGGTCTACGCGATGAATATCGCGGATCGATTCGTGGTCTCCACCATACTCGAGCCGATTCGAATCGATCTTCACCTGACGGACGCTACGATCGCGCTGATCACCGGTGTCGCGCTGGCACTTTTCTATGTGTCGGTCGGTTTGCCCGCCGCGGTGTGGGCCGACCGCGGCAATCGGCGCAACATGGTGTCCGGCGCCCTGGTGCTCTGGTCGCTGCTCACCGCAGCCTGTGGCTGCGCGCAGAACGTGTTCCAGTTTGTCGTAGCGCGATTTGGAGTCGGCATTGGCGAAGCCGGCGGCACACCGCCATCCACGTCGTTGCTGGCGGATTTATACCGGCCGTCGCAGCGACCGGGCGTGCTCACGTTTTTTGCGCTCGGCGCACCACTGGGCGCGTGGATCGGCTCGTCACTCGCCGGCGCTGTCGCAACACAGTACGGCTGGCGTGGGGCGTTCATTGCCCTTGGACTTCCGGGCATCATTCTAGGGACCCTGATCTATTTCACCGTACAGGAGCCCCCCCGAGGCCGCTACGACGGTCCGCGTGCCTCGGTTGAACGCATCGGCATGCGCGAGGCGATTCAACGCATTCGCGGGAACGGCGCTGCATTTCACCTGATTGGTGGCGGAGCGGTTGCGACGCTATGGGGATGGGGGCTCCTTTGGTGGACCCCCACATACCTTATGCGCGCGTTTGGGCTGACGATCGATCAGGCTGGGTCGATACTCGGTCCCATGCACCTCATCGGCGGTGTCGCCGCGACACTCGCGACACTTTTTGCCGTGTCGCCGCTCGCAAAGCGCGGACCCCGTTACGTCTCGGTCTTAATGGCCGGTGTGATCTTGCTGGCAACGCTGCCGTCGATCGGCATTTTTGTCACGCCGTCACTGCCGACAGCCCAGATCCTGTTATGGATCCTCGTTCCGGCCATCTACTTTTTTATCGGTCCTACCATGGGGCTGATACAGAATGTGGTGGCACCAGAAATGCGCGCTCAGGCGATCGCCGTTCTCCTGTTCGTCGCGAACCTTTTCAACCTCGTGGTGGCGCCGCAACTGGTGGGTATCGCCAGTGACGTGCTCGCTCCGCATGTCGGTGGCAACACGGAGTCGTTACGATGGGCGCTGATTGGCCTCGCACCCACCGGATTCTGGGCGGCGTGGCACTACTGGGCGGGCGCCAAGGCATTGCGCCCCACCTGACCTATAAGGCCGTCCGGCGTGAACACGGGCGAGGGCGCTACAATGCGCGACTCGCCAGGCGAGACAGCCTGTTGATGGAGCGCCCATGACCGAACCGAAGTTGCCGTCCCACGCCCGTGTCGTCGTCGTTGGTGGGGGTGTTATCGGCACCTCCGTGGCGTATCACCTCGCACTCGCCGGCTGGACAGACGTTGTGCTGCTCGAGCGCGACCGGCTCACCTCGGGAACCACGTGGCATGCCGCCGGACTCATGGTCCGGTTCGGCTCGACCTCCGAAACATCGACCGAGATGCGCAAGTACACCCGCGAGTTGTACAGCCGCCTTGAGGCCGAAACGGGTCAAGCGACCGGATTCCGTCCCATTGGACTGCTGGAAGTGGCCTCGGACAAAGGTCGCCTCGAGGAATACCGGCGAGTCGCCGCGTTCAACAGGCATCTCGGTGTCGAGGTGCACGAGGTATCGCCGCGCGAAGTGGAAGCCTTATTCCCCCTTGCCCGCGTCGATGACATCGAAGCCGGTTTCTACGTACCGGGGGATGGTCGTGTGAACCCCGTTGACGTCACGATGGCGCTCGCGAAAGGCGCACGGATGCGTGGCGTACAAATCATTGAAGGGGTGCGCGCGACCGGCGTGACGCGCACGGGACGACGTGTCAGCGGCGTCACGACCGATTGCGGCACCATTACGGCCGAGTTCGTCGTGAACTGCTGCGGCATGTGGGCCCGAGAATTCGCGGCCCGTGCCGGCGTCAATGTCCCCAATCAAGCGGCCGAACACTACTACCTCATTACCGAGCCAATTGCCGACTTGCCCGCCAACATGCCGGTATTAGAGGACCCGGGCTTCTACGGGTACTACCGGGAAGAGGGCGGCGGTCTCATGGTCGGCCTCTTTGAACCCGAAGCCGCTGCGTGGCAATTGGATGGCATCCCCGATAACGCCAGCTTCCTCGAGTTACCGCCCGATTGGGAACGCATGGGGCCCTTTCTGGAACGCGCAATGTCGCGCGTTCCCATCACCACCCGCGTCGGTATCCGAAAATTCTTCTGCGGTCCGGAGAGTTTCACACCGGACCTGCGCCCGATCGTCGGTGAGGCTCCGGAGCTCGACGGCTATTTCGTCGCGGCGGGTCTCAACTCCATCGGCATCCTGACCGGCGGTGGCATGGGGCGGGCACTCGCGCATTGGATCATGCACGGTATTCCGGATGTCGATGTCACGGGCTTCAACATCGACCGCTTACAGGTGTATCAATCCAACCGGGCCTACCGTCGTGCGCGGACTGTCGAATCGCTGGGCATGGTCTATCAGTGCCACTACCCGAACCTGACCTTGAAGACGGCACGCGGCGCGCGACGGTCGCCGTTTCACGCGCAACTCGCGCAGCTGGGCGCGCATTTCAAAGAAGTGAGCGGCTGGGAAAGCCCCGACTGGTACGCAGAGCCGGGCACCACGCCGGATCCGGGTCCGCTGACGTGGGGTCGACCCGCGTGGTGGGATCGATGGGCGCGCGAGCATCAGGCCGCCCGAGACGGCGTGGTTGCGATGGACATGTCGTTCATGGGCAAATTCTTGGTCCAGGGTCGGGACGCCGGTAGCGTCTTGGATCGCATTTCGGCCAATGCCGTCAACGGCGCCGAGGGCCGCATTACCTATACGCAATGGTTGAATGACCGGGGCCGCCTCGAAGCCGATGTCACGGTCGCCAAACTGGAAAGCGATCGCTTCCTCGTCGTCGTCACCGACACAATGATTCGGCACGTCGGAACATGGCTTCGTCGCCAAACGCCCGAGACGGCCCATTGCGTGACGACGGACGTCACCTCGGCCTACGGCCAATTGAACGTCCAAGGTCCGAAGTCTCGGGCACTCCTGCAATCCATCACGACTGTCGATCTGAGTGATGCCGCGTTCCCGTTCCGAACCGCCCGCGAAATCGACATCGGTATCGCACGGGTGCTCTGCGTACGCATGACGTACGTCGGTGAGCTCGGCTACGAGCTCTACATCCCGTCCGAACAGGCCGCGTATGTGCACGAATGCGTCATGGAGGCCGGCGCCCAATTCGGCCTCGTCCACGCCGGATTGAAGGCGCTGGGCAGTCTGCGGATGGAGAAAGCCTATCGAGACTACGGCCATGACATCGATAACACAGACGATCCATTGGAAACGGGCTTCGAGTTCGCCTTGGCATTCCAAAAGCCCGGCGGATTTATCGGCAAAGAGGCCGTGCTCGCCAAGCGAGCCGCCGGACCGCTGCAACGGCGGTTAGTGCAGGTCCTCGTCCAACAGCCGGAACCGCTGATGTATCACGCGGAGGTTCTGCACCGGAACGGGGTGGCCGTCGGCTACCTGCGCTCGGCATCCTACGGACACACCCTTGGGGGTGCGGTGGGGCTTGCCATGGTCGAACCCGGATGCGTGGTCGATGACGCTTATCTGGCCGAGGGGCATTGGGAGGTGGACATCGCCGGCGTTCGCTATCCGGCGCGCGTGAGCTTGAAGCCGTTCTACGACCCCGGCAATCAACGGATCCGAGCATGAACCCATACTCCGGGATTGACGGCATGCGACGGATCCATTGATGCAACCGCAACATATTCTGCTGGCGATCCTCATTACGGCGATCTGGGGCACCAACTTTGTCGTCATCAAATTTGGCCTGGAGTCCTTCCCGCCGTTCCTCTTCGCCGCATTACGCTTCGCCGCATCGTCGATTCCGTGGTTACCTTTTGTCCGACGTCCGGCAATCCCCTGGAAACTGCTCGTCCAGTTCGGCGTATTCCTCGGAGCGGGACAATTCGGGCTGTTATTCCTCGCAATGCGGCACGACATATCGCCAGGCATTGCCTCACTCCTGATGCAGTCCCAGGCGTTTTTTACGATTCTTATTTCCGCCGTTTTCTATGGCGAGCGCATTCGCAGACTGCAGATTCTGGCGGTCTGTATCGCCTTGTTCGGCATAGCGCTGATCGGCTGGCACACCGTATCGCGGCCCGACGTCACGATCACACTTCGTGGGTTTTTGCTGCTCATGGGAGCTGCCCTTTCGTGGTCGTGCGCCAATCTCGTGGTCAAGAAAGCCGGCCGAATTGACGCATTAGGATTCCTAGTATGGTCGAGTCTATTTGCCATTCCGCCCCTGTTGCTCCTGCACTTTCTGACAAGCACGGTAGTGAGCACCGAAGCGTCATTGACGAATGCCTCGTGGTCCGCTTGGCTGGCTGTCGCCTGGCAAGCGGTGGGTAATACGCTGATCGGCTTTGGAATCTGGAACTGGCTGTTGACGCGCTACCCAGCGGCCACCGTTGCACCCACAGCGTTACTCGTTCCAGTCTTCGGCATGACCTCGGCCGCCGTCTTAGTCGGTGAGACTCTACCGGCGTGGAAACTCATCGCGGGCGTCTTCGTGATCGCCGGCTTGAGCCTGAACACCCTCGCGGCGCGACGGCCCGCTCGTTAGTGATCCGCTGCCGGCGCTGCCGCCGCAGCGATCGGGGGGTGATGCCGCGGATTTCGGAGCAACCAGACCAAGGGTAGCGTCACCACGGTCGCCACTGCTAAACGCACGAAGTCGTTAGCGTACGCGATACCCGTGGCTTGTCGCCGGATCTCGCCAAGCAGCCCAATCGTGCCGGGATTGGGGCCAGGGACGCTGCCCAAAGCCAACCACCGTTGAACATCATACGCTGTGAAATGTTCGACGAGATGCGCCGCGTTGTACTGTGCTGAACGGGCCAGCAACGCGATCACGACGGAAATACCCACAGACGCCCCAATGTTCCGGATGAGCGTAAGTAGCACGCCGGCTTCAGTTCGGGCCTTGTCGGCCAAGGTGGCGTAGGCAATCAACGACAGGGGCATGAACGTGAGCGGCGTGCCGAGTCCCTGCAACAGGCTCGCCCACAAGAATCGATCCGTCTGGGTATCGACACTGAATTGACCCATCATCAATAACGAGAGCGTCGCGAGAACGATGCCAATGCTCATCGTCGGCCGTGGACCGATCTTGTTGGACAGCCGAGCCCCCAGCATCATTGCCACCACGGAGGAAACCCCACGCGCGGCCATGAGCCATCCCGCCTGAGTGGGCGTGTAGCCTTTGACTTGTTCCAAGAACCCCGGCACCAAGACCGACGGAGAAATGACCGCGACCCCGATGACGAACATCATGAGCATGGAAACGGTGAAATTTCGATCTTTGAAAAGATGAATGTCGACGAAGGGTTGTCGACCCGTGATCGAATGAACGATGAACATATAGAACGCAATTGCACCGGCGAAGGCTTCCACGACGATTTCGGTTGAGGCAAACCAATCCTGCGTCTCGCCCCGGTCCAGCATCATCTGCAGGCATCCGACGGCCACGGACAGCAGGAGGAATCCGAGCAAGTCGAACGGGCGTTTCGAGTCTTCGCCGCCCTTCGGCATTGAGGCGACGAGGGCTAGCCAGCCGATAATGCCGAGCGGCAAATTGATGTAGAACGCCCAACGCCAAGACACCTGGTCGGTCAACCACCCACCGAGCGTCGGGCCAATCACGGGCCCAACCATGACACCCATACCCCAGAGCGCCATGACGCGAGCATGACTCTCCCGTGGGAATTCGCGGAGCAGGGCCACTTGGGAGAGGGGCACGAGCGCCGCACCAAATGCGCCTTGAATCATCCGAAACAGCACCATCTGTGTCAGCGTCATCGCCACGCCGCACAACATAGAGCCGGCCGTAAATCCCAGAATGGAGAGACCGAGTACCCGCCGAATGCCAAATCGCACTCCGAGCCATCCGGCCAGCGGCGTCATTATTGCGCTGACCACAATGTAGGACGTGACCACCCATCCCGCCTGGTCGGGTGACGCCTGCAGAGTGCCCTGAATATTGGGCAAGGCGACATTCACAATCGTCGAATCGATCGCATAGAGGACCGTCGCCAACGTTGCAGCGAGCCCCAGCAAGAGACGATTACCGGCGGACCTCAACATCAAACTAGGCTCTCATTCCAAATTGACGCGCAAACGATTGAGCAATCCCATCAAGGTCTCACGTTCCGCACGACTGAAACCCTGCAAGGCACGGTCCCGTGTAGCGGTGGCGATATCCTCCAACTGTCCTACGAGCGTCTGTGCGTTCGCCGTCACATAGAGACGAAACGCACGGCCATCGGCGGCGTCCAGGTGTCGTTCGACGTAGCCAAGCTCTACCAAACGGTCGACCATTCGCCCCAGCGTCACCGCCGTAATCTCGAGTCGACTCGCCCAGTCAATCTGGCGTGAATTCGGCTCCCGGGCGATATAGAGCAACAGCCGCGCGAGGGCAGGCGTCAAAGACAGACCCTGAGTTCGGTTATAAAAGTCCCGGCGCAACAGCCTAAGAACATCCGAAAATTGAGGGCCCAACGACATTTCGCCACGCTGACGGGTCATACCTCGCTCCCGGTCCCAGAGGCGCCAATTAATGTGCTTAGGTTATCAAATGCGAGGGGCGACCGTAGGCCGTCAAATTCCCTCGGGTATAGTGTCGCGACGCGTTGCAGTTGCCGGAGCCCGAAAATGAGCAGTCACACGCCCGTAACCACGATCCATCCTGTCGCAGACATCGCCGTCATCGTGACGGATTCACCTCCGGTTAACGCGCTGGCGGCCCCCGTGCGTGGCGGTCTCGTCGAAGCGCTGCACGCTGCCATCAACGATACGAGCGTGCGGGCCATCGTCATCGCCTGTGACGGCCGAACCTTTCACGCAGGCGCGGATATCAGTGAGTTAGCCAAGGGCGCACTATTGCCGACGTTGCGGGACGTGTTGGAGACGATGGATCAGTGTCCAAAACTGCTGGTTGCCGCAATGCACGGTACGGTACTGGGCGGCGGGCTGGAACTGGCCATGACTGCCCACTACCGGATTGCGGCTGGCGATACGCGATTCGGATTGCCGGAAGTACACCTCGGTCTCATACCCGGCGCTGGGGGCACCCAGCGGCTGCCGAGATTGGTAGGTGTGCAGGCCGCCATCGACATGATTACCTCAGGGCGGCATGTCGGCGCGGAGGAGGCAGCGCGCCTCGGTATCGTCGACCGCACTGTGACGGCCGAAACGTTGCGTTCAGAGGCGGTTGCTTGGGCGCAATCGTTACTGGCCGCCGAGGCGCCGCTTCGGCGCGTCAGCGCCATGACCGTACCGGAGCCCGTCGAGACCGCCGTGGCAACCATCGATCGCTTCGGCCTCGAACAGCAGCGCACCTTCGGGCGCCTGCACGCACCAGTGGCGGCACTTCGCGCCGTCAAAGCATCGCTAACCTCTCCCTTTGCGGACGGTATGGCGCGGGAGCGTGAGGAATTCGTGCGTCTGCTCGCCGATCCGCAGTCGCAGGCGCTGCGTCACCTCTTTTTCGCTGAACGCATGACTGCGAAGTCTAAATGGATCGGTGGGGACGTCCAACCGCAGCCAGTCACGAGCGTCGGCGTTGTCGGCGCGGGCACGATGGGAACGGGAATCGCGATGGCGTTTCTCGCGGCCGATTTGCCTGTCCGCGTGGTCGAAATGAGCGCTGACGCGCTCGAACGCGGCATCAATGGAATTCGCAGCCACCTCGATGGACGCGTTTCCAAAGGAAAACTCAGCGCAGAGCTGCGCGATCAACGACTGAATCGGCTGCAATCCTCCACCGATCTGTCGAGCCTGGCGACCTGTGATCTTGTCATTGAAGCGATCTATGAAGATATGGACGCGAAGATCGGGCTGTTCCGCCAACTGGACGGCATCGTCAAAGCCGAAGGCTTGCTCGCGAGTAACACCTCCTATCTGGACATCGAAGCGATGGCGCGCGCCACGCAGCGCCCATCACAGGTCCTCGGCCTGCATTTCTTTTCACCTGCCCAGGTCAATCGACTGTTAGAGATTGTACGGACGGAGAGCGCGTCACCCGTCACGTTAGCAACCGGCATCGCAGTCGCTAAACGTATTAAAAAACTTGGAATCTTGGTGGGCAATGCGCATGGGTTTGTCGGCAATCGAATGCTCGCCCAGCGCCAACGGGAAGCCGACAAGTTGATTTTGGAAGGCGCGCTACCCTGGCAGGTCGATCGCGTACTGGAGTCCTTCGGACTGCCAATGGGACCCTTCCGGATGCGGGATTTGGCCGGGATGGATATCGGCTGGAATCGGACCGCGTCGCGCTCGGCGACCGTGCGGGAAATACTCTGCGAGCGCGGCCGCCTGGGCCAGAAAACTCGCTGCGGATATTATGATTACGACGACAATCGCCGAGCGACACCGTCGTCCCTCGTCACCGACATAGTGCTCAATTTTTCAGCAAAGCACGGCTATGTCCGACGGCCGATCGAAGACCAGGAAATCCTGGAACGCTGCCTCTACCCAATGATCAATGAGGGTGCTCGCATACTCGCCGAAGGTATTGCGGAGAGATCATCCGACATTGATATGGTTTGGACAACCGGGTACGGATGGCCAAAATGGACCGGTGGCCCGATGCACTGGGCGGAGACAACCGGGCTCCTACAGATCGTCGATCGCTTGCGTCATTACGAATCAATACACGGAGTTGACTTCACCCCCGCACCCGCGTTGATTGACGCGGCGAACTCCCACGGGGTATTCAGGTCGCGCTAAGCGTTAAGCACGCCGACGCACCGGTTCTGCGCGTTGCAACGCCGGGGCGTCGGGGGACTGACCAAACCACGCAAGGTCAGTGGCGAGCGCGGCAACAGAACCAATGACCAGCAGGGCAGGGGATCCTACGGCCGCTTCCCGAGCACGCTCGGCGGCGGTTCCCAGCGTACCGATGATCACGCGTTGATTCGGTCGGGTCCCATTTTCAATAAACGCGATCGGCGTGGACGGATCCTTTCCGTGCGTGAGGAGTTCCCGCTCAATCCGATCAACGCTAGCGACACCCATATAGACGGCCAACGTGTCGCGCTCTCGCGCCAAGCTCGACCAATCGACGTCGTCCATCGCCGAACGACAGTGCGCCGTAACAAAGCGAACGCCACGCGCATGATCACGGTGAGTCAACGGAATACCGGCATACGCGCCACAGGCCACCGCCGCCGTCACGCCCGGGACCACGGCAAAGGAAATCCCGTGTTTGGCTAAGACTTCGAGTTCTTCGCCACCGCGACCAAAGACAAAGGGATCGCCCCCCTTCAATCGCACGACTCGACGGCCCGCTCGCGCATGGTCAAGCAACAATTGATTGATTTGATCTTGCGGCACGGAGTGGTATCCGGCGGCCTTTCCGACCGATATCAACTCCGCCTCCCGCCGCGCCAGTAAGAGCACCTCATCGCTCACCAAGCGGTCGTAAAGCACGACGTCTGCGGCCTGCAAGGCGCGCAAGGCATTCAACGTCAATAAGCCCGGATCCCCCGGACCGGCTCCGACCAAATCGACGTGACCGGCGGTTCCAACGCCTTGAGCCAGAGCCGCTTCAAACGCCGCTTCGGCCTCCGCGGGTCGTCGTCGGCGTAATGCCAGCGGAACAGCACCCTCGAGCAGAGCGGCATAAAACCGTCGTCGTTCACCCAGGTCCGCAAACCTCGCTTTGATGCGGTCCCGAACGCGGCGTAGAAACAGGGCAAGGTCGCCGAAGGATTCGTCAATGGCCGTTTCGATCCTCGCGCGAACATAGCGCGCGAACGCCGGCGCCGAACCCTCCGTCGATACGGCAATGACAAGCGGCGATCGATCCACGATCGCTGGCAAAATGCCGGTCGACAGCTCCAGATTATCGACCACGTTCACCGGTATACCGAGCGCGGTCGCCAGTTGTGCCACGCGGCGATTGGCAAGGTCATTGTCCGTTGCCGCGACCACCACGGCCGCACCGTCAATATCCGAGTCCTGGAACTCCCGCTCCGCCCACGCGAACTGGCCGTCAGCCACCCGATCGCGCAAGGACGCCGTCAGTGTAGGCGACACGATGGAGATCCGCGGACCCGCACTTTGGAATAAATCGATCTTGCGCTCGGCAATCGTACCGCCACCGATGACGAGCACTTTGCGGTCCCGAAGATCGAGGAACAGTGGAAACCAGCGCATATCGATTAGCCGGGCAATCGCTGGGTGCGCCAGAGGAAATCGCCGAAGCGCTCTCCGGGAGTACGCTCCGACGCCCAGGCCGCGAAGAGGCCGCCTACGACGCTATGGATCGTCGCCTCGTCTATATTTTCGCGATAAAGCACGTTTAAGCGCGAGCCCACTCCGTTACCACCGAGGTGTAGGTTGTAGCGCCCGAGCGCCTTGCCGACGAGCCCGATTTCAGCCACATACGGTCGCGCGCAGCCGTTTGGGCAGCCCGTTATGCGTAGACCCAACGGTTCGCCGCCGAGTCCATGCTCAGCAAGCAGCCGATCGAAATCGGCCGTCAATTTCGGCAGGTAGCGCTCTGCTTCTGCCATGCCAAGGGGGCAGGTCGGCATCGATACACAGGCGAGCGTATGCCGTGCGACGTACGAGCCCTCCGCCGCATCCAAATGATAGTGCTGAATCAGCGCCTCAATCGACGCTTTGTCCGCATTCTGGACACCTGCAATGGTGACATTCTGATTGGCCGTGCAGCGGAAATCTCCGGTGTGAACCGTCGCGATCGCACGCAGGCCGGAAAGCCACGGTCGACCGTCGGTATCGCCGATGCGCCCCGCGGGGATACGCAGCGTGCGGTGCCATGTTCCGTCCAACGCGAGTCGCCAGCCAAACAAGTCGCCGTGCGTCTCAAACTCAAACGTACGCGTCGGCTCAAAGCGTAGGTTGGCCCGCTTCTCGACCTCTCCGACGAACCACTCAATACCACGGTCCTCAATCGTGTATTTCAGTCGAGCATGCTTGCGATTGGTGCGATCGCCGTAATCGCGCTGCGTCGTAACGACGGCTTCCGCGACGTCGAGCAATTTCTCGGGCGGTAGAAAACCGACCACGTTGGCGAGGCGCGGGTGAGTCGTTGCATCCCCATGGGTCGTACCGAGTCCACCGCCAACCGTCAGGTTGAACCCCACCAACCGACCGTCCTGCTCAATGGCGATGAAGCCCAGATCCTGCGTGTAGATATCGACATCGTTCGAGGGTGGTAATGCAATTGCTGCCTTAAACTTCCGAGGCAGGAAAGTCTTGCCGTAGATCGGTTCTTGTTCAGGGGAGCCTTCGAGCTTTTCACCGTTCAGCCAGATCTCGTAATACGCACGCGTCTTGGGCAACAAATGCTCCGAGAGGCGCTTCGACCATTCGGCGACTTCCGCGTGTACGGCCGATTCAATGGGATTCGAACTGGCCATGACATTGCGATTGACGTCACCGCAGGTAGCGATCGTATCCATCAACGCCGCGCTCATGGCTTGCATGGAGGGCTTGAGGCCCGCTTTGGTAATGCCATGAAACTGAAAGGTCTGACGCGTGGTCAATCGCAACGTGCCGTTCGCGTTTTGCCGTGCGATCTGGTCCAGGGCTAACCATTGGGCGGGGGTTGCTACACCGCCGGGAAGGCGGACTCGCACCATGTAACGCCACAAGGGCTCCAGCTTTTGCTGCCGACGCTCCTCACGGACATCGCGGTCGTCTTGTTGGTAACTACCGTGCAGCCGGAGCAATTGTTGGTCATCGTCCCGCAGCGAACCCGTGTGCGCATCGCCAAGGCTCTCGGCAATCGTTCCACGCAGCCCGCGGCTCGCCGCTTTGATACCTTCAACTGGAGTTAATTCAGCCATGATTCAGTACACATCCCGGAGATAACGACGCTGTGAGGCCAGCGACGCGATATAGGCCTCGGCTTCCTGAGGTGAACGGCCGCCTTCAGTCGCCACGATGTCGATCAGTGCTGTATGCACGTCAGGCGCCATGCGCTCGGCATCTCCGCAGACGTACAGGTGCGCACCGGCCTCCAACCATTGAAAAATTTGTGCGCCTCGTTCGCGCAGCCGCTGTTGAACGTAGACTTTCTGCGCGGTATCGCGCGAAAACGCGACATCCAAATGCGTGAGTGCGTGTTTCTTGAGCGCACTCAGCCATTCGGTCTGGTAAAGAAAATCGCTGTCGAGATGACGGCCACCAAAGAACAGCCAATTTCGGCCCGCAGCACCGCTCGCAGCGCGTGCTTGCAGGAATCCACGGAAAGGAGCCACCCCGGTACCGGGACCGATCATGATCACATCGGTCGAGGTGTTTGTCGGGAGTCGGAAACGGGTGTTCGGCTCCACGAATGCGAGAAAGCGGACGCCCGGTTCAAAGACCTGCATCTGCGAGGAGACCGCACCGAGATGCCGCAAACCGTCATGCACTTCATCCACCACCGCAATGGTGAGGTGAATTTCGTCGCCCACCTCTTCGGGGGCCGAGGCGATGGAATAGAGCCTCGGCGACAACGGGTGTAGTGCGCGCACGAGTCGCTCGCCCGTCCACTGCACCGGGTACCGGCGAAGCAGGTCCGGTACCTGCCAAACCTTGAACTGCGCGCGCAGGCTGGCGGCGGCATCCGGCTTCAAGAGCGCGGCCAAACCCGCATCGCCGGAGAGTGCAGCCAGGCGTTCAATCAACGCGCGTGCCACTCGCGTGATTTCGCGGTGCCGAGTGAGCCACTCGCGCAACGAGCGGCTCGCCCCGTCTACAGTCACCGTTTCGGCGGCATCCAGCCCGGTCGCAGCGAGCGTGGCGTCGATCAACTCTGCTGGGTTATTAAGCCAAACACCGAGCGCATCTCCGGCCTGATAGGGAAAGCGTCCCTCCGGCACTAAGAGTTCGATATGGCGTACGTCCTTCTCGGAACCCGAAGCCGTGATCCGTTGGTTGACCGCAACTTCCACCTCGAGCGGCGCATCGCGCGTCGCAACCGCGGTGTCCGTTGAAGCCTCCGTCCCCGCAGTGACCGGAGCGGCACGGGATACTGCGGTTGCACCGCTCGCGCCGACAAAGGCCTCGACCGACTGCTGAATCCATCCCTGCGCCTTCGACTCGAAGTCCACGTCGCAGTCCATACGCTCGATCAGGCGACGGCCACCCAATTCCTCCAGCCGGCGGTCGAAGACGCGCCCCGTTTCACAGAACTTGGGGTAACTCGAGTCCCCAAGCCCAAGAACGGCGTAGCCCAACTGACCGAGTTTGGGAGCTCGCCGACCCAACAGGGCGTCGAGCAACGCGCGCGCATCGTCGGGCGGTTCGCCGTCGCCGTGCGTCGAGGCGATGACGCACAAGAATTTCTCGTCTGCCAATTGCTTGAAGGCGTAGTCGCCAGCCGCCGTAACGGCGGCATTCAGGCCGGCCGCGGTCAATGCATGTCCGAGTTTTTCGGCAACCCGGCGACTATTTCCAGTCTGGGACGCATACAACACCGTTATCCGGTCAGCGACCGGCGGAGACGCCACCGGAGCTGCATTGGCTACGCCGCTACCGGCTTGGCGGGAACGCTCTGCCGACAAGCCTGCGACAAAGCCGCTGACCCAACGCAAGGCATCAGCATCCAGATCGGAGAGTAGGGTCTCCAGCTCGCGAACGCGTAGCAGTTCAACCGGCAATCGAACGGGGGATGACATCAGCACTGTCCATGGAATCAAGAATTTGCGCGATGCTACGGATGGAGCAGTGGGGTCGATACCGACTTTTCGTTATCGGGTCATAACTAATCGCGTATTTCCCGATACCAAAGGCCTATTCGGCCGATCAGGGGCGAATAACCAACTGATTTGGAGAGTCTTTTCTCTCCCCTTTGACGAAACTCTAGCGACGGGGTGATAGTCGCGCTACGGCACCGGCCACGAGATGCCAACGGTAGGGGGTCCTATTTACCACACCTTTCCCATGACAACGGTCTCGACCAAAGAGCGGCTGGATTATTTTCGGTCGGTGGTCGACGACGTGTTCTCCCCCATGCAGATCATCCCCGACCGGCAGCGCGGTTCAAGCTTTGAAGCCGAACTGGAAGTGACCGCGCTCGGGCGATTGCGGCTCGCACGCGTCGCCACCTCGCCGCTGTCGGTAAAACGCCGCGAGGCGGAAGTCGCTCGCCTGACCGACACGCCCTACCTCGTGAAGTTTCAATTGAGCGGTGAGTCGCTCTGGCGTCAACGCGGACAGGAAGTGCATCTTCAACCCGGCGATTTCGTGATCGCTTCGTTGGCCGAGCCTTACGAGCTCGTGTTGCCGGGCGAATACCAAATGCCGGTATTGGCGATCGATCCGATCACGATGCGGAGCCTCACCCCAGACCCCAATCGGTTCTTGGGACTCAAAATGTCGGGGGAGGACGCGGACTGCGGACTCTTGTCGAGCTTCGTCGGACAGGTGGCGCATCGCATGGCTCGGTTACGCGAGCCGATGATCAGTCGGGTGGAGGCCAATATTCTGGATCTCCTCGGCGGTGTGTTGGCGGCACGCACCGGTACCGGCGCATTGAACAGCGAGCAACAGCGGACGCGTATCCGCACGTATATCGAACACCACTTGCACGATCGCGAATTGAATCCCAGCAAAATCGCCCATGTCTTCACCATGAGCACGCGGTCCCTGCACGCCTTGTTTGAAGACCAGCCGGCCTCCGTCGGTCGCTACATCAAAGCCTGCCGATTGGAGGCCGCCCGTAAAGCCTTGATTGATCCAGCACGCCGCGCGGGCCGTTCGTTGACGGACATTGCGCTGGACGTCGGCTTTTACGACCTATCCCACATGACGCGCTCGTTCCGGGAACATTTCGGAACCAGCCCTCGAGACTACCTAGCCGGCGCCACACAATAGTCGCGACGGCGCGCTGATACCGTGACCTTGCGCCCTCGTGCAAGACGACGTGTGACGGACTCCGCTAAAAGTTGGCGTCGTGACCGTGCACACGGTGCTCTGAGTCACGCGCAAAATTATTCGGGGGGACATTCACTATGCGTAAATACGACATGACCATCGGCGGGCTGTCGGTCACGGCCGACCGCTATGAAGAAATACTCAATCCGTCGACCGGCGCGGTCGTCGGCCTCGCACCGGTTGGCACGGTCGCCCATCTCAACCAAGCCGTGGATGCGGCGGAGTCTGCCTTCCGGACGTGGCGCCGGTCGACCGACGCCGAACGGGAAGCGGCCTGCCAAACAATCGCGCGCGTCGTCACCGAAAACGCCGGTGAACTGGCGACGCTGCTGTCTCTGGAGCAAGGCAAACCGCTGAAAGGCCTCGGTGCTGAATTCGAACTCGGTGGCTGCGCGGCGTGGGCCGGCTATACCGCATCCCTCAGCTTGCCGGTGAAGGTGATCGAAGATTCGCCTCAGAAGCGCATCGAGATGCATCGCGAGCCTGTCGGCGTCGTCGGCTCGATCACGCCGTGGAACTGGCCGCTGATGATCGCCATTTGGCACATCGTGCCGGCGATTCGCACGGGCAACACGGTCGTTATCAAACCGTCGCCGTTTACCCCGTTGGGTACGCTACGGATGATTGAGTTGATTTCCGCCGCGCTACCGCCGGGACTGGTCAATGTCGTGTCGGGCGACAACGACATCGGCGCCGCGCTGTCGAGTCACCCGAAGATCGCGAAGGTGGTTTTCACCGGCTCGATAGAGACCGGCAAGAAAGTGATGTCGAGCGCAGCGCCTACCCTCAAACCACTGACGCTGGAACTGGGCGGAAACGACGCCGGTATCGTCCTTCCCGACGTCAACATGGAGGCGCTGGTCGAACCCATGTTCTGGGGTGCCTTCATCAATTCCGGCCAGACCTGCGGTGCGTTGAAGCGGCTGTACGTGCACGAATCGGTCTATGACACGGTGTGCAACGCCTTGGTTGCGTACGGCAGCCGAATTCCGATGGGCGATGGCATGGACACCCAGAATGTCTTGGGTCCGCTGCAGAACGAGCGCCAATTCCGCAAGGTCATTGATCTCGTCGAGGATGCCAAAGCGCACGGGGCTCGAGTGCTGCTGGGTGGCGCGCCGCGCGACGGTGTGGGCTACTTTTATCCGGTCACCTTCCTCGCGGACTGTCACGACGGGATGCGGGTGGTGGCGGAAGAGCAATTCGGACCGGTGCTACCCATTATCAAGTACACGGATCTCGATGAAGCCATCGCCGCTGCCAATGGCACTCAGTTCGGCCTCGACGCGTCCGTTTGGGGGACCGACAAGGCCCAACTGACGGCCGTCGCGAAACGTCTGGAAGCTGGAACGGTGTTTATTAACAAGCACGCCGAAATTGCGCCGAACGTGCCGTTCGGTGGCATCAAGTGTTCCGGGCTCGGCGTGGAGTTCGGGGTCGAAGGTTTGGAAGCGTATACGACCATCAAGGTCATCAACGCGGCGGTGTAAACCGGCGAGATCACCCGACGGCACTAATCGGCCGTCGGGTAACCTAATTGCGCGGACAAGCGTTGGGCAAACTGCATCACCGCGAGGCGATGTTGACCTTCGGGACCTACTTTCACCACCCCGCGGTGCCCGATCAGCGTGATGGCCGCGACCATTTGTTCATTCAGGTCATACACCGGTGCGGCGATCGCGCTGATATCCGGGACCGGACTGCCTTCGGTCTCGGAACAACCGTCCCGCCGAACGTGCTCGAGGAGCGCGGCGTACTGCTCGCGCCGCGGTAATACCGTGCCAACGATTAAGGCATGACGATACTCGTCGTCCACCAAAGGTTTAACGATTGCCGGGGGCATGAGGGCCGCAAACAGGCGGCCCGTCGCCGTCTGCATTAATGAATACCGGGTACCGCTGCGAATGTTGGAGTAGATCTGCTCCGACGCTTCGTGCAGGCGCAGAATGACCGGACCCGTATCGGTCCAGACACTCATGGTCACCATCAGGTTAATCGAATCCCCGAACGCGGGAATGGCCGCCCAAATCAGGGCCAACGGATCGTGACGACGTAAGCGCGCGAGTCCTAGGGTCAACGCGTACGGACCGAGACGATACCGACCGCTCTCCGGCTCTTGCTCAACTAAGCCGAGCTGACGAAAGCTGACAAGATAGGCGTGGGCTTGACCCGCGGTTAAACCGGCCGCCGCCGCCAGCTCCCGCAACATCAGGGGCTCCTTGGCGTGAACTAGCTGATCGAGCAGCCGGCCGCCCACTTCGATCGACTGCACGCCGCGTCCCGTCTTCTCCGTTGCCATCACCGCCCCTTCGCCCACATCGCCGCCATGGTTGCCGGGGATGAGTCTAGCGCAATTGACACTTAATTCGGTATAGACGAACATATTCGTTATTAACGAATCATCTTCCGAAGGGGCGCTCGATGACCAAGAAATTCGCTTCCCAAGCCGATCTGACCGAAAAGGTCGTCAGCTTTGATCGCCTCTCCGAAAACGCCTACGCGTACACGGCACAAGGCGACCCGAATACCGGCATCGTGATCGGGGATGACTCGGTCATGGTGATCGACACGCAGGCGACACCGGTCATGGCTCAGGACGTCATCCGCCGCATTCGTGAGGTCACCGACAAGCCAATCAAATACGTCGTTATGTCGCACTACCATGCCGTTCGGGTGCTGGGCGCCGTCGCCTATGGCGCCAGCGAAATCATCGCCAGTCGCGATACTTACGATCTCATCGTCGAGCGCGGCGCGTTCGACATGAAGAGCGAAATCGAACGGTTCCCCCGCCTGTTCCGGGCCGTCGAGTCCATCCCCGGCCTAACCTGGCCGACGATTGTCTTCGAGCAAAAGATGACGCTTTGGATGGGCTCGCTTGAAGTGCAAATCTTGCAGTTGGGCCGCGGACACACCAAGGGCGATACCGTCGTGTGGTTGCCCAAAGATCGCATTTTGTTCTCGGGCGACCTCGTGGAGTTCGACGCCACCCCGTACGCCGGTGACGCCTATTTCAGCGACTGGCCGGCGACGCTCGACGCGGTGGCGGCGCTGCAACCGGCGCAGCTCGTCCCGGGTCGTGGGGCGGCACTGAAAGATCCTTCGGCGGTTGCGTCCGGCATCGACGGCACCCGTAACTTCATCGCCGACGTCTACAGCGGCGTCAAAGAGCGGGCCGCCGCGGGCAAGGATCTTAAGACCACGTACCAAGAAGTCATGGCCGAATTGCGCCCGAAATACGGTCATTGGGTCATCTTCGACCACTGCATGCCGTTTGACGTGACCCGGGCGTACGACGAAGCGACGGCGTACCGAGATCCACGCATTTGGACGGCAGAGCGCGATATCGACATGTGGAAAGCTCTGGAAACCTGATCATCACCGCAGGGGCCCCTCGCGATGCTGAGTACCTACACGTATCCGCGGTATGCCTACCGGCGTCCACCGGATTTTGAACGCCCAAACCAACGCTATCCGGTCGTGATCGTTGGCGCAGGTCCCGTGGGCTTAAGTGCGGCGATCGACCTGCGCCTGAAAAACATTCCCGTGGTGGTGGTGGACGAAGATGACACGGTCTCTGTCGGCTCGCGGGGCGTCTGCTACGCCAAGCGCACCTTAGAGATACTGGATCGCCTCGGGGTAGGCGATCGTGTGCTCGCCAAGGGCGTGTCGTGGAACGTCGGCAGAACCTTTTTCCGTGACAACGAGGTGTATCGCTTCAATCTGGTCCCAGAGCCTGACCACGAACGACCGGGCATGGTGAACCTCCAGCAGTACTACCTCGAGGAATACCTCGTCGAGCGAGCGCTGGAGCTCGGCGTCGACCTCCGCTTTCGCCAGAAGGTGCGCGGCGTAACCGTACGCGCTGACAGCGCGCATCTCGAAATTGAAAGCCCCGATGGGGTTTACACACTGACATCTGATTGGCTCGTGGCCGCGGACGGTGCGCGCAGCCCGATCCGTCGAGCGCTCGGACATGACATTGACGGGCAGGTGTTCCACGACCGTTTCCTGATTGCAGACGTCGTCATGAAGGCCGGCTTTCCCCCGGAACGTTGGTTCTGGTTTGATCCGCCGTTTCATCCGAATCAATCGGTTTTGCTGCATCGCCAAGCGGACGATGTCTGGCGCATCGATTTTCAGCTCGGCTGGGACGCGGATCCGGAGCTTGAGAAAACACCGGAACGAGTGATCCCCCGCATACAAGCGATGTTGGGCGACGATCGTGAGTTCGAATTGGAGTGGGTGAGTGTCTACACCTTCCAATGCCGCCGGATGGGCCAATTCCGTCATGGGCGAGCGCTCTTCATCGGCGACGCAGCGCATCAGGTTTCGCCGTTCGGTGCGCGCGGCGCGAATTCTGGGATCCAAGACGCCGATAATCTCGGCTGGAAATTGAGCCTCGTGATTCAAGGTAAGGCACCCGAGTCACTGCTCGATAGCTATCACGAGGAACGTGCCGCTGCCGCGGATGAAAACATTCTCAATTCGACGCGCTCGACCGATTTCATCACCCCGAAGTCCTCAGTCAGCCGTCTCTTCCGTAATGCGGCGCTGACGCTGGCGGAGACCTGTCCGTTTGCGCAGCGCCTCGTCAATTCCGGGCGACTCTCGGTGCCGAGTTTTTACACCGATTCCAGTCTCAACTCCGCAGATACCGACGCATTTCAAACCGTCCTCGTTCCGGGTGCGCCCGCCGCGGACGCACCGCTGGCCGATGGCAGCTGGTTACTGCGGCGCCTCACGCGTGGGTTTACCGCTTTGCTGTTCGCGGAGTCGATCGGTGACTACAGTGCCGAGCTGCAGCGGCTCATGGCACTGCAGTCGGACCCGATACCGGTGGAGACCTTGCTCGTCGAAATCACCGACGCGATACGTGACCGCTACGACGCGCGTCCCGGAACGGTCTACCTGCTGCGACCGGATCAGCATGTGGCCGGACGTTGGCGCACGACCGAACTCGACGCCATTCGCTCGGCCGTCGCGCGTGCCTGCGCTCAGGCTTAAGGATCCGCCATGCCCCTCACTCTTACGCCAAATTTTCATGCGCCCGGTACACGATACGTTCGCGATTATTCGCCCGGGGACGATTTTTACGAAGCGCTGATCGAGACGCACCGAAACCTCTCGGACGAGGAGAGTGCTGCTGTCAACGCGCGTCTTATCCTCGTGCTGGCCAATCACATCGGTGATTTGGACGTCTTACGCGAGGCCTTGCGCATCGCCCGAGATGGCTCAATGGCCGACGCAGGAACCACACCATGAACATCGACCGCATACACCACGTTGCCTATCGCTGCAAAGATGCCGAAGAGACCGTGCGCTGGTACGAGCGCATGTTAGGCATGAAATATCTGTTGGCCTTTGCCGAAGACCGCGTTCCGTCAACCAAGGAACCGGATCCGTACATGCACATCTTTTTGGATGCCGGCAACGGCAACGTACTCGCCTTCTTTGAATTACCGACCAAGCCCGAGATGGGTCACGATCCCAATACGCCGTCCTGGGTTCAGCATCTGGCATTCAAGGTCAATACACGCGAGGAGCTTCTGTCGTTTAAGGCGCATCTGGAGGCTAACGGCGTATCGGTCTTAGGGGTGACGGATCACGGCGCGTTCCACTCGATTTACTTTTTCGACCCCAACGGGCATCGACTCGAAATCGCCTGCCCCGACCCGAACGCGGCTGAGATCGAGCGACAGCTCGACGCGGTAAAATGGGAGATGCTATCGGAATGGTCGCGGACTAAGCGCGCTCCCAAACTCGGCGCATTTGCCCATGCCAAAGAGTTCGAGGCCACTCCCCGTGATTGACGCGACGCACGACCCGACCTTGCGCAGTTGGGTGGAATCCGCCAACCGCAGCGACACGGATTTTCCGATTCAGAACCTCCCGTTCGGTCGCTGGCGCGAGCGGGGGTCGACCGGACCTTGGCGCGCCGCGATCGCCATCGGTGATCAACTGCTGGACTTGTGCGGCGCGGGTTTTATCCCGAGTCCCGACATCCTCGACGTGCTGCAACTCAGCGCATCGGCGCGTCAAACACTTCGGCATGCCCTATCGGCAGCGCTTCGGCAGGGCAGTGCCGAACAGGCCGCCTTGGCACCGCATCTGCGGGCCATCTCCGATGTTGAACTCGGCTTGCCGTGTGACACTCGCGATTACACGGACTTCTACTCGGGCATACACCACGCCGTGACAGTGGGCTCTTTGTTCCGCCCCGACAACCCGCTGCTGCCCAACTACAAGTGGGTACCCATTGGCTACCACGGTCGGGCCTCGTCGTTAGTTCCGTCCGGCACCGCCTTTCACCGACCGCTCGGTC
This sequence comes from Steroidobacteraceae bacterium, assembly GCA_036742455.1. Taxonomy (GTDB): domain Bacteria; phylum Pseudomonadota; class Gammaproteobacteria; order Steroidobacterales; family Steroidobacteraceae; genus CAIKZZ01. The sequence continues at coordinate 43,460 of DAINQU010000004.1, read as the reverse complement.
AAGTGAAGCCACCCCACGTCGACGAGCCCATGCTCGCGCCGACGCGTCGCCTGGACTACGAACTGGAGCTCGGCATAGTGATCGGACCCGGTAATGCGCTGGGGCAGCGCGTTGCCATCGACGACGCGGAAGCGCACGTGGTCGGGATTACGCTCCTGAATGACTGGAGCGCGCGCGATATCCAAGGGTGGGAGTACCAGCCGCTCGGGCCATTTTTGGCTAAGAACTTCGCGACGACGCTCTCGCCGTGGATCGTCACGTTGGAGGCACTCGCGCCCTATAGGGCCGCCTTCACCCGGCCAGTCGGCGATCCCGAACCGCTGCCTTATTTGGAAAGCTTTCAGAACCGGCGAGAGGGTGCGCTGGATATTCGGCTGTGCGTCGCACTCACCACGCCACGCATGCGCGCCGATGGGCTCGACGACGTCATCATCAGTCAATCGAACAGTCAGGACGCCTACTGGACGATCGGTCAACTGGTCGCTCACCACACCGTCAACGGGTGCAATCTTTCGCCAGGCGATCTACTCGGCACCGGCACGTTATCGGGTCCAGCGCCCGAGCAGGGCGGATCATTGCTGGAATTGAGCCACGGCGGGAAAAAGCCCTTACAACTGCCGAATGGCGAAACCCGAACGTTCCTCGAAGACGGTGACGAGGTGGTGTTGCGGGCGCGCTGTGAACGGGACGGATTCCGTGGAATCGGCTTCGGCGAGTGCCGAGGGCGGGTGTTGGCCAGCCAGCCTTAATGTCGGTTGAACGGCTACGGTGGGGTGGCGACCGCCAGGTGCGCATCGAGGGTCCAATTTTCGACCAGCAACCCTTTGATTCGTCGGAATTCGCGATCCGCCGGCGTGACCAATATGTGTCCGCCAAAGCGTGCTTGCGCCGCAATCCACAGGTCGTTGGCCCCAAAGGGCAGTCTTAACCGCTCCAAGTCCCGGCGGATCTCGCAATAATGACGATCCACGCCCGGTTCGAGCGCCAAAATGTCGAGTCCATTCAGCACCAGCTCCACGGCCGAGCGCATCCGTACCGATCCTCTGCCTTCAACCGCGTAGCGGAGTTCGCCCGCGATGATGGCCGAGGTCGCCACCTGACGCTCGCCGACCGCCGCAATTCGACGCGCCAGTGGACCGGCCGGATCGCGAATGAGTGCAGTCAATAATCCGGTGTCCAGAAGATAGGCCATCGTTACACCGTGACCGTTTCCGGCTTTGGATCGTCGACGAGCACGAACGATTCATCAAGGCGCTCCAGCCGCGCCAGCGCGGCGAGGAGGGACTTCGGTCGGACCGGGGTCAGGAGCAGCGAATCGCCTTCGCGGCGCAAGACGGCTTCGTCCGTATCGAACTCAAATTCCCTCGGAATGCGTACCGCTTGGTTCCGGCCGTTCCGGAACAACCGAACGTAGCGTACAGCGCCAGTTCCGTTACTGTCTGATTCTATTGGCATATGCTTAAGCATATGCCAGAAAATTCGGCCTCGCAATGCCCGACAGCGCGCCGGGTAGAGGCTCCTCCAGCAAGCCTTCTCGGCCTCACGACCGGGGCAACCGCGCCCTCGGGCGGATCCCCTCTGGGACTCAACACATAACCCTCCGGCCGACGGCCGAGTCACTCCCGGACAGCGCATTCGAAACTTTGTACGAAAATGCGCTATCGGGCGACACGCGGCATCGGTAGAGTGCGCCCTACCTTCCCACCGGCAGATTCCGATGAACGACACGACCTCGACTAGCCTCACGCAGGACCAGCTCGACCGCCTCTCGGCGATTCTGGACCAGTACTCCGAACAGGATTCCCTGTCCCTCGAAGCGCTCGACGGCTTTTTCAGCGCGCTCATCGCGAGCCCCAAGATCGTTGCGCCCTCCGATTATTTGCCTGTCGTATTCGGCGGCGGCATCGGGGAATCGAGCGTGCTGGACGACGTCACCGAGAAAGACGAAGCGCTGGAGCTACTTACGCAGCACTGGAATTCGATCGTATCCGCCGTCGAGTCCGAAGACGGACCCTCGCCGGTCATTTTCGAGGGATCCGAGGACGGCGTGCTGGGCCGCGAATGGGCCATCGGCTTTTTAATCGGCATGGACTTTGCGCCGGAGCGCTGGGACGAACTGTTCAGCGCTGAGGAAGCCGATGCCGAGCAGGAGGGCGAGGAAGCCCTGATGCCGTCCATTCCCTTGGTTGCGGGCGCGAGCGATCCGGAGTGGCCGCAGTCGCCGCTGAGCGAAGACGAGGCGGACGACCTGGTCGCCACGATGGCCGCCGCATTCATGCTTGCCTACGACTCGTTCCGCGAAGAGCGAGAAGCGGCGAAAGCGGGTGCCGCGCAGGCATGACGGACGCGTCGACGCGAACCAACGCGCACGGGCAACCCGTCGGTTGCCCCGTGCCGGATTTCACGCCCCGGCCACTCCCACCCTTAACGCCGATAATCGGGCGGTACTGTCGGCTGGAGCGGATCGGCGCCCATCACGCGCAAGATCTTTACGACGCCTTTCAATTGGCGCCGGACGGGCGCGCGTTTACCTATCTGTTCGTGGAGCGCCCGGAGTCGCTCGAGGACATGACGGCGCGCATTGAACAGATGGCAACGAGCACGGACCCGTTGCACCATGCGGTGATCGACGTGTCCACCGGCAAAGGCGTCGGTCACGCGGCACTCATGCGGATCGACCCGACCCACGGGGCCATCGAGATCGGCCACGTGACGTTTTCCCCGTTGCTGCAGCGCACCCGCATGGCGACCGAATTGCTGGCGCTGTTCATGTCCCGCGTCTTCGACGAACTGGGTTATCGCCGATTCGAATGGAAGTGCGACGCCCTGAACGCGCCCTCTCGGCACGCGGCTGAGCGCTTTGGGTTCCAGTTCGAGGGGATCTTCCGCCAAGCTATGGTCTACAAAGGCCGTACTCGCGACACGGCGTGGTTTTCAATCCTCGACCGGGAGTGGCCGGCGCTGAAGGCCGCGTACGAGGCGTGGCTTTCGCCGGACAACTTTGACGCCTCCGGCCGACAACGGCGTCGACTGCAAGACTGCCGCTGACGCCGCCACCGGTCGGCGACGTCAGCGACACGGGATGGGTCAGTCGGGGAAGGGGGCAACGCCGATGAGGAGCCAGTGCCCCTTCAGAACGAAAAACCCGTAGAGCGCGAGACCGAGACCGATCGCGATCACGTCGTTCCACGGCGATTCGGGCAGCGAGCGAATGGGCCGTACCACCCGACGCTTCAGCGAGATTCGATCCAGCACGGCCCACGCCAATATCCCGCCGAACATCACCGTGGAGGCGAGGGTGCCCACGACCATAAGGTGCGCCAACGCCCATGCTTTGACGGCGACCAGCATCGGATGCTTCAACACCGTTCGCAGCCGACCGGGTAGGTAGGCGGCAATGAGGGCCGGAAAGACCGGGAGCAGCAGCACGGCGGCCAGATGCCGTAACGGCAGCGGCGCAATCCACAGCACCTCCGGTGACTGCCGGGCATCCGCATACCCGCGAATGATCAGGATGAGGCCCACCAAGGCGATGATCGAATAGACGCCGCGCCACGCAGCGAGTCCGATGCGCTCGGCGATAGTATCGCGCCAGCCCGATGCGACGATGCCCACGGAATGAATGCCCAAGAACACCACGAGCCCGATCAATAATGTCGTCATGACGTCATCCTCCGTACCGTAGAGCCCCAGACTACACGCGGATCGTGCCGCGCATTACTTCAACCGCGCCGCCCGCCACGTGTACGGAGCGCAGCTGGCCCGCCTCCATGACCGTGCGCCCGGACAGCGTCGAGCGGCGCCCCATGTCCTCGCCTTGGACGACCGGCCACTGACATTCGCCGTCGCCGCCCTCCAGGGTGGCTAAGAGCGCAATGGCCGCAACGGTCGCGCTGCCCGTCGCCGGGTCCTCCGGCACCTTATCCAGCGGCGCAAACATCCGGGCATCCAGAGCGCAACGGCCGGGCGCGCGCACGTAGGCATACACACCCTCGGCGCCGACCGCTCGCAACAGGCGATCGTGGATCGCGTAATCGCCCATGGCCTGACGCAGGGCCTCCCGCGAGGCCACCTCGACGATGAGGAACGGCAGCCCGACGGACGCCACCACCGGCTGATGCGTGTCCGTGACGATGGACGCCACGCTCAGTCCAACGGCAGCCGCGGCGTCCTCCGCGCTCAGCGTTGCTCCGACCTGCAACGCCTGCGGCGCCGTCAACTCGGCCCCAATCGCACGGCCGTCCTCGCACTGGAGGCGCACGGGAACCCGTCCGGCCCGTTCCTCGAACACAAAGGAGGAGGGGAGGGCGCGTCCGGCTGCCTGCCATTCGCCCGCGAGCACCAACGCAGTCCCCACGTTCGGGTGACCGGCGAAGGGGACCTCCATCGTCGGCGTGAAGATCCGAACCTCGGCGGTGTGCTCGGGGTTCTGCGGCGGCAAGACGAATGTCGTTTCCGAGTAGTTAAATTCGGTGGCAATCGCTTGCATCTGTGCCGTCGTCAGCCCGTCAGCGTCCAACACGACGGCCAGGGGATTCCCACAAAACGGCTGATCCGTGAACACATCAACGGTGACGTAGCGGCGCATGGTTCATCTCATTATTCGACTAGACGGAGCATAGCGCCTCGCTGGCGCCGGATGGCGCCTCTGAACGAGTGCATGCGAAACAGTCGGTTATAGAGAGTGTCTCGACGATCCATCACTGACGAGGGCCAGACGGAGCATGAGTTGACGGCATCACTTCCAAGCGCATGAAAAGGGCCATTTTCAGCTCAATGCAATAGCGTTTTATGCGAATTTTTTATTAACGTTTTTATAGTTTTTATCGTTATGGTTCCTGCGTTTAAACATTTTTTGAAGAATCGTTGTTCGGTAATTGAACTTCGTTTTGCGCGCCGACATCGCCACGGACACTCCCTTCGGTGTACCGTCCTATTTCGTCTTTACTCGGGAGTCCACCGATGTTGCCGTTGATACGCCACCTCCCCGCCGGGGCCTTGTGTCTCTGCTTAGCCGCGCTGGCCCAGGCAGACTCCCCACGTGACCCCATCCGGTCGTTGGTCGAACGTCTCGATCTCGAACACTATAAAGAGGACATCTTGGCGCTGACCCGGTTTGGCGACCGCCGGGAAGGAACCGCTCGGAACCGGGCCGCGATCGACTGGCTCGAGTCCCAGCTTCGTGCCTACGGCTGCAGCGACATCACGCGCCTCAACTACACCTTCGACCCGAAAGCGCGGGAACGCCCGAGCGGTCCTCCCAAAGGCGACGTCCCCAACCCCACCGTCGGGGGTGGTCGCTACCGTGGGCCGAAAGCGCCGACCGGCGTCAACGAAGACCCGTCGCGGCAGCCCGACGCTCAACTGAGACACTTGAATGCGGAGCCATCCACCCCGGGACCGCGGCAAGAGGTGATGTGCACCAAGATCGGTACCGGACACCCGGACGAGATGTACATCGTCGGTGCGCACATGGATGGCCACGGGTGGGGCGAAGCGGCCAACGACGACGCCTCCGGGTCAGCCATCGTGTTGGCATTGGCGCGGCTCTTCTCAGATCCGACGGTGCACACCGACCGCTCCATTCGTTTCGTCTTCTGGAATAACGAAGAAACCGGCCTTGACGGTGCGTACGCCTACGTTGCTCAACGGCGCGACTTGCAGGGGCGGGAGGATCCACCGGGCTCCCATCACTACCCCGAGCCGCGGTGGCTTGGGATGGTGCAGCACGACATGATGCTGTTCGATCACGGCATGCCAGCAGCGGACGGTACCGTCGCCGCCACCCAACGGCGAGAAGCCGACGTCAATATCGAATTCCAATCCCATTCCCGCCAATCGGACGGCGCGATGCGCTTAGCGTTCGCCTTTCAGGCGGCCAACGAGGCCTACGCCACCGACTATCCCGCGGCCGTGGGGCCGCACATGACCAACACCGACAGCGTGCCGTTCATGGATCTGGTGCCCTCCATCAGTCTGCGCGAGAATGAGCGAGGCCGAGAGATCGGCGCGGGTTCCGATCCGCATTGGCACCAGCCCACGGATCTCTACACGACCTTCAGCGACGCCGATTTCCGACTGGGCCTGAATGCCGCTCAAACCACCCTCGGCGCGATTGCCCGCCTCGTGGGCACCACCGTTGAGGAAGCCAAGTGATTAAACGCGCCGTTGTCGTGACTGGGTTGTGTGTGGGCGTTGCCGGCGGCGTCGCCGCGCAAACGCTGGCCGAGAAACTTGCGGCCCTAGACGCCGAACAGGCGGCCATTGGCGATCAAGGCCCCAACTTTCCCGCCAGCATCGACCTGCACCGCCTCCGTGCAGCGGCTTATGCCGAAGCTTTTGAATCGGACTGTGCGGAGCACCAGTCCCGTGCCGCCGCCGAAGCGGCACTCTACGAGCAAAACCCGTATGTCGTGTTGTTGCCCCATCATGAGGTACAGCGCTGGCGTCTGGAGGCTACGTTGGCGTTCGGACGGGGACAATGCGCGGGTAATGACGAAGACCTTACCCGGGAAACCGAAGACGCGCGCGACAAAGCGCTGCAAGGGCTCGAGGTCGCAGTACGCCAACACGACTACGACAGTGAGGCCCTTTTGCGCTTTGACGTCGCGCACTACAGCCATTTGCTCCAGGACGACGAGGACACCGTCGGCTATCTGGAATCTGCCATCGCCGTGGACGATGCGCACGGCTTGCAAGCCGACGGTGACGATAATCGCCAAATCCTTGCCAGCTGGGCCAAAGCCGCCGCCGACAAGCTGCCCGCCGCGCCGGCACACAAGCCGGTGACGTTCCGATTCCAGTGGCATCCCGCCACGATCGATGATGACTCCACCGTCGTGTTGACGTCGTACAGTAGCGGCGCACCGGTTGCCAAGACCTTTGATCAGAGCCATCAAGAACTGATCGAAAAGCGTAGCGACGGTGGATTCCGGCAAACCGTCAAGGATGTTTCGATCCAGTCACGCTCGGCCTTCTCCGACGATGATGCCGACGCGCATCTCGCGCATTTTGTGCAGGAAGTAGGCGCCAGTATTCCGCCTATCGATATCGCGGCGGACGGTGCATTCATCGGGTTCAGCAACTACGATGGATTTATCGCTCATATCCGCGAGGCCGCGGACGCGTTCGTTCGATCAGAGGTCGCTGCCGACAGTCCACGGCGGGCCGACTTAGAAAAGAACCTACCCAAGTACCTCGCCGCGAAATTTTCGAAAGCGTCGATGGAAAATGAAGAGGCGGAGAATCACGCGCTCACCACGTCGATTTGGATCGGCAGTACGCTAAAGGTGGGGCAGAACATGACGATGACGCTCTCCCTGCCACTGCAAGGCATACCGAATGCGGTCATTCAACATCAATTTGCGTTTCGGCTAGACGGGACGGTCCCCTGCGACGCGCACGACACCGCCACGCCACATTGCGTGGAACTGGAAATGGAAGCGCAACCGGAGCCTTCGGAACTCGCAAAGATAGCAGCCACCCTGGCGCAACAAGGCAAGGGGACACTTCATTATTGGTCGTCGCTCACGCAGCATCTCATCGTCAATCCTGACACGATGGAAGGGTACGGCTCTGAGTCGAATCGTTCCTATTACTTGCAACTGGGTGAATTACCGGTCGAGGCTCAACGCCTCGACTCGCGCCATCGCGCGCACTACCGCGACTGAAGCTCTGGTCTGAGGCAATCTCGCAAGAGGGGGGTGATGTGATTGCACCCATCACCCCACGCCCGTTCAGACGCCCAAGAGCTGGCGCTGACCGCCGTCCATCTGCAACACCTCGCACCAGCCCGCGACGGTAGTCGCGGACACCTCACCTCGTGCCACCGCGCCGAGTAGCAGGTCGCCCGCCAAGGCGCGGCGACGGCTGTCCTCGTCCTGCCGAACTTTATCGGCCATCTTCTGCTCTCGTTGCGCCACGCGCTGCCGTCGTTTTTGCATGCGCGCGAGTTGACCCTGCAGTTTCTCAATTCGCATATCCAACGTCTTCACATCCGCCATGATCATCGTTCTCCCGTGTCTGGAAGAATGAGTCTGCACTGAGACTGAACCCGACCGTATGTCGAATAATTGGCGCGTTTAGGCCAAAAGTCGTAGATACAGAGGCCGATGACCCAATTAAAATAGCGGGTTGGGACGAAGATCCGGTTCGACCCACGCCCGACGCGCCTCGGTCGACCAGAGGCGAGCCGCGCTCCAATACTGCAATGGCCAGTCTGATTGGCCGAGCGGCGACTGCGCCACCAGATCGACCACAGTCGCCAAATCCGTCGTACGCGGGATGTGCGCGAGCATCCCCGCAACGCAGCGCAGAAACGCGATTGTGAGGGTCGCGTGATAACCGCTCGTATCGCTGTTCGCAACGCCGCACTGCACGTTGTAGCGTTGAATCAGTCCTGGCATTTCCGTGAGTGCTCCCGGCAACCCTTGCTCACGAATGAGGCTCACCGCCACCGCCAAGTGCGCCCGGTGCGTCCATTGCTCTCGAGGCAGCGTGCGCTCTGTGAATGCGCGGACCAGAGCTTCTACGGATTCAGATGCGCCACTCACAGCGGCGTCTGTGCACCGAGCCGAGCACTCTGCTCGCGAATACGATCGCGCAACCCGGACAAGCGATTGCCGGCACGTCGGACGGCCGCCTCAATCGCCGGCTGCCGGCCGACCAGTATTACGGTGTCCCGCGCGCGGGTGATTCCGGTGTAGAGCAATTCTCGGGATAGAACCGGCGACTGTTCGTCCGGTAAAACCACCGCCACGTGACGGAACTCGGATCCCTGCGATTTGTGTACCGTCATCGCAAACGCCGTTTCGTGTGGAGGCAATTGTGATGGAGCAAATGACCGGACACCGAGCTCGCCATTCGCAAACCACACCCTCAGGCCCGAATCGCCGTGCCGTAAGGCGATGCCAATATCGCCGTTATACAGACCCAATACGGGGTCGTTACGGGTGACCAAGACGGGTCGTCCGACATACCACGCACCGTTCTCCATGCCCTTCGCGGCGTCCCGCATCGGTGTCGCCAACACAGCATTGATCGCCTGTACCCCCAACGGTCCCTCGCGCGTTGCCGCCAACACCCGAAAGTCGTCGAAGATCCGTAACAGAGACGATGCGTCCACATCGGACTGCGCGGCGGCGGCGTAATACGCGGCGTAGCCGCGCCGCAAACGCTGCACCAGCGCATCGGTGAGGCGCCGGCCGGTCGGGACGATCCACTCCAAACCCACGTCCTGCGCTGTTAACGCCCGCACGGTCCGCGCCGCATCCCCGGCCTGAACGCTCAACGCGAGTTGACCGATGCCGGAATCGCGGCCGAACCGATAGTTCCGCGTGAACCAAATGACCGAATCCTTCAGCGGATCGTCATCGTCAACCGGTGCGTCGATCGCGCTGACCGGTACGCCCGACCAACGCGAGAGCGCCTCGCGCGTCCGCTCGCTCATACCGTGTGTCAAACACAACTGCGCAAACACCGAGCCAGACTCAACCGCCTCCAATTGCTCTCGGTCCCCGAGCAGAATGATCCGCGCATGGTCGGGGATGGCTTCCAGCAATTGGGTGGCCAACGACACGTCGAGCATCGAGGCCTCGTCCACGACCACGACGTCGTAGGGCAGCCGGTGGCCCGCGTGATAGCGAAAACCGCGCGTCCCGAAACCCAACAAGCGGTGAACGGTCGTGGGCGTACGCGCCAACCGCTCGCGTAAGGCCTCCGGAATACCAACGGATTTCTCCACGATGGCCGTGCCCAGTCGTGCGGCCGCTTTACCGGTCGGCGCCGCCAAAGCGATCTGGCAGTTGGGCTGTTCCGCCACGAGGCACGCCAACAGTCGTGCCACCGTCGTCGTCTTTCCCGTGCCTGGCCCACCACTGATGACAACCAGTCGACGACCCAACGCCAGTGCCGCCGCCAGTCGCTGCCATTGCGCGCCGTCGACGACCACCGTCCCAAATAGCTCAGCGAGCATGGAAGGGCCTGCGGCACCCACGACCGGCGGCGCGGCACGCAACGCGACCGCAATCCGACGCGCAAGTCGTTCCTCATAATCGAAATAACGATGCAAATACAGTCGATTTGCATCATCCAGGACCATGATGGCGTGAGAGCGTTGTGTGGGGATCGCGACGAACGGCGTGGCAAGCAAGAGGTCGCGCACGGTGTGTTCCGGTTGTTGCAGGAGCGCGGCGATCTCGTCCAACGCAACACCCACGTGACCTTGTTCCGTCAACTGCGCGACGCGTCTGCCTGCCATGGCTAGGACCGCGATGTCCGGTTCGGCACATCCGCAGCGCCGCGCCCATTGGACGAGACGTGCCGCAAAGGCCTCGGCGATATCCATCGTCACGGGAGTCATCGGTCTGTTCCTCCCTCACCCAAGAGCGCAGAGAGAGACTCGATCAGCGATCGTTCCGGAACCCGGTGATAAATACCGGCGCTGCCCCAACTCGGTCGCACCCCGCGAACAAAGAGGTACAGCGTGCCACCGACGTGTCGATCGTAGTTGTAATCGCTCACCCGGTTGCTCAGATAACGATGCAGCGCCACGGTGTACAGTAAGTGCTGCAAGTGATAGCCGTTCGAAACCATCGCCGATTCGACCGCCTCCGGCGCGTACGCTTCCGGCGTCGCACCGAGGTAATTCGACTTCCAGTCCACGAGATAGAAACGGCTGTCGTGTTCAAAGATAAGGTCGACGAATCCTCGTAAGTAGCCCGTCAACGCGCTGAAGTGCAGTTGAGGCACGCGATAGCCGTAGGCATCCAGCAACGCACCCAGACGACCGGGGTCCAATTGGTGCGCAGGCAGGGTGAACTCCCACTCGACCAATCGGCGCGCGGACGGAACCGTCGCCAACGCAAAGCCACGCGGCAGCGCGGTCTGCACGACGTCATGCAACATGCGGCGTAGGTGCGGGCGGTAGTCGACCGGGGTCGCTGTAGCACTGGTCTCCGGCGGATGCTGCCGCAATGCCTCCGCAATAACGTCCGACCAAGCGCTTGGGTCTGTGAAATCAGCATGCTCGAACACCGCGTGCACGCATTCTCCGGCGCGTGCACCGCGCGGGAACCGCAAAATATCCTCGTCTGCGAGGTCGACGGGTGGTATTGGTCCCTCAATCGACGGCGCGCGTGCGTCGCGATCGGTGGCCCCGCCCTCGTGCACACTGCCGTGGATCAGCCCGCTGTAGCTGCCCATGCGCCAGGTGATGGCCGGCAGACGCCGCACCGGTGCAGCCACAATGGGGAATGCGTTTGATGCGTCCGCCACGAGCGGAACACCGGCACTGCGCGGTAGCGGTGTGCAACGAACGCAAGACAGAGGCGCCGCAAAATCCAACCACGCGGCGTTGATCTCGGCGCTCGTGCGGTCGCTTTTCAGATGATCGTCAAACGTTTCCCCCCGGGTGACCAACCATTGCAGCGACGTGCGCCCGGCCGCGCGCATGCTCTTCCCGGACTTGAACGCTCCGGCAATCAGATAACAGCGATGCACGGCCCGCGTGAGTGCCACGTAAATCAGCCGTAAGCGCTCCGCATGCCGCTCGTAGGCCACGCGCTGCTTCGCGTAATCGAGAGACGTGTCATCGCTGCGATAGTCAATGACAAACCCAAGCGACGGATCAAAGTACTCGTACGCCGCCCCACGGTCGCGATCGTTCTTTAGAAAGTCGTCCCATAAGGTCGGACAAAAGACGATCGGATACTCGAGGCCCTTAGAGGTATGAATGGACACGATCTGAATCAAGTTCTGATCGGACTCTAGCCGCATTTGTGCGACCTCCTCGGCGGAGTCCTCAGCCCGCGCCGACTGCAACCACCGGTGTAGCCCGTCCGCCGTCGGATGTTCCTCCGCTGCGGTGTGTATGAGCTCGAGCAGGTGCCGCAGATTGGTGAGTCGGCGTTCGCCCATCGGTCCGGTAAGTACTCGCTCCTCCACGCCGTACTCTGCCATTAGGCGTCGAAGCATCACCCCCACGCCGCGACGGTGCCAGAGGTCTCGGTAGACGACAAAACGCTCCACGTGTTCGACCAACGACTGATCGTCGCTGGCCAGTGCCGCGATACCGCTCGCCGTACACCCCAACAGGGCGGTCGCGAGCGCCGCTTTCACGAGCCCAACACGCGTAGGCTCAAGCACTGCCGCCAAAATGCGGTCGATGTCTTCCGCCTCGTCGGTGGCGTACACGCTGGCGCGCGAAATTTCGACCGCACCGATGTTGAGTTCCGCCAATTGCGACCGTACTTCACGTCCTCGCGCCTTGGTCGGTACGATCACAGCAATGTCGCCAGCCCTCAAGGGTCGGTTGTCGTACTGAACGAGCCCGCGTGCCGAGTCCGACAGTAAGCGCGCGATTTCGGCGGCTGTCGCCTGAGCGGCCGACTGACGGGTCGCACTTAAGGAGGGCCATTCGGTATCGCCCGATTCGGTCAAGGTCCAGACGTGTAACGCGCCGCGCTCGGCACCGTCGTCGCGAAACGGGGGACGCCGCTTCGCGCCTAACCTCAACGTGTGATAGTTCAAATCGTCTATCAAAAACGCACGCGGGTTCAGTCCGAATATGGCATTCAGCGCGGTCAAATACGTCTCGGACGAGCGTTGATTGTCACTCAGCGTGTGGACTGCCGTGGCGGATCGACCCGCCTCTAGGTAAACGTTCAAATCCGCATTGCGAAAGCTGTAAATCGCTTGCTTCGGATCGCCCACCATGAACAACGTCCCGGTCTGCCCGTAGAGCGTCGAAAAAACGCCGTACTGCAACGGATCCGTGTCTTGAAATTCGTCCACCAGTGCTACGGGGTATTTTGTGCGGAGCGACGCTGCCAATTCCTGAGCAGCGGGACCGGTGAGCCGATCGTAAACGGACTTCAGGAGATCGTCGTACGAGAGCGTCCGATTGCGGCGCTTCGCCGCTGCAACACGCACGGGACCGATTTCAACAACGCGCCGAATCAGGGCGCTCCAAATTCGGTCAAATTCCTCGTCGCGAGCACTCCACGCCATCAAGAGCCGATCCGCCAAATCAAAGAACGGATAATCCTCGATCGGCGCACAACCTTTCTGCTTCTTGGGCTCGTTCAGTTTTGAGCGAGAAAACCGGTCCAGATAGTTGCCTTTCGTAGGCAATTGCGCAGTCGTCATCGTGGAGGCGTCAAAGACTTGATCCCACTGGGCCGCACATTCTCGAATCGCATCTTCCGAATAGGTGTTTTTCGGATAATTTCCGCGGCCCTGCATCACGCGCGCTGTAATCTCATCGCGGTGCTGACGCCACAGGTCACGGGCCTCCTGATAGGTCTGCTCGTCGGCCACAGACACGGGCACCGTGGGGGGTGTCGTTGAATCCCACACCGGAAGGGCCCGCGGCTTTGAGAGCCAGCGGCGCAATTCCCGATCGAGTTTCTTGAGCGTATCCCCTTTCCAGACTCGGGTCGCGACCGCCGGTGTCACCACCGGGTCGGCGAGCCATTCCCGATAGAGGTCAAGGAGCACCGCATGCCGGATGAGCGCGTCGTCGGCCTCTAACTCCATTTCGAGCGGCATGCCGGTCACGAAGGGCTCGTCATCGAGCACGCGCTTACAAAAACCGTGAATGGTGTAAATCGCACTCTCGTCGAAATCGGCGATCGCGGCGTCGATGATCGCGATCAGATTGGCCGACGAACGACCTTCCATCCCGTAACGGAGTAACAGGTCGCGCAACGCGGCATCCGGTTCCGTCTCTTCGGGATGATGCAATCGATGGAGTGCGCCGCTCAGTCGTGCGCGGATACGTTCCCGCAGTTCGGCCGTTGCGGCCTTCGTAAACGACACCACCAGTATTTGCTTCACCGAAACCGCACGTTCGATGAGCAGGCGCAAATACAGCAAGCAGATCGCGTAGGTCTTACCGGTACCCGCGCTCGCTTCGATGAGACGGACCTGATCGAGCGGCCCACCGATTAAATCCAGCGGCTCCGTCTTCATGGGGATGACCGATGCATCGCCGCGATCAACGGCTGCAGTATCTGTGTCGACAGCGACTCAAACGAGGCATCCAAGGGGTCCGCCTCGCCCCTCAGTGTCAATTGATACGCCGGCTCCAGACTTTCGCCGCGTGCTCCGCCGAACATGGACCCGGCCCACGTCGATCGGGCTTCCTTCTGCCGCTTATTCTGGTCCGCCGACGCGTACGCAAAGGACGTTTTGGGATAAAAATGCAGCGGCTCGTGTAGTCCCGTCTGATACATCTCAAGCAGGCCCTTGAGGAGGTCGTACGGTTGCGGCACCGGTGCCAACCGTACCAACTCGCCGTAAAACAGATGGTGGGTTTGTCCCGACCAGCCCGTCGGCGGCACGGCCGTCAGGAGCAGATGTTCGATCCAGGTACCCAGCAGAGTCGCCACGCTGAAGGCCTGGTGGCTGTACCGAAAGAGGCCGACGGGCCGTAGGTCAGACCAAATCCCGGTGAGCGAAACGGGAGATCCGTCGATCGTGAATTCCAGCACCGCCTCGTGCACCGGCAACGGCGGCCCCTCCTGATACGGTCGAACCCGCTCTGCAAAACCGTACGCACGATCCAGCACACTTTGGGCCACCGTTGAACCGAGCACCCCCGACGGAGTTTCGGGGCTCGCCTCGATATACGCGCGCAAGCGCTCGGTGGCTTCGCCCGCGATCGCCGCGCGGCTCACGCGTTGCTCAAGGTCCCGATCTCGGCCCCAATCCTGAAACAGGGGCTCCTCAATGGGCAGATCCTCCACCGCGCGCGTCAGCGTAATCCCCAAGCGCCGTTCCAAAAAATAGGCCGCAGGACTGCGAAAGAACTGTGCAAGGTCGGCGACCGTCAGTTCCCGTGGCATGGGGTGTACCGACAGTGCTTCGGCGTAGAAGGGGCGCTGCGGGTCCACAACGGTCTCATCGTCACCCGTTTCCGCATCGTCGTCGGTTTCGACTCGTGGCGGTAGAGACGCAACCGTGGCGAGGCGAGTCTGCACGGCGTTGGCCAGTTCGGCGTTGTGACTGAGGCGTCGCGGGTCACCGGCATTGAAATGAGCCGTCGAAAACGGCTGAAGCGGGTGTTCGATGACGATGCGATCGCGCGATCGACGTAACGCCTGCGCCCGCTCATCCCCGACGAGACCGGGCGGGGCGCCGGCAGGCACCACCACGTCCAACAGTTCGGAGAGCACCGCGGAGGGCGGCAGAACGGCGTTCGTGCGGTCGCTGAAACCCGTATACGACAGGTGCAGGACGTCACGAGTAGCCACCACATAATCCAGAAACAGATTTCGGTCGTCGGCGCGGCGTTGCCGATCGCCAGGGCGCTTATCGGCGTTCATCAGATCAAAATCCACGGCGCGGTTCGCGCGCGGGAAGACGCCGTCGTCAAGGCCCAAAATGCACACGACCCGGAAGGAGAGACCCCTCAAGCTCGATAACGCGGCCACCGTGACGGCTCCGCTCGGGACACCGCCACGCGCCGGATCCTCAAACGCACCCTCAATTGCAGCCTTCACGACCGACAACGGATGCAGCGCCAACGGTTCGGCCCTTGCCATCACGGTGAAGAGCTCACGCAGCGTTGCCCGTGTCTGTGTCAGGTCTTCAATGTCATCGCCCGCTGGCGATGGGGTAACGAGGTTGTCGAGGACGGCGTCCATTATCCGCGCCCAGTCGTCGGCCGTGCGCTCGGTCGCGCACGCATGCACGAAGTCGGACAACACGTGAACGTAGGCGTCTAGCGCGGCCAGATCCTCGCCATTGGGATCGTGCACCCCGGGTGCCGGCAGCAACTCGTCCCACAGAGGACTCATGTGTCCGGCAGGCAACGCGTACGCCAGAAACAGGCGGTCCATGCCCGCGTCCAAGGTGTGTCGGCGCGAAACGCGGGTTTGCAGCCGGGCGCAATGGCGATCATCGAGCCCCCAACGGAACCCCGAAGCAGCAATCCAATCGCGCATCGGTTCTAACCGGTCTGCATCGAGGCCAAAGCGCCGGGCCACCATGGGGCGATCGAGGAGGGCCCAGACCGCGTCGGCTTCCAGTCGCGACGCCGCCACCGTCAACAAATCGCACACAGTACGTGCCACGGTATCGGTCTGCGTGCGGGCGCGCCCGGTGATCGTGTACGGAATGCGCCGATGGTCCGGTAAGGCGGCAAACACGGCATCGACGAGCGGGGCCGCCGCTTCGAGGTCAGGAACGGCAATCAGCACGTCCGACGGCCGGATCGCTTCAGAGGCGTCGTCTTTGGCGGAGAACAGACTCAGCAATCGATCGGTCACCACCTCCAGTTGACGCGCCATGGAGTGGCAAACATGAATTTCCACGCTTCGATCCGGGTCCTCCGTGACTAAGGAGCCCGGTGGCAGATCTTCCAAATGCAGAATCGAGTTCTGCAATCGGTGTAACCGCGTGTGTGCCGTTGGCTCAACGTAGTCATCACCACTGTCCTCCTGACTGTCACCGAAGACGTCGATCAGTGCGCTGAAATACTCCCGCGTCGGCCCCGCCCAGGCGGCCAGCAAGGGATTGCCCACCTCGTGTCCTGCATCCTCGCCACGCAGTCGCAATCGAACGAGCTGACGCCGGTCCACGATGTGCGCCCAGTATTCCGCACAGGGATTGAGGACGTAGAGATGGACGTGCAGGTGTCGCGCCAATGCGGCCAGCCACTCGACGTGCAGTGGTGAAATCGACGGTAGCGCAACGATATGGACAGCCTTCGGCAGTTGCGCTGCCGTCTCCGGTCGCTGCAGCGCCTCAATAAAGCGACGCCGCGGATGACGGTCTGCAGCGTCCAAGCGTTGTAGCAGCGCACGCCACAGCGCGGACTGCCACAGCACATCGGCTGCCGCGACCCCAGTCAGCGCTGGCACCGATGCCGTGCCCGCTGCCCACTCTTCCAACCAGTCGCTGCGATACGTGATGTACTGATCAAAGAGTCCCGCAATGTTGGCCGCTAACTCATAGCACATGATGTCGTCCGCGCCAGCCAGATACTGCACCAGACGGGGATGCGAGGCCGTAAAGGCAGGGTCCTTCAGGATCGAGAGCACGTGCCAGACGAGGCTGGCGGGGTGGAATGGGGATTCGGTGTCTACGTCCGGGATGACACGCGCCACCATCCGCCACAACCAACGCCCTAAGTTGTCGAACTGCACATTGGCGCAGATGCCGTTAGACGCCGCGATCGACAATTGCAATGAGCGACGGACGGCCAGATTCGGCACGATGATGTCGTCAACGTCGAATACACCGCGCTCGGATACCTGCAGCTCACTTAAGAGCTTCGCCGTCAGCGCAGGGAGTCGATTTGAAAAGTGCAATCGGAGCATGAGGCTGGGCCAGTCTCGCGGTGTTCAATGCCGCCTGAGGGGACCACAGTTCTACCCGGAATGACAGCTAAAGCAAGGGGGCGGGCGACTCTTTAAGGATCATTTTTTGATCCTATTTTGCAGCTCGACACAGACCCCTGATCTCACAGCGAAACGCGCTGGAGTCGCAACGCATTGAGGATCACGGCCAGCGAGCTAAGCGACATCGCCGCAGCGGCTACCATCGGACTCAACATCCATCCCCGTAAGGGGTACAGAATCCCAGCGGCTAACGGAATGCTCAGCACGTTATACGCAAACGCCAGCACGAGATTCTGGCGGATATTCGCCTGCGTGCGATCGCTGAGGCGAATGGCGCGCTCTATCGTGCCCAGATCACCCTTCACCAGGGTGACGGACCCCGTCTCGATCGCAACATCCGATCCGGTGCCCATGGCGATGCCGACGTCGGCAGCGGCCAACGCCGGGGCGTCGTTGATCCCATCGCCGGCCATCGCGACGCAACGCCCGCTCGCACGCAGACCCCGAGCAAGCTCGGCTTTCTGTTCCGGACCCGCGCCGGCATGCACCTCGACGATGCCCAAGGCATGGGCCACCGCCCACGCCGGCCCCTCCGCATCGCCAGTCACCATAATGGTTTGTATGCCACGAGCCCGTAACCGCGCGACGGTCTCCGCGGCGGACGCCTTGATAGGATCGGACATTAGGAACGCGCCCTGGGCCGTTCCATCGACCACCACCTGAACGCGGGTGCAGGCCGTCGCAGCGCTGTCGGCCGAAGGATCTCGGGGCGCCGAACGCGCCGATTCACGACCGACCCATACGTGCCGTCCGTGGATATCTGCTTCGGCGCCTGAGCCGGCAGAGGACCGAAAATTCGTCGCGGCTAAGCGGGGAACCGCCTGATGGCAACCAAACTCGACGATGGCACGAGCCAGTGGGTGTTCACTGTGACGCTCGACCGCTGCGGCCAACGCGACCATATCGGCTTCAGCAATCTCCCCGTAGAGCTCCAGCCGGACCACCCGAGGACGCCCTTCGGTGAGCGTACCCGTCTTGTCCACGAGGAGGGTATCGACGTCGTGCAAACGCTGGAGCGCATCAGCATTGCGAAACAAAACACCGAGCCGAGCCCCCCTACCCATGCCGACCATGATCGCCATGGGTGTCGCAAGCCCTAACGCGCACGGGCAGGCCACTAACAGAACGGCCACGGCTGCGGACAGGCCATGTAGCAGTCGGGGTTCAGGGCCGAACGCCCACCAACCGAACGCGGCTATCCCCGCACACGCCATGACGGCAGGCACAAACACCCCCGCGACGCGATCCACCAACGATTGGATCGGAGCGCGCGTACGCTGGGCGTCGGCCACCGCTGTCACGATCCGTGCCACGAGTGTGTCGACGCCCACCCGTTCCGACACCATGACGAAGGAACCGTAATCGTTGAGGGTGCCGGCGTGCACAAGGTCGCCCGAGTTCTTGTCGACGGGAATTGGCTCGCCGGAGACCATGGATTCGTCCACCGCACTCTCGCCCGCCACCAAACGACCGTCGACCGGTATTCGCTCACCGGGCCGTACCCGGAGGCGGTCACCCACCCGCACTTGATCCAACGGCATATCCGTTTCCTGTCCCGTTGGCGACACACGCCGCGCCGTGGCCGGGGCCGAGCGCAACAGTTCCCGAAGCGCATCGCTGCTCCGAGCGCGAGCGGCCGACTCTAACCACTGACCGAGCAGCACCAACGTCACGATCATCGCGGCCGAATCGAAATATCCCTCCGACGCTCCGTGCTCCGTTCGCAAGACGGACGGTACCCACCCCGGATACACGATGACTGCAGCGCTGGACAGATACGAGACCGCAACCCCGAGCCCGATGAGGGTGTACATGTTGAATGAGCGTTGGCGAACGGACTGCCATGCGCGAATCCACAACGGTGAACCAGCGCCAAAGACAACCAGCGTCGCGCAGACCCACTGCGCCCACACAGCAGCCGTACTCATCGATAGCGGTATGCTCATCGCCATCGGCAACATCGAAAACGTCATTAGGCAAGCGGTCAACCCAGCTGCCAGCAAACACCGTCGGCGCATGTCCGCGCCATCGTTCTCAACCGTTTGCCGAAAGTTCGGTAGCACCGACTCCAGCGCCATCCCACAGGACGGACAGACTCCTGGACCTGCGGCTCGCACCGCCGGGTGCATCGGGCACGTATACGGGGTTGTGGCCGACGGTAATGCGGTGGCGAGTTCACTTCGGTGCCCGGGCGAGGCGGAGGTATACCGCGCAGGATGCGCCCGGAACTGTGCCAAGCAACCGGCCCCGCAGAAGCGATAGGTAACACCGTTCTGTACGAGGACGTGTCGCGCGGTCGCTATCTCGACCGGCATTCCACACACCGGGTCGCGCGCCATCATTGCGTCGTCGCTCGTCCGCAGGGACGGCTTATCGGAGGGTTGCATGGAAGGTCTCCGCCGACGGATGTACGTCGGTGACCCAAGACTACCGGTCGACGGTCAGCGGCGAATCCGTATCAGTACGGTCGTCCTCACCCGGGTAGAGCGACGCCCGTAGGCGCGTGGGCCGCAGAGGACTACCATACCGACACCTCGCTCTGGATTTCATCATGCGTCGCACGATCGACTTCTTGCTCAATCAATGGTTACAGATCCATCGCCTCACCGAGCGCCTCCGGTACCGCGATCACACGGCTGAGACGTTTAGTGACGTACTCGACAGCTGCGAGCGGATCGCGCGAGAGGTCTTTGCACCCCTCAATCGAATTGTGGATCTCGAAGAACCGAGGATGATGGCAGACGGGAGCGTCTGGTTGCCCGAAGCCGCCTATACCACCGCGCAAGCCTACCGGGACACCGGACTTGTCGCTGCGACGCAGGACTACGCGATGGGGGGATTGCAGTTACCCCACGTCATCGAGGCGGCTGCCAATGCATTTTTCGCCAAAGCGGGTATCGGGCTCGGTGGCGGCGCGATGTTGACCACCGGCAACGCCAATCTGCTGCTCGCGCACGGCTCAGAACTGCAGCGAGAGGTCTTTGCACGCACGCAACTCTCCGGGCGGTGGTCCGGCACCATGTGCCTTTCTGAGACCCAAGCCGGGTCGAGCCTATCGGATATCACCACTCGAGCGATGCCCGATACCGACGGGGCACACGATCCGTTGGGTCCACGCTACCGCATACACGGCGCAAAAATGTGGATTTCGAACGGCGAGCACTCACTGACGGAAAACATCGTCCATCTGGTACTGGCAAAGATTCCGGACGACCAAGGTCGATTGATTCCCGGCGTTCGCGGCATCTCGCTGTTTATCGTGCCGCGCATGCTCGTCGATACGCAGGCACGCCTGACCGGGACCCGCAATGACGTGGTCTTAGCCGGCCTAAACCATAAGTGCGGATATCGTGGCATGCCGAATACGGTGCTGAATTTCGGCGAGGGTCACTATCCGGTCGACGGCCAGAGCGGCGCGGTCGGCTATCTCGTCGGCGAGGCGGGTCAAGGACTCGCTTACATGTTCCATATGATGAACGAAGCGCGCATCGCAGTCGGCCTCGGCGCCGCGTCGCTGGCGTATGCCGGCTTTGAGGCAAGCCTCGACTACGCACGTATCCGTAAACAAGGCCGCCCAATCGGTGCGCATGGCAAGGACCCGAGCCTTCCTCAAGTACGCATCATCGAGCACGCGGACGTGCGGCGTATGTTGCTCGCACAAAAGGCCTATGCGGAAGGTTCCCTCGCACTCGTTCTCTACGCGGCTCGACTGGTCGATGAAGCTCGCACCGCCGAGCCACCGGCCGCAGCGGAGGCTCATCTTCTGCTCGAGATGCTGACCCCAATCGTGAAGAGTTGGCCGAGCCAGTGGGGGCTCGAGGCGAACAGTCTCGCGATCCAGGTGCACGGTGGCTACGGCTACACCCGCGACTTTCCGGTGGAACAGTACTGGCGCGATCAACGCCTCAACATGATCCACGAAGGCGCCCACGGTATCCACGGATTGGATCTATTGGGCCGCAAAGTGCGAACGGCCGACGGCGCAGGACTGCGCCTCTTGACCGGCCAGATGGAGCACACTGCGGCGCGGGCGCGCGCTCAGGGAACGTTATCCGAACACGCGAATGCGCTGACTTCGGCAATCGATCGGGTGGTCGTGGCCACTCGGGCTGCCTGGGCGACGGCAGAACCGGAAGCGGCGTTGGCGAACGCGACGCCCTACCTCGAAGCGGTGGGCCATTTGACGATGGCGTGGCTCTGGCTGGATATCGCACTGACGGCCGAGACCGTCCTCGCCTCCGGGGACAGCGGAAACTCCGCCCATCTGCTCGGACTCGTACAGACCTGCCATTACTTTTATCGGTACGAGCTACCGAAGATCGATGCGTGGCTTGCCGTGGTCAGCGCTCGTGACGCGACGTGTTATCAAATGGCCGAAGAGTGGTATTGAGTCGCTGATACGCGCAATTTTTTCTTTGGAGAGATCGAATGTCGAATGCCGTCATCCAGAAGCCCAGAGCCCGAGACTTGGGTATCCCATTGCGCGGAACAACGGGGCGCTGGAACACCATCACCGACGTTCCGGGTATTCGGGTGGGCTACAGCACGTTGCGCAACCCGATAAGCGACGCGGGCGCGCCCATCTGCACGGGCATTACCGCCATTCAAACGCGTCCACCGAATGAAGGACCGGTGCCGGTCTGGGCGGGTCAATTCAGCCTGAACGGCAATGGCGAAATGACCGGCACCCATTGGGTGCAGGACGCCGGTTGGTTCCTGGGCCCCATCTGCCTCACGAACACGCACTCGGTCGGTGTCGCGCATCACGCCGCCGTCGGCTGGATGATTGACCAATACCCCGATCATTTCCGGCGGCATCATGCGTGGGCCATGCCCGTGATCGCCGAAACTTATGACGGTCTCGTCAACGATATTTGCGGACGTCATGTCAAGGAACACCACGTCCTTGAGGCCCTCGCCAGTGCCCAAACCGGTCCAATCGCCGAGGGCAACGTCGGCGGTGGGACGGGTATGCAGACCTACGACTTTAAAGGAGGCACCGGAACGAGTTCACGGACACTGGACGTGGACGCGGCCACCTACACGCTTGGCGCTTTGGTGCAATCCAATTTTGGCACGCGCGAGGATCTTGTCATCGCCGGTGTGCCGGTCGGTGAGCTGTACACCGACGACCGCATCGACTTTGATGGGCCGGTGGGCGAGATGGGATCCATTATTGTGATCCTCGCGACCGACCTGCCGCTCTCGCCATCGCAACTGACACGCGTTGCTAAACGCGCTGCGCTAGGACTCGGTCGCACCGGCACGCGGGGTGGGCATTATTCGGGGGATATATTCTTGGCCCTGTCCACGGCGAACCCGAGCCCTCAGCCGGCCATTGGCCAACCGCAACCCAGTTTCTACAGCGCTCAGTTTCTGCACGACTCGGCCATCGACGCGGTCTATGCCGCAGCGGTCGAGGCCGTTGAAGAAGCTGTATTAAACGCGCTCGTCGCCGCCGAAACCGTACCGACGTACAAGCCCCCGGGACAGTACTTGAAGGCGATCGACCACGGTCGGCTCTGCTCGTTACTCCGGGAATACGGTCGTTGGGTGGAACCGGTACCTAGCCGGTCTTGATTTGGTATAACACGACCTCCTGTTGAGCGATTGCACCGGCGAGACATCATGCGCGAAGAGATCGTGTTTATCGGTACAAGTGATCTGTCCGGTCATTACCGGGGTAAGAGTTTTCCCGCGCACGAATTGCCGTCGAAACTGCAACGCGGAATGGGGCAGTCGCCCACCAATCTCTACATGGGTGCCTTCGGGCCGATCCAGACGACAACGTTTGGTACGCGTGGGGAAGTATTCCTCGTTCCAGATCCGTCGACGCGCGTGTACTTGACCACCGACGGCGAACCTGCAGAGCACTATTACCTCGGCGATTTCTACGACCTCGACGGGCGTCCGTGGGAGTACTGTCCGCGCGGCGCGCTGCGGCGCGCGTTGGCCGACCTTGAGCAGGAAACCGGTTGGCACCTCTACGCCACGTTCGAGCAAGAGTTCACGTATACCGGCGTGCCGGCGGCACCGTGGCGGCCCTACGAGTTGGATGGTCTACGGCGGCAGGGCACCTTCGGCTCCGATGTGCTCGCTCGACTGCGCGAGGCTGGGATCACCCCGGATTCTTTTCTCGCAGAGTACGGTCCGCAACAATTTGAAGTGACGACCGCGCCAGTGATTGGAGTGCGCGCTGCCGATGAAGCCGTCATCGTGCGTGAGGTGCTCAAATCCGTCGCCTATCGCCACGGACACTCGGTCAGTCTCGCGCCGATGGGCGATCCCAACGGGGTTGCCAATGGAACGCACATCCACTTTAGCTTTCTCGATCGAGACCATCGTCCGGTTATGCACGATCCCAGTGGGCCCCTGCAGTTAGCGCCAACCGCTGAGGCCTTTGTCACGGGCCTGCTGCAGGCGATGCCGGCGTTGTGCGCGCTCGCGACACCGTCGGTCGCCTCGTACTATCGCCTGCGGCCGAATCGGTGGGCCCCGGTGAACGCCGACATCGGCGACCTGGATCGCGGCACGGCGTTACGCATCGCGCCCACCAATGCACAGGATCCCGACGATCGCGCTCGACAATTTAACGTCGAGTTTCGAGTCGCGGACGCTACGGCGAATCCGTATTTGACATTGGCCGGCATGGTCCGCGCCGGTCTAGACGGTATTCGGCGTCAGGCGCGTTTAGCGGATCATCGTCCCGTGCCGCTGCCGCAGTCGTTGGACGATGCGCTTGACCACCTGGCCACCGTACCGGATGCGTGGTTAGGAGCGGGGCTGCGGGACGGCTATATACAGTTCAAGCGTGCCGAAGCCGCCGGACTCCACGGTCTGGACGAAGCCGACGTGTGCGCCCGTTACACGGCGGTCTACTGAGATGGAGCCTACGGTGCGCGTGCTAACCCCGGCCGACCCGGCCCCTTTCCTCGAAGAGCGGACGGACGGTTCCTCCGACTTTCTCATCACGGTCGACCATGCGGCGAATCGCATTCCGGTCGCACTCGGCGATCTCGGCGTATCAGCATCCGAGCGGCAGCGCCATATCGCTTGGGATATCGGCGCTCTGGGCATTGCGCGGGGCCTCTCTGAGCGCCTGGACGCAACGCTCATCGCAACGAACTACTCTCGACTCGTGATCGATTGCAATCGAGATCCGTCGGTGCCGTCGTCGATGCCGACACTCAGTGAGTACACGCCGATACCGGGGAACGAGAACTTGGATGGTCCCGCGCGTCACGCGCGAGCTGAGGAGATTTTTCGACCCTATCAGCAGCGGATTGCGGACCTAATTGATCAGCGCCGGGACGCAGGGCGAGCAACCATACTCGTCTGCCAGCACAGCATGACGGATTTGTACAAGGGCATCCGCCGCGCCATGCATGCAGCGATCTTGTATAACCGCGATCGTCGTTTTGCCGGGGCGGTGCTGGACGCCCTGCGCGCCGAACCCGGCCTGATCGTCGCCGACAACGAACCGTATTTCGTCAGTGACGAGACCGACTACACCGTTCCAGTCCATGCCGAGCGTCGAGGCCTGCTGCACGTCGAGATCGAGGTCCGTCAAGACCTGGTGACGACAGCGTCCGGTCAAGCGGAATGGGCCGATCGACTTTCCCGTGCGCTGATGAATGCGCGCCTCGCCATTTTAGGAGTCTGACGATGCGTTTGCCGACACCCACCAGTCGTGAGATTGAAATTGAGCTGGATGCTGCAGCGATCCTGTATGTCGATGTCCAAAACTTCAATTGCATCCGCGAGGGTGGGGAATACGTGGGTCTAGACGCTGCCACCATTGAGGCGCGTTACGGATACTTCTTCGATCAAATGGATCGTGTCGGGGTCCCGAACATGCGGCGTCTGCAACAGGTCTGCCGCCAAAACGGCGTCGAAGTGATGTACACCGTCGTCGAAAACCTGACTCAGGATGGCCGTGATCGTTCCCTCGATTACAAGATCACCGGATTCAATGTGCCGAAGGGCTCCAACGACGCGAAAGTGATCGATGACCTACGACCGGGCGACGACGAGATTATTATCCCGAAGACGTCATCGTCGGTGTTCATGTCCACCAATATTGATTACGTGCTCCGTAACCTGGGTGTTCGGTATTTGATCATCGTCGGCGTACTCACCGATCAGTGTGTGGATTCGTCGGTACGGGATGCCTGCGACCTCGGGTACCTGGTGACGGTCGCTACAGACGCCTGCGTGACCCAGTCGGCCGAGCGGCAGGACACGTCGCTGCGCAACAATCGCGGCTACTGCCGCCAGATCACCACCGACCAACTGGTGGCCGAAATTGAACGCCTCGGCGCCTCCCGGACCGCCTAGTCGGGGAGGTAACCGATGAGGTCGTCCGCGCTCATTACGTTGCAATAGATCATGTTGATGATGGCGAGCTCCTGTCGATGGAGCTCGTCGGTCGCGGCGGCGCACGCGTCGTGGATCACCGTCACTTGAAAACTCTCGTCGGCCAGACTACGGACCGTGGATGCGACGCACTGGTCCGTAAAGATGCCCGCGCAGACCACGTGTTGAACACCCAGGTTCGTCAAGATCAACCGCAAATTTGTGCCGGTCAGCGCCGAATCGGTCGTCTTCGTGACAACGATCTCGTCGCCCTCAGGTGCCAACTCCGGCAGCACCTGCGACTCCCACTCATTTTTGGGCAGGAGTAAGTTGTTCCAGCCTGGGAGTTTCTGTGACAGTGAACGGTCGCGGCCGTCCCGCGTGTGGCAGGCGATGCGCGCGTACAGTACTTCGTGCCCGTCGTTGCGAAATCGTTCGATCAGCCGGCGTAGCGTCGGAATCACCTGGCCGCGCATCCGTTCGTGAAAGGGCGTCCACGCGTCGTAGGCGCGCCGCGCGCGCGGGTCCAGCGTCGTCGGGTCGGGACGCTGTAGGTAGACGTTCTGCATGTCGATGACGAGCAGCGCTACCTTCCCGCGTTCGAGGACAGGATCGGCGGGCTCCGGCGCATCCGCATAGTAGAGCGTGCGAAAATCGGTCTTCCAGTGGGGCGAGTCAGCCATCGACGTCTCCGCGTCTAACCGTGTTGAGCCGGAGTCTACGCAAGCGCTGACCGGCGCGCGACAGGCGACCGGATACGGCTATGATCGAGCTTCCACTGTTACGGATACGGACCGATGACGGCACTGATAAAGCGGCTTACCCTTGTCGAAGCGTTAGGCTTATCCCTCGCCATTGTCGCGCCGACAGTCACCGCGGCTTTCAATATCACCCTCGTCGTCGGCGCAGCCGGTCGCGCGGCTCCGTTGGCCTTCCTGATTGCCGCCGTTGCGACGGGACTGGTCGCACTCTCGTTTATGGCGTTCGCGCATCGGGTTGCCAACGCGGGTTCAGCCTACGCCTACATCACGCACACCTTTGGCCCTCGCATCGGTTTTGTAGCGGGGTGGGCGTTGTATCTCTCCTACCTAATGTTTGGCACCAGTTTTGCGGCGCTGGTCGGGAGTTTTAGTGCCGCGGCGCTACGCACCCTCGGTGTCCCTGTACCCGAACTCGCATGGCTCTGGATCGGTCTGTCGGCCATGAGCATCGCGTGGGCATTAGCGCACCGAGACATGCGCCTCGCAGGGCGCGTCATGCTGGCGATTGAGGGCATCGCAATCCTCGCGATCTTGGCGCTGTGTATTGCGATCGTCAGTCAAGTACACCCTACCGGTCAGACTTTCCTGTCCACACTCAAACCGACGGCTGAATTCGACGGCTGGAAGGGACTCGGGTTTGGCATGGTCTTCAGCGTCCTGTCGTTTTCCGGCTTTGAGGGGGCCACGACGCTTGGCGAGGAGGCGA
>DAINQU010000004.1:0-16133 GCA_036742455.1 Steroidobacteraceae bacterium | reverse complement strand
AGCGTCCTGTCGTTTTCCGGCTTTGAGGGGGCCACGACGCTTGGCGAGGAGGCGATTAATCCACGCCGCGCAATCCCCATCGCCGTATTCGGGTCGGTGTTGCTGTGCGCCGTCTTTTATACGGTCGTGTCGTTTTGCGAAGTCATCGGCTTTGGCATGGATCATCTCCATCAACTGGCGACCGCAGAGGCGCCTCTCGACATCTTGTCCAAGCAATACGCGACGAGCGGGTTGTCGGTAGCCTTGGATTTCGCAGCGGCCACGACGTGTTTTTCCGGCACCATCGGTGCGATCGCCGCCGGAGGGCGCATTTTGTACGCGCTCAGCCGTGCCGGACTGTCACCGCCTCTGACCTTCGTGCATCCCACGCACGGCACACCGACGCGAGCGATTGCGATGACCGCGGTCTTAAACATCGTGCCGTTCGTCGTGTGGGGCCCTTTTGTGGGACCCGGGAATTTTTACAGCTACACCAGCACCATCGCCGTGCTCGCCCTCATGCTCGATTACATCGGTGTGGGTATCGCAGAAGTGGTTGAATCCCAGCGGGAACGCCGTTACGCATGGGCGGCGCTCTGTGGCATGGGCCCTGTCTTATTGGCGTGGGTCCTGTTCCGTAATGTCTATCCGGTCCCGGATTGGCCGAACAACTGCTGGCCATACGTGACGCTTGCCTGGATCGCCTTGGCGTGGCCGATCTTACGTTGGAAACCAAGCCTCGGTCAGGCGCCGTTGCCCGATTACTTCTGATCCCGAAAGAGGGCGGGGGAACGGAATCCCCCCCTCGGAACAGGATTGCCCGTGTCGGTGCCAGGCACCGACACGGGGTGTCCTGAGGTTCAGAACTTGTAGTTGACCTGCAAGCCCGCCGTCCTCGGTTGATTCGTTGAGTAACGGACCACTTCGGGGATGTTGAACTGGAAGCTCGTGTTGTTGGCCGTGGTGAGCGCCTTCGTATTCGACAGGTTGTCTACGAAGAGGTGCACCGACCACGCGTCTTTTGACAGACTCAGACGCGCATTGGCGATGCTGTAGCCTGGCAACGTGTACCCGTAGTAGTACGCCACGTCAGTCGACGACCCGGTGTAACTGTCGGAGAGCCGACCGGTCAGTTTGTAACCGTCCCAGACGAGGGTCGAATACGTGAGCGTGAGGCTCGCCGTATCCTTCGCCACGTTCAGAATCGGTGCCGTGCAACCCTGTGCCGTTTGACAGTACGCATGGGAACCCGGCGCCACAATGGCCTGCGTCGTGAGGTATGTGAGGTAATCGGCGCTCGGGCTCGTGATCTTCGAATCGGTATAGGCCCCTGAGAAGGTCACGCTCCACTCGTCGTTAAGCTTTGCGCTCACTTCGAGTTCCGGACCGAACGCGCGTCCGTCGCCCGCGTTGTTGTAGAACTGATAGCCACACAACAGCGTGTATACCTGCTGAACGCCTTGCCACTTGATGTAGTACAGATCCCCGTTTACCGACAGGCGGCCGTCTAGGAACTTCGCTTTCTCACCTACCTCATAGTTCCAAGCGCTATCCGGACCGAAATTCAGCGGACCCGGTAGCGCACAGTACGGCGGCGACGTGGGCGGTGGCAGAATCTGGTTCGCGCCACCGGGCCGGAAGCCGCGTGCAATCGTGGCGTACAAATTGAGATCCTTCGTCGGCTCGTACGACAAATTCACGCGCGGATTGAAGCCCCGATCGGCAGCACGCGTCGTTGTCGCATTCGCAAAAGCAGCGGCCTCGCTGGCATTCGGACCGTCGAAGCCCCACGACACTTCATCTTGGCGGCTCGCGTATTTGTACCAACGCACGCCGGCCGCGAGTTTCAGCTTATCGGTGAGTTTGTACGAGCCGTCCGCGAAAAGAGCAAATTGCGAGACGTCGTAGGGATTGTAGGACGTGAAGATCGACGCATCCGAATACAGATTCTGAGCAGTCGGCGCCTCACCCGACGGGAGTAAGGCGGCGTTGTTGCTGATTTCGTTCCAAATCGAATGCAGATGGCTGTAATAGGCCCCCGCGACCCAATGCAGTGCACCGCCGTCGTGCGAGGTGAGTCGCAATTCCTGCGTGAACTGACGCGACGGATCGACTTCCGAGTAGGGAATCGGAACCAATGGCGTTCCGCCACCGTTCGCGAGATACACCGACTCGGAGGCGTCCTGGGTCTGCCAACCCAAACGATCAAAGTACGACGTCGCACTCGTCAGATCGGCAAACCCCAGATTCGCATTAATCGTGAGGCCAAAAATGCTGATGCTGTCGTGCACGCCTTCCCGGAAGGAAAACGCACTGTAGTGCGCATTGGACACTGCACTCGGCGACGGGCTCGTGGGCTGGCCGTCCACCAAGTCGTACCCCCCGAGGACCATGGATTGTTTGAATGCCATGGCGGTAATCGACAGGTCATCCGTGGGTTGGAACAGGATCGTGGCGCGGCCACCCCAGAGGCGCTCGTCATTAGCGCCCTTGATCACGCTCACCGGCGTCACGGACGAGAGCGTCTGACTGAACTGATTCGGTACGGTCGTGGGGAACGGGAAATTCGAACCCAAATTGACGAGGTCGATCCAGCCACTGCGATACAAGTCGCTCGCCACCACGCGCAGCGCCAACTTATCGCCGAACGGGATGTTCAACATGAACGCGCCGGAGTAATTACCGCCACCGCCCGTTGTGTCGGACACCGTGCCCTGAACGGAGCCCTCGAACACGTTCAGTTTCGGCTGCGCCGTCACGACCTTCACCGTGCCGCCCATCGAACTTGAGCCGTAGAGCGTGCCTTGTGGGCCGCGCAGGACTTCCACGCGCTCGACGTCGTACAGATTCGGGTCAATAACGACTTTGCCGGACTGCGACAGGGCGGGCGGCGAAAGCGGGATTTCATCGAGATAGAAGCCCACCGTCGGAGCGGCGCCGCCATTGGAGGCGAGTCCTCGCGCTTCGTATTCCGTTAAACCGGGGCCGGCTGAGCGCATCGACAAACCCGGCACGTCCCGTGCCAGCGACTCGATGCTCGTGATACCCGCCGCCGTCAATTGCGCACCCGAAACCGCAGAGATCGAAATCGGCGTATCCAAAATCGTTGATTTGACCTTTTCGGCAGTCACGACGATTTCGGTCAGCCCCGATTCATCGGCAGTCGACGAACTCACGTCGCTCGCGATCGCGACAGAGGTCATTACCGCAGCCGCCGACGCACCAACGACACAAGCGAGCCACGGCCGACGCGTCGCCATCAGAACCTGCGTCACGTGGGTGGAAACCGGAGTACGCGATGACTGTATCGCATTCGCTTCCCATTGCTGATTGACCATGAGTTAGTGAACCTCCTGAATGACGATCGATCGTGTGAGGTCGGCGCCATGGACGCCAACTGAGCCTTGTCATCATTTGTCTCATAAATGACAAAGAAGTCCAATACCTGTCCATGATTGCACCATGACAGGGCCCGTACAGATCGCTTTGCACTCATTTAGGGCGCGTCCCGGCTGGCTTGCTCGTTCTACCGAGACCGACTGTCCACTCGCGACCGCCTTCGGCTACAGTGCGGTCAGGTTGATTCATTCGGGAGCCGCTATGTCGCCTGTGCGTCGTCTCATCGCTGTCCTCACGTGTGCCGTGTCTGCCACCGCCGTTGCAGAGCCGATCGTGCTCAAAGCGACGCATTACCTTGACGTGGCGGCCGGCAAACTCGTGTCGCCAGCTGAAATTCGCATTGACGATGACAGAATCGTCGAGGTGGGCACTAGCGTCGCGCACCCCACCGGTACCCGCGTGATTGATCTGGGACAACGCACGTTGATGCCTGGCCTCATCGATGCGCATGTGCATTTGTTCCTGCATCCCGGCGCGGAAGACCTACAGACGGTGCAAGAGTCCGTGCCGGCGCGAACCATCTCTGCGCTCAAAGCAGCGGCGGATGACCTGAATGCCGGATTCACCGCCGAACGCGATATGGGCAGTGAAGGCGCTACATCCGCTGACAGCGCCGTCCGAGATGCCATCAATCGCGGCGTCTACCCCGGACCCCGGCTGCGCGTTTCCGGTAACGCGATCGATATCTTGGGTGGGCATGAAGACGCGATCGCCTACAACCCGGGCGCCCATGTACCGTCGAATGCGGACTACGCGAACAGCTCCGAAGAGATCGTTCGCGTCATGCGTCAGCAGCACAAGGAAGGATCCGATTTCGCCAAAATCTACGAAACGGGTCCGGACGAAATCGTCAACGGGACACTGCATACGCCGTTTCAATACACCGCGGCACAATTGAAAGCGGCGGTGGAAGAGGCCGCTCGGATGGGAACGGTCGTCGCCGTGCATGCAACCGGCGAACCCGGCACGGGTTATGCGGCAGAGGCCGGCGTGATTTCTATAGACCATGCATTGCAGCTGAGCGACGCGACGATGTCTCTCATGAAGGCAAAGCAGATACCGGCGGTTCCTACGCTCACATGGTACGAATACTTCACCACCCATTCGTCCAGTGCGACCGAGAACGCTGCGAACACCGCCATCTATCAGTACAAGCTCAAGGAGTTCGCCAAGCAGGTCAGAGCCGGCATTCCCTTCGCCGTCGGCTCGGATGTGGGACCGTTCCAGCACGGTACACAGGCTCGCGAATTCGAGCTCATGGTCCAAAATGGACTGACGCCCGCGTCCGTGCTGCAAGCCGACCTGATTAACGGGGCACGAATCCTCGGTTGGCCGGATCAGATTGGCCAACTGAAACCCGGGTACTACGCCGACATCATCGCCGTCGAGGGAAATCCACTCGCGGACATTCAGACTTTAAAGACGGTCCCATTTGTCATGAAGGGTGGCCAGATTTACAAAATGCTGCCGTAAGGCATCGGAGGTGCCCGCTGGACTTCGGCGATAGCTAGCGCGCCGTGAGATTTTTCGTTGCAAATAGCCAACGATTCACTCGGGCATTCAGCCTCCGATCGCTAGCTTGTAAGCCTTTATTTTTAAGGGCCTTATTCCGCGCCATCAGCCCTCCAATCGCGCGACGTCCAGTACAGCGCCAATCGTTTCATTGTTGCAACACGCGCAAATAATCTGTTACGAATAGATGAATGCGTAAGGCGGGATTATCTCGCCGCGTTGCCCGAAAACTTCGGAGACCCCAATGAACCGATTTTCGAATTCGTTTGTGAGGACACCGCACCGCCTGTACACCGCGATGCTGCTCGCGCTGGCCGCGCAAGGCGTTCTCGCCGACCCCAGCCGGTCGAACCCGCCAGCGGACAGCCTCGAGGAGGTTGTTGTCACCGGCACCCTGATTCCTCAATCGAAAATTGAGACGGCGACACCGGTCACCGTCATCACTGCCGACGATCTTCAGGTGCGCGGTTTCTCCAGCATTGCCGATGCACTACAGCAAAGTGCGTTTTCGACCGGCTCCGTTCAGGGCTCGCAATTTTCCTATGGCTTCACGCAGGGCGCTAAGACGCTCAGCATGTTTGGGTTATCCCCAAGCTACGTGAAGTATCTCGTCGACGGTCTCCCATTTTCCGACTATCCGGCCTTGTATAACGGCACGGACACCTTTACGAGCATCGGCGGGATCCCGATGTCACTCGTCGACCATATCGACATTTTGCCGGGTGGGCAGTCCTCGTTGTACGGATCAGACGCCATTGCGGGTGTCGTCAATATTGTTCTGAAAAAGAAAGTCGAGGGCTTGGAGGCCGACGCCAAATACGGCTTCGGTGCTACCGGGGGCGGAATTTCGAAAACTTTTTCAATTTCCGACGGGTTTGATGTCGGTCGATTGCATTTGATGGGCGGCGTTCAATACGACAACACGTTGCCGATATGGGGGTACCAGCGCGGTATCACATCCAACTATTTTGCCAACGGCACATCGGCACAAACGGCTGAACGGGACTGGCTCGTATACGGACTGTTCGGCCCGAACGGCAACTACACCAACACCTATTATTTTGACGACCCCGCGAATTGCGCCAACGTGAGCGGACAGTTCGGCGGATCCGCACAGCTGTATTCGCGGCCGAACCGCGGCCAATACTGCGGCACCACGAAAGCCGGTTACTACACGTTAGCCAACGGCAACGAAACGACGCAGGCCTACGGTCGCGCGACGTTTGATGTGAACTCTCACGCCAGCCTCTATGCCGACGTCCTCGTCAGTCATGACAAGACGTACTACTCAAATGGCGGGGGCTCCTTCAATACGACCTACGTCAACAGTGCATACAGCTACTACTACGATCCCCACGTTGACGATTTGGTCAACATGCAGCACATCTTTTCGCCGGAGGAAATCGGCGACCTGAATGCGACGGACAGTTCGAGCGTAACCGACCTGTTCCGTGGAACCGTCGGCGCCAAAGGCGCAATCAGCCACGGCTGGTCGTACGACGTCAGTGCCACCTTTAATCAGCAAAAGCTGACTGAGAATACGTTCACTCAGTTAACCGACCAATTATTGGCGTTTTACGCACCGATCTTCGGGCCCAACCTTGGTCCGGATCCGTACGGCTTTGGCGTATCAACCTTTACTCCGGATTACGCGTCATTTTATAAGCCGATCACGCCGAGCCAATTTGCCAGCTTCAGTGGCTACTTCCATAACCACTCACAAACCGAGAACACGTTGTTCCGCGGACAACTGACGAACGGTTCGTTGTTCAAGCTACCCGGCGGCGATGCCGGCATTGCCGTCGTTGTGGAAGGTGGACGCCAGGCGTGGGAATACATCCCCGACTCGGGTTTCGCCACGAACGAGTTCTTCGGCTACACCTCGTCGGGCGCATCGTACGGTGACCGTACCCGCTCTGCGGTCACGACCGAACTGCGACTGCCGGTGGTCAACATGGTGACGATCAACGCCTCCGGGCGTTACGACGCCTATAAAGTCGCCGGCGATACGGTCGATAAGGCCACGTACAACTTGGGCGTAGAGTTCCGTCCGGTCAACTCCGTACTCGCTCGCTTCCGTTATGGAACCGCGTTTAAGGCACCGACGCTGTCGGACGAATTCCAGGGTCTCAGCGGCTTCTACACGGGCGCAACGGACTATTACTTGTGCAGCATCAACGGCTACACCGGGTCGAATCTGGCCAATTGCCCTTTCCCGTCCGGATCGGTTTTCGGTCAGACGTCGGGTAACACCCATCTGCAGCCCATCAATGCGGACGTCTGGAATGCCGGGCTCGTCTGGGCACCGGTGGCCCGGATGTCCATTGATTTGGATTACTTGCACTGGAAGATCAATAACGAAGTGTCCCAGCAAAGCGTAGACCAGCTGTTGCGCACCGAGGCGTCTTGCCGACTGGGACAGTTGGACATTCACTCACCCACCTGTGTTGCCGCGCTCGCGCAAGTCACACGCGACCCGAATACGATGCAAATCACCCAGGTCTACACGCCGAAAGTCAACGTGTCGCAGGAAGCGGTCGATGCGTTCACTTTGACCGGCAATTACCAATGGCATGCCGGTGTCGCCGGCGATTTCCATGTCGAACTGGCATGGACCGATATGATCAAGCACGTCTATCAGCAATACGCTGGCGACCCGTTTATCGACGACCTTGCGAACCCGTATTGGAGTACGGAATTCAAATCGAAGGTCAATGGGTCGGTCACCTGGGATAAAGGCCCGTTCAGCTCCACGCTCTATTTCACACGCAATGGACGTACGCCGAACAATCTCGCCACCCTGTACGCACAAGGGTATGCCACGGCCGGCGCAGGCACCTTGGCTCCGTGGACGCTGTTTAATGTGAGTGTTCGCTATGCCGCGTCAGCGAATCTTGAGGTGTCGGGAACCATCATCAACGTCGGCAACACCATGCCGCCGTCCGACAATACGTATAACGGCCTGACGAATCAGCCGTATAACGTCTTTAATTACAACCCGTTTGGCCGCAGCTTCCGCCTAGAAGCCAAATACAAAATTCCAAAATAACGGCAGCGTCGTCACAAGCCCCCGAAGTCATCTTCGGGGGCTTTTTTCTGTTCACCACATCTGAACGCGGTCGCTGGGCGCCACATACGCCGCATCGCCCGGCTTCACGTCAAACGCCTCGAAGTAACCGGGTTGATTGCGCACCGTACCAATGACCCGATAACTCGGCATCGAGTGCGGGTCGGATTTGATCAATTCGATCGTCACGTTGTCACGCGCTTTCTCACGCCACACTTGCGCAAAGCCGAGATAGAACCGCTGCGGACCGGTGAACCCGTCGATGATCGGCGCGGTCTGCCCCGCTAAAGAGCGCTGATACGCCTTGTAGGCAATGGTGAGGCCGGAGTTATCGGCGATGTTTTCACCGAGCGTCAGTTGGCCGTTAATGTGAAAGCCCGGCACCGGCTCAAAGGCGCTGTACTCGGCCACGAGCCGTTCTGCCTTCGAGGTAAACGCCGCACGATCTGCTTCCGTCCACCAGTTAGTAAGGTTTCCCTTCGCGTCGAACTGGGACCCCTCGTCGTCAAAGCCGTGGCTGATCTCATGGCCGATAACCGCACCGACCGCACCGTAATTCACGGCATCGTCGGCAGTGGGATCAAAGAAGGGCGGTTGCAAAATTGCAGCGGGGAATACGATTTCGTTGTATGCCGGGTTGTAATAAGCGTTGATCGTTGGCGGGGTCATATCCCACTCAGTGCGATCAACGGTGTGACCTAGTTTCGCGAGGTTCCGTTGAGACTCGAACAGCGCTGCCCGCCGCACATTCCCGACGAGGTCGTGTCGGTCGAGGTGTAACGCGCTGTAATCACGCCAGTGATCTGGGTAGCCAATTTTGAGCATCAGGGCGTCCAACTTGGCGTGTGCGGCTTGCTTGGTCGCCGGGCCCATCCAATCCAGCGTGTCGATGTCCTCGGCATAGGTCGCGATGAGATTGCGTACCAGGCGCTCCACCTTGGAGCGACTCTCCGGTGGGAAATACGCCTCCACGTAGCGACGGCCGAGCGCCTCGCCCACCGACTGATCAACCAGCGCGATACCCCGGCGCCACCGCTCCTTCTGGGCGGGCGTCCCTTCCAGCACCGTGCCGTAAAAGGCGAAGTGCTCCTGGTCGAACGCCTTGGGAAGGTACGGCGCGTAGGCCGACAGCAGGTGCCACCGGAGGTAGTTTTTCCAGGCGGACACGGGTTGGCCCGCAAATACACGGCTCAAGCCCTCCAAATAACTGGGCTGCGAGACCGTGACGGTACTCGGTACCGCAATCCCTAATGCCATGAAGTAGGCCTGCCAGTCCAGACCCGGCGCCAACTGCTGGAGGTATGAGCCGGCCACCTTGTTGTAGGTCTTCACCGGATCGCGGTTCTCGACCCGTGACCATTGAATCTTGGCAATCTGCGTCTCGATGGACAGCACGTCGGCGGCGGCCTCGGCCGCATGGGGCAAACCGGCCCGTTGGAGCATTCGCTCCACGTGACTTTTGTATTGCCCGCGCATTTTCACCAGCGTCTCGTCGTCACTCAGGTAATAGTCGCGATCCGGCAGACCGAGTCCGCTCTGGGAGAGGTCGAGCGTGTATGCATCCGGCTGTTTCTGATCCGCATGCACGGTAGCGGCAATCGGCGTCATCACGTTTTCATTGCCCAACGCCGCAAAGAGCCGAACGAGATCGGCCGTGCTGTGCACCTGCTGGATCCGTTGCAACGGTTCCGATAGCGGCTTCAGTCCTCGTTGGGCGACGGTCGCTTCGTCCATGAAACTCGTATACAGCGCCGCAATACGCACGGAATCCGGATCTGCGGCCGGTCCCGCCAGTATCTGATCGATCAGCGCATGCAACTGTTGTTCGGACCGCTGCTCGAGCGCATCAAACGTACCCACCGACGCGCGGTCCTCGGGGATCACGGTCTGCTTGAGCCAGTGACCGTTGGTAAAGGCGTTCAGGTCATCGGCAGGACGAACCGTCCAGTCGAACCCACTCAAGTCCAAGCCGGAGCGGGGCGGGACCGATGGGGGCGTGGCACCGAGGCCTACCAACGGAAACGCCAACAGTGCCGTAACGGCACCGCGGAGTAACTTTGACTGCATAGCGAACCCCTTACACGATAAAAAAATTATCGACGGCACGTGGAAGGCCGTCGGCATATCGGGTTAGAGAATAACGCCAGTAACTCCTATCCCACCACACCTCCGACGCGGGGCCGTCCGCCGGCTAGGAGGCCACACTCCAGAGCCGTCCCTCGGAAGCCCATCTAGACGTAATCACTGATAGTCTAGCCCGGTTGTCAACGTGCCTTATTTCCACAGGATCCTCGCCATGGACAGTCTCTGGATTCCCGAATCGAAATTGCCGGACGTGGGGACGACAATATTCACGGTCATTGGTCAATTGGCGGCCCAATACGATGCACTGAACCTATCGCAGGGAGCGCCCAACTTTGCGTGCGATCCTACCTTAGTGGAGTCCGCAGTTCGGGCCATGCGGGCAGGGCATAACCAATACGCGCCGATGACCGGCTTACCGACCCTAAAAGCAGCCATCGTCGAGAAGTTTCGACGAATGACGGGGGCGGTTTACGATGCGCAGGATGACGTCACCGTGATGGCCAGCGCAAGCCAAGCCCTCTATGGCGCGATTAGCGGGCTCGTGCACCCCGGCGACGAGGTGATCTACTTCGAACCGGCTTTTGACAGTTACGCACCCACTGTTCGCCTACAAGGCGCAACGCCGATCGCGATTCCGTTAGCACCCGATCGGTTTCAGATTGATTGGGACGCGGTCGGCGCAGCGATCTCCCCACGCACCCGCATGATCATCATTAATACGCCACATAACCCAACGGCGACGATTCTTACCGCCGACGACTTGGAACAGTTGGCGAGACTGACCCGCGGGACCCGCATCGTCGTACTGTCGGACGAGGTTTATGAACATGTGGTGTTCGATGCGGCCCGCCACTACAGCATGGCCTGCCACCCGGAACTCGCCGCGCGCAGCGTGATCGTCTCGTCCTTCGGCAAGGCTTACCACGTGACGGGTTGGCGGGTCGGCTATTGCCTTGCGCCGTCGGCCCTGATGGAAGAGGTTCGGAAGATCCATCAGTTCATGATGTTTGCCGCCGACACACCCATGCAGTACGCCTTCGCAGAAGCGCTCGCGAATGAGGACAGTTATCTGGGTCTGGCGGCGTTTTACCAGCACAAGCGGGACCTCCTCCGAGACGCGCTGTCCGGCTCGCGATTCGAACTGCTGCCGAGTGCCGGAACCTTCTTCATGCTGGCCCGGTTCCGGCATTTTTCGGACGAACGCGATAGCGACTTCGTTCTACGCCTGATCCGGGATTTTCGGGTCGCGACGATCCCACTGTCGGCCTTCTACACGGATGGCACGGATCATGGCGTCATTCGCCTGAGCTTTGCGAAGGATGACGAAACGCTGAGGGAAGGTGCCCGGCGGCTGAGTGCGGTCTGACGCTACGATCCATTCGACTCAAGCTCAACAAAGCTTTTCAGGCCCGACGATTTCAATCTCTGAGGATAAAGCGAACCGTATGCCTCACCAACGACATGTCATTTTCCGAAACGTCGGAACAGCGATCGCAGCCGCGGCAACCTGCCTCTATGCAGCATCTGTATTGGCGTTGGGGTCGATTCAGATTGGGGTCTCCGACCATCCCTGCGACGGCGTGCCGACGCAACCGACAGCCGTTCACAAAGCCTCCAGCGATTGGTACGGCAACTGGATGAAAGAGTGGCTTGCTGCCGATTGGGGTCAGCGCTGTCGCTATCAGCCTGAAAACGCGCAGTTGCCGCCGACGAGCACGCGTCGCGTCGTTTTTCTGGGTGACTCCATCACCGAAGCGTGGAAGGAATTGGTCCCGGGTTTCTTCAATTCCGACAAGCTGGATCGAGGAATCGGCGGCCAAACGACTGAGCAAATGCTCGTGCGCTTCCGCGCAGATGTCTTGGACCTGCATCCCGCGGTCCTACACCTCATGGCAGGGACCAATGACATCGCGGGTAACCGCGGCCCAACGTCGATAGCCCAGATTGAAGCCAATCTGCAGTCGATGGTGGAGCAGGCGCGCGCGGCCCACATCCACGTTGTTTTGGCCACGATTCCGCCGGCCGCGGCATTCGGCTGGTCTACGGTCGTGCAGGTCCCTCAGACCATTGCCACGCTCAATCGCTGGATCGAGGAATACGCCCGGCGCGAACGTCTCACGTATGTCGATTACCACAGCGTGCTGGCGGATGCGAAAGGCGCATTACGTGCCGAGTACACGGAGGACGGTGTCCACCCCAATGCCGCCGGATATGCTGCGATGGCGCCGCTGGCTGACCGAGCAATCGCTGCAGCTCTACGGGCTCACTAAGACATCACGCCATTTGGGCTTCCACCACAGGACTGTCTGACCATGACGAAACGAACCGTCGCACTGGCCTCCCTCGGCTCCCTGCTCATCGCAGGAGCCTGTTGGTTTGGTCTGTTGGATAAGGAAACCCGAGGCTTCTTAGCCACGTTTCCGCACAATACGGATCTCCTGACATGGTCTCAGACGCAGCGTGACGCGGCCTTCCGGGCCATGGATCGCGTGCCATTCCTCGTCCGCTCGCGAGACATACCGGCATCCACTCATCCGTTGGCATTACCTACCGGAAAGCCGCTCGAGATTCCAGGCATCGATGCCTATCTGGCCTCTCAGCATGCCGCCGGCATCGTCATCGTCCACGACGGCAAGATTCGATTTGAACGATACGGACTCGGCTTCGACGCTACGGGCCGGTGGAGTAGCTTCTCCGTTGCCAAATCGTTTACTTCGACCCTTGTCGGCGCGGCGATTCGCGATGGATCGATCAAGAGTCTGGACGATAAGGTCAGCCAGTACGTCCCCGATCTGCGCGGCTCGGCCTACGACGACGTTACGATTCAGCAATTGCTGACCATGAGTTCCGGCGTGCGTTGGAACGAGGACTACGAGGACGTCAATTCCGACGTCTCACGGTTCAATGACACCCCGGCCGACCCAGGCGTGGATGCCACCGTGAGCTACATGCGCAAATTGCCCCGCGCGCATCCACCGGGTGAAGTCTGGAACTACAACACCGGCGAGACGAACCTCGTCGGCGTACTGATCTCATCGGCAACCGGTAAATCACTCTCTCAATATCTGCAGGAGAAAATCTGGGAACCGGCAGGGATGGAAGGGAAGGCGACCTGGCTGCTCAGTAAGACCGGATTGGAGATCGCAGGCTGCTGCATCCAAGCGTCTATTCGCGATTACGCCCGTTTTGGACAGTTCGTTTTGGCCAATGGCGTGGTCAACGGAAAACCGATCGTCCCCGACAACTGGTTCGCCGAAGCCACCGTGAAGCACAAAGAGATCGGCGTCGCCGGCATGGGCTACGGTTTCTTTTGGTGGACCTACGACGACGGTTCCGTCGCCGCGCAAGGCATATACGGCCAAGGCATCTTTATTGATCGTGCACGTCACCTCGTGATCGCTTCCAATGCGGACTGGCCACGGGCCGACAGCGGGCCCGAGCCGGATGCCCGCGAAGCGTTCTATCGTCGCGTACAGGCGGCCATAGACGCCGAGAAGTAATCCGTTCGCCTCGCCTATAGCGCCAACAATGACGGCGCGCGTAGCGCGTCATGGGGCGCTATGGGGCGGCGCGCAACTCTCGACTCAGCGTACGGCACACCGACAGCGTGCTGAGCAGGTGCTCAAGGTTGAACGGCTCCGGCTGAGAGGCGAGTTGCACACACACGAGGCGGTTCGGTTTGTCGATATAGATGGTCTGACCGTGTATGCCGAGCGCCATCTGTACTCCCCGCTCAGAGTCGACTGCCCACCACTGTCGCGAGTAGGCGCCCTTCGGGAATACGCTCCCTTGGGGTGATTTCGCAAACGTCTCGCGATCACCGGCGCGCGTGGCCGCCACCCATCCGGACGGAATCACCGAACGGTCGCCTACATGGCCGTCGTTCCGCTGACACTCACCAAAACGAGCGAGATCGCGCAAGGTCACGCACAGCCCACCGTCCGCCAACGGCGCGCCAAATGTGTCGGTCATAAGATCGGCGTTCGTCTCAGCGCCCATTGGACGCCACAGGCACTCGGAGAGGAGTTGCTGCAACGGTTGTCCCATGGCCCGCTCTGCAACCCAGCCGAGCACATCGCTGTCGGTACTGCGGTATTGAAAATCCCCGGAGTCATGGGGGTCGCTTTTCATGGCAGCGAGATAGGTGTGCATGCCGACGATACTGTTTGCCTGTCTCAACGGCCGTAAACCGCAAGCGGCATCAAAGTCGAAAAACTCGGCATTCGGATCGGAATAGTCTTCCGAGTAACGCATTCGGCTGCGCATATCGAGCAGCGCGCGGAGCGTCACCGCTCCGTAATCACTGTGCCGCAGTTCAGGGACGTAAAATCGGCACGGCCGATCGAGGTCGAGTACGCCCCGACTCTCGAGCATACCGATCAGACTACCGATCATGGACTTTGAGACCGACATAATGATGTGGGTCGAAGTGGGCTGCAGCCC
This sequence comes from Steroidobacteraceae bacterium, assembly GCA_036742455.1. GTDB lineage: Bacteria > Pseudomonadota > Gammaproteobacteria > Steroidobacterales > Steroidobacteraceae > CAIKZZ01. Next base: position 1,648 of record DAINQU010000004.1, on the reverse strand, counting down.
ATTGAAATACTGCTCGAACAGAACATTGCCGTTCTGCAGTACCAGAAACCCGTCTACGTAGGTCTGACTTAAGACGTCGGTCAGCGCCGTCGGCGTTTGCCCAACGGTAGGGCAGGGCAGCGAGCCTAAATCTTGGAGCGACGACACGAAGGGACGCACCAGAGCGGGATCGCGCGAAACGATCACCGTCGGCAATACGGCTCGAACGTTCTGAAACGCCCAACGGTTGTAGGGTGCCATTTGCCAATTGGCGGCGGTTGCCAGTGCCTCGCTTACCATGCTGCCAGCGTCTCCTACGAAAAAATGCACCCTGGAGAAACGCCAATCCCCCCGACCGGTGAGGGGATAACTGCACCTCGAGCGAGAACGGGCCGACGAGATCTCAGCGTTCACTTCGCTCCGACGATCCCGTGGTTTGCCGAAGCGGCCTCGGTGTCACTCGGAGCAGCACTTACATTGGCCAATCACCAACACGTTAGCAACTGCCCCGTCATCGGTACGCGAAAGCACTCGGTCAACCGCGTACCACTCGGTTGATAGTCCCGAATCCGCTTAGGCCTCGACGCCCCGTCGAGCGGCGTCGGAAAATCGAATTAAACGATTAATATTCGTTCTATAACCGAACTTATGCGCTTCAGTCCGAATTCGTGGCCGCTATCAAGACCGGTTTTTTTGAGAGCCTCGCACGATGTCGAGGCTTAACCGGCACCAAGTGGCAGGTATAACTGTCGGGTGTCTTCACCGCACAGACGAAAGCCGTATTTTCGATAGAAAGCTTCGGCTGCGGCATCCTTGGCCTCGACGACGACAGCGAAAACGCCGAGGGTGCTTCTGGCCTGCAGGATTCGCTTGATGGCGTTCTGCAGAAGCAGTTCACCGATCCCTTGCCGGCGGGCAAAGGCCGCTCCTGCTAAGCGTCCGATGCGCACTGCCGGGATCGGGTACGCCGGCAATCCTTTGCGATCGGCTTCCGTCAGCGTCTCGAATGACAATGTCGCAGCGCTCAACGTGTAGTAGCCGAGAATTCGGCCCGGTTGATCAGGATTGACCAACACGAACGTGGTTGCGATGCCCTTGGCGCGATGCTGTGCTGCGAGGTTCCTGAGATGGCGGTCGAGTACTTCCACCCCGCAATCGAAACCCGCTCGGTCATGCCGCCGAGTGTCGAGTTCTTCAACGGAGAGGGCCACCTTAGACTCCCAGTGCGTCTCCTTTTTTCAACGCGCGTTGTAGCGCAAGGTTCGGCGCAAAGGGCTTCTCGAGTGCAGCCAAGAAGCGTTGCGATTCGTCCGGCGAGAGTGTCACCGTCGTCTCCGCGGCGACCGTACGATCGGCCTCCCGCAGTACCGCGGTGCGTACGAAAGTGGCAAGCGGAAGCCCAGCAAAGGCGGCCGCGCGATCAATCCGCTCCCGGTCTCGCGCCGACAGTCGAATATCAAGGCGTGCGGTTGCTGTCATGGCTAGACTCCCATTCTGTTTCTGTACGGTATTATGCCGTACATGTTTAGGGAGCACCACAATCGGATTGAGTTCGACAGGCCGGTAGGCCTCGTCCACGGAACCTGTTTCCCGCCGGTTGGCAGTCCTAGTCTTTGGTCTGGCGATTTGGACATGTCCGCTTTGAGTCTTTCTAGCGAGAAGCGGACAT